>DATBYD010000109.1:0-42370 GCA_036513855.1 Steroidobacteraceae bacterium | reverse complement strand
CGATGTACCACTCGGGCAAGAATCCCCTCAAGCGCATCACCCGCGCGAGCGAAGAGGTGCTGATCCCCAAGGGCCTTAAGGTGCGCCGCCTGCACAAGGCTTTCCTGCGCTACCACGATCCGGACAACTGGCCGCTGCTGCGCGAGGCCCTGCGCCGCATGGGCCGCGCCAGCCTGATCGGCAACGCGCGCTCCTGCCTGGTGCCGGCGTACCAGCCGGTGGGCACCGGCGCGGCGGCAGCGGCGCGGCGGGTGAGCGCGGGCCAGCCGTTCCGCACGCAGCACACCGGTCTGCCGCGCGCGCCGCGCCGCCCCGCCACGAAAGGCCGATGACCCCGTTTTCCGCCCTGTTGCAACAGGGAAATTCCTGGCTGTTCCTGCCGAGCGCGGTCCTGCTCGGCGCGCTGCACGGGCTTGAGCCCGGCCACTCCAAGACCATGATGGCGGCCTTCATCATCGCCATCCGCGGCACGCTCGCGCAGGCGGTGCTGCTCGCTCTTGCGGCGACCGTATCGCATACAGCCATCGTGTGGATCATCGCCCTGTCGGGCCTGTACTTCGGGCGGCGGTGGAACAGCGAAGCCACCGAGCCTTATTTCCAGGTTATCTCCGCGGTGATGATCATCGCGGTGGCGGCCTGGATGCTGTGGCGCACGGCGCGGCAGCAGGGGCAGGCCGGCGAGATCCTGCACGATCACTCACATCACGATGAGGGGCGCCGCATCGACACCGGTCACGGCGTGCTGCGGCTGCAGATCTTCGAACGTGGCGTGCCAGCGAGATTTCGCCTGTACGAGGACAGCGGTGCCACCACCTGGTCGGCCGATGACGTGCGGCTCGAGACCGAGCGCAGCGACGGCAGTCGCGAGGTGTTCACCTTCAGAAAGCACGGCAAATACCTCGAGTCGGTGCAGCAGATTCCCGAGCCCCACGAGTTCGTGGCACGAGTGCGTCTCGGGCACGATCAGCACGTCCACGAATACGACCTGGAGTTCGTCGAGCGCACGCACCAGCACGCCGTCAGTGATTACCGCGAGCTCGATGTCATCGCTCCCGGCTACCAGGATCCGCACGAGCTCGCGCACGCCAACGACATCCGCCACCGCTTCGCCAACCGTCGGGTGACGACCGGGCAGATCGTGATATTCGGGCTCACCGGGGGACTGATCCCCTGTCCGGCCTCGGTCACGGTGCTGCTGTTGTGCCTGCAGCTGAAGAAACTCACCCTGGGCGCGACTCTGGTGTTGTGCTTCAGCATCGGGCTGGCGCTCACCATGGTCGCTTCGGGCGCCATCGCGGCGATCGGGGTGAAGCACGCCTCGCGTCACTTCGCAGGCTTCGGAGAGTTCGCGCGCAAGGCGCCCTACGTGTCCGGAATGCTCATCCTCCTGGTCGGGTTGTACCTGGGTTACCGGGGGCTGCGCGCGCTGGCCTGACGCGGCTGGCCGCGATTGCGGATCCGGCCGGCGCAAGAGTAGGGTGAGTGCCATGAAGACCCCCCCACGGCGCGCCCGCTGCGCACGGCTCGCCGTCATCGCGCTGTCCCTGGGAGCGCTGCCCGCCATGAGCGATGTCGGCACTCAGGCGCATGATGCCACGGCGCCGGCGGACTCAGGCACCGCGGCCGTGCTGGAGATCAACGGAGCGATCGGGCCGGCTACCTCGCGCTACGTGGTGCGCGGCCTTGCCGCCGCCCAGAAGAGCGCGGCCCGTCTGGTCGTGTTGCAGCTGGATACCCCCGGCGGCCTCGACAGCGCCATGCGCGACATCATCCGCGCCATCCTCGCATCCCCGGTGCCGGTGGTCAGCTACGTCAGTCCCTCCGGCGCGCGCGCCGCCAGTGCCGGAACCTACATTCTCTACGCCAGCCACATCGCCGCTATGGCACCGGCGACCAACCTTGGCGCCGCCACACCGGTGTCCATCGGCGGGGAGGAGCCGGCGTCAGCGCCGCTGCCGCTTCCCTCGGGCGGCAAGCCGTCGGCCGGCCCGGGCGCCGAGCCGGGTTCCGACAAGAGTGACCAGGGCAATACGCCCGCTGCGAGCCCGCCTGCGAACCTGCCGGGCAGCGCCATGGAGCGCAAGGTCGTCAACGATGCGGTGGCTTACATCCGCGGTCTTGCCGAACTGCGCGGCCGCAACGCCGAGTGGGCCGAGCAGGCGGTGCGGGGAGCGGCCAGCCTGTCGGCATCGGCCGCGCTGCAGCAGAAGGTGATCGATGTGATCGCCCGCGATCTTCCGGACCTGCTCACGCGCATCGACGGGCGCGAGGTGCACGTCGAGAACCGCACGGTGACGCTGGCGACGCGCGATCTTGCCATCGTGCACATGAAGCCCGACTGGCGTACCGAGCTGCTGGCCGTCATCACCAACCCGACCGTCGCCTATGGACTGATGGTGATCGGCATCTGGGGACTGCTGCTCGAGGGCTACAATCCGGGCGCGGTGCTGCCGGGTGTGGTCGGCGCGATCTGTCTTCTCATCGCCTTGTTCGCCTTCCAGATCCTGTCGGTGAACTACGCGGGCCTTGCGCTGGTGGCGGTGGGCACGGGCATGATCATCGCGGAGTTCTTTCTGCCGGCCTACGGCTCGCTCGGCATCGGCGGCCTCATTGCCTTCGTCGTCGGCTCGCTCATCCTGTTTGACAGCGACGTGCCGGGACTCAACGTCGCCCGGCCGCTGATCGCAGCCATTGCCACGGCCGGTGCGCTCATGATCGCCGGCATCGTCTACCTTGCAACCGGTGCCATGCGCCACCCGGTCGTCACCGGCGCCCAGGGGATGATCGGCGCCAGTGCCGAGGTGGTCGCCGACTTCATCGGCAAGGGCCGCGTGCGCTACGGCGGGGAGCTATGGAACGCGCGCAGCAGCAGCGCGCTGCGCGAAGGCGAGCAGGCGCGCATCGTAAAGGTGGAAGGTCTAACATTATGGGTCGACCCGCAGTAGCTGCGTCCTAGGCCCGCTGGAGAGATTCATGCCGTTCGTCCTCGCCATCGTCGTCATTTTTGCCGTACTGGTGTTCAGCGCGCTCAACGTGCTGAACGAGTACGAACGTGCCGTGGTGTTCTCGCTCGGACGCTTCACGGGGATCAAGGGGCCGGGCCTGGTGCTGATCTGGCCGGTCATCCAGCGCATGCGCCGGGTGGACCTGCGCGTCATCGTGCTCAACGTACCCAAGCAGGACGTGATCACGCGCGACAACGTGTCGGTCAAGGTGAACGCGGTGGTGTATTTCCGCATCGTCGATCCGGGCAAGGCGATCATCCAGGTCGTCAACGCCTTCGACGCCACCAGCCAGGTCGCGCAGACCACGCTGCGCTCGGTCGTGGGCCAGCACGAGATGGACGATCTGCTCGCGCAGCGTGACAAGCTGAACGTCGACCTGCAGCGCATCCTCGATCAGGCCACCGAGAACTGGGGCATCAAGGTATCGACGGTCGAGATCAAGGACGTGGACCTCGATGAGAGCATGATCCGCGCCATGGCGAAGCAGGCGGAAGCCGAGCGCACGCGGCGCGCCAAGATCATCCACGCCGAGGGCGAGGCGCAGGCCGCCCAGCAGCTGGTCGAGGCGGCCAAGTCGCTCGCCCAGCAGCCGAGTGCGCTGCAGCTGCGCTACCTGCAGACGCTCGCCGACATCGCCCACGAGCGCACGCAGCTCATCGTCTTCCCGCTGCCGCTCGATCTGATCAAGCCGTTCTTCGGCCCGCACGGTGAATAGCGCCCGGGCGCTCGCCACCGCGGGGTTGCTGCTGGCGCTCGCCACGGTTTGCGGCGCCTTCGGCGCGCACGCGCTGAAAGCGCACCTCTCGCCCGAGCGTCTTCAGCTTTGGGACACGGCCGTGCGCTACCAGTTCTTTCAGGCGCTCGGCCTGATCGGCGTGGGACTGACCATGCGCACGCTCGACGGCAGCCTGCTGCACGCGGCGGCAACGCTCCTGCTGATCGGCGTCGTGCTGTTTTCGGGCAGTCTGTACGCCTTAAGCCTCGCAGCGCCGCGTCTCGTTGGCATACTCACGCCGATCGGCGGGCTCGCCTGGATCGCCGCGTGGCTCATTTACGCGTGGGCGGTATGGCGCCGCTGACTTGAGGAGATCGATCCATGTTCGGACCAGTTGCCGCGCGCATCGCGCTGGCAGGGGTGATCGCGCTGGCGATGAGCTGTTCCTCTTCCGCGCCACGACCGGCGCCGGCGGCTGCACCGCAGCTTGCGCAGGCGCAGATCGGCAAGTGGGGCCTGGACCTGAGCGCGCGCGATCCGAGCGTGAAGCCCGGCGATGACTTCTATCGTTATGCCAACGGCCACTGGCTCGACGCCAATCACATCCCGCCCGATCGCGCGCGCTGGGGCTCCTTCGACGAGCTCGAGGAGCGCTCCCAGCAGCAGGTGCGCGCCCTGATCGAAGCGCTGCCGGCGGACGCCCCCGCGGGGAGCGTTGCGCAGAAGGTGGGCGATTATTACCGCGCCTACCTCGACACCGCCGCCATCGAGGCGGCGGGCCTCGCTCCCGCGCAGGGGGGCCTGGATGCCATCGGCGCCGCGCGAACTCACGAGGATCTCGCGCGGCTCATCGGCCGGCCGGATCTGGCGCTGCGCTCGCCGCTGCGCGTGGCGATCACCACGGATCAGAAGAACCCCGACCGCTACATCGTCTTCATCACGCAAAGCGGCCTGGGTATGCCCGACCGCGATTACTACCTGAAGGATGACCCGGTGTATGCGCAGCTGCGCGCCAAGTACCAGGTGCATGTTGAGCGCATGCTCGCCCTGGCAGGCGATGCGGACGCTGCCGCCGAGGCGCGGGCCGTTCTCGACATCGAGAGCCACATCGCCCAGGTTCACTGGCCCATCGCCAAGCGCCGCGAGCGCGACCTGACCTACAACCTGCGCACGCGCGCTGAGGTCGAGCAGCTGACTCCGGGGCTGCCCTGGACGGCGCTGCTCAGCGAGAGCGGTCTTGAGTCGCAGCAGCAGTTCGTGGTGCGCGAGCTCGATGCGGTGCAGGCACTTTCCCTGCTGTTCGTGAAGGTGCCGGTGGAGCGCTGGCGCGCCTATTTCCGTTATCACTACCTGGCGCTCAGCTCGGAGGTGCTGCCGCGCGCCTTCGACGAAGAGAATTTCGATTTCTACGGACGCACCCTAAACGGCCAGCAGCAGCAGAAGGAGCGCTGGAAGCGCGCGGTCGCAGCCCTCAACCGCGATCTGGGCGAGGCGGTCGGTGAGCTGTACGTGCAGCGCTATTTCCCGCCCGCTTCGCGCCAGAAGATGATCGATCTGGTCGAGAACCTGCGCGCCTCCTATGCGACACGCATCGCGCAGCTGCCGTGGATGAGCGACGACACCAAGAAGGTGGCGCTCGAGAAGCTGGCGGCGTTTCATCCGAAGATCGGCTACCCGGACAAATGGCGCGACTATTCGGCGCTCAGGATCGTGAAGGGCGACGCGTTCGGTAATGCCACGCGCGCTGCACTGTTCGACTGGCGACGCCAGGTCGATCGCATGGGCCAGCCCACCGATCGCGGCGAATGGGGCATGACGCCGCAGACCATCAACGCCTACTACAACGCGACGTTCAACGAGGTGGTGTTTCCCGCCGCAATCCTGCAGCCGCCGTTCTTCGATCCGGATGCGGATCCGGCGGTCAACTACGGCGGCATTGGCGGGGTGATCGGGCATGAGATGGGCCACGGCTTCGATGACCAAGGCTCGAAGTCGGACGCGCGCGGGGTGCTTCACAGCTGGTGGCTGCCCGCCGACACCCAGGCATTCAGCTCCCGCGTCGACGCACTCGCGGCCCAGTACAACGGCTACACGGTGCTGCCCGGCCTCAACATCAATGGCCGCCTGACGCTCGGGGAGAATATCGGTGACCTCGGCGGCCTCTCGGTGTCCTACCAGGCCTATCACCGCTCGCTGCGCGGCGCGAGCGCGCCGCTGCTCGACGCACTCACCGGCGACCAGCGCTTCTTCCTGTCCTGGGCGCAGGTGTGGCGCACGCTGTCGCGCGAGGAGCAGCTGCGCACCCAGGTCATGAGCAATCCGCACAGTCCGCCGCAGTTCCGCGTCAACGGCGTGGTGCGCAACGTCGATGCGTGGTATCAGGCCTTCGACGTGCGCCCCGGCGACCGGCTCTACCTGCCGCCCGAGGAGCGCGTTCACATCTGGTGAAGTCCGGACTGCCGATCGATGAGGCGCTGCCGGCGCTGCGCGCCGCCCTGAACCAGCAGCGTGCGGCCGTGCTGCAGGCGCCGCCGGGGGCAGGCAAGAGCACGGTCGTGCCGCTGGCACTGCTGCAGGAAGCGTGGGCGCGCGGCAAGCGGCTCATCATCCTCGAGCCGCGCCGGCTCGCCGCGCGCGCCATTGCGGCTCGCATGGCGCACCTCATCGGTGAGAGCCCGGGTGGCACCGTCGGCTACCGGATGCGGCTCGACACGCGCGTCTCACGCGACACGCGCGTAGAGGTGGTCACCGAGGGCGTGCTGACCCGCATGCTGCAGGATGATCCCGCGCTCGAGGGTGTCGCCGCCGTCATCTTCGATGAGTTCCACGAGCGAAGCCTGCAGGCCGATCTGGGTCTGGCGCTGTGTCTCGACGCGCGCGCCACGCTGGTCCCGGAGCTGCGCGTCATCGTCATGTCCGCAACCCTCGATGGCGCGGCGGTGGCACGCCTGATCGAGGATGCACCGCTCATCAGTGCGCCGGGACGGGCCTTCGCCGTCGAGACGCGCTATGCCGGCAGCGGCCTGCCGGCGCTGCCGGCAGGCCAGGCCGGGCCGCGCGCGCCGCACCCGCCCGAGCGGCTGATCGCGCAGCTTATCGGGCGCGCGCTGTGCGAAGAGCCGGGCGACGTACTGGTGTTCCTGCCCGGTGCGCGCGAGATCCGCCGCGTGCAGTCGATGTTGAGCGACTCACTCCCGGCAGATGTGGCGGTGCTGCCGCTGTTCGGTGATCTGGCCGCCGATGCGCAGGATGCCGCGCTTGCGCCCGCCGCGGCGGGCGTGCGCAAGGTGGTGCTTGCAACCAACATCGCCGAGACCAGCCTCACCATTCCAGGGGTGCGCGTGGTGGTGGATTCCGGACTGATGCGGCGCGCGCGTTTTGATCCGGTCACCGGCATGAGCCGCCTGGAAACGCAGCGCATCTCGCGCGCTTCGGCGCAGCAGCGCCAGGGGCGTGCCGGGCGCACCAGTGCGGGCGTGTGCTATCGCGCCTGGAGCGAGGGCGCGCACGCCGGCCTTGCCGCCTTCACCCCCGCAGAGATCAGCGAGGCGGATCTGGCTCCCCTCGCGCTTGAGCTCTCGAGCTGGGGTGCACGCGAGGGCGAGCTGCGCTGGCTCGATGCCCCGCCGGCTGCGATGCTGGCGAGCGCCCGGGACCTGCTGCGGCGTCTCGCCGCACTCGATGAGGCGGGACGCATCAGCCCGCACGGGCGGCAGATGTCGAGGCTTCCCGTGCACCCGCGCCTCGCACACATGCTGCTGCGCGCCCGGGAACTCAACTGCCTGCCGCTGGCGGCGCAGCTCGCGGCGCTGCTCTCGGAACGTGACCTGCTGCGCGGCGGTGCGGGCGCGCGCGATGCGGACATCCGCACGCGACTGGAAGTCCTGCGCGGCGACCACGACGCACCGGATGCCGACCGCGCAGCATTGCAGCGGGTACGCAGCAGCGTGCGCGACCTCGAACGCCAGCTGCGCTCCGGCGCCAGCGGCGCGGCTGGCGATGAGGTGGATGCGGGTGTGTTGCTCGCCTTCGCCTATCCGGACCGCATTGGCCGCCGGCGCGATGCCGGCGCCGGACGCTTTGCGCTCGCCAACGGCCGCGGCGCCGTATTCGCCGAAGCGCAGACGCTGGCCCGACAGGAATTCATCGTCGCGGTGGACCTGGACGACCGCGAACGCGACGCGCGCATCCTGCTGGCAGCACCGCTCGCCCGGGGCGAGCTCATGAAGCACTTCGCCGACCAGATCCGCACTCGCGAGTCGGTGCAGTGGAGTTCACGCGATGAGGCGGTCTTAGGCCGGCGCACGGTTGAGCTGGATGCCCTCGTGCTCGAGGAAAAGCCGCTGGCGCAGCTCCCGGCCGAGGGCGCGCGCGCGGCCCTGCTCGCGGGCGTGCGCGAGCTTGGGATCGTTGCACTGCCCTGGAACCGCGACCTGCGCGACCTTCAGGCGCGCATCGAGTTCGTGCGCGGCGCGCTCGCTGCCGCAGCGGGCGGCGAGCCGGCCTGGCCAGCAGCCTCCGATGAGGCACTCCTGGAGTCACTGGAAGCCTGGCTCGCGCCCTGGCTCGATGGGCTCACGCGCCGCGAGCACCTGGCGAGGGTGCCACTCGGTGATGCGCTGCGTGCACGGCTGACTCATCAGCAGCAGCGCGATCTTAACGAGTGGGCCCCGGCGCAGCTGACCATGCCGAGCGGCTCGAAGCTGCGCGTCGATTATCTCGACGAGAGCGCGCCTCTGGTGTCGGTGAGGTTGCAGGAGGTGTTCGGGCTTGCCGCCACGCCGCGTCTCGGCCGTGGCCGCGTGCCGGTGACTTTCCGGCTGCTGTCACCCGCACAGCGGCCCGTACAGGTGACCCGCGATCTGGAGAGCTTCTGGCGCGGCACCTACGCCGAAGTGCGCAAGGACCTGCGTGGCCGCTATCCGAAGCACTACTGGCCCGAGAATCCCCTCGAAGCGCAGCCCGTTCGCGGCACGCGGCGCCCGCGTTAGACACATTCGCTTGCCGGCTCGCCCGATCGGGTATATTTCCGCGCTCGGCATGCGGGGGTGCACGGACGATGATTACGGCGCGAGCCGCATTTGATGCTCTGCGGGAGGGCAACCGCCGCTTCGTCAGCGAACTGGGACTCGACGCGAGCTCTTCTCAGGCGCGGCGGCACCAGCTGCCGACCGCCGGCCAGGAGCCCTTCGCCATCATTCTCGGCTGCTCGGATGCGCGCGTCCCGGCGGAGATCGTGTTCGATCAGGGGCTCGGGGATCTTTTCGTCATCCGCGTCGCCGGCAACATCGTGGCGCCCTCGCAGGTCGGCAGTGTCGAGTTCGCCGCCGAGGCGTTCGGCACGCGTCTGGTGGTCGTGCTCGGACATTCCAACTGCGGTGCCATTCATGCCACGCTGCAGCAGCTCGCGCGCCCCTGGCGCGAGCAGTCGCGCAATCTCAGGACCATCGTCGATCGCATCCGTCCGGCCGTGGAAGCGCTGCTCGAGCCCGGCGCGGCGCGCGATTCGCGCAGCCTCGAGCAGCAGGCGGTGCGCGCCAACATCCGCATGTCGGCCGATCACCTGCGGCACGGATCGGAAGTCCTCGAGGAGCTCATCCGCAAGGACGGCCTGGTGGTGGTGGGTGCGGAGTATTCGCTCGAGACCGGGCTGGTCGATTTTTTCGACGGGGTACCGGCGGCGATCTGAAACCCGGGCCAGGCGCCTCACTTAAGGCAAGAGCCCGGTGCAACGCTTCCGTCCGGGAACGTTGCACCGGGAGAAATCGCGCCCGGGCTCACCGGCGCGCGGCGAAGAATCGAAAACGATTACTTGCTGTCGCCGCTCTTCATCTTGTCCTTGGCGGCCGCGCAGTCTGCCTTGCTCATTTCCAGGAACCCCTTGCCCTTGCAGGAATTCTGGCCCTTACAGGCGTTGTTGGCGCTCTTGCAGGCCGACTGGCCCTTGCAGGCGTTGACGCCGGCGCAGTGCATGTTCGCGTCGGTGCCCGCTACGGCGGTGCCAACCCAGCCGGCCCCGAACAGCATAGCGGCGGCGGTCGCAACGGCCACCCCGGAAGTGTTTTTCAATCGCATGGGTGCATTCCTCGTGTGAAACGGTGGCCGGTATGGCCTTCCCAGCCACAAGACCGGCGATGAGGGCGGTTTGTCACATCGGTCTTCGCCGCTGCCAAAGCTCAGCCGGTGAGAGCGTTGTCACGGCTGAAGCGGCGCTGCAGCCAGTGGTCGAGCGATACCGCGCCGGCTCCGGCGATGGCGAGCCACAGGAACAGCGCCAGGTACTCGGTTTCATCGAAGCCGAGCAGCGTCTCGAGCGAGTCGACGTCGGCCCACTTGGCCGATTTGATGGCGACGATCATGGTGACGCCGAGCGCGCCGGCTGAGAGGCGTGTCAGCAGCCCGAGCAGCAGGAACAGGCCGCCGAAAAGCTCGACCCCGGAGGTCAACGGCGCCAGCAGATGCGGCAGCGGGATGCCCCAGCCGACGAAGTTCTCGGTCACCTGCGGCAGGTTCATGAGCTTGCCCCAGCCGCTCAGCAGGAACACCCAGCCCACGGTGATGCGGGCGAACAGCGGTGCGAGCCAGGCGAGATGCCCGGCGACACGCCGCGGCCAGTCGATGAGCCATCGGATTAGAAAGTTCACGCGTACTCCCGTTGCGGCCGAGGAAGCTTGGGCGATAAGACCGGGCGCCCGGGGGTGATATTGCCGGGTGCACGCTCCGCCGTGCGTATAATCGCACTTTGCCAACATGCGCAATTCCCAGCCCGAATCTCCGGTCTCCTCTATCGCTGAACGGCTGCCCGCACCTGACATGCGGACACCGGTCATGCAACTGTTCGAGTCGATGCGCCCGGACCTGCTGCGCTTCGCGCAGTGGCTGGCGCGTGATCGGGCGATTGCGGAGGACATCGTGCAGGAGTCGCTGTTGCGGGCCTGGCGATCGCGGGATGCACTGAAGGACCCGGCAGCCGCACGCCCCTGGCTCCTGACCATCGTGCGTCGCGAACACGCCCGGCTCTACGAGCGCAAGCGCCTCGAGCTGGTGTCGCTCGATGATGTCGTCGAAATCCAGGCCGCACCGGGGCCGGAGCCGGGCGGCAACCTGTTTGAGCTGCGTCAGGCCATCATGAGATTACCGCTTGAGTATCGTGAGCCGCTCCTGCTGCAGGTCCACGGTGGATTTTCCACCGAGGAGATCGCGCGCGAGCTGTCCTTGTCCAACACCGCCGTGCTGACGCGGCTGTTCCGTGCGCGTAACAAGCTGCGCGTCATCTGCGGCATGACCGCCGTACCCGATGTCGTGGGCGGCGAGGCTCAGTTGTGAGCTGCGAGGAGACACGCCTTCTGATCGGCGCGGACCCGGGCGCAAGCGACCCGGTGCTCGAGGAGCACCTTAAGTCATGCCCGGGTTGCCGGGCCTTGCGCGACGAGATGCGTGCGCTGGATGCAAACATCCGCCGGGCGATCGCGCAGCCGCCCGAGCTGGCGCGCCCGAGCCGGCAACCGGCGCGGTGGCGACAGTGGGCGCTGGCGGCGAGCGCGCTGCTCGCGGCGTTTGCGGTGCTCGCGGTGTGGCTGCTGCGCCCGAGCGATACGCTCGCGCACGAGGTGGTGATGCACGTGCAGGGCGAGCCCGCAAGCTGGCTGGCCGCGCAGCACCTCAGCGCCCAGAGCATCGATTCTGTGCTGCGCCGCTCGGGTGTGCGGCTCGACATCAGCTCGGACGACATCATGTATGCGCAGAGCTGCTTCTTCCGCGGGCACTACGTGCCGCACCTCGTGGTGCAGACCGAGCGCGGCCCGGCCACGGTGCTGATCCTGCGGCACGAACAGGTGAGCGGGCGCAGCACGTTTCACGAGGCGGGCATGAGCGGGGTCATCGTGCCGGACGGGGCGGGCAGCATCGCGGTGCTGTCGCGCGGGGGCGGCAGCATCGAGGACCTCGCCACGCACATGAGCCAGGATGTGCACTGGCTGCCGGAGCCGCCCAGGTAACGATTTCGCTGCGCGCTCAAGAGCAGGCCGGCTCCCGGCGGAGCCGGCCTGGCACTCAAAGTGCGGCTCGTTCGTTCAGCGCCGCGTACCCGTGCCGCTCAGGGTGGCAGCTTGCGGGCTGTTGGCGGCGTTGTCGTTCACGTCCAGGGTCGCGGTGATGCTGCCGACCGAGCGCGGCCTGAAGAACAGCGAGATCGTGCACGAACCTTTGGCCGCCAGTGTGCTGCCGCAGCTGGTGCTTCCCCCGAAGCTCGAGCTGCTCAGGGTGATGCTGCTGATGGTCACGCTGCTCGCGGTGCCGTTGGTCAGCGTGAGGGTCTGCGAGGCACTGGTCGTGCGCTCTTCCTGACTGCCGAAGTTCAGGCTCGCCGGACTTAAGCTGACCGAGCCGCCGGCGCTGACGCCGGTACCACTCAGCGTGGCCGTCTGCGGGCTGCCGGAGGCGCCGTCGGTCACCGTCAGGGTGCCGCTGGCAGCCCCGGTCGCAGTCGGCGTGAATTTCACGCTGATCGTGCAGGAACCGTTGGCGGCGAGCGAGCTGCCGCAGCTGTTGGTCTGCGAGAAACTTCCGCTGACCGCAACGCTCGTGATCGACACGGCGCTCGAAGTACCGTTGCTGAGCGTAATCGTCTGGGCGGAGCTTGCGGTGTTCACGGTCTGATTGCCGAACGCCACGCTGGTCGGCGCGAGCGTGATGCTGCCCGCGGAGGTCCCGGAACCCCCCGCCAGGGCGTTGATGAGGCTCTGCCCGTTGGGGCTTCCCCATCCGGTAACCAGGTCATAGCCCACCACGGCATTGTACGAGCGCCCCTCACCGTTGTTGTTGTTGCCACTGGTGATGTCGTGGAAATCGCTGTCGTAGCTTGCTGCCTTACCGATGGCGTAGAGGGCCGGGTTGATGAAGCCGACCGTGGAGTGTCCATTGGCGATGGACTGCTGATTGATCAGCGCGATGAAGCCGGCCCAGCGCGGCGCCGCATAGCTGGTGCCGCCGTACTCGTTGTACACGCAGCTGCCGTTCTGACACAGGATGTTGTCGAAGTTCGCTTCCGCCGCCACGTCAGGCAGGTTGCGCACGCTCGTCGAGGCGTCGTTGGCGGCAGTGGCAATGCCCGCCTGCCAGCTCGGCAAGGCGAAGCCGTTGTCAGCCGGGCCGCCGCTGCTGTCTGCCCATGCGGTTTCCGAGGCCCAGGCACCACCGGCGCCGGAGGTGGTCAGGTCGGTTCCGCCTACCGCCGTGACGTAGACATCCTCGGCCGGATAGCTGTCGTCGGTGGCGTTCGAGCCGGTGTAGGCCCCCGCGTCCCCGGAAGCCACGAACAGGGTCTGACCCTGCGCCTGCAATTCCTGGAAGATCGGATCGTCCGAGGAGGTGTCATCCGGATTCCAGCCCCACGAGCAGCTGAGCGACTTGGAAATGTTGTCGATCGCCATCTGGTTGAAGATGTCGACATCGCCGACGCCGATGGAGGAGCTGGCGGGGGCGATATAGACGCGCACCGATGAGAGTCCCGGGGCCATGCCGATCGCCTGCGCGATGTCCAGGGCCTGTTCGCCGTCGTCAGTGCCCGTGGCACTGGCGCCATCCACCGGCACGTTGACGATCGGAACCGAGTAGCTCACTCCGCCCTCGTCCCCGGTCACATCCGCCATCTCATAACCGCCGAACTCCAGCACCCCGACCGACTGTCCGCTGCCGGTGAGGGCGCTGCCGCCATAGTAGGCAGCCCGCAGGTCGGAGGGACGGTAGGAGCCGTCCGGGCCCGAGCCGGTGACGTTGCCGCGTGCGAGCGGTTTCATGGCTGCCTTGACCAGCCGTGGATGGGGTATCGAGTAATCGTTCAGTCCGGCGATGTGCGAGACCGGCACGGCGAGCGCGAGCGAGGGCTCGCGGTCCGGCGAGTAGAAGGTGCGGCTCTCGGTCGGATGCTGGTACAGGCCCATCTTGACGTGGAAAGTCGCCTCGACCTGCCCGGCCGAGCCGCTGATGTCCACGATCAGCCGGTTCGCGGACGTGCGGGTCACGGCAAGTCCATTGGCCTTGGCGAACTCGACGACCTGCTGGTAGTCCTGTTCCGTCGGGCTGAACTGCGCGGTGAATTGCGCGACGCTCAGGTACTTGTGGTAATCGGTGCTGGCCGGATCGCGCTGGCGGCCCAGCAGCGCGGTCAGTTCCGCCTGATTGCGCAGCGGCAGCATGATTGCAAGATTCATGCGCTGCGTGGATGGTACTTCGCCCATGAGAATCGCCTGTCCGCTGGCGACGACGGGGCGCACGTGGCTGTGCAGTTTCTGCAACGGCTGCTGCGCGTATCCTGCGCCCGATACCATGAGCAGGCAGAAGGACAGCAGCGCTGCGAGTGCCCGTGAACTAGGCTTGTTCATAACTTTGATCCTTCTGCCTTGATTTGACGTCGCGCCGTCGATGACAGGCTGAAAGTGTCACGCCGGCGAACGACGAGACCGTCATTGATCGGTTGAACCCGGTGGGAACGCTATTGTTAAAAAGTCGCCGCAAACGACGCGAAGACTCTAGCAGACGAAACATGCACTGCCACTGTGTGGGCGGATGGCGACAGCGGATCCAACATCGCGCCGTGCGGATATCCAACACGACGCTGCGGTGGGAACGCCATGATATTGAGCGCTCGTTATATCGAGCGTCCGTTAAATTATTCTCTCTCGCTGGCGCGGGCGCGCGCCTGGCTGTGCGCACCCCGCAACAGCCAGGCTCCGCTGCGCGGATATCGGGCAGCCAGGCGGGAGTGGATTTTTCCACTCGTCAAAGCGGACACTCGCAGGTCCTTTGAACACACGCAGGCGGCAATGGAACCAACGCTAGTCACTGTTGCGAAAGACCGGGCGGTGCTGGAGGAACTCAGCCGCCGGGAACCGATCTTCCATCGCCCGGAGTTCGCCGGCTCGAGCGCGCAGGTCAAAGCCATGACGGCGGATGATTTCTGGGAGATCGGCGCCTCCGGCCGGCGCTACAGCCGCCAGTACGTACTCAAGACCCTGGCAGCGCGCCAGGAGAATCCGGTCGACGACGACTGGCGGGCCACGGATTTTCATTGCCGCGAGCTGGCGCAGGATCTGTATCTGCTCACCTACACACTGCTGCAGGGCGAGCGCCTGACACGCCGGGCCTCGCTGTGGCAGCGCAGTTGCGCCGGGTGGAAGATCCTGTTTCACCAGGGGACGCTCGTTCAGGAGCCGGATCAGAGCCGCGCGCAATAGCGCAGCCTCAACTTCCGATGCGGCAGGGCCCGAAAGGCGTCAGCCCGCGGCCCGCGCCGCGGCGAGCGGCAGCACCAGCCGGCTCGAGTTGGCACCGTCGTGGAAGATTCTGATGTTGGCGATTCGCGCCGCCGCGGGATCCTCATAGCCGATGCGGCCGCCGGTGTTGTAGTTCTTCTGGTAGCTGGGTGAGTTGAGGGGAGCTACGATCAGGCGCAGCCGCGCGCCGGCCGGGATACGCCACGCGCTCCAGTTGAATTCGAACGGGATGGTCACGGTCTCACCGGGCTTGAGCAGCTGCTGCCTGAACGGTCCGTCGCGAAAGCGCGCGCGACGGATGTCCTGGCCGAGCCGCACGGCAGAGCCGTCGGCCTTGACCAGCACCAGCTGGGCCCACAGATCGAAGTCCGGGGCGTCGGCCGCACAGACGAGGGTCAAGTGCATGTGCCCGGCAACTTCGGTGTCGTGCTCGAACGGCTCGGAGTGGAACACCAGGGCGCGCTTCTGGAACGCCCGATACTGACTGGTGAGGTCTTCGCTCGCATCGTATTTCGCGACCTCCAGTTCCGGCAGCTCGCGCGGATCGCTTACCAGCAGCGCCGGCGGCTCGGCGCCCGGTGTCTGTTGCCTCAGGTGGCCGGAGTTGAATATCCCCTGCGGGGTCCCCTGCGGGGAAGATAAGGTATAACACCAGCTCGCTTCCGGACGAGGCCTGCGGCAGCGTGGCGGCGTAGCGCCACTCGTCCGCACCCATCATGAAGTAGGCCACCCGGTCGTGGAAAAAGGCCGGCAGCGGGCCGCGGCCCAGCGCCCAGTCGTACCAGTCCGCATGCAGCTTCTTCATGTCGAGCACGGCGGACTCGGGGATGTGCAGCCCATCGATGTCCTGCACGGGAGCCTGCGTGCCGCCGTGATCCCAGGGGCCGATCACCAGGTAGTGCCTGGCGACCGCGGCATCTGGCGCGTGCGCGACATGGTTGCGGTAGTAGCGCAGTGCGCCGGGCTGGTCGTCGTCGAAGAAACCGGTGGCGGTGAGCGCCGGGAAATTCATGCCCGCGTAGTCGCGCGCCTTGGGCTCGGCTGCCAGGTTGAAGGCCTCGTCGCCGACGTGATTGAGCCACACGGTCATCATGGGAAGCCGCTGACCGTGCTCATCGTTCATCCACCAGTCGTCCGCGGCGATGCCGACCGCGGCATAAAGCTCGCTGAAGGGTCTTTGCCGGGCGTATTGCTGCAGCATCTTGCCCGCCCAGTAGTCCTGGTTGGAGATGAAGGCGGGATTGAGCGCACGTCCCGAGGTGTATCCCAGGATCACGGCGGTCCAGGCCTGCGGGATGCCGTTGGTGTTGGGAACGTCCCAGCCAGGATAGATCGGTGCGTAAGGGGTGATCGCGGCCAGGTGCGGGGGATGCTGCGCCGCCGTGTGCCACTGCGTCATGCCGACGAACGAGCCGCCGAACATCGCGACCTGTCCATTGCTCCAGGGCTGCTTGGCGATCCATTCGACCGCGTCGTAGCCATCGCGGCCGACCGTGAGGCCGAGGCTGTCGGCCTTCACGCCTCCCGAGCGCCCGCGGCCGCGTACGTAGACCTGCACGAACGCATAGCCGCGGCGTGCAAAGTAGGTCGGTTCGCCGCGGCGGCTGCCATCGATGTCGTACTGCGTCAGGGTGAGGATCGCCGGGACCTTATCCTTCAGATCCGACGGGCGGGTGATCCAGGCCTCGAGCTCGACCCCATCGCGCATCGGAATCATGCGGCTCAGCTCGATGTCATAACCCGGGCCGAGGTCGGCGCGCACGAGCGTCGAGGCAATCACCGCCACCAACCAGGCGGCCGCCGTTGTTCTGGCCATCTCGATTCCCCCTGCTCCGCGCTAGCCGCGCTTCGGGATGGTAAGGCCTTTTATGACCGCGGGACGCGCCACGAAAGCCGACAGTGCGCGCGACACGTGGGGGTAATCCGCGATGCCCACCAGCTGCCCCGCCTCGTAGAAGCCGATGAGGTTGCGCACCCACGGGAAGGTGGCCATATCGGCGATGGTGTAAGTGTCGCCCATGAGCCAGCCGCGTTCGGCAAGGCGCGCATCGAGCACCCCGAGCAGCCGCCGGGCTTCGGCCACATAACGATCGCGCGGGCGCTTGTCCTCGAAGTCCTTGCCGGCGAATTTATGGAAGAAACCGACCTGGCCGAAAATCGGGCCGACGCCGCCCATCTGAAACATGAGCCACTGAATCGTTTCGTAGCGCTGCGCCGGGTCCTGCGGCAGGAACTGGCCGGTCTTCTCGGCAAGATAGATGAGGATCGCGCCGGACTCGAACAGCGCCAGCGGCTTTGCGCCCGGGCCGTTCGGATCGATGATCGCCGGGATCTTGCCGTAGGGGTTGAGCGAGCGGAACTCCGGCGAGGCTTGGTCGTGGGTGTCGAAGTTCACCAGATGCGGCTCGTAGGGCAGCCCGGTCTCCTCGAGCATGACCGACACCTTGACGCCATTGGGGGTCGGCAGGGAATACAGCTGCAGCCGCTCGGGGTGCTGCGCGGGCCATTTCTTCGTGATGCGGAAAGTTGCAAGGTTGGTCACGGGACTCCTCGGCAAGTGACAGTGGCATCAATGTTCGGGTGGTTTGGGTGAGTCGCCGGGCACGCTGGCCGTGCCCGGGGCAGCGTCCGGCGCGGGCGCAGGCTCAGCGTGCTCGAATATCGGTCCACCGAGGTAGGTGAAGTACATCTTTCCCTGGCCTGTGGCGATATAGACCCGATGGACCCGCAGGAAGTCCGCACCGACGATCAGATCCGGCTCCGTGACCGCGGATTGCCTGATGTAAGAGCCCGTGTGCACTTCTCTTGTGGCCCCGAACAGGTCGCCGATCGCAAGACTCGGATTCTTGATCAGCTCCTGGCCTATCGTGAGCGATGCGAAGCGGGCCACCGAAAACGTGACAGTTTTCGGGCCGATCCCCCGGACCTGACCGGACTCGGCGACGGCCGTTTCCGGCTCCATCCCGGACCTCTGGGAGACGTTGGTCGTCACGGTCGAGCGGCTTGCTCCGCTGTCGAACATCGCGAGCGCGTCCTTACCGTTCAGGCTCACGTAGGCCTCGAGCCAGCGCGTGCCCGCTGGGGGTGCGACAAATTTCACCATGTTGTAGGCGGACGCCCAATACACGACCTGATCGCCGGAACAACTCTTGGGATGGAACAGCCGGATCTTGCCTGAGGCCAGATCGAATTCCACGTCCATGCTGGACAGGAAATCCTCACCGAGAACGCCCGCGAGGTCCTCAGGAGCGAAGCCCTTCGTCCCCGCGGCTCCCGCGACTGCCAGGAATCTCAGATCGTGAACCACGCTGTCGCCGAGCGCGAAGTCGCGCACGCTGACGAGTTCAGATGAATCCCTTCCGCCAGTGCCGAGCATGTCTTGGCCCTGAACGCCCAGGCGCTTGAGGTTGAAGGCCGTCACTGCGGCTCGAAACAGCAGGCTGTTGTAAGCGCCGGTATCGACGATCAGCCGCACCGAATGCCCGTCGAGCGAAGCTGCCACCACCGGCACACCGCGCACCGATACAGCCAGCTCGCCGATCTTCACCAGCTGGCAGGCGCCGAGGGCCGAGCTCGCCGCAGACATCATGAGGAGCGAAGCGAGGGCGGCAGTGCGCAGGCAGGCCCACCAGCCGCGCGAGCCGTACCCATCTGACGACTTCATGTCTTTCTCCCTCGACGCGCTTGGCCGCGGCGTCAGCCGTACTGTCCTTCTGCGCACTCTGGCCGATTATCCCGCCGGTTCCAGACGCGCAGCTCGCAGTGTCGCGCCGCGAGCACAAGATCGCTGTCGCTCTTGAGGCGGGTCAATCGGTGTCGCCCACGGTCAAATCTGTCGCGAAACTGGGCCCGGTAGGATTCGAACCTACGACCAAGGGATTCACTTTGCCCCGGAGTTTCCGCCGGGAGTGGACTATCTCTTCACCCGCGCACGTGCTGCGTGCGTGAGGGTGCGGGATGCTCTTCAGCCTGTTATCAAGGGCACTCGAGCCCTCAGGTAGTCTCTGCACCTTCCGCCGGTGTACCGGCGGCTCGGCTCAGGGTTGCCATGGGATCAAGATCCCGAAGGGTTCCCTGAGTTCATCCCGTCCACTTCGCGTGTTTCCGCGCGAAGGCACCGTTGTCGATGAGTCCCCTGCACTAACCGCTGTGCTACAGGCCCAACCGCGCATGATTGTAGCAGCCGCCTGTGCGGTGAAGGGACCAAACCGGCAGCGCCGAACACGCAGCGCTAGCCCGGTAGCTCGCCAGAGATCGCGCGACCCTTGTTGCGATGCGCCGCGCTGTTGTTCTAAAGCGAGCCCCACACGGCTCGCCTCGCGTGCACACGCCGACTGCGGCCCGGGCACGGGTTCGGGCTTTTTATCCTGGCAGCCGGCGAGCACGATCGCCGTGACGGCGAGGGCCGCGGCTACTGAAGGCGACCTCATGGCACTTAAGCTCTTGCCATCGCTGTTGGCAACGTTAGCATGGCACTCCCGCCGGGGATACGGCGCAAGGACCGGACCCATGAAGCTGTACTATTTCGCCGCCGCCTGCTCGCAGGCCTCGAACATCGCCTTGCGCGAGGCGGGTTTGAAGTTCGAGCTGGTCAAGGTGGACCGGCACACCAAGAAGGCCGCCGACGGGCTCGATTTCAACGAGGTCAATCCCAAAGGATACGTGCCGGCGCTGACGCTCGACTCGGGCGAGGTGTTGACCGAGAACGTCGCGGTGCTGCAGTACATTGCCGACCGCAATCCAGCGGCCAAGCTGGCGCCACCCGCCGGCACCATGGAGCGCTACCGCCTGATGGAATGGCTCTCGTTCATCAATTCGGAAGTACACAAGAATTTCTCTCCGATGTTCCGCAAGGACGCGCCCGAGGGTGCCAAGCAATACGTGCGCAAGATCCTCACCACGCGCCTGGAATACCTGCAAGGCGCCCTGGGATCGCGCAGTGCCCTGATGGGCGAGCAGTTCACCGTCGCCGATTGCTACCTTTTCACCGTGCTCAGCTGGGGCAGTTACGTCAACCTCGACATCGGCCAATGGCCGCAGCTCAAGCGCTACGTGGAGCGTGTCGGAGCGCGGCCCCACGTGATCGAGGCACTCAAGTCCGAAGGGCTGGTCAAATGAGGTGACTACCCTTCGGCTTGAGCTCAAGGGGTGGCCGCCGCCGGTTTACTGTTACCATCTGCACACATGCAGGGTTTGTACGCGAGAGGGGACAATGTCTACCAAACTTAACAAGGTGCTGAAGCGAGAGATCGACGTGGACGGGAAGCCCTACATGGTCGCGCTCTCGCCCGAGGGACTGAAGCTCACCGAGAAGGGTAAGCGCCTGGGGCGGGAGCACACCTGGAAGGAACTGCTGGGCGTGGCAAGCGCAGCGTCCGCGCCGCCGAGCTCACCGTTCGGCAACTGACTCTGCACGCCTGACCGGGGAGCGCATGAGCCAGGAGAGCCTGCGGGATCTGCTCGTGCGGGTACGCGAGCGCTTGAACGAGGGCGGCGACGCACCGGATCCGGAGTCACGGCATCTGTTGGGCAGCGTGATGCGCGATATCGAGCGCAGGCTCGGAGCGGGCGCGGCGGCTGAGCCGGTGATGGCGCAGGCGCCGCGGCTCGAGTCGCTGGCGGTGAAGTTCGAGGCCGGGCATCCGAAACTGGCGGAAACCCTGCGCGAACTCATCGACGCACTGGTCAAGGCCGGAATCTAGACTCCGACCAGGCAGACAAAAGGCCCGGTGTTGTCGCCAACACCGGGCCTTGTATTTGCCTCGCGGACCGTCGGATACGCCGTCAGTCATCCATCAGGAAGCTGCGCAGCTGCTCGCTGCGGCTCGGGTGGCGCAGCTTCCGCAACGCCTTCGCCTCGATCTGGCGGATGCGCTCGCGCGTCACGTCGAACTGCTTGCCGACTTCCTCGAGGGTGTGGTCGGTGTTCATGTCGATGCCGAAACGCATGCGCAGCACCTTGGCCTCGCGCGGTGTCAGCTGCGCCAGCACCGCGTGCGTGGTCTCGCGCAGCGACTCCATGGTCGCCTGATCGATCGGGGAGGCCACCGAGGTATCCTCGATGAAATCTCCCAGGTGCGAGTCCTCGTCATCGCCGATGGGCGTCTCCATCGAGATCGGCTCCTTGGCGATCTTCAGCACCTTGCGCACCTTGTCTTCCGGCATCTCCATGCGCACGGCCAGTTCCTCCGGCGTGGGCTCGCGGCCCATCTCCTGCAGCATCTGGCGCGAAATGCGGTTCAGCTTGTTGATGGTCTCGATCATATGCACCGGGATGCGGATGGTGCGCGCCTGGTCGGCGATCGAGCGCGTGATGGCCTGGCGGATCCACCAGGTCGCATAGGTGCTGAACTTGTAGCCGCGGCGGTATTCGAACTTGTCGACCGCCTTCATGAGGCCGATGTTGCCCTCCTGGATCAGATCCAGGAACTGCAGCCCGCGGTTGGTGTACTTCTTGGCGATGGAGATCACCAGTCGCAGGTTGGCCTCGACCATCTCCTTCTTCGCCCGGCGCGCCTTGGCCTCGCCGATCGACACCTCGCGGTTCACTTCCTTGATGTCGTTGATCGTCAGGTGATAGACGACCTCGAGCTGCTCGAGCTTCTTCTGCCGCCGTTCGATCTCGTCCTTGAAGCGCGCGAGCGGTGCGGAGTACTTCTTGCCGCCCTTGACATGCTTGCCGAGCCAGCGCGGGTTGGTCTCGTTCTTCGGGAAGGAGGCGATGAAGTCCTTGCGCGGCATGCCCGCATCGCGCACCGCGATGACCATGATCTCCTTCTCGAGCTGGCGAACCTCGGAGACGTGGCCGCGCAGGTTCTGGATCAGCGCCTCGAACATGCGCGGCGACAGGCGCAGCTCCATGAACTCGTCCGACAGCTTCTTGCGCTGGCGCAGCGTCTTCACATCGCGCGCGCCGAGCTTGGCGATGGAGCCGAGCACGTGGGTGTGGATCTTGGCGATGGAGGCGAAGCGCGAGGCGGCCTCGATCGGATCGGGGCCGGTGTCGATGACCTCTTCTTCGGCATCGCCGGCTTCGCCCTCGGCCTCCTCCTCGTCATCCGCCTTCTCTTCGGCGACCACCACTTCCACCTTGGTGGGGTTCTGCGGCTGCGCGATGACGTCCGGCGCATTCGGGTCGATGAAGCCGACGATGAGGTCGACGAGCCGACCCTGGCCGGCCTTCACCGGCTCGTAGGCACGCAGCAGGAAGTCATAGGTGGCCGGGTACATGGCGAGCGCCCGGCGCACGGCGTCCAGACCTTCTTCGATGCGCTTGGCGATGCGGATCTCGCCCTCGCGCGTAAGCAGCTCCACGGTACCCATCTCGCGCATGTACATGCGCACCGGGTCGGTGGTGCGACCCAGCTCGGCATCCAGCGCGGCGAGCGCGGCGGCAGCCTCCTCGATCGCCTCCTCGTCAGCCGGAGCGGACGGCTCGGTGGCGAGCAACGACTCGGTATCCGGTGCCTTCTCGTACACCGGGATGCCCATGTCGTTGATGGTGTTGACGATGTCCTCGATCTGCTCCGGATCGACGATCTCGGAGGGGAGGTGATCGTTCACCTGTGCATAGGTGAGGTAACCCTGATCCTTGCCGCGCGCGATCAGCAGCTTCAGCTGCGACTGCCGGTCCTCCGGCATCGCCGGCACACGCCGCTCGATACCGAGCGGGCGCTTGTCGGCGTTGAGCTTGCCGGCGATTTTCCCATCGGCAGGGCGCGCGGCGTCGTTCCCCCTAGCGTGGGGCAGCGCTGCGCGCACGCCGGGCGCAGGCTTTTTGCCCGCCCCGACAGGCTTGCCGCGTTCCTTCTCGCGCAGGCTGGTCACCGCAGCGACCGCCTTGTCGGCGGCAGCCGGTCTCACCGGTTTGGCGGGCTGGAGTGCGGGACGCTTCTTATGTGGGGTCTGGGGCTTTTGCTTGCGTGTCATGTGTCGGGCGGCGAAGGCGTCTGGTTCCCCTATGTGCTGCCCGGGACGGGCCGGCTCAAGGGGGGCGAAGGCAAAGCGCGGAATTTTATTTGAGTCAAGGTCGAATCACCAAGCTCGATTTAACCCCCGCGCGCTTCGCGGCGGCCCAGATTTTCAATAAGTCTTTGAAATTCCTCGATTTCATTGGCTGCAAGATTACCGGCGCGACTCTTGGCCTCGAGGGCCTCCAGGCGTCGCCCGGCGGCCTGCTCCGAGAGCTTCACCAATGCGGCCCGAAACTCCTCGGCAGCCGCGCTGGTACCTGTAATGACCTCTTCGCGCTCGAGGAGTTTCTGCAGCGCCTCGGCCCCTTCACGCCCGGACCAGCGCTGGATGAGCTGGGCCGGGATCTGCGCGGGGTGCTCGCGCAGGTTGTCGATCAGCTCGCGCAGCAAACCAACACCGGCCTCATCGCTCGCATCGAGGCCGGCGCGCTCAGCGGCCGTGACCTCGCCGGCGATGCTGGGGTAGTGCAGCAGCCGCACGATCGCCTGGCGTACCAGGCTGCCGCGGCCGGCGGCGCGCGTGCCGCCGCGGGCGGGCGGGCGCCGCTGCGGGGCGGCGGCCGGCGCTGCGCCCGCGCGTCCCTGCGACCACAACTCCTCGAGCCGCTGCGAGCTCAGGCCCACCACTTCCGCCAGCCGCTCGAGCAGCAGCTCGCGGTAGACGCCCTCGGGCACCTTGGCGAACAGCGGGCGTGCGGTTTCCGCGAAGCGGGCGCGCCCGTCGGCGTGCGTCAGCTCGCTCTGCTCGGACAGCTCCCGCACCAGGTATTCCGACAGCGGCACGGCGCCCTGCAGGCGCTGCTCGAAAGCCGCGCGCCCTTCAGCTGCCACCAGCGTGTCCGGATCGTGACCCTGCGGCAGGAACAGGAAGCGGATTTCACGTCCTTCGCGTGCTTCGGGCAGCGCCTGCTGCAGCGCGCGCCAGGCCGCCCCGCGTCCGGCCCGATCGCCGTCGAACGCGAATATCACCGCGGGTACCAGCCGGAACAGGCGCCGCAGGTGCTCACCGGTGGTTGCGGTTCCGAGGGTTGCCACGGCGTAGTCGATGCCGGACTGATGAAGCTGCACGGTGTCCATGTAGCCTTCGACGATCACCAGCCGGGAAAGCTTCGGCCGCGCGCGCCGCGTCTCATACAACCCGTAAAGTTCGCGCCCCTTGTGAAACAACACCGTCTCGGGGGAATTCAGGTACTTCGGTTCCCCGGCATCGATGATGCGGCCGCCGAAAGCGATCACGCGGCCGCGCGCATCGCGGATGGGAAACATGATGCGATCGCGGAAGCGATCGTAGTGACGTTCGCCGTCGCGCAGCTGCCCGCGCTCGCGCTCGATGATGAGGCCGCCCTCGCTCAGTCGCTTGCGGGCGGCCTCATCGGCACCGAAGCGCCGCAGCAGCTCGTTCCAGGAGTGCGGCGCGTAGCCGATCGCGAAGCGCTCGATGGTTTGCGCTGTCAGGCCACGTGCGGCGAGGTAGTCGCGGGCGCGCGGCTCGCGCGCCAGGCTCTCGGCGTAGAAGCGCGCCACAGCGCCCATCAGCTCGTAGAGCGGCTCATCGGCACGGCGCGCGCCGCTCTCCAGCGCGCCTTCGTGCGGCACCTCGAGGCCCAGGCGCGTGGCGAGTTCCTCGACCGCCTCGGGGAAGGCCAGGTGGTCGTGATCCATGAGAAAGCCGAGCGCGGTGCCGTGCTTGCCGCAGCCAAAGCAGTGGTAGAACTGCTTGTCGGGGCTCACCCAGAAGGAGGGGGTCTTTTCATTGTGGAACGGGCAGCAGGCCTTGAATTCGCGGCCCGACTTCTTCAGCGGCACGCGCGCGCCGATGATCTCCACGATGTCAGCGCGGGCGATGAGTTCGTCGATGAAGTGCTGGGGGATGCGTCCCAAATGCAGCGCCCCTGAAAAAAATCAGCCCAGTTTCTGCTTGATCCGCGCGCTGACTGCGCCCATGTCGGCGCGTCCCTGTACCTTCTGTTTCACGGCGCCCATCACCTTGCCCATGTCCTTGATGGAGGCAGCGCCGGTGGCGGCGATCGCCTCGGCGATGAGCGTATCGATCTCGGCACCGCTGAGCTGCGCGGGCAGGTAGCCCTGCAGCACGAGGATCTCGGCGCTTTCCTTGTCCACCAGATCCACACGTCCGCCGCTTTTAAACTGCGTGATGGCTTCGCGCCGCTGCTTGATCATTTTGTCGAGGACCGCGAGCACCTGGCCGTCATCGAGGCTGATTCGCTCGTCCACCTCGCGCTGCTTGATCGCTGCGAGGGCCAGCCGGATGGTCGAAAGCCGTGCTTTTTCGCCGGCCCGCATCGCCGTTTTCATGTCCTCGGTGATGCGTTCCTTCAGCGCCATGGCGCGCGCCCCTAGCGGGAGCTGCGCACGCCGTCGCGGGAGACGCGCTTCATGTGCCGCTTGATGGCCGCGGCCTTCTTGCGCTTGCGCTCCTGCGTGGGCTTCTCGTAGAACTCGCGCCGGCGCAGTTCGGTGAGGATGCCGGCCTTCTCGCAGGCGCGCTTGAATCGCCGCAAAGCGGCATCGAAGTACTCGTTCTCACGAACACGGACGCTCGGCATCAAAACCTCAAACGATTGATCGCATGGGAGATAACGCTTGGATCCCGGCGGCGCGCACGCCAGCGCAGCCCCCCGGGGGGCGGGGGATTCTAAAGGAGGGGCGCTACAAAGGCAAAAACAGGCCCGCCCCGGTCGCGTGGCGGGGGGCTGAGCGGTGCGGGCTTGAACTACAATTTTCCCATGCGCGTCCTTGGCCTGGAATCCTCCTGTGACGAGAGTGCCGTCGCCGTGCTCGATGCACGCGGCGGGCTGCTGGCGCACGAACTGCACAGCCAGGTGCTCCTGCACCGCGCCTACGGGGGCGTCGTACCGGAGCTCGCCTCACGCGATCACGTCCGGCGCCTGCTGCCGCTGGTGCAGCGCGCGCTGCAGCACGCCGGCACGGACCCGCAGAGCCTGCACGGGGTCGCCTACACGGCAGGACCCGGGCTGATCGGCGCACTGCTGACCGGGGCGGCGCTGGCGCGCAGTCTTGCCTATGCCTGGGGCGTGCCGGCGATCGGCGTGCATCATCTTGAGGGACACCTGCTCGCGCCGCTGCTCGAGCCCGAGCCGCCGCCCTTTCCGCACCTGGCGCTGCTGGTCTCCGGGGGCCACACGCTCCTGATCGAGGTGTCCGCGGTCGGGGCCTACCGCGTGCTGGGCGCCAGCCGCGATGATGCGGCAGGCGAGGCGTTCGACAAGACCGCAAAGCTGCTGGGGCTGCCGTACCCGGGCGGCCCGCAGCTGGCGCAGCTGGCTGACGAGGGCACCGCGGGGGCCTTCACCTTTCCGCGCCCGATGCTCGATCGGGCCGGGCTCGAGTTCAGCTTCTCGGGACTGAAGACCGCCGTGCTGCACCGGCTCAAGGGCCTGGAGCTGACGCACAAGGTGCGCGCGGACGTCGCGCGTGGCGTGCAGGAGGCCATCGTCGAGACGCTGACCGCCAAGGCACTGCGCGCGCTCGAGTACACCGGCCTCAACGTGCTGGTGGTATCGGGCGGGGTCAGCGCCAACCGGCACCTGCGCGAGCGGCTCAGCGCGGCGGCAGGCAGCCGTGGTGCCCGCGTGTACTATCCGCGCATCGAATTCTCCACCGACAACGCTGCGATGATCGCGGTCGCCGGCCTGAAACGCCTGCAGGCCGGCCAGCACGATGATCTTGCCATCCAGGCGCGCGCCCAATGGCCGCTCGAGTCACTGCCCCCGCTCAGCCAAGCAAACTAAATGAACAACGTCCGCTATTCCGGTGACCGGATCTTCGTGCACGGCCTGACCACCGAGTGTGTCATCGGCTTCATCGACTGGGAGCGGCGCGTCAAGCAGACCGTCGTCGTGGACCTTGAGCTGTCCACCGACTGCCGGCGCGCCGCCGTCAGCGACGAAGTGGCCGACACGCTCGACTATCGCAAGGTGGTCAAAGGGGTGCTGGCGTTCGTCGAGAGTTCCGAGTGCCGGCTCATCGAGACGCTCGCCGAGCGGCTGGCGCAGCTCGTTCTCGAGGAATTCGGTCTCGAGTGGGTGCGCATCTCGCTCAGCAAGCCGGGGGCTTTCCGCCATTGCCGCGAGGTCGGCGTCACGGTGGAGCGCTCGCGCGGGGAAAGCCCCGCCGCCAGCGGCGGCTGATCCATGCCCGAGGTGTTCATCGCGGCGGGCAGCAACGTCGCGCCCGAGCGCCATCTTGCGCAGGCCGTCGGGGAGATCGTGCGCGAGTTCCCGGGGGCCAGCTTCTCGCCCTGGTACAGGAACCGCGCCGCCGCGGGCAGCGGCGGGGATTTCATCAATCTCGCCGCCGGGTTCAGCACCGCGCTCAGCGCGCGCGAGGTACAGCAGCGGCTGCGCGCCATCGAAGCTCGCTGTGGCCGGCTGCGGGGCGCGCCGCACCAGGCCCACCCGACCGTGGACCTGGACCTGCTGCTCTACGGGGATCTGCTGATCGCCGAGCCGCAGCTGACCGTGCCGCGCCCTGAGCTGCTCACGCGCGCCTACCTGCTGGGACCCTTGGCCGCGCTGGCGCCGCAGGCCGTGCACCCGCTCGTGCAGCTGAGCATCGGTGAGTTGTGGCGGCGCTTCGACCGCTCCTCGCATCCGCTCGAACGGCTCGGGTCCTGAGGGGCCGGGCGGTGTTACCAGCCGATGCTGCGGCCGCCGTCGACGGCCAGCACCTGGCCGGTGACGTAGGGCGCCTCGCTGGCGAAGAACACGCACGCGCGTGCCACGTCTTCGGGACTGCCGACGCGTTTGAGCGCGGTGCCCGCGATGATGCTGGCCTGCAAGGCCTCATCGAGCCCGTCCTCCGGCCACATGACAGGTCCCGGCGCGACCGCGTTCACGCGCACGTGCGGACCGAGCTCGCGGGCGAGGGACTTGGTCAGCATGATCAGTCCCGCCTTGGCGATGCTGTAGACCGGGTAGCGGCGCAGCGGGCGTTCGCCGTGGATGTCGGCGAGATTGATGATGAGCCCCTCGCGCGCGTGCAGCAGCGGCGCGGCCGCCTGGGCCAGAAACAATGGCGCCTTGAGGTTGGTGCCGATGAGGTCGTCCCAGTCCATCACGCCGATATCCCCGAGCGGAGTCGGGTAGAAGGAGGAGGCGTTGTTCACCAGCACGTCGAGCCCGCCGAACACGCGCGCCGCCTCGGCCACCAGCGCCGGCAGCTCCGCGACTTCGAGCAGATCGCATGCGGCCGTGGCGGCGGAGCCGGCCCGCAGCTGGTTCAGCTCGGCCGCCAGCCGCGCGGCTTCCTCCCCGGAACTGCGGTAGTGCAGCAGCACGTTGGCGCCGGCACCGTGCAGGCCGCGGGCGACGGCAGCGCCCACGCGGCGCGCCGCTCCGGTGATGAGTACGGTCTTGCCGTTAAGGCGTGCGTTAGGCTCCATGGGTGCCGATTATGACTGCATCGACGGCGCGCTCAATCCTGCCGCCGCCTTCGCCGGAAGAACGCACGCACAGTAAGGCGGTGGCCGAGTGTATTCGCGAGCAGATCATCCGCTCGGGCGGATGGCTGTCGTTCGAGCGCTTCATGGAGCTTGCGCTGTACGCGCCGGGCCTCGGCTACTACAGCGCCGGCAGCGCCAAGCTCGGCGCGGGCGGTGATTTTGTCACCGCCCCGGAGGTGTCGGACCTCTTCAGCCGCTGCGTGGCGAAGCAGTGTGCCGCCGTGCTCTCACGCGGCGGCGGACAGATTCTGGAGCTGGGCGCCGGCAGCGGACGGATGGCGGCGGTGATCCTGAGCGAGCTCGCCGCGCAGGCAGCGCTGCCCGAGCGGTACTCGATCCTCGAAGTCAGCGCCGATCTTGCCGCGCGCCAGCGCGAGCGCCTGGCACGGCTGCCGGCCGCGCTTAGCGAGCGGGTGGTGTGGCTCGAGCGGCTTCCTGAGCGTCCCCTCGAGGGCGTGATCCTCGCCAACGAAGTGGCCGATGCGCTGCCCTGCCGGCGCTTTACCTGGCGCGCCTCGGGCGTGACCGAACTTGGCGTCGCGCTCGGGGAAAGCGCCGCTGCCGGGTCGGCGCCGGCCGAGTCCGGTGGCCTTCACGAACAGGGCGTCGCTGCGGACGCGGTACTTTCGCGCGCGTGCGCTGAGATCCTCGGGGCGCTCGCCGCGCCGTTGGCCGAGGGCTACACCTCGGAGGTGTGCCTGCGGGTCGCGCCCTGGATCGCCACTGTGAGCGAGTGCCTGGGGCGCGGGCTGCTGCTCTTGTGCGACTACGGATTGCCGCAGCGCCACTACTATCACCCGCAGCGCACCCACGGCACGCTGCGCTGCCACTACAAACAGCGCGCGCACGATGATCCCTACGTGAACCTCGGCATCCAGGACATCACCGCCTGGGTCGACTTCACGCGCATCGCGCAGGCGGCGCTGGCGGCGGATCTTGAGGTCGCAGGCTTTGTCACCCAGGCCGCCTTCCTGCTCGGACTTGGGCTCGAGGGACTGGTGGCCCAGGCGCAGGACGATGTTCAGCGGGCGCGCCTTGCCGGAGAGGCGCGACGACTCATCCTGCCCGAGGAGATGGGCGAGGCCTTCAAGATGATGGCACTGACCCGCGATTGCGACACCACGCTTGCGGGGTTCTCACTGCAGGACCTGCGCCACCTGCTGTGAGCCCTAGCTTGCCGCGCCCGTGAGCCTCTTCGCGGCGCTGATTGCGGCCAGGCGACGGCGGCGGATTTCTTCCCCGATCGCCGCTCCCGACAGTCTCTGCCGCTCGGGCGCCGGCAGGCTCACCGTCGCGGCGGCGTTCAGCGCAGCGGTCAGATAGGCCGACTGCGGATAGGGCTGCTGCTCGCGGCCGGTGCGGCCGCGCGCATCCGACTCGCAGGCGAGCAGCAGTTCCGCGAAGCGCGCGGGCCGACGCAAGGCGTCGCAGTTCTCGAGCAGCGTCAGCAGCGTGGCGGGCTTGAGTTCCTGGGCGCGGTGCACCAGCGCGTGGTATCGCGCCGCAAGGACGGCCAGCTCGCGGTGGGCATTTGGAACCTTGAGGCGATCGCACAATGCCTCGATCAGCGGCACGCCCGATTCCTCGTGCCCGTGATGGCTCGGCCAGCGCTCGTGCGGTGTGAGCGCCTTGCCCAGATCGTGGCAGAGCACCGCGAAACGCACGGCGAGGGATGCCCCCACGCCGGCCGCATAGCGCAGCGCGAGCATCACGTGCACGCCGGTGTCGATTTCCGGATGCCAGCGCGGCGGCTGCGGCACGCCGAACAGCGCGTCGATCTCAGGGAAGATCACCCTGAGCGCACCGCAGGCGCGCAGTGTCTCGAAGAAAACCTGCGGATTGGCTTCCCCGAGCGCGCGCTCGGTCTCCTGCCATACGCGCTCGGCGACCAGCGCGCTCACTTCGCCCGCCGCGGTCATGCGCCCCATCAGCGCGAGCGTGTCGGGGTCGATCTGGAAGCCGAGCGGCGCGAAACGCGCCGCGAAACGCGCGACGCGCAGGATACGCACCGGGTCTTCGACGAACGCCGCCGAAACGTGGCGCAGGCGGCGCGCCGCAAGGTCCGCCTGGCCGCCGTAGGGATCGATGATCTCGCCCGCCTCGCTCTCGGCCATGGCGTTGATGGTCAGATCGCGGCGCTTGAGGTCATCCTCGAGCGTCACGTCGGGGGAGAACTCGGTGGTGAAGCCGCGGTAACCGGGCGCCACCTTGCGCTCGAGGCGCGCGAGCGCATATTCCTCGTGGCTGTCGGGGTGCAGGAACACCGGGAACTCGCGCCCGACGCTCTGGTAACCGGCCCGCTCAAGCTCTGCGGGCTGTGCCCCGACCACCACCCAGTCGCGCTCGCGAACCGGAAGCCCGAGCAGCCGGTCCCGTACCGCACCGCCGACCAAGTAGACTCGCATGGTGCGCATGTTAACCGAGACGCCCCCGCGCAGCGTTGCGAACTCAGCTGGCATCGCGCGCGTGCTCACCGTCGTGGCGGCCTGCGCAGTCTTTTCCGGCTGTGGCACCTTGTATGTCATGCAGGCCGCCAGCGGTCACTGGCACGTGCTGCACGAGCGTGTGCCGATCGATCGGCTGCTCGCCGATCCGCACACGCCTGCCGAACTGCGCGTGCGCTTGACGCGGGTGCAGGCTGCGCGCGAGTTCGCCTCGCAGCAACTCGGGCTGCCCGACAACAAGAGCTATCGCAGCTACGCCGACATCGGCCGCCAGTTCGTGGTGTGGAACGTGGTCGCGACGCCGGAGTTCTCGGTGACGCCCAAGCGCTGGTGTTTCCCGATTGCAGGCTGTGTGGCCTACCGGGGTTACTTCAGCGAGCGACGTGCGCACGAGTTTGCCGCGCAACTTTCCGTGCAGGGCTTCGATGTCGTGGTCGAGGGCGTGCCCGCCTACTCGACGCTCGGCAAGTTCGCAGACCCGGTGCTCTCGAGCATGTTGCCGTACGGCGATGATGACGTGGCGGCCACCATCTTCCACGAGCTGGCGCACCAGCTGTTGTACGTGGAGGATGATTCGGAGTTCAACGAGGCCTTCGCCACCACGGTCGAGGACGCGGGGCTTGAGCGCTGGCTCATTCACCAGGGGGAGGCGGCACGCATCCAGGCGTTTCGCGAGGAGCAGGCGAACGGCGAGGCGTTCGAGGAGCTGCTGGCACGGGCCCGCGCCCGCCTCAAGCAGCTGTACGCATCGGGTGTGCCGCGCGATGAGATGCGGGCGCACAAGGCGCAAATCCTCCACGCACTCGGCGAGGATATGCGGGCGCTGGAGCGGCGTGCCGGCGCGAGTTACCCGCTCTACGAGGAATGGATCGCGACGGGATTCAACAACGCGCACCTGGCATCCGTCGCGACCTACTTCGATTGCGTGCCAGGCTTCACCCGCTTATTGAAGGAGCAGGACAACGAGCTGCCACGCTTCTACGCCGCCGCGCGCCAACTCTCGCAGCTGCCGCGCGCCGAGCGGCACGCCAGGCTCTGCACGAATGCGGCCGCGGATGAGGACTAAGGGGGGCGCGCGCGCCTCAGGCGGGCAGCGGCTGGGGTCCCAGATAGGCAGGCAGCACCGCGAGCATGGCCTGCGGGGTGATGCCGAGGGCCGCGCAGCCATTCTCGCGGCAGACGCTGTCGCGGGTGAGGGAGCGGAAGTTGTCCAGCGAGAAGGGCGTGCCGGGCAGCAGGCCCATCACCATGCCCTGCAGGCGACCGAGCACATCGGGCAGCGGCAGGATATGGCAGGGCAGGCCCGCCGCACGCGCGCTCAGGCGCACGAGCTCTCCCAGCGTCACGACCTCGGGGCCGCACAGCTCGTAAGTGGCGCCGCGGCTCGCATGCCGGCCGAGCGCGCGAATAAATGCCTCTGCGACATCTGACACGCTGATGGGCGCAAAGCGCGCGCCGGCCCGCGCCAGCGGCAGCAGGCCGCCGCTCAGGCGCAGCAGGTGCGTAAAACGGTTGGTGAGGCTGTCATAGGGGCCGAAAATCACCGAAGGCCTGAAGATGGTCACGACCGGATGGGGAGTTTCCGGGTGCGGCACGGCGCGAAGCTGCGCCTCGGCGGCGGCCTTGCTGCGCAGGTAGTGGCTCGGGGCGTTCAGGTCCGCGCCGAGTGCACTCATGTGCAGCACGCGGCGTACGCCGGCGGCGCGGGCGGCGGCCATGACCTTCGCGGCGAGGGTCACGTGCACGGCTTCAAAGGTCGCGCGTCCGTGCGGATTCAGGATCCCGATCAGGTTGATGACGGCGTCGCAGCCGCTGAACAGCTGACTGAGGATGCGCGGCTCGTGCACGTTCGCCACGCGCAGTTCGGCCGTGTCGAGCACCCGCAGCCGCGCAACGTGGGTGATATTACGCGTGGGCACGCGCACCCAGTGACCCGCGTGCACCAGCCGCGTCACCAGCTCCGTGCCGACAAATCCGCCGCCGCCGAGCACACAGACGTTCAAGTCTTCAATCCTTCATCCTTTTTGCGCCCCGGCCGTCCGGCGCGGCGCGGAAAACCCTAGCGCAGCGGTATGAGAATCACGCTATTGCCGCGCCGCACTTCCAGGACCAGCGCGGTGGCGCCCTTGGCACGCTCGTGCAGCTCGCGCAGATTCGCCACGTGACCGCGATTCGCGCCGACGATCACATCATCGGCGCGCAGTCCGGCCACCGCCGCCGCGCTGCCCGCCTCGACGCTGCGCACCAGTGCGCCGCCCGCATCGGGCGCATCGGCCATCGTTGCGCCCTCGAGGCTCTTGTGGATGCTGGCGGGGCCGCCGGTGAACTGCGTGGTGCTGTCGGCGATCACGGCGCTCACGCGCACCGGCTTGCCATCGCGCACCAGGCCGATGTCGACCTTGTCGCCGACCCGCAACAGCCCGATGGTGTTGCGCAGCTCGCTGTTTGATTTGACCGGCTGGCCGTTCACCGACGTGATGACATCGCCGGTGCGCACGCCGGCCCGGTCGGCGGGTGATCCCTCCACCACCTGCGACACCAGGGCTCCCACGGCGTTGGGCAACCCGAGCGAGTGCGCGATATCCGGGGTGACCGTGTACATACTCACGCCGAGCTGGCCGCGCTTGACCGAGCCGTACTTGATGAGCTGCTCCATGACGCTGTGCGCCATGTTGACCGGGATCGCGAAGCCGATGCCGATGTTGCCGCCGCTGCGCGAGAGAATTGCGGTGTTGATGCCGATCAGCTCACCGCGCAGGTTGACGAGGGCACCACCGGAATTGCCCGGATTGATCGAGGCGTCGGTCTGGATGAAGTCCTCGTAGCCATCCGGGTTGATGCCCGAGCGCGACAGGCCGCTGATGATCCCCGAGGTCACCGTGTGCTGCAGTCCGAACGGGTTGCCGATCGCCACCACGAAATCGCCGACCTCGGACTTGGCGGAGTCCCCGAGCACGATCTGCGCGAGGCCGTCGGGCTTCACCTTGAGCACCGCCACGTCCGAGGGCGTATCGCTTCCCAGCACCTCGGCCTTCAGATCGCGCCCGTCCTGCAGCGTGACCGTGATCTCGCTCGCGTTCTCGACCACGTGCGCGTTGGTGACGATGTAGCCGTTGCGGGAGTCGAAGATGACGCCGGAGCCTGCGCTCTGGAACGGACGGTCGTGCGGACCTGTGTCGGGAGGAACATCGAAGAAGCGCCGGAAGAACGGATCATCCAGCAGCGGGTTCTGCGCGCCGCGTTCGCGCACGGTGCCGCGGGTGGCGATGTTGACCACCGCCGGGGACACTTTCTTGATCATCGGCGCGAGCGTCGGCAGCGGAGTGTCGCCGACCGCCGGCGGCATGGCCGAGCGCAGCGGCGCCGTGGTCAGCGCCACCATCAGGCAAAAAACCAGCTGCACGCGTGTCATACCACGGGAATTCTAGCCCACGGCGCCGTGCAGCGGAGCCGGTGGTGCAGGGCGCACCACCGGCTTCAGGCTGATTAGGCCTTTAGGCGGCCTGGACGGAGATGCGCCGCGGCTGCTCCTGGGGGCGCTTGGGGATGGTGACTTCCAGTACCCCGTTGACCTGCGTGGCCTTGATGGCCTCCGCATCCGCGCTCTCGGGGAGCGTGAAGCGGCGCAGGAACGTTCCCGTGGCACGCTCGACGCGCTCGAACCCGTCCTGAGAAGACTTCTTCTCGGACTGGCGCACGCCCTTGATCGTCAGCACGCCCTTCTCGGCCGTGATGTCGATGTCTTTGCCGTCGACGCCCGGCACATCGGCGACCACCACGAAGCGCTCGGCCTCTTCGCGAATGTCGACGTGCGGTATCCAGCTGACGCTTGCGCTGTCAGCACTCTCGCCGAGGGCACGATCGATCTGCCGCTGGAAGCGGCTCACGAGCGCCCACGGCTCATAACTAACGATTGTCATAAAGAACTCCTGTTGGAAATGAAATAAATTGGCACACGAAATTAAAAAGGTGGCGCAAGGAGCGCGTATGCACCCGATGTGTGGTTCGGGGCCCGCGGTTTCAAGTCAGCGACGGCAGGCGCGAACTCGTTTCGCTGACCTTGCAGCCACGGGCGACCCGCCCGTGGGCGGGTGGCAATGAGGCCGGACCGTTAAAGCCCGCGCCTTGGGGTGCGTACTTCTGTGGGCAGCCTGTGCAAAACCTGTGACCGGCCTGAGCACAATATATGGGGGTGCAGCGCGGGGACCCAAGGGAAGAAAATCTTCAAAAAATATCGGGAAAGTTGCGGCCATTAATGTCGTAACATTTTGAAAAAACTGATTAAAAGTGACCTGAAAAAATGCATTCGGAAATCTTGACGCACCCGGGTGTCGTCATTAGGCTCTTGACCCCGACACAAGATCTTGTGTTCGCGCGAGCGATTGGGTCACGCGGTCGGGGGGGAGATTCCAGGGACCTGACTGTCTTATCGACAGCGGGTACCGGTCAGGCTCGCGGGGCTCGTCCAGCTCCAAATGGCGGGTTAGTCCGGCGTTTTCCCTGTAATCCGTGAGGCAAGGCGTCACTAGCATTTGGAGCGCCGCGGATTCATGAACACTGTCGTGAAGATCGAACCCAAGGACGTCGAGATCGATGCCATTCCTTTTCAGCAGGCATCGCTCGATATCTGGGACAAGAAGTATCGCCTCACCGCCAAGGACGGGACACCCGTCGATGCGACGATGGACGATACCTACAAGCGCGTCGCGCGCGCGCTTGCCGAAGTCGAACGCGAGGACGTACGCGAGCAGTGGAACGAGCGTTTCCTGTGGGCGCTGCGCCGCGGCGCTATTCCGGCCGGTCGCGTGACGTCCAATGCCGGGGCGCTCGAGCACAAGCCGGCGACTTCGACCATCAACTGCACCGTCTCGGGCACGATCCGCGACTCGATGGACGACATCCTGAGGAAAGTCCACGAGGCCGGACTGACGCTCAAGGCCGGCTGCGGCATCGGCTATGAGCATTCGACGCTGCGACCGCGCGGCGCCTACGTGTCGGGCGCGGGCGCTTACACCTCGGGCCCGCTGTCGTTCATGGATATCTTCGACAAGATGTGCTTCACCGTCTCCTCCGCCGGCGGCCGGCGCGGCGCGCAGATGGGCACCTTCGATATCGGACATCCGGACGTGATGGAGTTCATCCGCGCCAAGCGCGAGAACGGCCGGTTGCGGCAGTTCAACCTGTCGCTGCTGATCACGGATGAGTTCATGCAGGCCGTGCGCGAGGATCGCGAGTGGAAACTCGCCTTCCCGCTGACGCTGAGGGAGTACGAGGCCGACAAGCCCGATCTCAAGGATCCGGCGAAGTTCGTGTGGCGCGAGTGGCCGGTGCACGAGAGCTACGTCGTCAACGACGAAGGACTGGTGGCCTGCAAGATATACAAGACGCTGCCGGCGCGGCGGATGTGGGACGTGATCATGACGTCCACATACGACTTCGCCGAACCCGGGTTCATTCTCATCGACCGCGTCAACGAGATGAACAACAACTGGTGGTGCGAGAACATCCGCGCCACCAACCCCTGCGTCACCGCCGATACGCGTCTTGCAACGCGCTACGGCCTGGTGCGCATCGGCGATCTGTATGACGCGCGTGTCGACATCGAGGCCACCGTCGACCGGCGCGCGCTGGGCGAGGACGCCATGGGCGTGGCGGTGCGCCCGGCGCTGCCCGCGTTTATGACTTCTGCATCTGCCGACGTGTACCGCGTCGTGACCAAGGACGGCTACGAAATCAAGGCCACCGGCTGGCATGACTTCTACACCACGCGCGGCAAGATCAAGCTGAAGGACTTAAAGCCAGGCGATGAGCTGCTGGTGCAATCCGGCAAGGGTCAGTTCGGCAACAGCGGCAATCAGGAACTTGGCCTGCTGCTGGGTCTTTTGACCGGCGATGGGCACTTCACCAACCGCGGCAAGGGCAAGCATGCGGCGATCGTGAATCTTTGGGGCGAGGACCGCGGCTACGCGCCAAAAGTCGTCGAGCACATCAACTCGCTGATTGCAGGCTGGGCGAACCATCCCCGCCACTATCGCGTCAGCGCCGTGGCGGTGCCGGAGCGCAATCTCGTCATGATCCGCTCGGTGATCCTGGCGCGGGTGCTCGAGCATTACGGCTTCACGGCGAAGGCCAAAACGCAGGTGCCGGAAATCGTCTGGCGCGGCAACGAGGACTGCGTGCGCGGCTACCTGCGCGGCCTGTTTCAGTGCGACGGTACGGTGCAGCGCGACGATAAGAACGCTTACTGCACCATCCGCCTGGCTTCCAGCCAGCCTTCGCTCCTGCAGGATGTGCAGATGTTGCTTTCGAACTTCGGCATTTTCTGCCGGGTGCTCAAGCGGCGTACCGCGGGACAGCGAATGCTTCCGGATGGCAAGGGCGGCAGGCGGCTGTACGACTGCCAGGCCGATTACGAGCTGATCATCGGCTCCGGGTCACGCGATCGCTTCATGGCGCAGATCGGCTTCATTACCGCCGCCAAGAACGAGAAGTATCAGTCGTGGAAAGAGCAGCGCAGCAGCGCCCGCGGCGAGAAGTTCGTCAGTGCCATCGCGAGCATCGAGCATGTTGGTCAGGAGGCGGTGTTCGATACCACGCAACCTGACAAAAACAATCTGATTTTCAACGGCTTAGTGACCGGCAACTGCGGCGAACAACCGCTTCCGCCGTACGGTTCGTGCCTGTTAGGTTCGGTGAACCTGACACGTTTCGTGAAGCATCCGTTCGGGGATTTCGCCGAATTCAACTGGAACGAATTCCGCGAAGTGGTGAAGGTATTCACGCGCATGCTCGACAACGTGGTCGAGGTCAACGGCCTGCCGCTGGAAAAGCAGCGCGAGGAGATTCTGCGCAAGCGTCGCCATGGCATGGGGTTCTTGGGTCTCGGCAGCACCATGACGCTGCTGCGCATGAAGTACGGCTCGCCCGAGGCGGTGCAGTTCACCGAGGATGTGTCGCGCGAGATGGCGGTGGCCGGCTGGGAAGCAGCTCTTGAGCTTGCACGCGAGAAGGGTCCGGCGCCGATCATGAACGAGGAGTTCACGATCACGAAGGAGATGCTGCGCAAGCGCCCGGAGATGGCGCGTGACGGCTGGCGTGCGGGTTCGAAGATTTCCGGCCGCCTGCTGCACGCGAAGTACAGCCGTTACATGCAGCGCATCGCGCAGGTGGCGCCGCAGCTGGTGCACGAGCTGGCCGAGACCGGCGCGCGCTTCACGCACCACACCTCGATCGCGCCCACCGGCACGATCTCGCTGTCGCTTGCCAACAATGCCTCCAACGGCATCGAGCCCTCGTTTGCGCATCACTACTTTCGCAACGTGATCCGCGAGGGCAAGAAGTCCAAAGAGAAGATCGACGTTTATTCCTTCGAGTTGCTGGCCTACCGTGAGCTGGTCAACCCGAATGCCAAACCGGGGGGTACGAACGATGCTGAGAGACTGCCGGACTACTTCATCGCCTCAGACGACATCAATCCCAAAGAGCATGTCGAGGTGCAGGCTGCGGCCCAGAAGTGGGTCGATTCATCGATTTCTAAGACGGCGAACGTGCCTACGGATTTTGCCTACGAAAAGTTCAAAGACATCTATCTGTATGCACACGAGCAGGGGCTGAAGGGCTGCACCACGTTCCGCTTCAACCCGGAGGCGTTCCAGGGCGTGCTCGTGAAGGAGCAGGACCTGAAGAACACCATCTACAAGTTCACGCTCGAGGACGGCTCGGTGATCGAGGCGCCTGGCGATGAGGAGATCGATTACGACGGGGAGATCCATACCGCCGCCAATCTCTTCGACGCCATGCGGGACGGCTACTACGGTCGTTTCTGAGGCCTTGAAAAGCGCGCACACGAATCCCAGGAACTGAACATGACCATCAAGATCGAACGCAAAATCGTCAAGTACCAGGTGCAGAAGCCGGCTGACAAGGTGCCCGAGGTCAAAGCGGTGGCCTCGGCTGCCGATGGCGAGACGGTGCGCGACAAGAACGGGCGCACCGCCAAGGTCATCCGCATGCACGAGCGGCTCGAGCGTCCGGAAGTGCTCATCGGCTCGACCTACAAGATCAAGACCCCGATCTCGGATCACGCGATGTACGTGACGATCAATGACATCGTGCTGAACGAGGGCACCGAGTACGAGCAGCGCCGGCCGTTCGAGGTCTTCATCAATTCGAAGAACCTCGACCACTTCCAGTGGATCGTCGCCCTGACGCGCATCATCTCGGCGGTGTTCCGCAAGGGCGGCGATGTCACCTTCCTGGTGGATGAGCTCAAGGCGGTCTTCGACCCGCGCGGCGGCTACTGGCAGCCCGGCGGCAAGTTCATGCCCTCGATCATCGCCGAGCTCGGCTATGTGATCGAGAAGCACCTGCAGACCATCGGCCTGATACGCAAGACCGCGCTCGATGAGCACCAGCAGAAGCTGGTCGATGCCAAGCGCGCAGAGTTCGAGGCGCGCGCCAAGCAGAGCGATGCCTTTGCCAAGAGCCTCTTCCCGGAAGGTGCGCAGCTGTGCAACCGCTGCAGCACCGCGGCGGTGGTGATGATGGATGGCTGCATGACGTGCCTGAACTGCGGCGATTCGAAGTGCGGCTGACGCCAGGTTTCTTTGCGACGACCAATTCCAACTGACAGGTCCGGGTCGACTTTACGAGGCAGCCACGCGGCTGCCTCGTTTTATCTGGGGGCCTGGCCGGTGTGCCTTACTTCGACGCCGACTGCAGTTCAAGAGTGCGCGGTGCCGCAAGTCCGCCGAAGCGCCGATCGATCTCCAGCAGGCTCTTTTGCGCCTCGGCCTGCCTGCCGCTCCCGGTCAGGGACTGCACCTGCTGCAGCCGGGCCGCCAGCTGCCGGTCGATGTCCGCACGGCAGGCCGCCAGCTTCGCGCTCTGCAGCGGCAGCGCGCTGCTGAGCACGTGCAGCGCGCCAGCGAGAGCTGCGGGGCTGGCCAGCTCGTGGGCCGCGCCGGGGGTGATCTCATCGTCGGTGCCGAACACGCACCACTTGCGCATCGAGCCTAAGCTGTCGGCGTCCATCTGCAGGTGCAGGCCGTCGTGCTCGCCGGTCACGTAGACCAGGTGCGAGCGCTCCTGAAAACGCTGCCACAGATCGGCACGCGGCAGCGGCGGCACCAGGGTGCCGAGCGCATCGCTGCCGGCGTTGAGCAGCGCGCCGCTGAACAGATCCGGATAGCCCAGCGCGAGGCGCAGTGCGATGCGCGAGCCGCCCGAGAACCCGCCCACGTACACGCGGCTGGCATCCACCGGGTAGCGCTGCATGACGTTGTAGGCGGCGAGCAGCGCGAGCGGCTCGCGCCGCGCCATGACGTTCTCATCGTTGCCGCTGCGCGCCGCGCTCACGTAGATCATGCCGTAGCGATCCAGCACCGGCTGCCAGCCCGGCGGCAGGCGCGCCTGCGGCCACGGCGGCACGAATACGAGCAGCGCATAGCCCTGCGCGGGTGCCTGCGCGGGGACGTACAGCACGAACTTCTCGTCCTTCAGATCAATCGACTGCTCGATGAGCTGCGTGTCGGACTGCGACAGCTGCGCTTGCACCTGCGCGGCGGCGAGCGGGCTCAGGAGCCGGCGCACCAGCTCCGCGCTGGCCGAGAGGGGCGTGTAGTCGCTGAACGCGACGTCTTGCTGCAGGCCGCTCGGCGCCGGCGCGGCGAGGGCGCCGCACGCGCTGCAGCTCGCAAGCAGTGCGCCCAGGGCCTGGTGTCTTCGCAGCAAGCGCATGTCGCGCGAGTGTGACACTTGCGACCCCCGGACGGTTCGTCGACCATCGCACCGCCGATGCGGTGGTCCCGGCGGCCGGGCAAAAAAAACCCCGCTTGAGGCGGGGTGTCGGTCGCTTGCTTATGTGTGGAGGAGTGTCGTTCTCGTTGTTATCTGGTTCGCGACGCGGTATCCGACGAGCTGTCGGGCTACATTCCGAATCCGCGCTTTCTTCGGTTATCCCGTGGCGTCAATCCTGTGCGACGGCATTTGCCTTCGTAGCTAATACATGAGCAACACTCGTGCCAATGCGACCCCGGGCTGAAGCAGCACGGCACTTCGGGCCTTCCGGCACCTCTAAATGCGACCTGACGCACACTTGGCTGCGCCTGGGGGCCTCCCGGCGCGGTGACGCGTCACGCTTCTGCACGGTGCCTGTCGATGCGCCAGACACGCAAGTGTCAAAATACTCGACGTATTCTGGGGCCCGCGCGGCCCGGCTGACCGGGCTCGCCGTCATGCAAGCCCTTGAACGCACACTGGAACCTGCATCTTTCCAAGGCTGTAAATGAACTCGACACGGTGCTCAGGGGCCCCAGGCAGGGCAACCCGGCGGCTTTTGGCGGGCGTTGCGTGGGGCGTGCTCATGGCCGGCGCGCTCCTGCTGGGGGCGCCTGCGAGGGCTGCCGATGAGCCGATGCCGCGCCCGCCGCAACTCGAGCGCGACGTGCAGTTCTGGATCCGCGTCTACACGCAGATCGACACCAACGCCGGTTTCCTTCACGACCAGTACAACCTCGCAGTGGTGTACGACACGCTGCACTTCGCCTCGAGCACCCCGCCTTCCGAGCGTCAGCGCCTGGTGGATGAGGCGCGGGCCCGCTACGAGGCGGCGCTGCGGCGGATTGCCGATGCAGGCGATAACCCCGTTTCCGCGGAAGACCAGCACATCAAGGACCTGTGGGGCCCGGAAGGGACCCCGGCGCGACTGCGCAGCGCGGTCGATGACATCCGCTTTCAGCTCGGGCAGGCGGATCGATTCCGCAGCGGCCTGATCCGCTCGGGGGCCTGGGAGACCCACATTGCCGAGACGCTCGCCAACCTCGGGCTGCCGGCGGAGCTGGCGGTGCTGCCGCACGTGGAGTCCTCGTTCAATCCGAGTGCCTATTCCAAGGTCGGCGCCGCGGGGCTGTGGCAGTTCATGCGCTCGACCGGTCGGCGCTACATGCGCATCGACGCAGCGGTCGATGACCGACTCGATCCGTTCCGCTCCACCGAGGCCGCCGCCCAGCTGCTCGCCTACAACTACCGGGTGCTAGGCACCTGGCCGCTCGCGCTGACGGCCTACAATCACGGCACCGAAGGGGTACGCCACGCCAAGGAAACGCTCGGCACCGATGACATCGTCAAGGTCGTGCGCACCTATACCAGCCGCACCTTCGGCTTCGCATCGAGGAATTTCTACGTCTCATTTCTCGCCGCGCTCGACATCGACAGGAACCCCGAGAAGTACTTCGGCCCGCTGCAAAAGCAGAGCGAAGCGCACTTCCAGGAGCTGCAGCTTCCCGCCTACGTGCCGGCAGCGACACTGGAGCACACCCTCAAGATCGACGCGGCGCGGCTGCGCGAGCTGAACCCCTCGCTGCTGCCCTCGGTCTGGAACGGCGCGCAGCGCGTACCGAAGGCCTATCGGCTCCGCCTGCCGCAGGATGGCGTGCTGTGGAGCAGTCAGCTGCTGGCCGAGCGTCTCGCCCCGGC
>DATBYD010000108.1:0-33074 GCA_036513855.1 Steroidobacteraceae bacterium | reverse complement strand
AGCGAAAGCTGAAGTGGCAGGAAAATCCGCCGCCCTTAAAAGCGTGTCGGTTCGACTCCGACCTCGGGCACCACCGCGAGTCATGTGAACTCACCGCAGCGGGGGGCCGGCCCGGCGGGCGAAGCCGCAGCTCCGGCCTCGCCCACGTAACGGCGCCAACTTCACACCCCAGCATCACTGTCTCCCGCGACCGACGAGTTGCGGGCGTGTTCCTTTACGTGTCATCTGCGGGGATGATCAGTACCCGTTGCACTTGCGCAGGGCTCATGCTGGCGGTCCTACTCGGCGGCTGCGGCGGATCAGGCACCAGCGTCAACTCAGGCGGTGCCACTACGTCCGCGCCGACCCCACCGACGCCACCCGGCAATCCGACGCCACCGGCCCCGCCGACCCCGCCGACCCCGGGCGCCGGCACCGATGTGGTGACCTACAAGAATGATCTGGCGCGCACCGGGCAGAACCTGACCGAAACGGTGCTCACCCCCGCCAATGTCAATTCCACAAGCTTCGGCAAGCTGCGATTCCTGACCACCGACGGCAAGGTCGATGCGCAGCCCTTGTACCTCTCGGCACTGAGCGTAGCCGGCGCCAAGCACAACGTGGTGTTCGTGGCCACCGAGAACGACTCCGTTTACGCCTTCGACGCGGACACGGGCACAACTCTCTGGCGCGTCTCCCTGCTCGGCTCCGGCGAAACCGCCAGCGGGCCGCACGGCTGCAGCCAGGTCGTGCCTACGATCGGGGTGACCGCCACACCCGTCATCGATCGAACCGCTGGCGCGCACGGCACGCTCTATGTCGTCGCAATGTCCAACGCCGGCAGCGATCACCAGCGGCTGCATGCGCTCGATGTCACGACGGGGGCGGAGCTGCTCGGCGGCCCGACCGAGATCACGGCAAGCTATCCGGCGCCGGGCGGCGGCGGCACTCGCAGCTTCGACCCGGGACAGTACGAGGAGCGCGCGGCGCTGCTCCTGTCGCAGGGAACGATCTACACCAGCTGGACCTCGCACTGCGACGATGCACCGTATACCGGCTGGGTGATCGCCTACAGCCAAGCCTCGCTTGCGCAAAGCGCCGTGCTCAATATCGCTCCGAACGGGACCGGCAGCGGACCTGCCAGCGCCGGGCCCGCCATCTGGATGAGTGGCGGAGGACCGGCTGCCGACAGCGGCGGATATGTGTACCTGCTCGCGGGAAATGGCGCCTTCGAGACCACACTCGCCAACGGTTTTCCGAATCTCGGCGACTACGGAAACTCATTCGTGAAGCTCGCAACCGCTGGCGGCACGCTGTCCGTTGCGGATTACTTCGCCATGTCCGACGCTCCGAATGAGTCGGCTGGCGACATCGATCTGGGCTCAGGCGGCACGCTGCTGCTGCCGGACCTGCAGGACTCGGGCGGCACCGTGCGCCACCTCATGGTAGGGGCCGGCAAGGATGGCAACCTGTACGTCGTCAACCGCGACTCGATGGGCAAGTACAGCGCAACGGCCAACAACATCTGGCAGCAGCTGTCCGGTGCGCTCGCGGGAGGCATCTGGTCAACCCCGGCGTGGTTCAACGGGACCTTGTACTACGGCCCGGTCGGCGCGAATCTGCTCGCCTTCAGCGCCACGAACGCGCGGTTCGCGGCCAACCCCGCCTCGCGCACCTCGACGAGCTTCACCTACCCCGGCACCGCACCGGCAGTGTCGGCCAACGGCACCAGCAACGGCATCGTCTGGGCGCACGAGAACTCAAACCCGGGAGTGCTGCACGCCTACGATGCCGGTAATCTTGCCCATGAGCTGTACAACAGCGCCCAGGCCGCCAACGCCCGCGACCAGTTCGGCGCCGGCAACAAGTTCATCACGCCCACCATCGCCGACGGCAAGGTATTCGTGGGAACGCAAACCGGCGTTGCGGTGTTCGGGCTCTTGAACTGAAGCGGATCAGGCGCGATCCACGCGTGCCGCGAAGCAGCCGGGACGCGCGTTGTGCACGTGCAGGTAGGCGACGGTGCTCGGGCGCAGCAGCCGTTCGAGGGCCGGCACGAGTTCGTCCCCTTCAGCCACATCTGCGTCCAGGAGCATGCCCGCGGCATCGAATGCCCGCAAGGACAGCAGGCGGTTGCGCAGCACCGGGGGGATTTCATCGACCGCCAGACGCGCTGCCGAGGCGTTTTCCCGCACATAGATCGCGTAGCGTGAACGGTAGGGGCCGGCGTGAGGCAGATGCTCGTAGTTCAGCAGCAGCACGCGCTCGCCGGGCTGCGCGTCCACCAGGCTCACACGGCAGGGGAAGCCGGGGTGCCGGTCGACGAGCACGCGCCGGGCGTCACGCGCCACAAGCTCCTCATCCGACAGCGCCGCCAGCGCGGAGAATTCCTCGGACCTGAGTCCTGTGATCTGAAAACTCATGAAACCGCCTCCTGAAAGAGCGCTACGGGAGAACAGTGTGAACGGGCGCAGCGGGCGGCGCATTCCGATTCTTGCTCGGCGTCGACAAGCCGCGGCGCCGCCCGTATCCTCGCCGCCGCATCATGAAGTTCTGTAGCCAATGCGCAGCGGCCGTCCGTTTTGTCATCCCGGAAGGGGATCATCTGCCGCGTTACGTCTGCGAGGCGTGCGGCGCGATCCACTACGAGAACCCGAAGCTCGTGGTCGGGTGTGTACCCGAGCATGAGGGCCGCATCCTCCTGTGCCGGCGCGCGATCGAGCCGCGGCGCGGGTACTGGACCGTCCCCGCAGGCTTCATGGAGAACGGCGAGACGCTGCAGCAAGGCGCGGCGCGCGAATCAAAGGAGGAAGCGCTCGCCGAGGTGACGATCGGCTCGCTGCTGGCCGTGGTGCACGTGCTGCACGCGCAGCAGGTGCACGTATTCTTCCGTGCGGCACTGCCAACCGCGCACTATGGGGTGGGGACGGAGAGCCTGGAGGTGGTGCTGGTTGAGCCGGCCGACATCCCCTGGTCGGACATCGCCTTCCCGAGCACTGAATTCGCGTTACGGCACTACCTCGCAGACAAGGCCGCCGGGCACGAACCCCATCACTTCACCTCCATCGACCGGCGCCTGAAGAGCCCCCTGCGGGGCTGATTCAAGTGCGCGCGCGGGCGTGTCACAATGCACGCCGCCGAAATCGGGTGCCTGGAAATTCGCATGACCTTTGTCGTTACTGAAAACTGCATCAAGTGCAAGTACATGGACTGTGTCGAGGTCTGCCCGGTCGACTGCTTCCACGAAGGACCGAATTTCCTCACCATCGACCCCGAGGAATGCATCGACTGCACGCTGTGCGAGCCGGAGTGCCCGGTGGAGGCGATCTTCTCCGAAGAGGAACTGCCCAGCGGCCAGGAGCATTTCAGGCAGTTGAACGCGGAACTCGCCAAGCAGTGGCCGGTGATCACGGAAAAGAAGGAAGCGCCCGCCGACGCCAAGGAATGGGAAGGCAAGCCGGACAAGTTGAAGCTGCTGGAGCGCTAGCTACGCTCGCTGCCGCGCCCGCGCTACAGGTGCTCGTCCTGCAGGTGCTTCACCAGCGCCTCGGGCGGCAGGTAACCGGGCAGCATCTCGCCGTCTGACATGATAATCGCCGGCGTTCCCTGCACGGCGAAGTCCTGGCCGAGCGCGTAGCTCTTCGCCACCGGATTGTTCGCGCACACCTTGGTCTTCAGGTCCTGGCCGAGTTTGGCGCGCGTCAGAGCATCATTGCGATCGCTCGAGCACCACACCTGTTCGGCCTTGGTCCACGACTCGGTGTTAGGACCGGTGCGCGGATAGAGCAGGTAACGCACCCGCACCCCGAGCTGGTTGTACTGGGCGATCTGGCTGTGCAGCTTGCGGCAGTAAGGACAGTCGACATCGGTAAACACGGTGACGGTGTACTTCGGATCCTTGGGGCCGAAGATCAGCATCTCGCTCTCGGGGAACGTCGCCAGGGCCTTCACGCGCAGCTCACGCCGATGGTGCTCGGTCAGGTTGTTGTTGTTCGCAAGCTCGATCAGATCCCCGGTGAAGGCGTACTTGCCGTCGGCGGTCACGTAGGCGATGTCCGAGCCGCGCGTGAGCTCGTAGAGGCCCGGCACGGGCGATGCCCGCAGCTCCTCGGGGTGCGCACCGATACGCGTCGCGAGCTCGGTGCGCGGATCGGCCTTGGCATCGGCCTTCGGGTCGCCCTGCTGCGCCCCGATCGCGCCCGCCAACGCACACAGCGTCAGCAACACCAGTAACCTCTTGGCAACCATTGGGCTAATCCGCTCTTTAAAAGTGTGGTGATTCGACCGGGAGGGCCGCGTAAGGTTCGTGCGGGAGTTTATCACGGGCGCCAGCTGCGCCGGCCTCTACCGGGAGAGAGAGCGCCTGATCGGCCCCGGCGCGGACGCTCAGCCGCGCGGATGGTGCGTGGCGTGCAGTTCCTTGAGGCGCTCGCGGGCGACGTGCGTGTAGATCTGCGTGGTCGACAGGTCGCTGTGTCCGAGCAGCATCTGTACCACGCGCAGGTCAGCGCCGTGGTTGAGCAGGTGCGTCGCGAAGGCATGACGCAAGGTATGGGGAGACAGTTCCTTGGCGATGCCGGCCTTGCGAGCGTAGCGCTTGATGATGTGCCAGAAGGCCTGGCGCGTCATGCGATCGCCGCGCCGGGTCGGGAACAGGTAATCGGTCTGCCGCTCGAGCAGGATCTCGCCGCGCGCGCCGCGGCTGAATTCCTTGATGGCGCGCATGGCCTCCTCGCCGAGCGGAATCAAGCGTTCCCGATCGCCCTTGCCGAGGATGCGGATCACGCCCTGATTCAGGTTGACCTGACCCTGGCGCAGGTTGACGAGCTCGGACACGCGCAGCCCCGTTGCGTACAACACTTCCAGCATGGTGCGGTCGCGGTTGCCGAGCGGATCGCTCGCCACCGGAGCCGACAGCAGTGCTTCGACTTCCTCTTCGCTCAGCGAGCGCGGCAGCGAGCGGCCGATCTTCGGCATCGCGATCTGCGCGGTGGGATCCTCACGGATCACGCCCTCGCGCATGAAGTAACGGAAGAAGCGCCGGAAGCTGGAGAGCTGCCGCGCGGTGGAGCGCGGCCGGGCACCGGCGCGTACGCGCCAGGCAATGAAATCCTGCAGGTCCGCGCGCGAGGTGCGCATGATCTGCACGTTGCGCTCCGCCAGCCAGCGCGCCAGAGCGGTGAGGTCGGCGCGATAGGCCGCCAGCGTATTGGGCGACAGCCCCCGCTCCATCCAGACGGCATCCAGAAAGCGCGATACGGCAGGATCTGCGGAATCGGCGCTTGCGGTCACGGCTACGGCGGTATTCGACAAACCCTGTCTCGCTGGAAGGCCTGAGGCCCACCGCCTTGGTGGACGCGGTGTAAGGGCCCTGGCTTCCCGGTAATGTGGTGACCCCGAGTATGGTGAGCGCGGCCCCCCCCTCGACGTGACCACCTTCACATCTACTCTGCCGCATTAACATAAAGAGAACCTGTTCACACTTCGGAAATCGCTCCACCGCCGTGTACGCTCCAGCCCCGTGAAGCCGCTCGCAAGTCTCTCGGCCCTGGCCGCAGCGCTGCTGCGAGTCCTCTACGCGCTGTGGGCGCTGCTGGTGTTCCTGGCGGTGGGGTTAGGGGCCCTCGCGCTGCTGGTGCTGCTGCCGCGGCTCACGCAGCGACGCCGCGCCGCGCGCGCCACCGCACGCGCGCTGCTGCGCCTGGCCGGTATGCCGCTGACCGTGAAATACCCCGAGCGGCTGCCGCAAGGCCAGTGCGTGGTGGTCTGCAATCACGCCAGTTACATCGACGGTATCGTGCTCACCGCAGCGCTGCCGGCCCGTTTCGGCTTCGTCATCAAGCGCGAGATGGCGGCGGTGCCGCTCGCAGGTCCCCTGCTCAAGCGCCTGGGCTCGGAATTCGTCGAGCGCTTCAACCGCCAGCGCGGCGCCACCGATACGCGGCGCGTGCTGCGCAACGCGATCCAGGGCCACTCGCTGGTGTTTTTTCCCGAGGGCACCTTTACACGTACGCCGGGTCTTCTGAAGTTCCATACCGGGGCATTCGCCACCGCCACGCGCGCCGGCTGCCCGCTGGTGCCTGCGGTGCTGCGTGGCACGCGCCGTGCGCTGCCGCCCAACGGGGGACTGCCGCTGCCGGGTCGCATCGAAATGGAGATCCTGCCGCCGCTCACGGTGCCCGGCGGTGACCCTGATCAGGCGGCGCCGGCGCTGCGCGATCGCGCGCGCGAGGCGATCCTGGCAGCCCTCGGGGAACCCGATCTCACATGTTCCGACGATACTGACCGCCCACCTGGTACAGCGCATGCGAGATCTGCCCGAGCGAGCAGACCTTGACGCACTCCATGAGCTCGGCAAAAACGTTGCCGCCGGAGGCGGCCGAGCGCTGCAGCGCAGCCAGGGCCTGCGGCGCGCGCTGGGCATTGCGGGCCTGGAACGCGCGCACCGAGACGACCTGATCCTGCTTCTCCGCATCCGTGGAACGGATCAGTTGCGCCCCCTTGTGCTCATCGGCGGCATCGGCACCCGACAGGAAGGTGTTCACGCCGATCAGTGGCAGCGAACCGTCGTGCTTTTTCGTTTCGTAGTAAAGCGACTCCTCCTGGATCTTGCCACGCTGATACATGGTCTCCATCGCTCCCAACACTCCGCCACGCTCGGACAGCGCCTCGAACTCCTTGTAGACCGCCTCCTCCACCAGATCGGTCAGGTAGTCGATGGCGAATGAGCCCTGCCAGGGGTTCTGGATCTTGTGCAGGCCGAGCTCGCGATTGATGATGAGCTGGATTGCGACCGCGCGCCGCACGCTCTCCTCGGTCGGCGTGGTGAGCGCCTCGTCGTAAGCATTGGTGTGCAGGCTGTTGCAGTTGTCGAACAGCGCGTACAGCGCCTGCAGCGTGGTGCGGATGTCGTTGAAGGAGATCTCGCGCGCGTGCAGGCTGCGGCCGGAAGTCTGTACGTGGTATTTCAACATCTGGCTGCGCGCTCCGGCCTGGTAGCGCTCGCGCATGGCACGCGCCCAGATGCGCCGCGCCACGCGGCCGATCACCGCATACTCCGGATCCATCCCGTTGGAGAAGAAGAACGACAGGTTGGGCGCGAAGTCATCGATGTTCATGCCGCGCGCGAGGTAGTACTCGGCGATGGTGAAGCCGTTGGCGAGCGTGAAGGCGAGCTGCGAGATCGGATTGGCGCCGGCTTCGGCGATGTGATAACCGGAGATCGACACCGAGTAGAAGTTGCGTACGCGCCGGTCGATGAAGTACTGCTGCACGTCGCCCATCATGCGCAAGGCGAACTCGGTGGAGAAGATGCAGGTGTTCTGCGCCTGGTCCTCCTTGAGGATGTCGGCCTGCACCGTGCCGCGCACCGACTGCAGCGCTTTCTCGCGGATGCGCTCGTAGATCTGACGTTCGACGAGTTCATCCCCGGTCACGCCGAGCAAGGCGAGTCCGGAGCCATCGTGGTGCGCGGGCAGCGCACCTTTGTAAGTCGGCGGCGCCACGCCGCGCGCCGCGGCGGCGCCGTTGGCACTATCGATGTAGCGCTGCGCCGCGTCCCAGTCTCCCTCGCTCTTCAGATAGCGCTCGACCTGCTGATCGATGGCGGTGTTCATGAACATCGCCAGGATGATCGGAGCCGGGCCGTTGATGGTCATGGATACCGAGGTGCTCGGCAGACACAGGTCGAAGCCCGAGTAGAGCTTCTTCATGTCATCGAGGGTTGCGATCGAGACGCCCGAGTTGCCGGTTCGCCCATAGACATCCGGACGGGTATCCGGGTCCTCGCCGTACAGGGTGGTCGAGTCGAACGCGGTCGACAGACGCGGCCCGTGGCCGTGGGCGAGGTAATGGAAGCGCCGGTTAGTACGCTCCGGTGCCCCCTCGCCTGCGAACATGCGCGTGGGATCCTCCTCCTCGCGCCGATACGGATACACCCCGCCGGTATACGGATAGGAACCGGGCAGATTCTCGGTGAGGATGAAGTGCAGCACTTCACCCCAGTCCTTGAGGCGCGGCACCGCAAGCTTCGGCACCGCTGAATGCGACAGGGTCTCGGTGTAGTTCTCCCCGGTCACCAGGCGCTCGCGCACCGGGTACGAATAGGTCTGATCGCTTGCGGCCCGCACCCGCGCCGGCCACGCCTTGAGCTCGCCCACGCCCTCGGCTCCCACCTCATCGAGGGCGCGGTTGTAGGCCGCGCGCAGCTGGCGTCGCGTCGCATCGGCCGAAGCGTCTTCGAGCGCCTCGCGCCCATAGCGATCGAGCCTGCCCGGCAGGGGTGCATCGTGCAGCGTCTTCAGGGACTCATAGAGGCCAAAGGCGCGGCGCGCCGCCTCGACGGAGGCTTCGATGCGCGCGCGGGTGGCGCGGCCCGCCTGGGCGATTTCCGCCAGGTAGCGCGTGCGTGCGCCGGGAATGAGCGGCGCGCGGGTGTGAAGCTCGGTCGGGCCGGCGTCGGTGACCTGCCAGGAACCTGCGCCGATGCGCCGCTCTGCGAGCGTGGCGCAGATCGCCGCGAACAGCCGATTGACCCCCGGATCGTTGAAGCGGCTGGCGATGGTCGGGAACACCGGCGTCTCGGCATCGGAAAGCTTGGCGCGCTCAGGGTGGTTGCGCCGCCACTGCTTGCGCACGTCGCGCAGGCTGTCCTCAGAACCGCGCTTCTCGCTCTTGTTCAGCACGATGAAGTCGGCGTAGTCGAGCATGTCGATCTTCTCGAGCTGACTGGCCGCCCCATACTCGCTGGTCATCACGTAGAGTGACAGGTCCACCAGGTCCACGATCTCGGTGTCCGACTGGCCGATGCCGGCCGTCTCGACGATCACGAGGTCGAAGCCTGCGGCCTTGTACAGCTCGATCACCTCTTTGAGGACCGCGGAAGTGGCGAGGTGGGCGCGCCGCGTGGCGAGCGAGCGCATGAACAGGTTATCCGCCGACAGGCTGTTCATGCGGATGCGGTCCCCGAGCAGCGCCCCGCCGCTGCGCCGGCGCGTCGGGTCCATCGCCACGACCGCGATCTGCGCCTGCGGAAACTGGCGCACCAGGCGCGCCAGCAGCTCGTCGGTCAGACTCGACTTGCCCGCGCCTCCGGTGCCGGTGATGCCGATGACCGGCACCTTGTGTCGCGAGCGCGCCAGTGCGCGGCGGATCTGCTCGAGCGGCGCACCCGCGCCCTGCGCGTTATCCGCGCCCTCGAGCACGCTAATCGTTCGGGCGATCAGGCCGTGATCGCGTGCGTTCAGGGGACGAAACTCGTAGACGGGCTTGTGCACCGCGGCGAGGCGCGTGAAAACATCGTCTATCATCCCCGCCAGGCCCATGCGGCGGCCGTCCTCGGGCGTGTAGATCTTCTCCACCCCGTAGCGCTCGAGCGCCTCGATCTCGTCGGGTGCGATGGTGCCGCCGCCGCCCACCACGATCCGCACGTGCTGGTAACCGCGCTCGCGCAGCATGTCCACCATGTAGGTGAAATACTCGTTGTGGCCGCCCTGGTAGGAGCTGACCGCGATCGCATCCGCATCCTCGTCGATGGCGGCACGCACGATGTCGGCGACGCTGCGGTTGTGGCCGAGGTGCACCACCTCGGCACCGCGCCCCTGCAGCAGGCGCCGGATCATGTTGATGGCCGCATCGTGGCCGTCGAACAGGGAGGCGGCCGATACGAATCGCGGCGGCGCCCGCGCCACGGGCTCCTCGCCCTGCCGCAGGGCCGCGCTATCTTTAAGACCGGCGTTCATCTGCTTGCATCGCCTCTTTACCGGCGAGTAACATAGGCTACTGCCTAGTATGATGAAGATGTGGACGACCGGTCAACGCGCCCCTGCCGCCGCCTGCGGCCGGCACGCCCCTGCCGCCCGCACCGCTATAATACTCTTCGGACCATGAACAGCCGCCGTGCCGGCCCGCCGTCTGCGGGCAAACCCGCCCTGCCTGGCGCGTCCCCTTGGAAGGGCAACCGGGAGCGGCTGCGCGAGCGCGAGCTCAAGCGCGAGGCGGTCATCCGCGCGGCGGCACGCGAGTTCAACCGCAAGGGCTACCACAACACCTCCCTCGATGAGATCGCCGCGCGGCTCGAGGTCACCAAGCCCACCGTGTACTACTACGTCACCAGCAAGGAGCAGCTGTTGTTCGAGTGCTTCGTGGCGGGCGTGGAGCAGATCCGCGCCGCGTTCCGCGACGTGCGCCAGCTCATGGTGCCCGCGCGCGAGCGGCTGAATGCCGTGCTGCGCCATTACGGAGAGGCCGTCGCCTCCGAGTTCGGCTGGTGCATGGTGCGGGCGGAGGATCAGGACCTCTCCCCGGCCATGAGCCGGCACATCAAGGCCCTCAAGTCCGAGATCGACCACGGTATCCGCCGGCTGATCCGCGAGGGCGTACAGGATGGGTCCATCCAGCCCTGCGACCCGAAAATGACGGCGTTTGCCCTCGCCGGCGCTCTCAACTGGATCGCGCACTGGTATCGTGAGGATCGCTCCCTGAGCGGTGCGCAGATCGCCGAGGCGTTCGTCACCATATTCGAAGCAGGGCTGCGTCCGCGCAGCAGCACTTCCCAGGTCGGCGCCCGCGAGCGCACGCGGCGACGGGCGCGAGGTCATCTGAGGCGCTGATTAAAGCAGCAAAGCGAGGCTCCTATGTCCCTCCCAGAGGTCGTCATCCTGTCCGCCAAGCGCACCCCGATCGGGGCGTTCATGGGCGTGCTTACTCCACTGACCGCCGTGCAGCTCGGCACTGCCGCCATCAAGGCCGCGGTCGAGGCCGCCGGCATCGGGGCCGGCGACGTTCAGGAGGTCATCATGGGCTGCGTGCTGCCGGCCGGCCTCGGCCAGGCGCCCGCCCGGCAGGCGGCAGTGGGCGCCGGGGTGCCGCTCGGCGCGCCGGCCACCACCATCAACAAGATGTGTGGCTCGGGATTGAAGGCGGTGATGATGGCGGCCGACCAGATCCGCGCCGGCGGCGCCGAGATCGTGCTCGCCGGCGGGTTCGAGTCCATGAGCAACGCCCCGTATCTTTTGCCCAAGGCGCGCACCGGCTACCGGATGGGTCACGGCGAAGTGATCGATCACATGCTGCGCGACGGACTGCAGAGCCCGTTCGACGGCAAGTCGATGGGCTGTTTCGCGGACTCGACCGCCAGCAAGTACGGCTTCACCCGCGCCCAGCAGGATGCCTTTGCCACGGAATCCGTGCGGCGTGCGATGCAGGCGCTTGAGGCCGGGCAGTTCGACGGCGAGGTCACGCCGGTCGCCGTGAAGGGACGCAAGGGCGATACGCTCATCGCGCGCGATGAGACTCCGGGCAGCTGCGACGTGAGCAAGATCGCCACCATGAGGCCGGCCTTCAGCAAGGACGGCACCGTCACGGCGGCCAGCTCCTCCTCCATCTCGGACGGGGCGGCCGCGCTGGTGATGATGAACGGCAACGCGGCCTCCGCGCGGGGCCTGAAGCCCATCGCGCGTGTACTGGCCTACGCCAGCCACGCGCAGGAACCGGAGTGGTTCACGACCGCCCCGGTGGGTGCCATCCGCAAGGTTCTGACGCAACTGGGCTGGAAGCCGCACGATGCCGATCTGTACGAGATCAACGAGGCCTTCGCGGTGGTAACCATGGCCGCCATGCGCGACATCGATATCGACCACGCGCGGGTCAACGTCAACGGCGGCGCCTGCGCACTCGGTCACCCGATCGGGGCGACCGGGGCTCGCATCCTGACCACGCTGGTGCATACGCTGCGCCGCCGCGGCGGCAAGCGCGGCATCGCCTCGCTGTGTATCGGCGGCGGCGAGGCGGTGGCACTGGCGGTCGAGATGATCTAGTGAAGATCAAGGATGCACGTGCCGTCGTCACCGGCGGCGCCTCCGGGCTCGGCCACGCGGTGGCGCGGCATGTCACGGCCGCCGGCGGCAAGGTCGTCATCCTGGACGTGCAGGAGGGCCCGGGGCGCTCGGCCGCCGCCGCGCTCGGCAAGGATGCGAGCTTCGTGCGCTGCGATGTCACGGCCGAGGCCGAAGTCAACGCCGCCATGGATGCCGCGCACGCGCGGCTCGGCGGGCTGAATCTGCTGGTCAACTGCGCAGGGGTCGTGGGAGCCGGGCGCATGCTCGGCAAGCACGGGCCAATGGCGGGCGAGTTCTTCACCAAGGTGATCCACATCAACCTGATCGGCACCTTCCTGTGCGACAAGGCCGCCGCCGCGATCATGCAGAACAACTCCCCGGGAGCCGACGGGGAGCGGGGCCTGCTGATCCACACCTCCTCGGTCGCCGCCTTCGAGGGCCAGATCGGCCAGGTCGCCTACTCGGCCACCAAGGCGGCGGTCGCCGGGATGACGCTGCCGATCGCACGCGAGCTCGCCCGGGTCGGCATCCGCTGCGTGGCGATCGCGCCGGGTATCTTCCATACGCCGATGATGGACGGCATGCCCAAGGACGTGCAGGACTCACTCGCCGCCCAGGTGCCCTTCCCGGCACGTCTGGGCAAGCCCGAAGAGTTCGCGCAGCTGGTCGCGAGCGTGTTCGAGATCGCGATGCTCAACGGCGAGACCATCCGGCTCGACGGCGCGATCCGCATGCAGCCGAAATAGTTGCGCCATGCCTGAACCGGGCGTCGTTGAGCGTGACGTCATGCCCTATGACGTGGTCATCGTGGGGGCGGGCCCCGCAGGTCTTGCCTGCGCCATCCGCCTGAAGCAGCTCAAGCCCGAGCTCACCGTGTGCGTGCTGGAGAAGGCCTCCGCGGTCGGCGCGCAGTCGCTGTCCGGCGCCGTGCTCGAACCCGGACCGCTCGAGCAGCTGCTGCCGGAATGGAAAAACGAATATCCCGGCATGAAAGTGCCCGCCGCCGAGGATGAGTTCCGCATCCTCACACGCCGCGGCTCCTACAAGCCCGTGCCCGACTGGCTGGCACGGCTGTTGCCGCGGTCGATGACCTATTCCACGCCGTTCAACAACCACGGCAACTACATCATCTCGCTGGGGCAGCTCACGCCGTGGCTGGCGGCGAAGGCCGAGGCACTCGGGGTCGAGGTCTTTGCCGGCTTTGCGGCGGCGGCGGCACTGTTCGATGAGCACGGCGCGGTCAAGGGCGTGCGCATCGGCGACATGGGACTCGACAAGGCCGGCGCGCCGGGCCCGAATTTCACCCCCGGCGTTGAGATCCACGCGCCGCTGACGATACTGGCCGAAGGCGCGCGCGGCTCGATCTCCAAACAGCTCATCGCGAAGTTCGATCTCGCGCGCGGACACTGCCCGCAGACCTTCGCGCTCGGCTACAAGGAGCTGTGGCAGCTGCCGCCAGGACGGGTACGGGCCGGCCGCATCGAGCACGGGCTCGGCTGGCCGGCGGACCGGCACACCTACGCCGGAAGCTTTCTCTACCACCTCGACAAGGATCGCGTGTACGTCGGCTACATCGTCGGCCTCGACTACCAGGATCCGCGCCTGCAGCCGTTCGAGGCGTTCCAGCAGTACAAAAATCATCCGAGCGTCAAGGCCCTGCTCGAGGGCGGCGAGATCGTCTCGGCCGGCGCTCGCACGGTGGCGGCCGGCGGCTGGCAGTCGACTCCGACCTTGGAAATGCCGGGCGCGATCCTCATCGGCGATGCCGGCGGCACGCTCAACTTCGCCAAGATCAAGGGCGTGCATCAGGCCATCCGCTCAGGCGTGCTGGCCGGCGAGCACGTGGCCGAGAGCGGCGCGGGAGCCGGCTTCGATGCAAGGTGGCGCGCCTCGGCGGGCGGCCAGGAACTCAAGCGGGTGCGCAACTTCAAGCCCGCCTTCAAGCGCGGCCTGTGGCCCGGGCTGATCAACTCGGCGTGGGAGATGCTCACCGCCGGCAAATCGCCCTGGACGCTCAAGAACAGCGCCGACTGGTCGCGCCTGCACAAGCTCGAGGAATACACCTCGACGCAGCGGGGCTGGGTCGAGCGCAGCCTGCCGCCGCGCGACCGGGTCTCGTTCGTGTTCTTCGCCGGCAATGCCCACGAGGAGAGCCAGCCGGTACACCTGAAGGTGGCCGACACCGATATCTGCGCCCAGCGCTGCGGCAAGGAATACGGCAACCCCTGCGAGCGCTTCTGCCCGGCGGGGGTCTACGAGATGGTGGACGACGGCGCCGGCGGCCGGCGCCTGCAGATCAACGCCGCCAATTGCGTGCACTGCAAGGCCTGCGACATCAAGGATCCCTACCAGATCATCACCTGGACCACACCCGAAGGGGGCTCGGGACCGAACTACCAGTCGTTGTAGGATCCGAACCCTAAGGCCTTTGCGGACCGTTCTATGTCTGAACTGTGGCGCCCCTCAGCCGCGCGCATCGCGGATGCAAACCTGACACGCTTCATGCGCTGCGTGAATGCGCGCCGCGGCACCGCCCTTGGCGAGTACCAAGAGCTGCACGAGTGGTCGCTCACGCAGCCGGAGGCTTTCTGGAGCGAGCTTGCGCGCTTCGCCGACGTGCGCGCCGAGTGGGGCACCGGTGCGGTCCTCGAGCAGCCGCGCCAGATGCCCGGCGCGCGTTTCTTTCCCGGCGCGCAGCTGAACTTCGCCGCCAACCTCCTGAAGTTCGACGACGAGCAGCCCGCGCTCGTGTTCCGCAATGAACGCGGCGCGCACCGCACGCTGTCCTACCGGGAGCTGCGCGCGGAAGTTGCGCGCGTGGCCGCCGGCCTGAAGCAGGCGGGCGTCGTCGCCGGTGACCGCGTGGCCGGCTTCCTGCCCAACCTACCGGAGGCCGCCATCGCCATGCTGGCAACCGCGAGCCTGGGTGCGATCTGGTCCTCGTGCTCGCCGGACTTCGGTGCGCATGGCGTCCTCGATCGCTTCGGCCAGATCAAGCCCAAGGTGCTGTTCAGCGCCGATGGCTACTTCTACGCGGGCAAGAAGCTCGATTCGCTTGAGCTGGTGGCCTCGCTGCTCGCGCAGCTCAGCTCGATCGAGCATGTGGTGGTGATTCCCTACATCGAGGCGCAGCCGCGCCTCGATGCGCTCGGCGCCGCGGCGACCCGCGCGCGTCTGTGGCGGCAGTTCGGCACGGCAGGAGCTGCGCTCACCTTCGTGGCGCTGCCCTTCAATCACCCGCTCTACATCCTCTATTCCTCCGGCACCACCGGAGTGCCCAAGTGCATCGTGCACGGGGCCGGCGGCACCTTGTTGCAGCACCGCAAGGAGCATCTGCTGCACACCGACCTTAAGCGACATGACCGGCTGTTCTACTTCACGACCTGCGGCTGGATGATGTGGAACTGGCTCATGAGCGCGCTCGCCACCGGCGCAACGCTCGTGCTCTACGAGGGCAGTCCGTTTCACCCGAACCCGGCCGCGCTGTGGAACATGGCTGCCGAGGAGCGCCTCACCATCTTCGGCACCAGCGCGAAGTATCTCTCCTCGCTGCAGAAGAGCGACTTCGTCCCGGCGGGCGCGGTGGACCTGACGGCGCTGCGCACGCTCTTGTCCACCGGCTCCCCGCTGCTGCCGGAGGGCTTCGACTACGTCTACCGCGCGGTGAAGGCGGACCTTGAGCTCTCCTCCATCTCCGGTGGCACCGACATCGTGTCGTGCTTCGCGCTCGGCTGTCCGACGCGACCGGTACATCGCGGCGAGATCCAGTGCCGCGGACTTGGCATGGCCGTCGACATTTTCGACGATGACGGCCGCCCGGTGCGCCTGCAGCGCGGCGAGCTGGTCTGCACGGCGCCCTTCCCTTCGATGCCGGTGGGATTCTGGGACGACCCGACCGGTGAGCGCTACCGGGCCGCCTATTTCGAGCGCTTCCCCGGTGTGTGGCACCACGGCGACTATGCCGAGATCACCGAGCACGACGGGCTGGTGATCTACGGTCGCTCGGATGCGGTGCTCAATCCCGGCGGAGTGCGCATCGGCACCGCGGAGATCTACTCCGCGGTCGAGAGCCTGCCGCAGATTGCCGAAGCGCTGGCGGTCGGTCAGGACTGGAACGGCGATGTGCGGGTGGTGCTGTTCGTGCGCCTCTCGAACGGGGCCATCCTCGATGAGGCGCTCAAGAAGGAAGTGCGCAGCACCATCCGCGCCTACACCACCGCGCGGCACGTGCCGGCCAAGATCATCGCCGTGCCGGACATTCCGCGCACGCTCTCCGGCAAGATCACCGAGCTTGCGGTGCGCAACATCATCCATGGGCTGCCGGTCAAGAACGTGGATGCGCTCGCCAACCCGCAGTCGCTCGAGCATTTCCGCGACCTGCCCGATCTGACGTTCTGAGCGCGTGAGCGAGGCAGCTTCCGGTGAGGATCTGCGCCAGCGCTACCAGCGCGCGCTCGCGCAACGTCACTTCCAGTCCGATCCTGCGCAACTTGAAGCGCTCGAGAGGCTCGAGGACCTGCGCGAGCGCCTGCTCGCGGCCGCCGACACTGCCGCGCCGCTGCCGCACTGGCTCGCCGCCCTCGGCCGCGCCCGCGAGCGCACGCCGGTCAAGGGGCTGTACCTGTGGGGCGCTGTGGGGCGCGGCAAGACCTGGCTCATGGACCTGTTCTTCGCCAGCCTGCCGGCAGGACTTGCGCGCCGCCGCCACTTTCACCGCTTCATGTACGAGGTGCACCGGCGGCTCGCGCAACTGAAGCAGCAGCGCTCCCCGCTCGAGAAGGTCGCGCAGGCGATCGCGCAGGAGTGCCGCGTGCTGTGCTTCGATGAGCTTTATGTTGCGGACATCGCCGATGCGATGATCCTCGGCGGACTGTTCGCAGGACTCTTCAGCCGCGGCGTCACGCTGGTCGCCACCTCCAACGTGCCGCCGCAGCTTCTGTATCAGGACGGCCTGCAGCGGCAGCGTTTCCTGCCCGCCATCGAGCTACTCGAGCAGCACCTGGAGGTGCTGAGGCTTTCCGGCACGACCGACCATCGCCTGCGCCAGCTCACCCAGGCCGGCACTTACTTGGCTGCGGGCGAGGCTGGCACCGGCGCGCACCTGGAGCAACTGTTTGAGCGGCTCGCCGGTCACGGCCCCTGGCAAGACGGCTCGATCGAGATCGCCGGGCGCCCCATCGCCGTGATCCGCGTGAGCCCGGCGGTGGTGTGGTTCGATTTTGAGGCGCTGTGCGCCGGCCCCCGCAGCCAGGACGACTACATCGAGATCGCACGCGAGTACCAGTCGGTGCTGGTCTCGGACGTACCGCTGTTCGATGAGCTGCGCGAGAATGAGGCGCGGCGCTTCATCGCGCTGGTGGACGAGCTCTACGACCGCAACGTGAACCTGGTGGTGTCGGCCGCCGCCGCGCCGCGGGACCTGTATCGCAGTGAGCGACTGCATGGGCTGTTCGCGCGCACCGCGAGCCGGCTGATCGAGATGCAAAGCGAAGACTACCTCGGCCGCGAGCACCGGCCGTAGCTCAAGGAGAAGCGGCGCTTTAGATCACGCCGCGCCGGATCTGGTCCTGCTCGATGGATTCGAACAGGGCGCGGAAGTTGCCCTCGCCGAACCCCTCGTTGCCCTTTCTCTGGATGATCTCGAAGAAGATCGGGCCGATCACGTTCTGGGTGAAGATTTGCAGCAGCACGCCCTCGCCGCGCTCGGGGTTCCCGTCGATCAGGATGCGCCGCGAGCGCAGCTCCTCGAGCGACTCGCGGTGACCGGGCACGCGCCCCGCCACCCCCTCGTAGTAGCTGTCGGGTGAGTCCTGGAACGCCACGCCGTGGCGGCGCAGGACGTCCACCGTGCGGTAGATGTCGGCGCTGGCGAGGGCGATGTGCTGGATACCCTCCCCGTGATACTCGCGCAGGTACTCCTCGATCTGACTCTTGTCGTCCTGCGATTCATTGATGGGGATGCGGATCTTGCCGCACGGGCTGGTCATCGCCCGCGACAAAAGACCGGTATGCTTACCCTCGATGTCGAAGTAGCGGATCTCGCGGAAGCTGAACAGCGTCTCGTAGAAGCCGGCCCATACGTCCATGCGGCCGCGGCCGACGTTGTGGGTGAGATGGTCGATCAGCGTGAGTCCGGCACTTTCCGAAGGCGCCGCCTCGCCGACCGGGCGGAAATCCACGTCATAGATCGAGCGCTCGCCGTACAGGTCGACCAGGTAGATGAGCGAGCCGCCGATGCCTTCGATGCACGGGATGTTCAGCTCCATGGGACCTGCGCTCTGCGGGCCGGGCTTGGCGCCCAGTGACAGGGCGCGGCTGTAGGCCTTGGCGGCATCGCGCACGCGAAAGGCCATGGCGCAGGCGGAAGGTCCGTGCGCCCGGGCAAACGCCTGCGCGAAGGACTCGCTCTCCGCATTGATGATGAAGTTGATATCGCCCTGGCGGTGCAGCGTCACGTTCTTCGAGCGATGGCGCGCCACCACCGGAAAGCCGAGCCGCTCGAACAGCGTGCGCAGCAGCTGCGGATCCGGGGCGGTGTATTCGACGAATTCGAAGCCATCCGTGCCCATGGGGTTCTCATGCGGACCGCTCATCGATCACCTCAAGGTTGCGCGGGAAACCATTATAGCGGCCCCTCCCGCTGGCTTTCGCGCCCCCGGGCACCTGTTGCGGGGGCGGCCGCGGGGCAAGCATGCCCCACGCAGGCGGGACGACACCTGCGGCATGTATAATCGCGCGCCGCACCACCCAGGGGGCCTGGGCGAGTTTGCATAAGATGCGCCATACGCACGCGATACCGCCGCTTGCTCCGGCCAGGATGATTGGACATGCACGCGCCTGTTGCCGTCGACGATAGCCGGCTGCTGCGCGGTATCCCCGCCGCACGCGTCGCCCTGATCGAGCGCATTACGCGTGCGGCCGCCGCCGGCGGCCGCAACACGCTCAAGCAGCGCTTCCTGCGCAGCTACTTCCACGGCGTGGCGGAGGATGACCTCTCCGAACGCGCCCCGCGCCAGCTGGCCAAGGCAGCGCTTGCGCACCTGGCCTTCGCCCTGCGCCGGCCGCCCGGGCGCTCGCTGGTGCGGGTGTTCAATCCGGATCCTGACAAGGACGGCTTCGAGTCTGCGCATACGCTGGTGCTCACGGTCACCAACGACATGCCCTTCCTGGTCGACTCGCTCAGCATGGCCTTCGCGCAGGCGGAACTGGCGGTCCACCTGATCGTGCATCCGGTGCTGCAGGTGCGCCGCGACCGGCGCGGGGTGCTCGTCGACCTCGGTGCCAACGGCTCGCACGCCACGCACGCCGAATCCTGGCAGCTCTACGAGATCGACCGTGTCACCGATCCGCAGCAGCTCGCCACGTTGCAGCACGATCTGGAGGGGATCCTCGCCGACGTGCGCGCCGCGGTGACTGACTGGCGCACGATGCGCGAGCGCGTACGCGAGATCATCACCCGTCTTGAGAGCGATCCCCCGCCGCTGGCCGCCGCCGAGGTCAGCGAGGCGGCGCACCTGCTCGACTGGATGGAAGGCGGCCACTTCGTCTTTCTCGGCTACCGGCACTACCACCTGGAGCGCGGCCGCAGCGAGGACCGCCTGGTGCCGGACACTCGCTCGGGTCTGGGCCTTCTCAACTCCAGCCGCCAGCACAGCACGCGTCCGAGCGCTACGGTGCTGCGCGGCGATGTGCGCGTGCGCGCCCGCGAGCCGGAACTGCTGATCGTGACCAAGGCGAACTCGACCGCGACCGTGCACCGCGGCGAGCTGCTCGACTACGTCGGCGTGAAGACCTTCGATGCGCGCGGGCGCGTGGACGGCGAGCACCGCTTCCTCGGACTTTGGACTTCGACCGCCTACCACGGCAGCCCGCGCGACATCCCTGTGCTGCGCCGCAAGGTCGAGCGCGTCATCGAGCACTTCGGCCTCGATCCGGCCGGCCACGACGGCAAGGCGGTGCTGAACGTGCTGGAGACCTATCCGCGCGATGAGCTCTTTCAGGCCGGCATTACCGATCTCATTCGCATCGTGCGCGGCGTGGTCAACCTGTACGAGCGGCGCACCGTGCGCTTGCTGGTGCGCCGGGATCCCTATCACCGCTTCTACTCGTGCCTGGTCTACGTGCCGCGTGATCGCTACAACACCGAGGTGCGCCAGCGCATCGAGCAGATCACGCTGCAAGGCTTCGGCGGCACCAGCGTGGAGAGCCATGCGCAGATCTCCGGTGCCAGCCACGCGCGCCTGCACGTGGTGGTGCGCACCGATCCGGCGGCACGCCTGAAGCCGGACTTCGGCGCCATCGAGCAACGCATTGCGGAAGCCGCACTGACCTGGGCCGACCGCCTGCGCGAGATGCTCATCAGGCGGCGCGGTGAAGCCACCGGTCTTGCGCTCGCGCACCGTTACCGACACGCCTTTCCGATCGGTTACCAGGAGGATGTGACCACAGGCGAGGTGCTGGAGGACCTGGAGGAACTCGAAGCGCTGCGCGCCAACCCGCGCGCCCTGCAGCTGAGCCTGCATCGCCCCGCCGGGCAGACGCCGCAGCGCCTGCACCTGAAGATCGCCAAGCTGCAGGACCCGGTGCCGATCTCCGATGTCCTGCCGATGCTCGAGAACTTCGGCTTACGCCTGCTCTCCGAGCACCCCTACCAGCTGTCCTGGCCCGAGGGCGGCGCGGCCTGGATTCAGGACTTCGAGCTCGAGCACCGCGATGGCCTCGGCATCGACATTGCACGCGTGGAAGCGAACTTCCGCGAAGCATTCGCCGCCGCCTGGAGCGGTGCGACCGAGAACGACGGCTTCAACCGCCTGCTGCTCGGCGCCGATCTGAACGCGCGCCAGATCGTGGTGCTGCGGGCCTTCTGCCGCTACCTGCTGCAGACCGGGGTGCCTTTCAGCCAGGCGTACGTCGAGCGCACGCTGAGCGCCAACGCCGCCATCGCCAAGCACCTGGTGCGCCTGTTCGAGACTCACTTTGATCCGGCCGCCGCCCGCGCCGCGCGCGGCCGCGAGCGCTACGCCGAAACCATCGTCGCGCAGATCCGCAGCGGACTGGATGCGGTGACGAGCCTCGACGACGACCGCATCCTGCGCGCCTACCTGACCCTGGTTCAGGCGACGCTGCGCACCAACTTCTACCAGCCGGCAGCGGACGGGGAGCCCAAGAGCTACGTGTGCTTCAAGTTCGACCCGGCCAAGATCCCCGATCTGCCGCTGCCCAAGCCCAAGTTCGAGATCTTCGTCTACAGCCCGCGCGTTGAGGGCGTACACCTGCGCATGGGCGACGTGGCGCGTGGCGGTATCCGCTGGTCCGACCGGCGCGAGGACTTCCGCACCGAGGTGCTGGGCCTGATGAAGGCGCAGAACGTCAAGAACACCGTCATCGTTCCGGTGGGTGCCAAGGGCGGCTTCGTGCCCAAACGCCTGCCGGCCGGCGGCAGCCGCGAGGAAGTGCAGGCGGAGGTGGTGGCCTGCTACCAGACCTTCATCCGCGCGCTGCTCGATCTGACCGACAACATCGTTTCGGCGCGCATCGTGCCGCCGGCGCAGGTGGTACGGCGCGACGCAGACGATCCCTACCTGGTCGTCGCAGCCGACAAGGGGACCGCCACCTTCTCGGACATCGCCAACGCCATCTCGCACGACTACGGCTTCTGGCTCGGCGACGCGTTCGCCTCGGGCGGCTCTGCCGGCTATGACCACAAGAAGATGGCCATCACCGCACGCGGTGCCTGGGAGTGCGTCAAGCGGCATTTTCGCGAGATGGACATCGATATCCAGAAGATGGATTTCAGCGCCGCCGGAATCGGTGACATGTCCGGGGATGTGTTCGGCAACGGCATGCTGCTGTCGCGCCACACGCGCCTGCAGGCCGCCTTCGATCATCGCCACATCTTCCTCGACCCGGATCCGCATACCGCCGTGAGCTTCGCCGAGCGCGCACGCCTGTTTGCGCTGCCGCGCTCGAGCTGGGACGACTACGACCGCAAGAAGATCTCGCGCGGCGGAGGCGTATTCGCCCGCTCCGCGAAATCCATCCCGCTGTCGGCCGAAGTGCGCGCGCTGCTTCAGCTGGAGAGCCTCAGCGCCGCGCCCAACGATGTCATCCGCGCCATCCTGCGCATGCCGGTCGACCTGATGTGGAACGGCGGCATTGGCACTTACGTCAAGGCGAGCGATGAGCGCAATGCGGAAGTGGGCGATCGCACCAATGACGCGTTGCGCATCAACGGCCGGGAACTTCGCGCCAGGGTGGTCGGCGAAGGCGGCAATCTCGGCCTCACCCAGCGCGGACGCATCGAGTACGCGCTCGGGCGCGGGCGCCTCAACACCGATTTCATCGACAACTCCGCGGGCGTCAACACCTCCGACGTCGAGGTGAACATCAAGATTCTGCTCAACCCGCAGGTGGCAGAAGGCAAGCTGAGGCGCGGCGAGCGCAACCGCCTGCTGGCGCGCATGACCAACGAGGTTGCCGCCCTGGTGCTGCGCAACAACTACCTGCAGGGCCAGGCCATCAGCACGCTCGAGCTGCACGGAATCGCGCGCCTGCCCGAGTTCCAGCACCTCATCCGGGTGCTCGAGCGTTCCGGCGACCTCAACCGCGCGCTCGAATTCCTGCCGACCGACGATGAACTGTCCGAGCGGCGCAAGAGCGGCGCCGGCCTCACGCGTCCGGAGCTGTCGATCCTGCTCGCTTACAGCAAGATCTGGCTCAACAACCACTTGCTCGCCTCGGACGTTCCGGAGGACCCGTACCTGTCGACGGAACTGGAGCGCTACTTCCCCGCGCCGGTTCAGGAGCGTTTCCCGCGCGCCATCACGCATCACCGGCTGCGCCGCGAAATCATCGCCACCGCTACGACCAACAGTCTGGTCAATCGCATGGGGCCGACGTTCGTGCCACGCGCGCAGGAGGACCTGGGGGCAGAACCTGCGCAGATCGCGCGCGCCTACACCGCGGCGCGCGAGATTTTCGCCATGCGCGAGGTGTGGGAGCAGATCGAGGCGCTCGACAACAAGGTTCCCACCAAGCTGCAGTACGAGGCCGCCTTCCAGACCAGCCGCCTGCTGCGCCATGCCACCTACTGGCTGCTCACCTCGCGCCCGCGCGAGCTGCAGGTCGATGCCGCCGTGCGCGAGTTCCGTAACGGCGTGCGCGCGCTGCAGAGCGAGATCGCGCAGGTGATGACGGGAGCTGAGCTTGAGCACTTCGAGCAGGGACGCCGGCACTACCAGGAGGCCGGCCTGCCGCCGCCGCTGGCCGCGCGCATCGCAAGTCTCGAGGCGCTCAACGCCGCACTCGACATCGTGGAGATCGCCAGCAGCGACCGCGCCAGCGTCAGCGAGACTGCGCGGGTGTACTTCGAGGTCGGCACGCGCATCGGCTTCGACTGGCTGCGCGCGCGCATCGAGAAGCTCACGGTCGAGGGGCCCTGGCAGGCGATCGCCCGCACCGGACTGCGCGACGCGGCGCTGCGCGTGCACCGGCGACTCACCGAGCGGGTCCTGGCGCGCAAGGATCGCGGCAGCGCGCAGACGCGCGTCACCGCCTGGGTGGACTCGGCCGGCAAGGACCTGGCGCACTGGCAGCGCACGCTCGCCGACATGCGCGCGGCCGGCGCCGGCGACTTCGCCACCCTCACCGTGGGCGTCGAGTCGGTACGCAAGCTTGCCAACTGACGTGCCCGGAAAGCTGATCCTGGTCCGTCACGGCCAGAGTACCTGGAACGTGGAGAACCTCTTCACCGGCTGGACCGACGTCGACCTGTCGGTACAGGGGCGCACGGAAGCCGCCCAGGCCGGCTGCGAGCTCATGAAGGAAAAACTCGCGCCCGATATCGCTTTCACCTCGGTGCTCAAGCGCGCCGTGCGCACGCTTTGGATCATGCTCGATGAGATGGACCGCATGTGGATTCCGGTGGAGCGCTCCTGGCGGCTGAACGAGCGGCACTACGGGGCGCTGCAGGGACTCGACAAGGCACAGATGGTCGCGCAGCACGGCGAGGCGCAGGTGAAGATCTGGCGGCGCAGCTACGACATCGCGCCGCCCGCGCTGCCGCAGGGCGATGAGCGCCATCCGCGCTTCGATGCGCGTTATGCCGGCATCGACGTGCGCGAGCTGCCCGCCACGGAATCACTCAAGGATACCCTCGCGCGCGTGCTGCCCTTCTGGCACGCGCGCATCGCCCCTGAACTGCGCTCAGGGCGCAACGTCATGGTGGTGGCGCACGGCAACAGTCTGCGCGCGATGGTGAAGATGCTCGGCAACGTGCCCGAACACGAGATCACCGAGCTCAACATCCCGACCGGGGTACCGCTGCTCTATGAACTCACCGCCGAGCTCACGCCGCGCAGCAGCCGCTATATCGGGGATGCCACCGCCATCGCGGCCGCCGCGGAGGCCGTCAAACGCCAGACCGAGAAACGCTGAACTTGCGCCTTCAGGCCGCCCAGCCGTCATAGCGCCCCTGCAGCTCGCTGGCGAGAGCCGTCAGGCGACGCCTCACGTCCTGCATCTCCGGCACGATCAGGTGCATGGTCTTGGTCGCATGCAGGCTGAAGCGAAACTCCCGATCATCCGCGAGCGGCTTCACATCCACGTGAAACTCCGGCTCGAGCCGCGCGCGCGCGCCCTGGCAGGCCATCTCATCGGGCAGCGCAAGAAAGAAGTCGACCGGATAGCCCTTGAAGGGCAGGTAACCCTGCGAGCGCAGCCGGCCGATGACCTGCTCGTCCCAGGACTCACCGCGCGACTTGGCCGCCGCACGCAGCTTCATCCCGATGCGCACCGCGACCAGCAGTCCTGCGGCAAGCACGGCGATGAAGTACCAGGTCATGGGCGATTCAAACCTTGGCGCGCACCGCTAGCGCGGGCCCTTGCCCGGATATTGCGGCTTGCGCTTCTCGAGAAACGCGCTGATGCCCTCGAGCCCTTCAGGGCTGACGGCGTGCGCGGCGATGGTCTCGCCCTCGAGCACCATGTGCGACTCGAAGGCCCCGAGCGAGTGCGCAATGAGGCGCTTGGTCGCCCCATAGGCACTGCCGGCGCCCTGCGCCAGGCGCTCGGCCATCTCCAGCGCCCGCGCCAGCAGCTGTTCATCCGTCACCACCTCGTTGACGAGCCCCCAGTCGAGGGCCTCGGCGGCGGACAGCGTGCGATTGAGCAGCAGCAGCTCCATGGTGCGCTTGAGCCCGAGCGTGCGCGGCAGCAGGAACGAGGTGCCCGCATCGGGCGTGAGGCCGGCGTTGGTATAGGCGAGGTTGAACCTGGAGCTGTCGGCGCACAGTGCCAGATCCGCCATGGCCACCAGCCCGACGCCGGCGCCCGCTGCGGTGCCGTTGACGGCCGCGACCACCGGCGCATTCATGCGCGAGAACTGCGAGATGGCCGCGTGCAGGTAGGTGGTGAGCTCGCGGATGTAATCCTCGCCCGAGGTGTCGCGCGAGGCCATCGCGCGCAGGTCGCCGCCGAAACAGAAGTGCCGCCCGGCCCCGCTTAACACCACCGCGCGCACGGCGGTGTTGCGCGCACAGGTCATGGCCGCGGCGAGCAGATCCATGGCCATCTGCAGGCTCAGCGCGTTGCCGCTGTCCGGACGGTTGAGCGTGACCAGCGCCACCGCCCCGCGGGTCTCCACCTGTACCGTGGGGGCGGACAAGGGACTACTCGTCAGGCGCGATCTGCACGCGCAGACCGGCGAGCTCAGGGGTGAATTCCAGCTGGCACGACAGGCGCGAATTGTCCTTGTAGTGCGACAGCTCCGAGAGCAGCTCGCGCTCATCGGACATCACGGCCGGCAGGCGTGCCTGCCACTCACGGTCCACCACGTAGATGTGACAGGTGGCGCAGGAGCACATGCCGCCGCAGATGGCCGCCACGCCATAGTCGAGCTCGCGCAGATTCTCCATCACCTTCAGTCCCGTCTTGCAATCCACTTCGTGCTCGACTCCGTCGCGATCCACGACACGCAATAGCGCCATGCAGGTATCCCGTAACCTTAGGAATTGGTTGAGGCGAATGGGCCCCGGATCTGGTAGTTTGCCGCTTCGCCATGCGGGCCGCCAGCTTGGCGCAGCGCGCCTCAGGCCGGTGGCAGGGGACCGAGCACTTTCATTACGAACACGGCCTTGTCCGAACGATCCGCCAGTGTCTCGAAGGTGGTGCGCAGCTCGCGCTGCAGGGTCTGCATCACGTCCTCGTACGCCCCGAATACCTGCGTGCTCATGCTGTTCGTCACAACCTTAAGGCGGCTATCGCCGTTCAGGCGCGTGAGAAAGTCGCGGATCGCGGGAACGAAGTCGGCTTTGAGCGGATACAGGCTGATCTCGACCCCGATGTCCATGGCGCAAGTATTGCACGAGCCGCTGCCCGAAGGCTGCGGCTAAGTTCGTGGCTACGGACTAGAATGGGCGGCCTGACCGAACGGCGGATGTGCAATGACGCGGAAGATTCAGGTCCACCAGGTCGATGCTTTCACGCGTGAGCCCTTCACCGGCAACCCGACCGGTGTGGTGCTCAACGCCGATGCGCTTACTGAGGCGCAGATGCTCGCCATCGCGCGCGAACTGAACAACGCCGAGACCGCCTTCATCCTCGCCCCTGATGCCGACGATCACACCGTGCGTGCCCGCTTCTTCACTCCGCGCAGCGAGGCCGGCTTCGTCGGCCACGCCACGGTCGCCGCTCAGTACGTGCTGTCGCGCCGCCACGAGGCACCGCGCTGGCAGCGCCAGAAATCCAAGGCCGGCATCGTCGATGTGGAGGTGCGTGGCAGTGACGAGGAGCGGCGCATCGCCATCCGTCGCGCGCCGCCCCCGCTCGGGCGTGAACTGAACGAGCGCGAGCGCCTCGCGGTGCTCGATGCGCTCGCGCTCGCCTCCGAGAGCCTCGACCCGCGCATTCCGCCGCGCATCGTCGGTGCGGTCGGTACGCGCCTGCTGATCGGCGTACGCGGGCCCGAGCCGCTCAAGCACCTCAAGCCCGATCTGGCACGCCTCACCACGCTGTCAGCGCAGATCGGAGCGGCGGGCTATTTCGTCTTTGCGCTCATGCCCGATGCGAGCGACCACCTCACCGAGTCACGCATGTTCTGTCCGGCGCTCGGCATCTCCGAGGACCCGGTGAGCGGTAACGCCCATGGCCTGCTCGGGGCCTATCTCGCCCGCCTCGGCCTGCTCGGCCGCAACGGCGAGCGCGCCCGATTCTCGGGCATCCAGGGACACTCATTGCATCGCCCGGGACGCGTCGAGGTCGAACTCGAATTCACCGGCAACGATCTTGCCGGGGTCTGGATCAGCGGCCAGGCGGTATCCATTTTCCAGACCGAGATCCTGCTCTAGTCCGCCATGGCGCAGTTTGCGACGGTACTGAAGCTTGCGGAGCTTCCGCTCGGGGGCATGCGGGCCTGCCTCATCGGGGCACGCGAGATCGTGCTGTGCCATACGCGCGAAGGAGTGTTCGCGCTCGACAACATCTGCACGCATGCCCACGCACGCCTGTGCGAAGGTCGGCTGCGCGCGACCCGCCTGGTGTGCCCGCTGCATGGCGCCTCCTTTGACATCCGCGACGGCCGCGTGCTCGGTCCGCCCGCCACGGTCGCGTTGCCCACGCATGCCGTGCGCGTGGTCGATGGCGCCATCGAGGTCGCCCTCGCAGAGCCCGCCTAAGCGCTCGCCCGCGCGCGGCGTACCAGCCACGCCGCCGGCAGCGTCACGCACGCGCCGATCAAGAAGGGAGCGGCGGGTCCCCACAGGGCGTAGAGCGGCCCTGAGGTGAAGGGCCCGAGTACCCGGGCAAGGCTTGCGCTGGCGACGTAGGTGCCGAGCACCGCACCTCGATCATGGCCGCGCGACTGCTTGGATGCGAGTGCAAAGGCGCACGGATTGTAGGCACCAAGGCCGCTGCCGCACAGCAGCAGCCCGAGGATCGTGCCTTCCAGTGCGCTGGCTCGCGCCAGGGTGAGAAGTCCGGCGACATAGAGCAGGGCGCCGAGGCTTGCCAGTCGCGCCTCGCCCAAGCGCGGCACCAGCAGACGCACGAGCCCACCTTGCATGATCAGCGCCGGCAGCGCCACGCCAAACAGCAGGAAACCGACCGTGCGCGGCCCGAAGCCGTAGCGGTGCAGCGCCCAGATGGCGAAGATCGACTCGAGGATCGACTGCGAGTAGGTCACCACGAGAGTCGCGGCAGCGAGGAACGCCAGTGCCGGGCGTTGGCGCAGCAGCTGCCACGAGCCGCGGCGGATCTCCCCCGGCGGGCGCTCGCGCTGCGCGGCGCCGTGGCTCTCCGGCAGCACGAACCTGACCAGAGCGATGGCCAGCAGGCTCAGACACACCGACACCACGGCGGGCGCCAGGAAGTTCGCAGTCCTTGCATCCTTGCCCGCCAGCAACCCCCCGACCGGCGGACCCAGGCTGAAGCCGATGCCGATGGCCGCTCCGATCAGCCCCATGGTCGCCGCCCGCTTCTCGGGCGCGCTCACATCGGAGGCGTAGGCGAAGGCGGCGGCGATATTGCCGGCCATGAAGCCGGCCAGCATCCGCGAGGCGAGCAACCACCAGATGTTGCGCGCACCGCCCAGCAGCACGTACGAGAGGCAGGCGCCGGCCAGACTCATCATGAGCACCGGCCGCCGACCGTATCGGTCGCTCAGCCGTCCCCACCAGGGCGCCGACAGCAGCTGGCACAACGAATAACTGCCCAGCACCGGGGTGATGAACTGGGCCGCGACGCCGAAGCGCTCGGCCATGTACGGCACGAGCGGGATCAGGATGCCAAATCCCAACGTGTCGATGATGCAGAACAGGAACAGCGCTGCGAGCGGTCGGCGCAACGTTGCCATCCCTTTAAGGCTGGTGACCGGGGACGAGGGACGACACCCCAGCGGGCTTGGCCGGCGGTGGCACGTAGTCGCGCGCCGTGCGGATGATGAGGTTGGGCACGCGGGCATCGTCCCACGCGGCGTCGCGTCCGGCGGGCGCGCCGGTGCACAGGATGGCCAGCTGCAGCGAAGGCACCAGCCACAACCGGTTGCCGCCTTGCCCCTGCACGACGAACACGTCGGGCGTGGCGTACGGCTCCTGGTTGGGTTTCCGGGCGCTCGCCAGCGTGAGGTAGGCGCCGTGGTCCGGGTCGGCCTTGGAAGGGGCACGCATGAGGGTGATCCAGCCGGGCCGGATAAGCTCGGAGCCGCGGTAGTTGCCGTCGCGCAGCAAGAGCTCACCCAGGCGGATCCAGTCGCCCTGGCGCGCGATCAGGCAGCAGTCGGCATGGGCCGTCCCGCCCGCCCCATCGAGCCACAGCCACGCATCGGCGGCACCCAGCCGCCGCCACAGCGCCTGCGACAGGTAGCTCGCGTAGCGTTGCCGCGTCGCCCGCTCGATGAGCAGCGCCAAGAGCAGCGGATCGGCCGGCTTCTCGACGCGCGCGGAGCCGGCAGGCCCCACCAGACGCTCGCCGAGCAGCGCGGCCCTGAGGTCGGCGGAGGACGCCGGATTCAAGGCCGGGGCCAGCCCGCTTTCGTACTGCATGAGGTTGCGCACCGTGATGGCGCCGCGCGCATCCTGGCTCCATTCCCCGATGAAGGCCGCCACCGGTTCATCCGGCCAGCCGATCATGCGGTGCGAGACCGCAACCCCGGCCGCCAGCCCCGCCAGCAAGGGTGTGAAGGACTGCGCATCGGTGAGCGTGTCGAAGCTGGTGCCCTGCCAGTACCGCTCGTACACGATATAGCCATGGCGACTCACGATCAGGGCGCGCGAGCCGTGCGCGCCGGCATAGGCGGCCGCCTCATCCAGGCCCGCTCGATTGAGCTGCTCCAGGTCGGGGGCCATCCGCGGCGCCGGCGGCTGATTGGCGCCCGCCACGAGTTCGCGCGGCTGGTAGGCGCGTGAGTCCGCGGTCACCCGGGACAGCTGGTACCACTTCCAAATCGCTGGGCCGCTCCACACGGCGGCAATGAGCAGCAGCGCGAGGGCGAGCAGCAGGACACAGCGGACGGAGCATCGATTCATCGAAGCCTCTCTCCTAGCGGCGCGCGCGAGCGAGCTTCGGGCGCAGCGGACCGCAATACCGCGCCCGCCCCTGCGCCAGCTCAAGCTCGTGAGTGGCACAGTCCACCCAATCGCTGCGCCGGTGAGCCGTGACCACCACGGCGACGTGCTCCCGGGCGAGAGCGAGCACGCGCCTCGTGAGCGCATGCCGCGTTGCCGCGTCGACACCGGCGAGCGGCTCATCGAGCAGCAGCAGCCGTGGCCGACGCACCCAGGCGCGCGCGAAGAGTACACGGCGCGACTGCCCGTAGGACAACTCGCCGAAGGCGCGCGTCGCAAATCTCGTCAGGGCGAATTTCGCCAGCGCCCGCCGCGCCGCGGCGCGGTCCGCCTCACTCGGCGCCTCGTTGAGGCCAATACTCGCATGCCGGCCCGACGCGACCACCTCCGCGACGGTCAGTTGCCGCGGATGATCGGCCTGCAGGTGCGGCGCTACCAGCCCCACGCGCTTCTTGAAGCTCTCGAGCGGCACCCCGGCGCTGACGCCGCGGCGCCGGATGCTTCCGCCGACCGCCACGCCGTGATCCCCATAGAGGGTGCGCAACAGGGTCGTCTTGCCCGAGCCGTTGCGCCCGTGCACGACCCAGAACTCGCCGGCACGCACGGTGAGTGAAATCCCGTCAAGCACCGCTCGCCCGCCGAGGTAAACGCGCGCCCCGGTCACGCGTACCAGCGCGCGCGCGGGACGGCGCGAGGCGGCGCGCCGCGGCACAGCGTGCCGGTGCTCCTTCAGCCAGCGCGCCAGCGGCGCGCCGCGCAGGGCACCCGCATAGACGATGCGGCCGCGATTCAACACCAGCGCGTGCGTCGCACCCGCGGGCACATCCTCGAGGCGATGAGTCGCGAGCACCCACGGCAGCGCGCGCGTGCGGCGCGCCAGCCAGCGCAGGATCCGCGCGCGGTTGATCTCATCGAGCCCGTTCAGCACCTCATCGAGCAGCAGCAGGCGCGGCCGCGCCGCCAGTGCCCGCGCCAAGAGGATCACCCGCCGCTCCCCGTAACTGAGCGACAGAAAAGGACGTGGCGCGAGCGGCGCGGCGAGCAGCGAGGCGAGCAGCGAGGCGATGCGGCGCGAATCGGCTGCGGTGAGGGCATCGAGCGGAATGTCGGTGCGATACAGTCCCGTGCCGACGATGCGCCGCGCCGCCATGTTCCAGCCGTAGCGCTGGTACTTGTCCTGGCGCTCCGCGCCCAGGTAGGCGATCTCCTCCTTGATCCCGAACGCGCTGGTGCTGTGCTGCCGCCCGATCCGGTAATGCAGCGTGGCGCGCGCTGCCGGAGCGGGCCACACCAGGCCCGCCACGATTTTCAGCAGCTGTGTCTTGCCGGCGCCGTTCGCACCGGCCACGACCCAATGCTCGCCGGGGCGGATCGTCCAGCTGACATCGCGCAGGATCTGGCGGCCGCCGCGGCGCAGATTCGCGTGCGTAAGGCGCGTCTCGAGGTAGTGCCGATCGGCGCCGCTCATCGCACCGCATGTTATTCTGGCGCGGCAAGGCATGCACGCTGACCTCGGGGGGTCACAATGCGAATGCGCCTGCTCGCGCCACGCTACTGGCTCACGTGGGCTGCTTTGGGGTTGCTGCGGGTCGTCGCTCTTTTGCCGTTCGCAGGTATCGTGAGGCTCGGGCGTGTGCTGGGCGCACTGTTGCGCCACCTTCCCATCCGGTTCGTGCGCACTGCGCGGCGCAATATTGAGCTGTGTCTGCCGGAGCTGTCAGCGCCGGAGCGCGAAAAACTCCTCGATCGGCATTTTGAGAGCTTAGGTATCGCACTGCTGGAGATCCCGCTCGCCTGGTGGATCACGCCCAGGCGCCTGGCGAAGATCGTGCAGTTCGAGGGCGCCGAGCACCTGCACGCGGCGCTGGCACGCGGGCGCGGCGTCATGCTCCTCACCGCGCATTTCACCTCACTCGAGATGGCCGGCCGGATACTGCTGTCGGTCGCTGCGGTCGGCTTTCTCTATCGTCCGACCAAGAACGAGGTGCTGGCGTACGCGCTCAAGCGCTTCCGGGTCGGTTACGGCGGCTACCCCATCGCCCGAGACGACATCCGCGCCTTCATCTCGGCACTGCGCCACAACCAGTGCGTCTGGTACGCACCCGACCAGAGCTATCGCAAGAAGGGTGCGGAAATGGTGCCCATGTTCGGCATCCCGGCCGCGACCAACACGCTCACCTCGCGCCTGGCGGGCATGACCGGCGCGGCAGTGTTACCGTACTTCCTGCAGCGCCTGCCGGGCACGCAAGGATACCGCGCGGTCATCCATCCGCCGCTCGAGAACTTCCCGAGCGACAGCCCGGCGGCGGACGCCGAGCGCTTCAATCACATGATCGAGGCGCAGGTGCGCATCGCGCCCGAACAGTACTTATGGATTCACCGACGCTTCAAGGGCCTCAGCGAGGATTACCCGGACTACTACGGACGGCAGGCGGCGCCGCGCTCGTGAGGGAGTGCGCGGGCAGCTGTGATCTTCTGATCGTCGGCGGCGGCGTCAATGGCTGCGGCATCGCCCGCGACGCCGCCGGACGCGGACTCACGGTGCTCCTGTGCGAGCAGGACGACCTGGCCGCGCACACCTCCTCGGCCAGCACCAAGCTCATCCACGGGGGCCTGCGCTACCTCGAGGAGTTCCACTTCCGGCTGGTGCGCAAGGCGCTCAGGGAACGCGAGGTACTGCTGAATTCCGCGCCTCATATCATGCGGCCGCTTCATTTCGTCATGCCGCACGCCGCGCACCTGCGCCCGGCCTGGATGATCCGCGCGGGGCTGTTTCTCTACGATCACCTCGCAGCGCGGGCGCATCTGGCGGCCTCTTCTTCCATTGATCTGCGCACGCACGTCGCCGGTGAAGCCCTGCAGCCGGGCTACCGGCGCGGGTTCGTCTATTCGGACGGCCAGGTCGATGACGCGCGGCTGGTACTGCTCAACGCGCTGGATGCGCAGGCGCGCGGTGCGACCATCCTCACCCATACCCGCTGCGAGCGCCTGACCCCGCAGGGCGGCGGCTGGAACGCAACGCTCAGCGCGGAGGGCGGCAGCTTCACGGTGCAGGCGCGCGCGGTGGTCAACGCCACCGGTCCCTGGGTGAGTGCCTTCGTCACACAGGCCTCACCGGTGCAGGCCGCGCACCAGGTGCGCCTGGTGAAGGGGAGCCATGTGGTGGTGCCGCGCCTGTTCGCGCACCGCTTCGCCTACATCT
>DATBYD010000107.1:0-74815 GCA_036513855.1 Steroidobacteraceae bacterium | reverse complement strand
GAGGCGGGTTACCACTTCAACCAGCACGACAACAACAATCAGGACGGCGTCAACGCCCTGGTGAGCGCCGCCGGTGATCCGCTACCGACCGGCAATTCCAACATGGCGTTCGGCAAGAACGTATCCATCCTCATGGGCTCGAACTTTGCCGACAACAAGGGCAACGCGACTGCCTACATCACCTACGACAACCAGAGCGCTGCGCTGCAGAGCAAGACCGATTACAGCGCCTGCTCACTGGGCCCCGCCGTCCCCAGTAACCCCGTGCCGGGTTCACTCATATGCCTGGGCTCCGGGACCTCGAAGGGTGGCCGCTTCTACGCCTCGACCCCGGGCGGCCACAGCTTCATCACCCACACGGTGAATCAGCTCACCGGTCAGTTCCAGAACTTTCAGACCCTCACAGGTCCAGGCAATCAATCGCTCTACAACTACGGTCCGCTGAACTACTACCAGGTGCCGAACGAGCGCTGGAATGCCGGCGCGTTCGTGAACTACGACATCAACTCGCACATGAACGTGTACATGAGCTTCATGGCCATGCGCAATGACCAACGCTCGCAGATTGCCGCGAGCGGAGACTTCTTCAGTCCGTCGTTCGTTCCGTGCGCCAATCCGCTGCTGACGGCTCAGGAGGTCGCAACCCTGTGTACCCCGGCGAACCTTGCCGCGCAGGGCAACCCGAGCGAGAGCTACAACGGCAAGATCTACCCCGGTCTGAACATGGAGATCGGCCTGCGCGACGTCCAGGGTGGCCCGCGCATCAACACCTTCGTCCTCAACTCGGAACGCGCGGTCGTCGGCATGAAGGGAGACTTTGGCGACAACAGCCCCTGGACCTACAACGTCTCTGGCCAGCACAGCACGGTGGAAGACAACGACGGCAACCTGAACTATCTTGAAATACCGTTCTTGCAACAGGGCCTGAACGCGCTGCCCGGGCCCAACGGCAAGCCGGTCTGCGGCGGCGCCACGGGGCTTATTCCCCCGCTCGTGCCGACTTCACTTTATTACCCGTTCAACCCCACGAGCCCCCAGAGCTTCGGGGCGAATCCCGCGTGCGTGCCCTGGAATATCTGGGCACCCAATGCAATTACGCCCGCGCAACAGGCATGGCTGACGGCCCCGCTTGTCAATGAAGGGACCGTGGAAGAGTTCGTCGTGAATGGCTCGGTCTCGGGCGACCTCGGTAAGTACGGTGTTAAGACACCGATGGCCGACCAGGGTCTGCAGATCAACGTCGGCGCCGAATGGCGCTCGGAACGAAGCGTTTTCACAAATGACTACCTGGGAACGCAGGGCTTCCCGTCAGGTGGCGGCGGCCCCGTGCCGGGGATCACGGGCGAATTCAACGTGAAGGAGCTGTTCACGGAACTGCGCATGCCGATCGCCTCCCACGAGCCCTTCGCCGAGGACCTTTCACTGGAAGGCGGGTATCGCTACTCCAAGTACAGCGAGGGCTTCGACACCAACACGTACAAGATCGGTCTGGACTGGGCACCGGTGCGCGACGTTCGCCTGCGTGCCAGCTATCAGCGCGCCGTGCGCGCGCCGAACATCGGCGAGCTGTATGCCCCAGATACTGTGGACTTGGACGGGTCACAGGATCCTTGCTCCGGTGCCACTCCCACGGCCTCGCAGAAGGCCTGCGCGTTGACCGGGGTGACAGCTGCTCAGTACGGCCATATCCCGAGCAATCCGGCGGCGCAGTACAACGGCTTTCAAGGGGGCAATCCGCACCTGACGCCGGAAGTGGCCGACACCTACACGCTGGGTTTCGTGCTGCAGCCGCGGGTGGTGCCGAACCTGACCGTGTCAGTCGACTACTTCAATATCAAGATCAACAACGTGATCGCTTTCGTCGGTGGCGACACCATCATCAATGACTGTCTCGCTGGCTTGAGTAACCCCGCAGAGGAGGCGGCATTCTGCCCGCTGGTACACCGCGACGCCTCCGGCTCCTTGTGGCGCAGTCAGGCGGGTTTCGTCATCGATCCAACCGACAACGAGGGGTCACTCGCGACCCGAGGCATCGACCTGAAGGCAAGCTACCGCGTGCCCATGGCGACGCTCGGCTCGCTGCTGTTCTCACTCGAGGGCACCCATCTGCAGAGCCTGACCACGACGCCGCTGCCGGCCGGCTCGCCCGGCGGCGGCAGCTCATACGACTGCGTGGGCCTGTTCGGCTCAACCTGCGGCGCGGCCAACCCGAAATGGCGTCATGTGTTCAACGGCACCTGGTCAACGCCCTGGGACGCATTGGACATCAACCTGCGCTGGCGCTACATCGGTTCGGACACTTCCGAGCTGACCACCACCAACCCGTTCCTGCAGGGGCCTGCGTATCTGCCGCTGTCCAAAATCCCGGCCTTCAGCTACTTCGATCTGACGGGCACGTTCAACCTGTACAAGAGCGTGCGGCTTGAGCTGGGTGTGAACAACCTGTTCGACAAGGCGCCGCCGCTGGTTACCGGAGCCGACTGCTCCACCGCCAGCCCGGCCGGCGCGGACTGCAACGGCAATACCTTCCCTGGAGTCTACGACGCGATGGGGCGCTACCTGTTCGCCCATATCTCGGCGCAGTTCTGAGGCGCAGCCTGTTGACTGAGCACGGCGGGCCACGAGGCCCGCCGTTTTCTTTGCGCCGTTCAGCTCAACGCAGCCGGCGCACGCGGTGGGTGCGCCGGGTAGGGGTGTGCATGAGGTAGGAACCGAGCGCGGCTCGGTTTATGGTGACGACGTCACCCACGGCGAGCAGCGGGTCGGCTTCTTCGAGCTCCCACAACGCCCCTCCCTCGAATTGCACCGTCATCTTGCCGCTCGGGCTCGTGCCCAACGCGACGACGGCTGCCTCCAGCGCCGCCGCCGCCACCGCCACCGGTGGCTTGGGATGTTCGGCCGCATACATTCCAAAAGACTGCGTGGGCGGCGGTGCGGCTGCTGGCGCCGCAGAAGGCGGCACGACTACCGCCGGCGGTGCGGCTGCTGGCGCCGCAGAAGGTGGCGCGACTACCGCCGGCGGTGCGGCTGCTGGCGCAGCGGAAGATGGCGCGACTACCGCCGGCGGTGTGGCAGCGGCCGGCGCCGGCGCCGGATTCGCGCCGGCGGGCGTCACCAGTCGGTCGTAGCAGGCGAGGCGCTCGGCATCAGCCACGATACTGGCGCAGGCACGCAGCGCACTTTGCGGAACTTGCGGCTGTACTTGCGCACCCCAGCCGCTCAGCACTGGCGCCAGCCCGAGCACCGCGAACAGCATGCGCAGCTCACGCCGGCGGCATTGCAGGCATGGCGGGCTCACAGCGGGTCCTGCGGGGTCGCGCCGTAGTACACGCCAACGGCCTCGGTCGCGGCACGGATCAGGTCGCGCTCCGCCGCGGTGAGGAGCGGGTTCCAGATATCGAAGATCAGCAGTGCGCGCGGCGTGTCCGAATCGTTCCATGCCTCGTGCTCGATAGTATCGTCGAACACCCATGCCTTCCCAGGAACCCACTCACGCGTCTCGCTGCCAACGCGGAAGCTGCAGTCCGGCGGCACGATGAGCGGCAGATGCACCGTGAGCCGCGTATTGGTCACGCCGGTGTGCGGCGGAATGCGCGTGCGGGGTTCCAGTATCGAGAAGAATGCCGTGGGCCCGCGCGCCGCCACGTCGCACTGCGGCGTCCCCCTGAGAAGTTCCGCCGTGCGTGGACAGCGCGCCAAGTGCGCCGGCTGCGGGACCGACTGATTCCACAGGAAGTACGCGCTCCAGCGCCGCGATTTGTTGAGCTCCTTCCACTGGTTGAGCGGCACCCCGTCGCGATAGGCCACATAAGGCTCGAGTCCTTCCCGATCCGCGACCAGCACGCTCATGAGTTCAGCGCGAATGTCAGCGCTGGCCGACTCGATTGCATCCAGCCAGGGAAAATCATCGCGTTCGAAGAACTCGACCGCGGGAATCTCCGGAAAATACATAAAGGTCGGCTGCGGCATGAAGCGTGTGCGCTTAGCGGTGAGCAGATCGATGCAATGCTCCACGCGCCGGAAAGCCCGCTTGCCATGCAGCTCGCGTAGTGCGGCGAGACGTTGCCCAATCGCTTCGGCGAGCGCGCCGTCGTCCTGTGCAATCACTGCGCGTGCGCGCTCGATCACCGCAGCGACCGTCTCGGGCGGTTGCTCACCGGGGGGCAGTGTCGCCAGTGCGTTGCGGTAGGCACGCGCAGCGTTACGCGGATCGCCACTCTGCTCGAACAGCATGCCCTTCTGCAGCAGCGACGGCAGATGACGGGGCTCGAGCGCGAGCGCACGTTCAATGGCGTCGTGCTCCTCGGACAGGAGGTTGAGAGCGTGCAGGCTGGAGGCGAGGTTCGACCATAGGGCCGGATGCTTGGGATCACCCAGGGTCGCCCTCTGGAACAGCTCGCGCGCCTTGGCGGCCTCCCCGCGCTGCATCATCCTGAGGCCCAGCTCATTCAGCACCGCCGGGTGTGCGGGCGCGAGCTGCGCCACGCGGGCCAGCAGCTGATCCGCTTCGCTGGCGCGCCCGGCAGCGGCGGCGCCCTTGGATGCCTGGATCATCCGCAGCACCGTGGCATTGTCGGGGGCGGCGGCACCGGTAGTGGCATTGACGTCGCTCAAGAGGGTCCCCTATCGTCTGTCGCATTTGCATGGTGATTCTAGCGCGGCCCGGTGGGGCCTGGAGAGGGTATTGAACCGGACAAGCGATGTGGAGTTCGAGCTGATACGCGTCGCCTCATTGTTGGAGAGCGACCCGCGCGCCGCCGCGCGCGAAGCCGCGCAGATTCTGCGCGCGCATCCGGGACATCCGGCAGCGCTCCTGTTACTGGGCACCGCGCACCGTACCTGCGGGGACATGCAGGCGGCTGTCGCTGAGTTCATGGAGCTGGCCGCGGCACAACCCGCCTCCGCGGTGATCAGCCTCGAGCTCGGGCGCGCGCTGCGCGCCGCGGGCCACCACCCCGAGGCGCTCGTTGCGCTCGAGCGTGCGGTGAAGCTGGCGCCGGATCTTGCGGAAGCGTGGCGCGAGCTGTCGCTGCTGCATGCGGCACGCGGCGATGCGGCCGCATGCGATGCCGCCTACGGGCGCTTCGATAAGCTCGTGCCAGAACAGGTGCGCCTCTCAGAGGCCGCCGCCGCGCTCACCAACGAGCGTCTCGATACCGCGGAAGCACTGCTGCAGCGTGCGCTTGAACACTCACCGCAGGATGTCGCGGCGTTGCGCATGCTCGCGCAAGTCGCCGCAGCGCGCGAACACTACGCGGAGGCCGAGCGGCTGCTGGGAGAATGCCTTCGCATCGCGCCCGGCTACAGCCGCGCGCGCCACGATCTCGTCGATATCCTGCACCTGCAGCTGATGGGCGAGCCGATGCTACCGCTGCTTGAGCGGTTGCTGACGGCCGAGCCGGGCAATCCGCGCTTTCGCTCGCTGCAGGCCATGGCGTACAACCTCCTGGGGCGCACCACGCCAGCCATCGAGATCCTCGAGGCCCTGGCGCGCGAGTTCCCTGCGGACGAGCTGGTATGGCTGAACTATGGCCATAGCCTGCGCACCGCGGGTCGCTATCGCGAAGCCATCGACGCCTACCGCAAGTGCCTCGAACTGCAGCCCCGCTGCGGCGGGGCCTGGATGGCACTTGCGGATCTCAAGACCTATCGCTTTAGCGGCGACGAAATCGAGGCCATGAGGATCCAGGTGGCGCGGGAAGGATTGCGCAACGAGGAGCGTTCGCAGCTGGAGATCGCGCTCGGCAAGGCAAGCGAGGATGCCGGCAACTTTGCCGCCGCCTTCGAGCACTACGCTCGCGGCAACGCGCTGCGGCGAGCCGTCGTACATTACGAGAGTGCGAACACGAGGCGCTTCGTGGAGCGTAGTCGGGCGCTCTGCACCCGCGAGTTCTTTGCCGCGCGTGCGGGGTGGGGATGTCCGTCGCCGGACCCCATTTTCATCGTCGGCCTGCCGCGCGCCGGCTCAACGCTCCTCGAGCAAATCCTCGCCAGTCACTCTCAGGTGGAAGGCACGCGCGAGCTGACCGACGTGATGCGCTTCGCACTGGATCTGGGCGACCGCGACGAGGAGCCCGGCAAGCCCCCCAGCTACCCGCAGTCGCTTGCGCGTCTGACGCGCGCCGAGCTCACCGCCCTCGGTGAGCGCTATCTTGCGCAGACGCGGGCGCATCGCCCACTCAATCGCCCGCGCTTTATCGATAAGATGGGAGCCAACTTTCTGCATGTCGGGCTCATCCATTTGATTCTGCCGAACGCGCGCATCATCGATGCGCGACGCTCCGCGCTCGGCTGCTGCTTTGCCAACTTCAAGCAGCACTTCCAGCGGGGCGCCTGGTTCACCTACAGCCTCGAGGATCTCGGTCACTACTACCGCGATTACGTAAGTCTCATGGCGCATTACGAGGCGGTGCTGCCGGGCCGAATGCACCGCGTCTGCTACGAGGACGTGGTCCGGGACCTGGAGGGCGAGGTACGCCGGCTGCTCGACTATTGCGAGCTGCCATTCGAAGTGCAATGCCTGCGCTTCCACGAGACGCGGCGCGCCATCCAGACGGTAAGCTCGGAGCAGGTGCGGCAGCCGCTTTTCACCGCAAGCGTCGAGCACTGGCGCAACTTCGAGCCCTGGCTCGGACCGCTCAAGGAAGCCCTCGGAGATCTGACAGCGGCTGTCGCTGCGCGCGGCGAGCTGAGCACGCGACCCGAGGCTTGAAAGTTCCCCGCCGGCAGACCCTCAGCGCGGCGGCTCTGGGCGGCTCGCCGGCACGAAGCGCGCCAGCTCCTCATGGATGGAAGCGAACACACCGTCCCAGTTGCCGCGTCGCGACTGACGGAACAGTCGCATGCTCGGGTACCACGGGCTGTCAGCACGCTCCAGCAGCCAACGCCAATCAGGCACGTACTTAAGTGCAACCCAGGTCGGGCGGCCCAGCGCCCCGGCCAGATGCGCCAGCGCGGTGTCACAGGTGATGACGAGGTCGAGATGGCTCATGACCGCTGCGCTGTCGAGAAAAGCCTGCGGCCCCGTGTCGAAGTCGTTGCCGAGCACCTGCACCGGCAGGTCAGGTGCGTCGTCCCTTTGCAGGCTTATCAGTCGCACCCCCGGGATAGCAGCAAGGCGCGCGAACATTTCGGGCGGCACCGACCTGCCGATGTCTATGCGGTTGCGACTGCCCTGCCAGGCAATGCCAACTTTCAAGCCCGCAGAGCCGATTCGTTGATGCCACCGCTCCGCGCGCAGCGCATCCGCGCGCAGGTACGGCACCGCGGCAGGAATACTCGCAAGCGTGGTACTGAAGGCGAGCGGCAAGCTCACCAGCGCGCAGCGATAGTCGAACCCGCCCGGCTCATCGCCGAGCGCTACGATTCGCGCTGTCGAACTGAGTTGCGTCAATAGCTCGCGCAGCTGTGGTTGCACGGCCAGAGTCACGCGCGCGCCGCGTTCCTCGGCCAGTTTCACATAGCGGCAGAATTGAATTGTGTCGCCGAGTGCCTGGTCGGCATATACCAACAGCGTCTTACCCGCAAGTTCCACCTCGCCCAGCCAGTCTGGCGCGGAAGTTGGTGGCCGCGGCGCGTCGGCAAGCTTTCTGCGCCATTCATACGCCGGCAATCCCTGCGCAAATTGACCCGACAACAGCAGACACATGCCTTTGTTAAAATGTGCCAGCGCAAGTTGTGGGCTCAGTTCGATCGCCCGCTCGTAGCTCGCAACCGCGGCCGCGAGCAGTCCGAGATCGAACAGGGCGTTGCCGCGGTGACAGTGGTTTTCGGCCCTGCGCGGAGCCTCCAGCAACGCGAGGTCATATTGTGCCAGCGCCTCCTCCGGCCGCTGCAGGTCTCGCAGCACGTTTCCCAGATTGCCGTAAACTCCGGGCATGCCGGGTTGCAACTGCAGCGCGCGCTCGCAGCTGGCGAGCGCCGCCGCCGGCTGGCCGAGCTCGCACTGCGCCGTGCCGAGGTTATTGTAGGCCGCCGCAAAATCCGGTTGCAGCGCGATCGCGCGTTCGTAACTGCCCGCGGCCTCGCGATACCTGTGGAGCCCCTGCAGGGCGAGGCCACGGTTGTTATACGCTGCTGCAAACCCCGGTTGCAGTGCGATCGCCCGTTCGTAACTGTCGAGCGCTTCGGCGAAACGTCGCAGGTGGCGCAGCACGTTGCCGCGGTTGTTGAGGAGTTCCGCTGACTGCGGCCGCTGCGACAGCGCCAGGTCGAAAGCTGCGAGCGCCTCGCTGGGGCGCTGCAGCTGCAGTAGCGCCATGCCACGGTAGTTGTGTGCTTCGACGCAGTGCGGCTGTAAGGCAAGCGCCTGATCGAAGCTCACGACGGCATCAGCGAAGCGTCCCATGTCGCTCAACGAGGCGCCACGGTGACAGTAGGCCTCCACGGTGGGCTGCAGGGAGATCGCGGCATCCGCGCGTACCAGCGCCTCCTGCGGGCGGCCGAGTTCCCGCAGCGCCGCGGCACTGCAGCTCATGGCGATTGCGAGTTGCGGCTGCAGTGCCAGCGCGGCATCGTAGTTCGCGAGCGCCTGGGCGCAACGACGCAGAGCCATCAGTGCCGAGCCAAGAGTAACGTAAGCTGCCGCAGTTGCTTGCAGTGCGATCGCGCGGTGGATCAGCTCGACAGCCCGCTCATGTCGGCCGGTCTGATGCGCGATGACACCCAGCCGATGCAGCACATCGAAGTCGGCAGGGTTTTGGCGCAGTACATCGGCGTAGTCCCGTTCCGCTTCGACGAAGCGACCCGTACGATGCAATGCGATTGCTCGCTCGCGCAGCGCTTCGAGCGTCAGGACCATCTGCGGCGGTACTGTCGTATAAAGCGCAGGACTGCGCGGGCAGCATGGCGGTCACCGATCATGTCATGGGCTCTCGCGCGCAAAATCGCAGCAAGCGGGGGCGCGGCTAACGTACGGCCGCATCCGCTGGCGCATCCGATCGAGTGATCGTGGCGGCCGATGGCGCCCGTGTGGTACGCAGGTGGGCACTCACGGCTTCCGCTTGTGCCATTACGCGCAGCAGGTTCTTGCCTGCGACCGCGGCCAGCTGTGCGTCGCTCCAACCGCGACGCGCCAGCTCCGCAAGCAGCATCGGGAACTTGTCGACACCATCAAGGCCCACCGGCGTCTCGGGGATGCCATCGAAATCCGAGCCGAGCCCGACGTGCTCGACACCGGCGACCTGGCGAATGTGCTCGATGTGATCGGCGACGTCTGCCAGCGTTGCCGGGGGTTTGGGGTGCGCCTGTTCCCAGGCGGCGAGCGCGGCGGCGCTGCGCTCGGGCTGGCCGATGTACAGTCCGCCGAACGGCGGGCTGTTCTCGCGCGCCCGCTCCGCCGCGCGCTCCGCATCCCAACGTCGGCGGACATCGGAAACGTAATCCGGGGCAAAGTTGACCATCACGACGCCGCCGTTGCGCGCCACCAGCCGCAGCACCTCATCAGGCACGTCGCGCGGGTGATCGACCAGCGCGCGCGCCGAGGAATGCGAGAAAATGACCGGTGCCTCGCTCACGCTGAGCGCGGCCCGCATGGTGTCCTCTGACACGTGGGCGAGGTCTACCAGCATGCCGAGGCGATTCATTTCCCGCACCACCTCCTTGCCAAATGGCGTAAGGCCGTGATGCAGGGGCGTATCAGTGGCCGAATCCGCCCAGGCCGTGTTGAAGGAATGCGTGAGGGTCATATAGCGCGCACCAGCCTCGTAGTAGGCGCGCAGCACGGCGAGTGAGTCGTTGATCTGATGGCCGCCCTCGACCCCGATCAGCGAGGCGATACGGTGCGCGGCATGCAATCGGGTGATGTCGGCCGCGGTGTAGGCCATTGCCAGGTCCTGCGGGTAGCGCGCGCACATCGCCTTGACGAGATCGATCTGCTCGAGCGTCATCTGCACCGCCTGCGGACCCTTGATGTCCACCGGGATCCAGACCGACCAGAACTGTGCCCCCACCAGCCCCTGGCGCAGGCGCGGAATGTCGGTCATGAGCGGGGGCGCCCCGGCCGGCGGCACCAGCGCGGCGGTGGAAGCGCCGAGGTCAACCTTGCTCAGATCGCCAGCGAAACGCTCGCGCAGCTCCCAGGGCAGGTCGTTGTGACCGTCGATGAGCGGTGTCTGCGCGAGCACCCGCGCAACGCGCTGCATCTCGCTATCACCGGCCAGCGCGCTCGCCGCCAGCAGCAGCGCGGAAAGTGCGACGATTGCGCCGCTGGGCGCGCCGCTTCTCATAGATGTCGATCTCGCTCCAAGACTGCTGTGATCATTGGCTGTTCCCGCGCCGCTTGATGCAGCCACGCCATGCCGCAGCGGATTTCCTGCTGATGCTCCTGATCTGCCTGCGTGAGCAGTGTGCGCCGCAGTACGGCATCATAAAAGTGTTCGGGTGCCTTGGAATATTGGCGCATCAAAGGTCCTGCCACGAGCCGCTCGAGCTCTGCGGGCGCAACGGCCGCCCCGAGCGCTGCGAAAATCCTCTGCAGTCCGTCGCACGGCGCTGCCAGCAGGACATCGAAGTCGACCCACAGCACCTGCGCTGGATGGCGCACGGCCGCCTGCTGCAGCGCCGTCATCTCGCACAGCCAGCTCATGGCGATCACTTCGCCCTCCGAGCGTGGCGCAGCACCCAACGCGCCAGCGCCCAGCCGCTGCTGCAGTCGTTGCAGCCGCGCCGGCGCCAGGTGCCGGTTCTCGGTGCGTGAGTTCGCGCCAGCGAGGATGCCCTGCAGATAGGCCAGTGGGTGCGCGAACATGAAAATCGCGGCTGAATGTGGCTGCGCGCTCAAGATGCGTTCGGCCAGTTCGCTCACAAAACTGGTCACTTTGATGACCGCGCGCTGCTCGGTGCGCCAGGTGCGCGCTAGCAGCGCCAGCGCTTCCGGCAGCAAAAACGTCCCGTCACCGCCAGCTGTCGGGGCAGCCAGCGCGCGCAACAGCGCCGGCTCGCGTAACGAAAAAAACGCCTGCTGCGCGCCGATGAGGCGCGAGATCAGCGTCGAACCCACGTGTCCGGTATGAAATACGAAATGCGCGTGCGCCGTCAGCTGGCGCGCCGCGTCCTGCAGCACGGTGAGCGCACAGTTTTGCTGCGGGTAGCCCTGCTGCAGCAGACGCTGATCCAGGAAGGTGGCCGCACGGTAGGCGCTTTCATCAAGCTGCACGGCTTGCATCGCGGCGCCCTCCACCGCCTGCAATGGCAGCCATGCGGGAGATGCGGCGATATCCTCGATGCTCAGCGGCACGCTCTTAGCGCTCAGCGCTGCGTCCGCAGGAACGCGTCCAGTCCTGCGGTTTCGCGCCGGGGTTGTGCCAGCCGCAGTTGCCCCCGATCAGCTTTTCCGACTGTGGCGGACCCCAGCTCGCCTTGAGGTATTGCAGCGGCGGCGGGGCGCCATTGAGCACCGGATCGACGATCGCCCAGGCGGCCTCGACTTCATCCTCGCGTGCGAAATGCGAGGTGTCGCCGATGAGAGCCGCGCTGATGAGCACCTCGTAGGCGTCCATGTCATCGCTCTGCTGCTCGGCGACATAAAGCTCCACGTCCCGACCGGTCATGACCGGACCGGGTTTCTTGACATGGGCCCCGAGCGCGATGGCCACATCGGGTCCAACGCGAAAGCGCAGGTGATTGGGCTGCTCGGGCGCAAGTTCCCCGAACACGTTGGCCGGAGGCGGCCGCAGCTCCACGACCACCTCGGTTGCGGTCACCGGCAGGCACTTGCCGGCGCGCAGGTAGAACGGCACGCCGCTCCAGCGCCAGGAGTCGATCTGCAGCGCGAGCGCGGCGTAGGTCTCGACCTGCGAGTCGGGGGCGACGCCCGGTTCCTGGCGATAGCCGGTGAACTGCCCGCGCACCAGCTGCTGCGCGGTGAGCGGGCGCACCGCCTTGAGGAGCTTCACCTTCTCATCGCGCAGCGACTCGCCCTCGGCGTTCACCGGTGGCTCCATGGTGAGCAGCGCCACGATCTGCAGCAGATGGTTCTGTATCACGTCGCGGATCGCGCCGGTCTCCTCGTAGAAGCGCCCGCGACCTGCGACGCCGAGCGTCTCGGCCATAGTGACCTGCACGCTCGCGACGAAGTTGCGGTTCCACACCGGCTCGAGAAAGGAGTTGGCGAAGCGGAAGAACAACAGGTTCTGCACCGCTTCCTTGCCGAGGTAGTGGTCGATGCGGAATATGCTCGATTCCCGGAAATGTTTGTGCAGCATCTGGTTCAGCGCACGCGCCGAGGCGAGGTCGTGCCCGAAGGGCTTCTCGACCACGATACGGGCGCCCTGGGCACTGCCCGAACCGCTCAGGTGCCCGATGACTATTTCGAACATGCTCGGCGGAATGGCAAGATAATGCAGCGGTCGCTGTGCATCGCCGAGGGCCTTGCGCAGCTCATCGAAGGTGGCGCGATTGTTGTAGTCGCCATCCACGTAGCGCAGCAGGCCCGCGAAGCGCTTCACAACCTCTTCATCGGCGTCCGCGACGAAGGCCTTGAGGCTCGCGCGCACGCGCGCAACGAGCCAGCTCACATCACAGCCCTGGCGGGCGACGCCGATCACTGGCACGGTGAGGACACCCCGGCGCACAAGCTGATAAAGCGCCGGAAAGATCTTGCGATAACACAGATCGCCAGTCGCGCCAAACAGCACGATGGCATCGCAGTCACGACGTTCCATGATGGGTCCTTCGTGTCAGATATACGCGGAGCGCGTCACGGCGGCCGCTCGACGTGACCACCAAATCCCAGGCGCATCGCGGACAGCAGCTTGTTGGCAAAATCCGCGCGGCCGCGTGACTCGAAACGTCCATACAGCGCGGCACTCAGCACCTGGGCCGGCACGCCCACTTCGATCGCTGCCTCCACCGTCCAACGCCCCTCTCCCGAATCAGCCACGTGGCCGGCGAAATGCTCGAGTTTCCCGTCCTTGGCCAGGGCCGATGCGGTGAGATCCAGCAGGCGCGAGGAAATGATGCTGGCGTGACGCCAGACCTCGGCGATCGCCGCGATATCGAGCTGGTACTGGAAGAAGCGCGGATTCGACAGCGGCGCGGTCTCGGCATCCGCCGCCGCGGCGGTGTTAAGCCCCGCATCGGCGTGCGCCAGGATATTCAGGCCCTCCGCGTAGGCCGCCATCAGACCGTATTCGATGCCGTTGTGAACCATTTTCACGAAATGGCCCGCCCCGGATGCGCCGCAGTGCAGATAGCCCAGCGCAGCGGCCGCCGGGGAGGCGGCCGTGCCGCCTTTGACCGCGGCAGGCATCTTGCCGCCCGGGGCGAGGGTGGCGAGCACCGGCTCCACGAGCGCGACCGCCTCACGCTCACCGCCGATCATCAGGCAGTAGCCCTGCTCGAAGCCGAGCACACCGCCGCTGGTGCCGACATCAAGGTAACGGATGCCGGCGGGCTTGAACTCGTCCGCGCGGCGGATGTCGTCGCGATAGTTGGAGTTGCCACCGTCGATGAGCACATCCGCCGCAGTGAGCAGCGGCCGCAGCTGCGTGAGTACCGAGTCCACGATCGCCGCCGGCACCATGATCCACACCGCCCGCGGGGGCTTGAGCGCACGCACCAGCTCCTCGAGTGAGGATGCCGCCTGCGCCCCATACGCCGCGACGGCCCTCGCCGCCTCGGCGGAGCGGTCGTAGGCCACGCATTCGTGACCGCCCTGCTGCAGGCGCCGCACCATGCTGGCGCCCATGCGCCCGAGTCCGATCATTCCTATGCGCATCTTGTTTCTCCTAATTGGGCACGCGCCGGATCTGGGCTCCCAGCTGCGCGAGTTTCTCCTCGATCGCCTCGTAGCCGCGATCGATGTGGTAGATCCGCTCGACCTCGGTGCGCCCCTCGGCGATGAGCCCTGCCAGCACCAGGCTCGCCGAGGCACGCAGGTCGGTCGCCATCACCGGCGCGGCGGTCAGTTTCTCCACGCCGTGGATGATGGCAGTGTTGCCCTCCAGGCGAATCTCCGCTCCGAGACGACGCATCTCCAGCATGTGCATGAAGCGGTTCTCGAAAATCGTTTCGGTGATCGTGCCGACCCCGGATGCAACCGTGTTGAGCGCGGCGAACTGCGCCTGCATGTCGGTCGGGAAGCCAGGGTATGGCGCCGTGCGCACATCCACTGCCTTCAAGGTACGACCGCGCATGTCCACCTCGATCCAGTTGTCGCCGACGCCGACCTTCGCGCCCGCCTCCCTGAGCTTCGCGAGCACGGCATCAAGGTGATCGGGGCGTGTGCTCTTGATGCGCACATGGCCGCCGCTGATTGCGCCGGCGACCAGGTAAGTGCCGCTCTCGATGCGATCCGGGAGCACCTCGTAGTGCGCGCCGCGCAGCTCTCGGACTCCGGTCACCACGATCTTGTCAGTCCCGGCGCCCTGGATCTTCGCACCCATCGCCACCAGGAAATTGGCAAGATCGACGACTTCCGGCTCACGCGCCGCATTCTCGATGACCGTCTCCCCGTCGGCGAGCGTCGCCGCCATCATCAGATTCTCCGTGCCGGTGACCGTCACAGTGTCCAGCACCAGTCGCGCGCCCTTCAGCCGCGAGGCGCGCGCGCGGATGTAGCCGCCTTCGATGGTGATGTCGGCGCCCATCGCCTGCAGCCCCGCAACGTGGATATTCACCGGCCGCGCGCCGATCGCGCAACCGCCCGGCAACGACACGTCGGCACGCCCGTAGCGGGCCAGCAGGGGCCCCAGCACGAGAATCGATGCGCGCATGGTCTTGACCAGGTCGTAAGGCGCGAAGCACTCCTTCACGGTGGATCCGTCCACTTCGATGCGCATGCGTTCATCGATGGTGACGGTCGCGCCCATTCTGCCCAGCAGTTCGACAGTGGTGGTGACGTCCTTGAGGTGCGGCACGTTGGCGACCACCACCGGGTCGCGCGCCAGCAGCGCCCCGGCAAGGATGGGAAGCGTCGCGTTCTTCGCCCCTGAAATGCGCACCTCGCCCTCCAGCGGCACGCCACCCTGGATCTGCAATTTATCCATGCTAGCCCTGCCCAGCCTCTTGTGGCGTCAGCGCCTCGATGGACAGCGCATGGATCTCACGCCCCATGAGCTCCCCGAGCGTGCGATAGACGAGTTGGTGCCGGGCAAGGCTGCGCTTGCCGGTAAACTCGGGCGCAACGACGCGCGCCGCAAAATGGGTGTTATCGTCGGATTGCACCTGCACCTGCGCCCCCGGTAGGCCGGCGCGTATCAGCCTTGCGATTTCTTGACAGTCCATGGACTCGATATTACATGGGCCGCTGCACGCCTATAATGGCGCTTATGAGTTTGCCCCCGGCCGCTCCGGCCACCCCCGACCGGTCGGCCGGCGATGAGCAGCTGCTCGCTTCGGCGCGGCGCGCCCTGGGCATTGAGGCCCGGGCGGTCGAGGCGCTCGCGCCAAGGCTTGGGCCGCAGTTCGCACAGGCGTGCCGCATCTGCCTGGAATGCCGTGGCCGGGTGGTGGTCACCGGCATGGGCAAGTCCGGTCACATCGCGCACAAGATCGCCGCAACACTTGCGAGCACCGGCACGCCCGCGTTTTTCCTGCACCCGGCGGAGGCCGGACACGGTGACCTCGGGATGATCACCCGGGTGGATGCCGTGCTGGCGCTCTCCAACTCCGGGGAAACCCCGGAACTGGTACTGCTGCTGGCTCAGCTCAAGCGCCTCGCCGTCCCGCTCATCGTCATGAGCGGCAAGAGCGATTCCACCCTAGCGCGGGCGGCGAACGTGACGCTCGACGTCGCGGTCGCGGAGGAAGCGTGTCCGCTGAATCTTGCGCCGACCGCCAGCACCACTGCCACGCTCGCCATGGGAGATGCCCTCGCGGTCGCAGTCCTGGAGGCGCGCGGCTTCACGCGCGCGGACTTCGCCCGCTCGCATCCGAGCGGCTCGCTCGGCAGGAGACTTCTGCTGCACGTCGAGGATCTGATGCGCACCGGCGATGCGGTGCCACGCGTTGCGCCTGATGCGCCGCTCAGCGCCGGACTGCTGGAAATGTCGCGCAAGGGCCTCGGCATGACCGTGGTGGTCGATCGCGAGCAGCGCATCCTCGGCGTATTTACGGACGGAGACCTGCGCCGTGCGCTCGACAAGCAGATCGACGTGCATGCCGCGCTGATGAGCAGCGTGATGACTGCGAATGGCAAGAGCATCGGCCCGCGCGAGCTCGCAGCCGAAGCGGTGCACCTCATGGAGGTACACCGCATCACCGCGTTGCCGGTCGCCGATGCTCACGGGCGCCTGCTCGGCGCACTCAACGTACACGATCTCATGCGCGCCGGCGTCGTCTAGAGGGAACTCAATGCCATCATCCGCCATCCGCCTGCTGGTGCTCGACTGCGACGGCGTGCTGACCGACGGGCGGCTGTATTTCGGGCCGCGCGGTGAGGTGATGAAGGTGTTCGACGCTCACGATGGTCACGGCATCATCCGGCTGCAGCGCGCCGGCGTTACCGTGGCGGTAATCTCCGTGCGACGCTCGCCGATGCTGGTGGTACGCTGCCGCGAGCTCGGCATACGCCACGTGCACCAGGGCGTCGCCGACAAGCTCGGCGTGTTTGCCCGCCTGTGCGCACGCCTGCAACTCACGCCCGCGGCCTGTGCGTGCGTGGGCGATGACGTGCCGGACCTGCCGCTGCTGCGGGCGGCGGCGCTGTCCTTTGCGGTGGCGGACGCGCACCACGAGGTGCGGCGGGCTGCCGACATCGTCACCCGGCTGCCCGGCGGGCGCGGCGCGGTGCGCGAGGTGTGCGATCACCTGCTGGCGCTGCGCACTAGCAAGGCGCGGGCGCGGGCCCGGCGGGAACGGGCGCGGGTACCGGCGCGATGACCTACCGCCTGGTGGCGATGCTGGCGCTGCTCGCGCTGATCGTCGGCCTCGTCATCCTGACCGGGCCGCAACGCGAACCCGTGGCGCCAGGCGTCCCGGGGGGCGTGCGGCGTGACCCGGGCTATTCTGCGCTGAACGCGCGCCTCATCCAGACCGGTGCGGACGGTCGAGCGGTCTATACCCTCGATGCCGCGCAGATCCAGCAGCAACCGGATACGGCGCTGGTGGACCTGCAACAGGTGAAGCTCGGATTCCGCGACGTGAGCGGCAATGAGTGGACCGCCCGGGCGCTGCACGGTGAGCTGGCGCAGGACAGCGGCATCGTGCAGCTCGATGGCAACGTGCAGATCGACGGTGTCCTGCCCGGGACTGACGACGCCGCGCAGATGAACAGTGAGCATCTGGCCTTCGACACAAACGCGCAGATCGTCACGACGCACGATCCGGTGACCCTCGTCATGTCGGGACGTGAGCTCCATGCCACCGGCATGGTCGCTAACTTGAAGGAGCGGCACGTGCAGCTAGAATCGGTCGTGCATGGCTCTTTCCTGCCTTAAGTCATGGCCGCTTTGGCTGTGCGCGGCTGCCTGCGCGGTGGCAGCGGGCGCGCCGCCACCGCCATCGCCCGCACCCGTGCCGGTGCAGTCGGCGCCGCGCTCCGCGGTGCTGTCCGGTGACAAACCGGTCAATGTTGATGCAGCGTCGGCCGAGGTCGACTACCGTACCAACACCCTGGTGTACACCCAGGTCGTGATCTCGCAGGGAGACATGCGCGTAGCTGCCGACCACGCGCACGCCACCGGCCTTAACTTCGGCAACAGTCGCTGGACGTTCGAGGGCCACGTTCGCATCGACGCGGAAGGGGGTCACCTGCGCTCCGATCAGGCCGTGGTCGAGTTCAAGGACAACCACATCGCGCGCGCCACCATCAACGGCAAGCCCGCGGAGTTCGAGCAGCCGCGGGCCAATTCGCAGACCGCCCGCGGTCACGCCGACGAGATCGTCTACGACGTGAGTGACGGAACCGTGCGATTGTCGAAGGATACCTGGCTCTCGGACGGCCAGAACGAGATCTCAGGTCCGCTCGTCGTTTACAACATCCGCACGCAGCAGATACAGGCGGCCACCTCGCCCGGTACCGATCAGCGGGTGCATATCACCATCGCGCCACAGACCCCGAAACCGCAGCCATGAGCGCGCTCAAAGCCACGGGACTTGCCAAGAGCTACAAGTCCCGCCAGGTCGTGCGTGATCTGTCCCTCGAGCTCGGCAGTGGCGAGGTCGTGGGATTGCTCGGACCGAACGGCGCCGGCAAGACCACCGCCTTCTACATGATCGTCGGGCTGGTGCCCTGTGATGCCGGCCGCATCTACCTGGGCGATCAGGACGTGACACTGCAGCCGATACACCGCCGCGCGCAGCTCGGCCTGGGCTACCTGCCTCAGGAGGCCTCGGTGTTCCGCAAGCTGTCGGTCGAGGCCAACGTGATGGCAATCCTCGAGACGCGCGACATGGAGCGCGCTGCGCGCGAGCAGCGCCTCGAACAGCTGCTCGAGGAGCTGCGCATCGGCCACGTGCGCAAGAGCATGGGCATGGCGCTCTCGGGCGGCGAGCGGCGCCGCGTCGAGATCGCGCGCGCACTGGCAGCCGAGCCCCGGTTCATGCTGCTCGATGAGCCCTTCGCCGGCGTCGATCCGCTGTCCGTGCTGGATATTCAGCGCATCATCCGTGAGCTCACCCACCGCGGCATCGGCGTGCTGATCACTGACCATAATGTGCGCGAAACCTTGGGGGTCTGCGCCCGCGCCTATATCGTCAATCAGGGCACGGTGATCGCCTCCGGGAGTGCGGAAGAAGTCCTTGCCAACCCCCAAGTCCGTGAGGTGTACTTGGGCGAGTCGTTCCGGCTCTGAAGCCCGAGAGCCGAGAGAGAGAAAGATATTTCTTTTCAGATAGTTACACGATAATTCTGGAAGCGTAACCACCCGCCTTCCGCAAGTCACCAATGCTGAAACCTTCTCTGCAGCTGAAGCTGGGTCAACAACTGACCATGACCCCGCAGCTGCAGCAGGCAATCCGGCTTCTGCAGCTGCCCGCGCTCGAGCTGCAGGCGCACATCCGGGAACTGCTCGAAACGAACGTCATGCTCGAGCCCATGGAGGAGTCCGAGACCACCGGAACCTTCGAGACGCTCGTGACTGCCGCGGAGCAGCCCAAGCCCCCCGAGCGCGCCCAGAGCACCGTAGAGGTGCTGGATGAGGGCTGGGGCGAACACAGCGTCGGACCGGCCGAAACCCCCTGGAGCGGCGATGACGAGGAGCGGCAGCAGGAGTATGCCGACGCCGCCGGTCAGTCGCTGCAGGATCACCTCCTGTGGCAGCTCGAACTTGCCAGCCTCGCGCCGCGGGACCTGGCGATCGCGCGGGCGATCGTCGATGCCATCAGCGATGATGGCTACATCACCGAGACCCTCGAGGAGATTGCGCAGACGCTGCGACCGGAACTGGAGTGTTCGGCCGAGGAAGTGGCGGCAGTGCTCTGCGGGGTACAGGCGCTCGATCCACCCGGCGTCGGAGCGCGCTCGGTGGGCGAGTGCATCGAGTTGCAGCTGCGACAGCTGGATCCGGCCACGCCCGGCTTCCAGCTCGCGCTCGACATCGCACGCCACCATCTTGCTCTGGTTGCCGAGCGCGAGCATTCGCTGCTGCGGCGCGAGCTGCGCGCCAGCGAGGAGGACATCGCAGCCGCCCTTGCGCTGGTGCGCTCCTGTCATCCGCGTCCGGGCGCAACGGTCAGCGCCGGCAAAGCCGAATATGTGGTGCCGGATGTGTTCGTGCGCCGCACCGAGCACGGCTGGGGCGTGGAGATCAACCCGGCGACGCTGCCGCGCGTGCGCCTGAACCAAAGTTACGCCAGCCTGATCGGGCGCAACTCCAGCCACGCCACGATGCGCGCGCAGCTGCAGGAGGCACGCTGGCTGCTGAAGAGCCTGGAAATCCGCCACGAGACACTGATGAAGGTCGCGCGCTCCATCGTCGAGCGGCAAACGGCGTTCCTCGAACACGGCGACGAGCACATGCGGCCGATGATCCTCAAGGACATCGCCGAGGCGGTCACGATGCACGAGTCGACCATCTCGCGCGTGACGTCCGGAAAATACATGCACACGCCGCGCGGCGTCTTCGAGCTGCGCTACTTTTTCTCAAGCCAGGTCGAGGGCGCCGATGGCTCCGGCACCTCCTCCACCGCCATCCGCGCCAAGATCAGGAAACTGGTCAAGGATGAGGACCCGGAAGTCCCTTTAAGCGACGGACGCATCGCGGAACTGCTCTCGGCCGAGGGCATCCCGGTCGCCCGCCGCACTGTCGCCAAGTATCGCGAGGCGATGGGTATCGCGGCCTCCAACGAGCGGCGCCGCGCAGGATCTAAACCGATATAACGAACAGGAGTCACGTATGCAGCTCAACGTCGCCGGTCACCACGTCGAAGTCACCCCCTCGCTGCGAGGATATGTGGAAAAGAAGCTTGAGCGTATCGGCAGACATTTTGATCAGGTCATCGACGTGCATTGTGTATTGACGGTTGAAAAGCTACGCCAGAAGGCCGAAGCGACCCTGCACGCGAGCGGCTGCACCATCCACGCGGTGGCGACCGAAGAGGACATGTATGCGGCCATCGATCTCATGGCGGACAAGCTCGATCGGTGCATCAAGAAGCACAAGGAGAAGCGCAACGACCACCATGCCGCGCAGGCACGCGCGCTGCGCATTTGAAGCGCGTTTAAGGCGCAAAAGCGTCGGGACTTGCAGCGGCACCGCCGCCAGATAAGACTGCACCGTGCGCATCATCAGCCTCGGCGGGCTGACCGGGCGCGACCAGACCGCGTCATCGCCGCGACCCACCAGAACCTCGAGGAGCGCGTGGCGCGCGGCCTGTTTCGCGAAGACCCCTATTCAACGTCATCCGCATCGTGCTGCCGCCAGGGGCCGGGCCCTGGACATCCCGGATGCAGGTGGCCGTGCAGGAGCTGGCGATTGAGCCCAAGTCGCTTTCCGCCGAGGCGCTCGCACAGCGCGAACCGGTGACTGGTATCAAGGAGTTGGGGATCGAGAATGTCCTGCACAAGTGTCGAGACAAACTCGATACTCAACGGATCAAGCCCAATAATCAGCGGTAGAGATCGCCGTGAGATCTGAGCAAAGCGTGAATCCTGCCGGGTCGGGGGCCGATTACCGACTCGCGACGCGCTAGCCCTGCATGCCGCGAAACTCCACGAACGAGGTTATCCGTTTGCAAAGAAAGTCATCGTACTCGAAGTCCTAGCCCGGCTTTCGCACCTGCGTTTTCGGTGCTGGCTCGAACTCTGGTGTCTCCTTTTGTACTGTCCGGAAATTCGGCACAATTGAACTTTGCCGGTCCGACGGCTCGCCGCTTGCGATGAACGTAGCCACGAGAACCATCCTATGAAGGAGCAACCACTGGAGCCAGCTGCTCTAAACGATGAAGTAGCTGTTGCTATGTCGCAAGCCATGCAGCAAGCGGCACGGGCGTATGCCAGTGGACAATGGGCCGAGGCGGAGCAGTGGTGTCGAAATATACTTGCAGCGCGAGGAGACTATTTTGATGCACTGAACATGTTGGGCATCATTGCCGCGCAGACGGGGCGCACAGAGGAAGCTGCAGACTTGTTGGGACGCTCTGTTGCTGCAAATCCAGGTGACGCCGGGGCACACAGCAATTACGGCAACATACTCGGCGCGCTCCAACGCTTTGAAGATGCGCTGGCCAGCTTCGAGCGTGCGCTGAAACTAAAGCCCGACTATGCCGAGGCCTACAACAACCGGGGACTCATACTGCAGAAGCTCAAACGCTTTGAGGATGCGCTGGACAGCTACGCGCGCGCGCTGCAGATCAGGCCCGACCATGCCGGGGCCTACAACAACCGTGGCGTCGCATTGCAGGAGGTCAGGCGCTTTGAAGAAGCGCTGGACAGCTACGCGCGCGCGCTGCAGATCAGGCCCGACTATGCCGAGGCCTACAACAACCGTGGCGTCGCACTGCAGAATCTCAAACGCTTTGACGATGCCCTGGACAGCTTTGAGCGCGCGCTGAAACTCAAGCCCGACTATGCCGAGGCCTACTACAACCGTGGCGATGCCTTGCGGGAGCTCAAACGCTTTGAGGATGCGCTGGACAGCTACGCACGCGCGTTAGAGATCAATCCCGACAATGTCGACGCCCACAGCAATCGTGGCGTCGCACTGCAGGAGCTCAAACGCTTTGACGATGCCCTGGACAGCTTTGAGCGTGCGCTGAAACTCAAGCCCGACTATGCCGAGGCCTACAACAACCGGGGCGTCGCACTGCAGGATCTCAAACGCTTTGAGGATGCACTGGACAGCTACGAGCGTGCGCTGAAACTCAAGCCCGACTATGCTGAGGCCTACAACAACCGCGGCGCCGCACTGCAGGAGCTCAAACGCTTTGACGATGCCCTTGACAGCTACGCGCGCGCGGTGCAGATCAAGCCCGATTATGCCGAGGCCTACAACAACCGGGGCTTCGCACTGCAGGAGCTCAAACGCTTTGACGATGCCCTGGATAGCTACGCGCGCGCGCTAGAGATCAAGCCGGACTATGCCCAGGCCCACAGCAATCTTGGCGGCGTACTGCAGGAGCTCAAACGCTTTGAAGATGCGCTGGGCAGCTACGAGCGTGCACTAAGGATTAACCCCGACTGTGATTGGTTATATGGCCTGTGGGTGTACACAAGGTTGCAGCTCTGTGAGTGGAGTGACCTGGCCTCGCAAGTCAGCGCCGTCGTTGCCAGGATTGGTCAGGGAAAGAGGACTACGTCACCCTTCCCGATGCTCGCTCTTGTTGACTCCCTGTCAGTACAGCGCAAGGCGGCCGAGACCTGGGTAAGGGAAAAGCATCCCCCATCTCGGGTACTGCCGTCGCTTGTGAAGCGCCGCCCCCGACACGACAAGATTCGGGTTGGCTATTTTTCCGGAGACTATCGGGACCATCCGGTTGCGTTCTTAATCGCTGAAATGTTCGAGAGGCATGATCGATCGCGCTTCGAGGTGACCGCTCTTTCCTTCGGGCCGGATACGCAGGATGAGATGAGAAAGCGGATGGAGCGAGCTTTTGACCGCTTTATCGATGTACGCGTGAAGTCGGATCTGGACGTCGTGCGGCTGGCCCGGACTATGGAGCTGGATATCGCGGTTGACCTCGGGGGATTTACTGAGGGCAGCCGACCCAATTTATTCGCGCTGCGAGCGGCGCCGCTGCAGGTCAACTACCTCGGCTATCCTGGCACGATGGGCGCACAGTACATTGACTACATTGTCGCTGACCAGACACTCATTCCGAAAGAGAGTCATGAGCAATACTCGGAGAGGATCGTTTATCTTCCCAACAGCTACCAAGTCAATGATCGCAAGCGACCGATAGCGGGCAAGGAGTTCTCGCGCGCAGAGCTCGGCCTGCCCGCGACGGGCTTCGTGTTTTGCTGCTTTAATAACAGCTTCAAGATAAATCCTGACACGTTCGATGGGTGGATGCGCATACTCAGGCAAGTGACAGGTAGCGTCCTATGGCTGGCAGCGGTCAACGAGACTGCGGCGAATAATCTGCGTAAGGAAGCAGAGTCGAGGGGTGTGGCTGCCGGGCGTCTGCTGTTTGCTCGACGTATGGCGTCGTCCCCAGAGCACCTGGCACGCTACCGCACAGCGGATCTGTTTATCGATACGCTGCCCTACAACGCACATGCCACCGCCAGCGATGCACTGTGGGCGGGGTTGCCGGTGCTGACCCGCAGGGGAGAATCGTATGCGGCGCGAGTCGGCGCAAGTTTGCTAAACGCGATCGGACTGCCCGAGCTGGTCACCACGACGCCGGAGCAATACGAGGCAACGGCGATTGAGCTTGCAAGTAATCCGGCTCGACTGGCGGAGTTCAAAGACAAATTGCGCAGGAACCGCTTAACGATGCCGCTGTTTGATACCGAACAGTTCACCAGGCACCTGGAGAATGCATACACGCAAATGTATGAGCGTTACCAGGCTGATTTGAGTCCCGAACATATCTACGTCACGTGATGACGCCGGCGTGCGCTCGGTGCGCGGACCACCCGCGCAAGCTGATCGCGCCAGATGAATTGACGGCTGCCTTGCGGCGCTGCCGCTCAGCTTCCTAGCGACTGTAGCTTAAGCATGATCAGGTCTTTACGCACAGTGACGGTTCTGCTCCTCCAGTACCAGCCGTAGACTGAACCCGGTGATGTCCGACATCTGGCCGCGCGCTGCGCGTTTAAGGCGCCCAAGCGTCGGGACTTGCAGCGGCACCGCCGCTGGATAAGACTGCGCCGTGCGCATCATCATCCTCAGCGGGCTGTCCGGATCAGGCAAGAGCGTGGCCCTGCACATGCTCGAAGATCTCGGCTTCTACTGCATCGACAATATCCCGGCGGCACTGCTGAAGCCCTTTGTCTCCTACACGGTGCGCGCCCCGGAGCCGACCTACGAGCGCACCGCGATCGGGCTCGACGCACGCAATACGCCGGCCGAGGTGGCAAGCGTTCCGGAGCTGATCGATGAGCTGCGGCGCAGCGGCCTGCAGTGCGAGGTGATCTTCCTGGTGGCCGCCGACGATGAGCTGCTGCGGCGTTTCGCAGAAACGCGCCGCAAGCATCCGATGAGCACCGCGAGCATCGGATTGCGCGAGGCGATGACCCTCGAGCGTGCCTTGCTCGAGCCGATCGCCTCGGTCGCCGATCTCATGATCGACACCTCGCGCCTGTCCGTCCATGCCCTGCGGGACATCATCCATAAGCGCGTCGAGCAGCGCTCGGCGGGCCGCCTGTCGATCACTTTCGAATCGTTCGGCTTCAAGCGCGGCATTCCTGCCGATGCCGACTTCGTATTCGACGCGCGCGCGCTACCCAATCCGTACTGGGAACCGGGCCTGCGCAACCTGACCGGGCGCGATCTCGAAGTGGTGCGTTTCCTAGAAGGCCAGACCAATGTGGCGACGCTGCTGGCGGATATTGCCCGCTTCGTGCGCGGCCGCGTGCCCGAGTATCAGGCGAGCAACCGCGGCTACCTCACCGTGGCGGTGGGCTGCACCGGTGGTCAACACCGCTCGGTGTACATCGTTGATCGCCTCGCGGAAATCTTCGCCGCCGAGTTCGGCGACGTCACGGCGCGGCACAGCGGGCTGCCGGGCGCGAAGCTCTTTCAGCCGCGGGCGCGCGCGGCCGCCGGCGGCGAGGCACGCTAGCGGTCCAAACGGGCGCTCAGGTTGCCTGCGCGACGCCGGCCGCGGTCATCACCTGCGGAAGCTTCTCCCCGCTCATGAACGCGGTGAGCGCGCCGCGCGCCTCCATGGCGTCGCGGTAGCCGAGCTCGATGAGCGCGCGGGTATAGCCGGCTTCGAAAGTCAGATAGCTCGCCAGCTGATCGCCCGATGCGGCGCGCCCGCCGATCACGCGCAAGAGCGCGCGCAATCCCGGCGGCATCTCCACCGAGTAACGCGCGGCGATCTCGCGCGGATCAACGCTCGGCGCGAGCATCAGTGTCTCGATGAGCCGCTCGCCGCGTGCCGCCTGCGGAGCTGCGTGCACCAGCGCGTTGATGCGCTCGAGCTGCTCAAGATCGCCGTAGATCTGATCGGTGAACAGCGTATCGAGCATGTAACCGAAGATCTCTCCCGGGCTCGGCATCGCGCTCTGCAGGCGATCCGCCGTCACCCCGGCGGCGCGCCGCGCGCGCACTCCGATAATCAGCAGCCGATCGGCGCCCAGGTGGATCGCCGGGCTCAAGGGGTGGATCTGGCGCATGGCGCCATCGCCAAAGTAGTCCTCGCCCAGCTTCATGGGCGGAAACAGCAGCGGTATGGCGGCGCTCGCCATCAGGTGATCCAGGTCGAACTGCGTACGACGGCCGACGCGCTGCACGCGCGACCAGTCGCGGATCGAATCGACACCGTCATAGAAGGCAACCGATTGGCCGCTGCTGTAACTGGTCGAGCACAGCGCGAAAGCGTGCAGATGACCGCGGGCGATGCTGCGGCGGATGCCGGCGCAGTCCACGTGCACCCCGAGCAGCTCGCGCAGCGGAGTGTTGTCGAGCATCGATTTGGGCGGTGACAGCACCATTCCGCCCGAGACCAGAGCCAGCACCCAGTGGGCGCCGGCGCGCAGCATGTGCGGTGCATCCACATGGAAGACCTGGCTCGAGCGGAAATTCGCCCATACCCGTTCCAGCCCGGCGACCGCGCGGCGCCAGTGATGCGCCTCGGCTGCGAGTACGCTCGCGGCGACCGCCCCGGCGGAGGTTCCAACGATGATCTGGAAGGGGTTGCGGGCGCGCGGCAGCAGTTCAGCGAGCGCCAGCAGCACTCCTACCTGATAGGCCGAGCGCGAGCCGCCACCGGTCAGTACCAGCCCGACCTTGGGTCGGTAGGCCGTTCGAGACGCTGTTTCGACAAGGTCGTCCATGCTGGGGTGCACCGCTGCCTATTATCCAACCCCGGGCGGCAGCCCCTGTGTGACCGAAGTCGCGACGGCGCTCCCTGCCGAGGTTCTGACACTGCTCAGGGGTCGCCTGAGTTCGCCGATCGCCAGATCCAGCCCGGCCATATTGAGCGGGAACATCCGCTCACCGATCGAATCCCGCGTGATGCGCACCGAGGGGCTGTACCCCCAGCGCTGCGGATCCTGCGGGTTCAGCCATACGAGGCGCGGAAACTGCGCGCACAGGCGCTGCAGCCACACGGCCCCCGGCTCCTTGTTCCAGTGTTCGATGCTGCCGCCCGGCTGCGTGATCTCGTAGGGGCTCATGGTGGCATCTCCCACCAGGATGAGACAGTAATCGCGACCGTAGGTGCGCAGTACGCGCTCGGTGGGGGTGAGCGCCTCGTGGCGGCGGCGGTTGTCCTTCCACAGGTTCTCGTAGATGAAATTGTGAAAGTAGAAGTGCTCCAGGTGCTTAAATTCCCCGCGCGCCGCCGAGAACAGCTCCTCGCAAACACGCACGTGCTCGTCCATCGAGCCGCCGACATCCAGAAACAGCAGCACCCTGACGGCATTGTGTCGCTCGGGCACCAGCTTCAGATCCAGCAGACCCGCGTTGCGCGCGGTGGCTTCGATGGTGCCGTCGAGGTCGAGCTCCTCGGCCGCCCCTTGGCGGGCGAACTTGCGCAGCTTGCGCAGCGCGAGCTTGAGGTTACGGGTGCCAAGCTCCACGCTGTCGTCGAAGTTTCGGTACTCGCGTCGCTCCCACACCTTCACCGCGCGATGCTGGCGCGAACCGTCCTGGCCAATACGGATGCCCTGCGGGTTGAAGCCGTGGGCTCCGAAGGGTGAGGTGCCGCCGGTACCGATCCACTTGTTGCCGCCCTGGTGACGCTCCTGCTGCTCGGTACGCCGTGCACGCAGGGTGTCGAGCAACTTGTCCCAGCCGCCGAGCGCCTCCACGCGCCGCTTCTCCTCCTCGCTGAACACCCGTTCGGCGAGGCCGTTGAGCCAGTGCGGCGGAACCTGCGCCGCCAGAAGTTGCGCGAACAAGAGCTCTGCCCCCTGGAACACGTGTGCGAACACCCGATCGAAGCGATCGTAATGGCGCTCATCCTTTACCAGGCAGGCGCGCGCGAGGTAGTAGAAATCCTGGGCCGACACCTGCGCGATGCGCGCATTCAGGGCTTGCAGCAGCGTCAGGAACTCGGTGATCGACACCGGAACACCCAAGGCACGCAGCTCGAAAAAGAAACGCACCAGCACGTGGGGCCACTTTCAACGCGCGCGGCGATGCATGAACACCAGTTGCTCGAACAAGTGCACGTCCTGCTCGTTCTTCAAAAGCGCGCCGTGCAGGATCGGAATCACCTTGCGCGGGTCGCCGCTGCGCAGCGCCTCCGGCGCGATGTCCTCGGCCAGCAGCAGCTTGATCCAGTCGAGCAGTTCCGAGGTCGAGGGCTTCTTCTTCAGACCGGGCGTCGCGCGCACCTCGAAGAACGCCGCCAGCGCCTCGGCCAGCAGCTCCTTCTTCAGATCCGGGTAGTGCACGGCGACGATGGCGCGCATGGTCGCCTCGTCCGGGAAGCGTATGTAGTGGAAGAAGCAGCGGCGCAGGAAGGCGTCCGGCAGCTCCTTCTCGTTGTTGCTGGTGATGATGATGATCGGCCGGTGGCGCGCCTTGATGAGCGAGCGCGTCTCGTAGACGTAGAACTCCATGCGATCGAGTTCGCGCAGCAGGTCATTGGGAAACTCGATATCGGCCTTGTCGATCTCATCGATCAGCAGCACCGGCTGCACTGCCGATTCGAACGCCTCCCACAGGCGCCCCTTGAGGATGTAGTTGCCGATGTCGTGCACGCGCTCATCGCCGAGCTGCGAGTCGCGCAGCCGCGAGACCGCGTCGTACTCGTACAGGCCCTGCTGCGCCTTGCTGGTCGACTTGATGTGCCATTCGTACAGCGGTCGCGCGAGTGAGCGGGCGATCTCCTGCGCCAGCTGGGTCTTGCCGGTGCCGGGCTCTCCCTTGATGAGCAGCGGCCGCGCCAGCGTGATGGCGGCGTTCACCGCCATCATGAGCTCATCGGTGGCGACATAGTGCTCGGTGCCGGTGAAGCGCTGCTCGCTCATACGCGATGAGTCTAACCGTGAACGCCTGAATGCAGGCGAGATCGCCGGTTAATTCGGTGTCAGAATGAGAGTGTGCTCGGGGGGGCCGGGCAGGAACGGCAGCGCTTCGCCGCGCGCCCAGGCGAGAAAGCCCGCCCGGTAGTACGGGGAGAGCGGGTGCCCGCTCTGCCCGCCGGGGATGTGCAGGTAGCCCTGCTCCTCGTGCCCGGGGGCGACGGCGAAGCGCTCGGAGGCGCCGAAGGCGCCGTCCTGTACGCGCGGCATGTCATGGTCACCGGGCAGCTCTTCGGTTGGCATATCGAGCAACCAGGCGAGCCCGGGTAGCGCACGGGAGAGCGGGTGGCGGATGCGCACCGTGTTGTACGCCCCCCAGGTGCAGCGCTCAAGCTGCGGGCAGCGGTCCTGCAGGCCCGTGATGGTGGCGTCGAGCTGGACGCGCAGGAAATCCGGCCAGCTCGCATAGCGCTTCGCCAGCAGGTGCAGCGGGCGCTCGGTGAGCAGCTGCCACAGCGGCCCTTCGAATTGCGCGGGCGGGTAGCTGCCCTCCTCCTCGGCGGGCACCTGCAATGCCGCGAGCAGCATGTCCCACACCGCCTGCTGCGTGCGATCGTGGAAGGCGCGCACCAGGCGGTAGCCGACCGCATCGACGCTCGCGCGCGCGTTCCACTTATCGACCAGCTGGCGGAATTGCGCGCGCCGCGGCTGACCCCGCAGCGCATCGGCATCCAGCACGGAGAGCACCAGCGTGCGCCAGCGCGCCAGGAACACGGCGCGGTCATCGAGCTGGATCTGCAGCATCTGTGCCGGCGTGATGTTGCCGGGCAGTGCGAGCAGGTCATCGCGGATCTGGCCGGCCCGCGCGCCCAGGTCGTATTCGGAACCAAGCGATGCGATGTCCCCGCCGATGAGCTCCTGCTGGCGCGCATCGCTCGCGACACGCGCATTGGCAGTCCACAGCCGTCCGAGCGGCGGGTCGATGATCCGCGGATGATCAGCGGCGGTGGTCCAGGGCGCGCCGGTGCGGGCGCGGCTCGGGCCGGTATCCGCAGGGATGCGGCCAAAGATCGTCCAGCCGATGTGGCCCTGCGCATCGCCCACCACGAGGTTCTGGTGCGGCATGCCCATGCCGGGTGCGAGCGCGACAGCCTCCTCGACCGAGCCTGCGCCCTCGAGCTGCAGGAGGTTCAGGTTGGTTGCCTCGGGCAGCTGTGCCAGCCAGGAGCCGAACCAGCAGGTGCCCAGCTTCGAGTCGACACGCAGCAACAGCCCCATCGGCGCGGACTTCACCGCCAGAGCGATGCTCGGCTCGCCGCGAACGCGGATCTGCTCGCTCACGACCGACAGCGGCAGCTCACCCCGGAGCCCCTTCAGTGCGCCATCGCCGCTCGTCTCGCACGGCACCGGCGTGACGTCGAGCCAGTCGCCGTAGCTGTTGGTAAAGCCCCAGGCGATGTGTCCGTTAGATCCGGCGACGAACAGCGGCGTGCCGGGCAGGGTGACGCCGTTCAGATCGAGTCCGGGGCTTGCGCCGCGCGGCGCCAGCTTCAGCCGCATGTGATACCAGACCGGCGGCACGCGCTGGCCCAGGTGCATGTCGCTGGCGACAAGAGCAGCGCCGGTCGCCGTGAGGCGACCCGCCACGGCCCAGCCGTTGCTGCCGGAAGCGGGCGTGCGCACGGCGGCTGCGGGAGCGGACGGCGTCGGCTCACTGTCGCGCACGTCAAGCGCCTGGGCATCGGGCACGGGAGCGCCGGCCAGGGCCGGCGCATCGGTGAGTTCCGGGGCATCCCAGCTGGTGCCCTGTGGGTACAGGAAACGCAGCGCGCACTTCCAGCCGGCAGCGCACTCAGCCCCTCCCAGCCGCGCGTTGATTTCGTGCCGCACGATCTCCCGGTGCAGACCGTTCGCCTGCAGGTCCCACCACATGGAAAACGGAATCAGGATCGAGTCCTCGGCGAGCCACGGGGCAGGCTTCTGGCCGAGCAGCCAGTACTCCCATGGTCGTGAGTGAAGAGCGTCGAGCCCGGCATTGACCCCGCGCACGTAGGCATCGAGGAGTCCGCGCTGCTCGGGGGTCGCCGCCGCCAACACCGCCCGCGCCACGCTGCGGAAACGGAAAAGCCGGGTGTTGCGGTCCTCCTCGAGCGCCACAGGGCCGAACAGCTCCGCAAGTTCCCCGGCCGCCAGGCGCCGCGACAGGTCCATCTGGAAGTAGCGGTCCTGCGCATGCACGAATCCGGTGGCGAAGGCGAGGTCCAGCCGATCGGCGGCCTCGAGGGTGGGCACGCCACGCGCATCGCGGGTGATGCGCACGCTCGCGTGCAGCTGCGGCGCGCGGACCTGCCCGTCCAGCTGCGGCAGCGAAGCACGCAGCGTCAGGTAGAGGCTCGCCAGGATGAGCAGCAGCAATGCCGCGACGCCCGCCCCGAGGTATTTCAGCATGCGCATGAGTGCGGTGACCGCTCGCGCGTTTAGTCGAGCGTGACCTTCAGGATCTGCATGGAGTTGGTGCCGCCCTGCACACCCGACAGTTCACCCTTGGTCAGGATCACCAGGTCGTCCCGTTGCACCAGCTGCAGCTCGAGCAGCCGCGTGAAAAGCGCGCGGTACAGGCTCTCGGTCGAGCTGTCGGTGCCGGCAACGTCGAATATGACCGGATACACGCCGCGATAGAGTGTCACACGGCGACGCGTCGCCTCGTGGCGCGTGAACGCGTACACGGGGATATCGGCGCGGATGCGCGACATCCACAACGGCGTCGCACCCGATTCGGTGAGTGCCACGATCGCACGTACCTTCATGTGATTGGCCGTGTACATCACGGCCACGGCGATCGCCTGCTCGGAACCCTTGAACTGGCCCTCGCCGCTGCGCTGGGGCGAGACCGCGTGGGTGAGCTCGTATTTCTCGGCTCCCTCGATGACCTGCGCCATCGCCTGCACCGCGCGCAGGGGGTAGCGCCCGGTGGCCGTCTCCGCGGACAGCATGACCGCATCGGTGCCGTCCATCACCGCATTGGCGACATCGCTCACCTCGGCGCGCGTGGGCACCGGGTTCTGAATCATCGACTCCATCATCTGCGTCGCCGTGATCACCACTTTATTGCGGATGCGCGTCTGGTGAATGATGGTCTTCTGCAGGCCGGTCAGCTCCGCGTAGCCCATCTCCACGCCAAGATCGCCGCGGGCGACCATGATCACGTCCGAGGCCTCGATGATGCCGGCGAGGTTCTCGACCGCCTCGTGCCGCTCGATCTTGGCGACGATCCCGCCGGTGCCGCCGGCGGCGCGCAGCAGTTTGCGCGCCTCGGTGATGTCGGCCGCATCGCGCGCGAACGACACCGAAACGTAGTCGATGCCTTCTTGGGCGGCGAAGCGGATGTCCTCGTAGTCGCGCTCCGAGAGCGCGGGGGCGGAGATTCCGCCGCCCTGGCGATTGAGTCCCTTGCGATCGGAGAGCTCCCCGCCGACGCGCACACGCGTTTCGACGGTGGTGGCCGTCACACGCAGCACGTCGAGCACGATCTGGCCGTCCGCCAGCAACAACGCATCCCCGGCGGCCACATCCTTGGGCAGATCCTTGTAGGCGATCCCCACCGTCTGGGCGTTCCCCGCCTTCGGATCGAGAGCCGTGTCGAGCGTGAAGGGCGCGCCGTCGGCAAGCTGCACGCGCCCTTCGCGAAAGCCCTCGATGCGGATCTTCGGTCCGCCAAGATCCAGCAGCACACCGATGCACTTGTCGGCGCGCTGCGCGGCCGCACGCACCAGCGCGAGGCGGCGCCTGCGGTCCTCGACCGTGCCATGCGAGGCGTTGAGGCGCACGACGTCAAGTCCTGCGCGCATCATCTGCGTCAGCACCTCGAGGTCATCGGTCGCCGGCCCCAGCGTGGCGACGATCTTGGCGCGCCGTAGCGGCGCCGGTTCTGGACGCTCAGCCACGCGCGCGCTCCTCGAGCATGGCGACGGCGGGCAGCGTCTTGCCTTCCACGAACTCCAGGAACGCCCCGCCACCGGTTGAGATATAGGAAATGCCGTCCTCGACTCCGTACTTCTCGATGGCGGCGAGCGTGTCGCCGCCGCCGGCGAGTGAGAACGCCTTGCCGCGCGCGATCGCCTGAGCGATCGCGCGCGTGCCCTCACCGAACTGCTCGAATTCGAACACCCCCACCGGGCCGTTCCAGATGGTGGTGCCGGCCCCCTGCAGCAGCGCGCTGCAGCGATCGGCGGTGTCCGGCCCGATGTCGAGAATCATCTCATCGCGGCGCACCTCGTTCACGGGACGCACGTCGGCGTGGGCCGTGGCCGCAAACTCCTTGGCGACCACCACATCGGTCGGCAGCGGAATCTCGGTGCCGCGAGCACGCGCCTTGTCCATGAGACGCCGCGCGACGTCGAGCATCTCCGTCTCGCACAGCGACTTGCCGACGGCGATGCCGGTGGCGGCGAGAAAGGTGTTGGCGATGCCCCCGCCCACGATCAGCTGGTCGACCTTCTCAAGCAGCGATTCGAGCACCATGAGCTTGGTGGAAACCTTGGAGCCGCCCACGATCGCTACCAGCGGGCGCGCCGGCTCCTTGAGGGCGCGCTCCAGCGCGTCAAGCTCGCCCACCAGGAGCGGGCCGGCGCAGGCGACCGGCGCATAACGCGCCACGCCGTGCGTGCTGGCCTCGGCCCGGTGCGCCGTGCCGAAGGCGTCCATCACGAAAACATCGCACAACGCGGCCATGCGCCGCGCGAGCTGCTCGTCGTCCTGCTTCTCGCCCTTGATAAACCGCACGTTCTCACAAAGTACCGCGCTGCCCGGGGCACAGTCGACACCGTTTATCCAGTCCTTGCGCAGCGCCACGGGCTTTCCGAGCAGCTCCGACAGCCTGGCCGCGACCGGCGCCAGGCTGAGCGCCGGATCGTCCGCGCCTTCCTTGGGCCGCCCGAGATGCGACATGACGAACACCCTGGCGTGCTGATCGACTGCATAGCGGATGGTAGCCAACGCGGCGCGGATGCGGGCATCGCTGGTGACTACACCGTTTTGCACCGGCACGTTCAGGTCTTCCCTGATGAGGACCCGCCTGTTTCGCAGGTCCGTGTCGGTCATGTGCAATACCCTCATGACGCCTTGGACCACGCCACCGTCGTGTCGATCATGCGGTTGGAGAATCCCCACTCGTTGTCGTACCAGGCGCACACCTTCACCAGCGTGCCGTCGATCACCTTGGTGAGGGTGGCGTCGAATATCGAGGAGTGTGCGTCGTGGTTGAAATCGATCGACACCAGCGGCGCCTCGTTGTAGGCCAGTATCCCCTTGAGCCGGCCGCTGGACGCCTCGTGCAGGGTCTTGTTGACCTCCTCGACCGAGGTTGCGCGCTTGGCGGTGAAGGTCAGATCGACCAGTGACACGTTGAGGGTCGGTACGCGCACCGCAAAACCGTCAAGCTTGCCCTTGAGCTCGGGCATCACGAGTCCCACCGCGGCGGCAGCTCCGGTCTTGGTCGGAATCTGCGACATCGTCGCGGAGCGCGCGCGCCGCAGGTCGGAGTGAAAGACGTCCGTGAGCACCTGATCGTTGGTGTAGGAATGGATGGTCGTCATCAGCCCCGCCACGATGCCCAGCTTGTCGTGCAGCACCCGGGCGAGCGGTGCCAGACAATTGGTCGTGCAGGAGGCGTTGGAGATCACCGTGAAACTGCTCTTCAGGACCTGGTCGTTGACCCCATAGACGATGGTGGCATCCACATCCTCGCCACCGGGGGCCGAGATCACCACCTTCTTGGCGCCGCCCTTGAGGTGTGCGCCGGCTTTCGCCTTGCTGGTGAAAAGCCCGGTGCACTCGAGCACGTACTCGACTCCGACCTCGCCCCACGGCAGCTTGGCGGGGTCCCGCTCAGCAAAAACCCGGATGCGATCGTCGTGCACGACCATGCAGTCGCCGTCGACCTTCACCTCGCCGTGGAACTTGCCGTGCGCCGTGTCGTAGCGCGTGAGGTGCGCGTTGGCCTTCGGGTCGCACAGGTCGTTGATCGCGACGATCTTCACCTCTGCCGTGCGTTTGCCTTCGTAGAGGGCGCGCAGCACGTTTCGTCCGATGCGCCCGTAACCGTTGATGCCCACCCTGATCGTCATGCGCTCATTCCTCCAGCAGTTCTCGTATCTGTAGCCCGACATTATCGGCCGTGAAACCAAAGTAAGGGAACACATCGGTGATCTTGCCCGATGCACCGAAGCGATCGATGCCGAGCACGCGCCCAGCCGAGCCGACATAACGCCACCAACTCTGTCTTGCGCCGGCCTCGACCGCCAGGCGGCGCGTCACGGCGCGCGGCAGAACCGCCTCGCGGTAGGCCGCGTCCTGGGCCTCGAACGACTCGGTCGAAGGCATGGAGATGAGGCGTACGCGCCGTCCGGCCGCATTGGCGGCATTCACCGCCTGCGCCGCGATGGCGATTTCCGAGCCGGTGGCGATCACCAGCGCTTCCGCAGTGCCGGGGACGTCGATCAGCACATACCCGCCACGGCTGATGTCGGCCACCTGCTGCGGCGTGCGCGGCTGCTGTGGCAGGGGCTGGCGGGTCAGCACCAGTGCGGTGGGCCCGTGGCGTTCGATCGCGAGCGTCCAGGCGATGGCGGTCTCCACCGCATCGCAGGGTCGCCACAGATTCATGTGCGGCATGGCGCGCAGGCTGCTCAGATGCTCGATCGGCTGGTGGGTCGGGCCGTCCTCGCCCAAACCGATGGAGTCGTGCGTGTACACCAGGATCACGCGCACCTGCATCAGGCACGCCAGGCGCACGGCATTTCTCGCGTAGTCGGAGAACACCAGGAAGGTGCCGCCGTAGGGAATGTAGCCGCCGTGCACCGTGATGCCGTTCATGATCGCGGTCATGCCGAACTCGCGCACACCGTAATGCAGATAGTCGCCCGCTTCCTTGCTCGGCGTGATGGTGACGGCGCTCTTGAACTGGGTATTGTTCGACCCGGTCAGGTCGGCCGAACCGCCGAAGATCTCGGGCAAGCCCGCGCCGAGGACATTGAGCGCCGCCTGTGATGACTGGCGCGTCGCCTGCGGCGCGCTCTGCTTGGACAGCTCCTGGAGCGTTTTCGCCGCAAGGTCCGGCCAACCCGCCGCCAGCTCACCGCGCATACGCCGCTCGAACTCGCGCGCCAGATCGGGGAATGCCTTGGCGTAGCGCGCGAACAACTCATTCCAGGCGCCCTGGAGCGCGGCGCCCTGGCGGCGGTGATCCCACCCCGCGCGGATCTCATCCGGCACCACGAACGGGGGGTACGGCCAGCCGAGCGTCTGGCGCGCCTTGGCCACCTCATCCGCGCCGAGCGCCTCGCCATGCGCCTCCTTGGTGCCCTGCTTGTCGGGTGCGCCGTAGCCGATGATGGTCTTGCAGCAGATCAGCGAGGGCCGCTCGGTCTGCGCGCGCGCCGCCGTGATCGCATTGTGCACCGCCTGCCCATCGAGCCCATCGACCTTGGGCACCACGTGCCAGCCGTAGCTCGCAAAGCGCGCCGGGGTGTCGTCGGTAAACCAACCCACCACCTTGCCGTCGATCGAGATGCCGTTGTCATCGTAGAACACGATGAGCTTGCCCAGACCCAGCGTGCCGGCGAACGAGCATGCCTCGTGGGAGATGCCCTCCATCAGGCAGCCGTCGCCGCAGAACGCGTAGGTATAGTGATTGACGATGTCGAAACCTTCGCGGTTGAACTCGCCGGCTAGCAGCTTTTCGGCCAGCGCCATACCGACCGCGTTGGCGAGCCCCTGCCCCAGCGGTCCGGTGGTGGTTTCGATCCCAAGCGCCGGGTCGTGCTCGGGGTGGCCCGGGGTCTTGCTGCCGAGCTGCCGGAAACTCTGGATATCGGAGATCGTGAGCGGATAACCGGTCAGGTACAGCACCGAGTACAGGAGCATCGACCCATGGCCGTTGGACAGCACGAAGCGATCACGGTCGAGCCACCGCGGGTCGGCGGGGTTGTAGCGCATGAAGTCCGCCCACAGTACCTGGGCAATATCGGCCATCCCCATGGGCATGCCGGGGTGGCCGGAGTTCGCGCGCTGCACGGCGTCCATGGACAGTGCGCGGATGGCGTTGGCAAGTTCTCGGCGTGTAGTCATTGCGGCCCTTTAAAGGGTGGCCCAGTGCCGCGCTTCCAGTGTGGCCGCGCGCGCTGCGGGGGCGCGCATTCTCCACCACTCGCGCCCGATGCTCAAATGCGGGAACATGGCCCAAATTCCCGCTCAAGTCCCGGTCACTGATCATTGGCAGGGCTGTTTCAGCCAGGGCCAGAACCTGCCTGCCTCGGGACGGTCGCGCTAAGCTTTCAAGAATCGGTGGGCCCTTCCCCATAGGCGAGCAGTGCCCCGTCAGCCTCTCAAATCCCTCGCCCCGCCCGCGCCTTTGCGGCGGCCTGCGGGGGAGCCATGCGCAGCCACCGCGGCGCCAGGCCTCGCTCGAGCGTGCGCCAAGGACCTGCCCGCTCGGTGCGGGCGCTGCGGGTGGCGGCGCCCCGGGCGCGCGTAACGTCGGGTGCAAAAGGCTGCTCGGGAATCGCCGGACAGCGCGGTTACGTCATGAAAGTGCGCGGGCGGCTTGCCGCGCTCAAGCATGAACTCGACCCTCACCAAGGGTGTGAAGTCCGTAATCGCCCTCGAGTAAAGAGCTTCCTGATCCTATCCCGGCCGCATCGGCTATTTGCGAGAGTGCTTTTCCGCATAGCGGTCGAGAAGTTTGCGAATCAGGCGCTGGTGCTGCGTGTTGTGTCTGCGCGCCTCGGCCTTGAAGAACTCGAGGCTCGTGCGACTGAGGAGCACCGTGATCCTGACCTCCTCCTCCCTGGGAGCCGCGGCAGCCGGCAGGAAGTCGGGGAGGACGCGAAGTGCGCCAAGCGGTTCACTGGTGATCTTGTTATTGCTCATGGATGCGTTTGCCTCAGCGCCGGCGGCCGCCCCAAAGAATGGGGTGCTCCCGGGCCGCTACGTTAAACGAACCGCGAGAATTCCGCTGAAGGTCCGCAGCATATTTTTGTGCGCAGCTGAGGTTGCAGTGCGCACGCGGATTCGTTAAGGAGGGCTCCCGGATCCGCTACTTGCGGCTGCCAGTGACGGCAGCCTGAGCGGCGCGGTGACTACCCAGATTGATAAGGATTTCATCGGCCTTCGGACAGTGAGCGGCGTCACGGATGTCGAGGCAGATCCTTGGCCCGGACCTGCCGATCGCCAAGGACCGCCGCCGGTCGCTGGAGCGGGCAGCGAAGTGGCGGATCGTCTGTGTCACAAATGAGCCCGCAATCCCCCGGTTCTCTGCCAGCCATCGACGAGCATAAACGGCCGCTGAATGAGCCGCGACCGGCGCCGCGCATTGCCGGTCTGAGGACAAGAGGCGCGGCGCCGGCAAGAATAACCGCCGCTGCAAGGGATCTGCCCACGAACAGCCGCAGCGTCGCCCGACAACGACACGGCTGAGCTACGCGCACAAATCCGCCGGATACGAGCGGCCTCAGGCGGCCGCGCTGCCGGAAAATCGCTGAGCCACGCTTGAGCTACGGAACCGCGAGGCGGACATAAGGCCGCCGGCAGCGGTGGCCTGTTTCACATTATTGCCCGCGAAAACGCAAAATGCGTCATGTGCTCATCACCGTGGCGCGCCCCATGGCGGACGTGGTTCACTGCAGCACGCCGAAAAGCTCTGATACGCTTCTCGACATGAGCGTGGTCCGCCTCACTCAGTTCACCGACCCGCATCTCTACGGCGATGAGAACGAATCGCTGCGTGGAGTTGCCACGCTGCCCGCGCTCAACGCCGCGCTGGCGCACGCCAAGGCGCGCGACTGGCCGCCGGATGCCGTGCTGGTGACGGGCGATCTGGTACAGGACGATCCGGCCGGTTACCCGCATTTCCGGCGCGTGTTTGGCGCGCTCGGCATGCCGGTGCTGTGCCTGCCCGGCAATCACGACGAGCCGCAGGCCATGCGCCGCGAGCTGGCCGCAAAGCCCTTCGTGCTCGGCGGGTTCGTGGACATGGGGCGCTGGCGCATCGTGCTGCTCGACAGCTGCATCCCCGGGGCTGCCCACGGTGCACTCAGCGCAGACCGACTTGCCATGCTGGATCAGGCGCTCGCCAGTGCCGGCACGCGCCATTGCATGGTATGCCTGCACCATCATCCCGTGCCGATGGGCAGCCGCTGGCTCGATCACGTGGGGCTGAAGAACGCCTCCGAATTCCTGCACACGATCGACGCACATCGCAACGTCCGTGCGATAGTGTGGGGTCATGTCCACCAGGCCTACGACTCTCTGCGCAAGGGCGTACGGATGCTTGCGACGCCCTCGACCTGCGCGCAGTTCCTGCCGCACGCCGAAGATTTCGCCGTGGACCGCCGCCCGCCGGCTTACCGCACGCTCGAACTGCGCGCCGACGGCTCGCTGCTGACGGAGGTCATGTGGGTCGAACAACAGTGCGGTGGCTCCTCGCGCTCTGCCTGCTCGGCAGCCTGAGCGCACCCTTCCTGACCGCCGGGGCCGCGAGCCCGGTATGGGCGATCCGCGGCCCACACAGCACGCTCTACCTTGCCGGCTCGGTGCATCTGCTGCCCGCAAATGACTCGACCCTTCCGCCGGGGTTCGCGCACGCCTATGCCGACTCCAAGCGGCTGGTGATGGAGATGGACCTCGGCAAGATCGATCCGCTCGCCGTGGCCAGCTGGATGATGGAGCACGGCGCACTGCCGCGGGGCACCAGCCTGCGCAGCATCCTCGGCGAGCAGCGCTACACACGCGTGAGCTCGGTGGCGGCCGACCTCGGGGTATCGACCGAGATCCTCGACACCCAGGCGCCGTGGGTGGTCGGACTCGAACTTACGGATCTGGAATACCTGCACCAGGGCTTCGACCCGCAGCAGGGCGTCGAGGAGCAGCTGGTGCGCCGCGCCGAGAACGATGGCAAGCCGACCGCCGGCCTGGAAACCCTGAGCGAAGAACTCGGCGGTCTGGAAGCACTGTCCCGCGAGGACCAGGTGCGCATGCTCGACCAGACCATGGATGAGCTCAAGGACTCGCAGGAGGAGATGCGCGAGATCCTTGCCGCCTGGCGCAGCGGCAATGCTGCGAAGCTCGCCACGCTCCTGTCGAGCGAGTACAGCTCCTTCCCGGCCCTGTATCGGCCGCTGGTGACCGAGCGCAATCAGCGCTGGCTGCCGCAGATCGAGCAGCTCCTCAAGGGCGATGACAACTGCATGGTCATCGTCGGCTCGCTGCACCTGGTGGGTGACGGCGGCCTGCTCGATCTGTTGCGCAAGGATGGCTTTGCGCCGACGCAGCTGAACTGAATCCTCACGCAGCGCGCGCGCTGCGTGCTGCGTAAAATCGCCACAGCGGCACGGCGAGCAGCGCCGTCCACGCCAGCACCAGCCAGCCCACGAAGCCATCGAAGTGGCTCAGCAGAAAGCCAAGAGGTGCCGCGGGACGCGGCCGTGCCAGCTCGTGCACCGTCAGCATGACCCACACCCAGCCGGCGTGCAGGCCGATGCAGGCCGCAATGTTGCCGCTCGCAGCACGCACCAGACCCAGCACGACGCCCACCGCAAACAGGGCCAGAAAGGCATCGGCGATGCCGAGCGGCCGGGCGAACAGATGCAGCGTGCCGGCCAGCAGATCCACGCCGCTGTGCGCGGTTACCGCGGCGGGCGCGATGTGGTAGCTCGCAAAGAAATGGGTCGCGGCGTAGAGCAGCGCGACCCCGAGCACGGCCGCGCGGGTCCCCGATTCGCGTTCGATCGCACTGTGCATCGCACCGCGCAGAAAGGTTTCCTCGATGAACGCCACCGCAAGTCCGCTCACGGCGCGCAGCAGAATGAGCCGCGCGAGGGCTGCAGCGCCGATCTCGGAGGCGCCGCTCCAGTCGAGCAGCGAAAGCGCCGTCATGATGCCGACCACCGCGAGCATGCTGGTCACCCCAAGCAGCAGGCCCAGCGACATCTCGCGCAGGAATGCGCGGCGCGGCAGGCCGTAACCCAGGTTTGTGCGATCGGCGACCTTGAGGCGGCGCGCCAGCGCGATCAGGCCCACCAACAGCGCGAGCATGCCGATACGCTCGCCGATGCGATGGAACGGGAAATCAAAATGCGGGTGCAGCAGCAGCCAGGCCGGATAGGTAAGCAGCGCGATCGCCGCCGCTGCGGCGACCATCAAACCGAGGAACCAGCACAGTGCCCGCATGGATCGTGCGTCTCGCTTGCCTAAAGCAGCCTGCCCCGCATAGCTTATGTGGATCGCCAACCGTGGGGAGTCATGTCAGCGCCGCCCGTGCAGCCGATTGTGATCTGGTTCGGCCGGGTCGGCGACATGATCCTGCTGTCGGCGCTGCTGGATATTCTGCATCGCCGCTACGGCAGCCCGTGTTACCTGATCGGCGCCGGCCCCTGGCCGCAGCAGATTTACGCTACGCACCGCGACGTGGCGCGTATCTCGTGCCTGCACCGCTATACCGCGTTCCTGTTCGATCGCGCCTGGTGGCGCACGCTCGCGGCCCTGCGCAAAAGCCGCGCCGGCCCGGTCTACGTGTGCGAATGCGACCCGAAAAAACTGGCGCGCATCGAGCGACTGCTGAAATTCAGCGGCATCGAGCCTGCGCGCTGCCTCTTCATCACCCGCAACGGCAACAGCCTCGCGCAGGCTCACTGGGTGGACCGTCTGGTCAGCTTCGGCAGACTCACGCCCGCGGTGTTCGACGCTGCCGGCTATCCCTGGCCGTCGCCGCCGCCGTTGTGCGCACCGCGCCTGGAAGTGTCCGCCGCGGCCCGCACTGAGTGCAGCGCGTGGATCGAGGCGCAGGGCTTCGGCGACAAGCCCCTGGTGCTGGTGCAGCCGGGCAACCGCCGCACCATGCGCGGCCGAAAGCTGCGCCTCTCGGCTGCAGATGACAAGGCGTGGCCCATCGAGCGATGGGCGGCGTTGCTGCACGAGCTTCACGCGAGCCTGCCGCAAGCGGTGATCGTGCTGTGCGGAGCGCCGCGAGAGTCTCTGCTGCTCTCCTGGATCGTCTCGGCCGCGCAATTGCCGGCGGTAGCGGCTGCCGAGCTGCCCTTGCCACGCCTGCTCGCGCTGTGTGCGCGGGCACACAGCATGATCTCGGTTGACACCGGGCCCGCCCATGCCGCCGCAGCACTGTCAGTGCCGCTGGTGGTGATGTTCGGCGCGCATTCGCAGGCCGAGTGGCTGCCGCGCAGCCCCGGCGGATCCGCGGTGATCGGGGTGGGCGGCCCGCCGCGCTCAAACCGACTCGATCAAGTGCCGCTCGAGGAAGTGTTCGCGGCCTGGCGCTCGCTGCCGGCCGCTGCCGCGCTGCCCGCAGGCTCAGCTAGGCCAGCAGCGAGCGCCACTGCGCCGTGACCGCGCTCAGCCGGAAGCGCGGATCTGGCGCGGCAGGCGGCCGCGCGCCTGCGCGCCAGGCGCGGATGCGCTCGATATAGGGATCGAACAGTCCTGCGGCCGCGGCGAGCCGCGCCGGGGCACGCCGCCAGCAGGCCGGCAGTGTGCCCGCCACGGCCTCGTAAAGGCGGCAGGCCGGCGGAACCGGCAGCACCTGGCCGGGGTCGCCCAGCACCTCCAGCGCCGCACCGCAGTCGTGCGCGAGTACCGGCGTGCCGAGCGCGTGCGATTCGGCAAAGGTGAGGCCAAACGTTTCCGGAATGACGAAGTTCAGGCAGAACGTGCACAAGGCGCTGCGCACCTCGGCATGCATGCGCGCCTGCGGTAGCGGACCGAGAAACTCGACGCCGGCACGGCGGCTGTGGCTGCTGCGGCGGTAGCCCGGGTTGCCGACCACCAGGCGCATATCCGGCATCGCCCGCTTGAGTGCGCTGAAGGCATCGAGGGTGAAATCCAGCCCCTTGTTGGGTGAGGAGAAGAAAACCAGCTTGCGCCCATCCACCGCTGTGCCGTCCGGCGAGAGGGCATCATCGATGGGGTTGTAGATCGTAAGGCAGCGCACCTGCTCGGCAGCATCGCTGTCGCGCAACGTGGCCTCGACTCCGGCGCGCTGGGAATCCGACACGCAGATCGCGGTCACCTGCATCTGGCGCAGCAGTGCGGCGCTGGCCGTGAGCCAGCGCGCGCGCCGTCCGCCGGGACGAATCCGGTCGTGCAGCCACAGGTACACCTTCGCCTGCGGATAGCGCTCGCGCACCAGCGGCAGTGCACGCGAATCCCGGTTGACGATGACGCTTGTGATGCCGGCCAGGCGCTGCGGGCGGCGGTAGCGCTGCCAGTCCTCGGTGCGGTTGCGTTGCACGACCCAGGCGTCGAGGGCATCGGCGACACGCACCAGTGTCGCCTCGGTGCCACCCATCGCCTGCTGATGCAACGTGCGGGTGTCATAGGCCTGCGGGCAGACCGGGTCGTAGAACAGGACCGTACTCATTATTGAAGTATTCTACGGGCTTTGTTGCCTGCGCCGACCGTGAGGGTACGCGTGACGAGTGGCGGCGGCCTATCGGCCTGCATTATCACGTTCAACGAAGCCGACCGCATCGAAGAGTGCGTGCGCTCGGTCGGCTTCTGCGATGAGATCATCGTCGTCGACTCGCACTCCACCGATGCAACGCGCGAACTCGCCGCCGCTCTCGGCGCGCGGGTCATCGAGCGCGACTGGCCAGGTTATCGCTCCCAGAAGCAGTTCGCGGTGCAGACGGCGCGCCACGACTGGGTGCTGTGCCTGGATGCCGACGAGCGGGTGAGCGCACAGCTTGCTGCCGAGGTGACGGCGGTGCGGGCCGGTGGCTTTGCGAGCGCCGCCGGCTGGTCGCTGCCGCGCATCACCCAGTACTTCGGCCGCTTCCTGCGCCACGGCAACGCCTATCCTGATCGCCTGGTTCGGCTGTTCGATCGGCGCTTGGGCGGCTGGAGCGGCTACGAGATCCACGAGAACACGCGCGTCACCGGGCGCATCGGCAAGTTGCGGGGCCCTCTGGAGCATTACCCCTACCGCAGTCTGAGTGACCACCAGAACCGCATGCAGCGCTACGCGGATCTGATGGCGCAGGCGTTGTACGATGCCGGCAAGAGGTGCGGACTTGCGAAGGTTCTGATCAATCCGCAGTGGCGCTTCATGCGCGGCTACCTGCTGCGCCTCGGATTTCTCGACGGCTGGCGGGGACTGGTGTTCGCGCTGATCGAATCCAACTACGTGCGGCGCAAGTACCTGGGCCTATACATCCGCAGCCGTGGGCTGCCCGGCTGACCAGTCCGCGGCAAGCTTGAGGCGCGCCAGCGGTTCGGCCAGTTCGAGCAGCTGCAGCTGCTGCGCGGGGCTGAGCGGTAGAACCTCCGCGAGGCGGTTGGCGACCCAGCCGGCCTCCTGGTAGTGCGCCTCGACGTACGCGTAGGCTCCGCCGAGCTTTGGCAACACCTCGCGCAGCAGATCAGCCAGGGGCGCGAACTGCAGCGGCAGCGCGCAGGGTGCCTCATCCGGCAGGTAATCGATCTCGGCGAGGTTGAGTCCGTCGGCCTGCTGCCAGCGCCGCAGCACCCGGAAGCGCCGCTCGCCCACGCAGGAAATGCCGAGCAGCCCATCCGGCAGAGTGTCGAAATCCACCACCCGCGCGGTGGTACCGAGCTCGGCGATGCTGGTCACCGCGCCGACTTCAGCGCCCGTGAGGATCAGGACGACCCCGAAGGGGGCCGGCTCCCTGAGACAGCGCCGTATCATGTCGAGGTAGCGCGGCTCGAAGATGCGCAGCGCCAGCGGACCACCCGGAAACAGCACCGTGCCGAGCGGGAACAGTGGCAGGCTCGCCGCGCTCATTTGCGCGGCGCCATGCCTTTAAGCTCGGCCAGGACCTTGCCGTGCAGGCCACCGAAACCGCCGTTGCTCATGATCAGCAGCTGATCGCCCGGACGCGCCGCGCGCGCCAGCTCGCGCGCGAGTGTTGCGATGTCCGTGCTGGCGTGCCCGCGGGCCCCGAGAGCGCCGAGCACTGCGCCCGGATCCCAGCCAAGATCCGGCGGCGTGTACAACCACACCTCGTCCGCCGCGGCGAGCGCGGGAGCGAGCGTGTGCTGGTGCACTCCCATGCGCATGGTGTGCGAGCGCGGCTCGAGCACCGCCACAATCCGCGCATTGCCCGCCCGGCGGCGCAAGCCATCCAGCGTAGTGGCGATAGCAGTCGGATGGTGCGCAAAGTCATCGTAGACGCGCACGCCGGCGACCTCGCCGCGCAGCTGCATGCGGCGCGCGATGCCCTGGAAGCGATGCAGCGCCTCGATGGCCTGCGGCACCTGCACCCCGGCGTGTCGTGCCGCCGCGATCGCCGCCAGCGCGTTCTCCACGTTGTGGGCGCCGATGAGAGACCAGTCCACCGTGCCGAGCGCGCGGCCTGCCTCGAGCACCTCGAAGCGTGAGAAGTCCGCCGCCGCGCTCAGCGGGCGCGCGCTCCATAGCGCCTCGGGCACGGGTTCGCGTGCAAACCCCTCGAGCGGCGTCCAGCTGCCCATGGCGAGCGTCTCCTTGAGGCGCTCATCGGCAGCGTTCCACACGATCCGGCCACTGCCGGGCACGATGCGAACCAGGTGATGAAACTGGCGCTGGATGGCCGCCACGTCGGGGTAGATGTCGGCGTGGTCGTACTCGAGGTTGTTGAGGATGGCGGTGCGGGGTTGGTAGTGCACGAACTTTGCGCGCTTATCGAAGAAGGCGGTGTCGTACTCGTCCGCCTCGATGACGAAAAATCCCTTGCCCAGGCGCGCGCTCAGTCCGAAGTTCGCTGGCACCCCGCCGATGAGAAAGCCGGGCTCAAGACCTGCGTGCTCCAGTATCCATGCCAAGAGAGAGGCCGTGGTGGTCTTGCCGTGGGTGCCGGCGACCGCGAGTACCCAGCGCGTGTGGAGCACTTCGCGCGCCAGCCACTCGGGCCCTGAGGTGTAGGGCAGCCCGCTCTCGAGCAGCGCCTCGATCACCGGCATGCCGCGCGTCATGACGTTGCCGACCACCACCACGTCCGGCCGCGGGACGAGCTGCGCGGCATCGAAGCCCTCGGTGAGCATGACACCGAGCGCTTCGAGCTGCGTGCTCATCGGCGGATAGACATCACGGTCCGAGCCGGTGACGGTGAAGCCGGCCGAGCGCGCGATCGCCGCCAGCCCGCCCATGAACGTGCCGCAGATGCCGAGGATGTGGACGTGCACGGCGCTGGCTTTCAGCCCTTGACGGGAGAGAACACCGCCAGCAGCAGCAGCCAGCCGGCGAGCATCTCGAGGATCACCAGTGCCACGCTCGCCATGCCCGACCAATCGAGCGCTGCCTTGACGATGTGGCTGTTGGCGGCGATCAGCCACGCAATCAGCAGCAGTCCCGCACTGGTGATCGGCACCTCCCAGGTCTGATCCTCGCCGAAGCGGCGCATCAGCCATTCGAAGCCGACCGACAGCGGTGACAGCACCATCTGCAGCCCGAACACGGCCGTGGCGGTCTGCACGGTTCGCTCGGGCCGCCTGACCAGCCTGAGCAACACGACATACCAGGCGAGCGTGAACAGCGTGCCGACCAGAAGCTGAGCGAGCCAGCTGGTGAGCGGCGGCAGCTCCTTCACCGGCGGCAGTGCGACGTTTACCAGAAGATTCACGCACAGGTAGCCGAGGATGGTCAGTACCAGCAGCAGCACGGAGGCGGGCAGGTCCTGAGGTCCCCGCCGCAGCAGCGCGATCTGGGTAAAGAGGCCGATGAGTTCCCTCATGTCTTTCGATACCGCCGCGGGCCTCGCATAATGGGCAAAGTCGATTGTACAGATCATCCGCAGTTCACGTTTGCAGCCAATACTCACCACAGCCGCCGAGCTTGCCGGACTCGCCGAGCGTCTCAGCACGCAGCCGCGCATCGGCCTGGACACCGAATTCCTGCGCGAGCGCACCTACCGTGCGCAGCTGTGCCTGCTGCAGATCGCGGCCCCGAACGAAGCGGTCTGCGTCGATCCACTCGCGCTCACCGATCTTGCCCCGCTCGCAGGCGTGCTGGCCGCCCCCGCGGTGCTCAAGGTCATGCACGCCTCACGCCAGGATCTGGAGGTGCTGTTGCCGGCCGCCGGGATGACGCGGCCGGTGTTCGACACCCAGATTGCGGCCGCTCTTGCCGGGCTGCCCGCGCAGATCGGTTATGCGCAGGCCGTGCAGCGCTTGCTGGGCAAGGAGCTTGCCAAGTCCCATACCCGCACCGACTGGTCGCGCCGCCCGCTCTCGCCCGAGCAGATCGAATACGCGCTCGATGACGTGCGCTACCTGCTGCCCCTGGCAGAGAAGCTCGAGGAGGAGCTGCGCCGACTCGGACGGCTCGAGTGGCTCGACGAAGAACTGACCGCTCTGGATGACCCTGGCGTGCTGACGATCGAACCTGACGATGCGTGGCTGCGCCTCAAGTGGCTGCGCGACCTGGACCCGGCACGCGAGCGGCTGGGGCGCGCGCTTGCCGCCTGGCGCGAGCGTTCCGCCGTCGAGCACAACCGGCCGCGCGGCTGGATTCTCGAGGACACGGTGCTGCGCGAGCTGGTGATGCAGGTGCCGCGCACGCCCGAGGCACTGGCGGCCATCCCGGATATGCCCGCAGGCCTTGTCAAGCGGCGCGGCGAAGAACTGCTCGCCTGCGTGCGCGATGCGCAGGTGCCGGATCCCCCGCCGGCGGTGCCGGCCCGCTCGCGGCCGGATCCGGTAAAAGCTGCGCTGGTGAGAAAGCTCGGTGACATCAGCCAGTCGGTGGCGCAGGAGCTCAAACTGGTGCCCGAAGTGCTCGCCACGCGGCGTGACCTCGAGCGACTCGCGGAAGGGCGGCGCGATGGCGCGCTATTGAGTGGCTGGCGACGCGCGATACTCGGCGAGAGATTGCTCGCCGCGCTGTGAACTTCCCGTCAGCGGCGCTTGCCCGGGCGCCCGCGCGGTCGGCTGCCCGCACCGGCGCGCGGGGTCTTGGCCCGCCTGTTGCGCACTGACTGCGCAGCCGAAGTGCGGGTTCTGCGACGCACGGCAGCTTTCTTGCTCTTCATCTTGCGCTTGACGGGGCGGCTGGCGCTCTTGCGCGCGCCGGCCCGCGCCGCCGGCCGCTTGGCCAGCGCGGGCGAGCCGAGTGCCTGCGCGAGACGGCGCGTCACCGCGTCCACGTCCCCTTCCGCGTTGATCACGCGCAACAGGCCGCGCGCGCGGTAGAAATCGATCAGCGGCCGCGTCTTCTCGTCATAGACACGCAGCCGCTCCGCAACCGTCGCCTCGTTGTCGTCGGGGCGCTGCACCAGACGGTGCGGGGCGTTGGTCTTGGGACACGCCTCGCCCGTGGCGGGCGGCGGCGAGGTCAAAAGGTTGAATACCCGCCCGCAGTCGGCACAGGTTCGTCGTCCGGAGATGCGTCGTACCAGCTCGCCGTAATCCACTTCCAGCTGCACCACGGCATCGAGCGGTTGCCTGAGGTCCGCGAGCAGCCGCTCGAGCGCGTGCGCCTGGGCGAGATTGCGCGGAAAGCCATCGAGGATGAAGCCCTTGCGGGCGTCCTTCTCGCCGAGGCGTTCGCGGATCATGCCCAGCACCAGCGCATCATCAACCAGGCGCCCCGCGGCCATGGCCTCCTTGGCCTGGCGCCCAAGTTCGGTGCCGCGCGCGACCGCGGCGCGCAACAGGTCGCCGGTCGAGATTTGCGGGATACCGGCGCGCTCCACCAGACGCTGAGACTGAGTGCCCTTGCCCGCGCCGGGCGCTCCCAACAAGACGATGCGCATGGGCCCGGCACGTTACCGGCCGTCCCGGTCCAAGTCCAGTGAGCGGCGCGCGGGTCGCGCCCGCTGCGGGCGGTGCGTTATTCTTTCCGTATGAAAAAAGCATCCCCCAAGAACGCCTTCTACGCCCAGTCGGGCGGTGTCTCGGCCGTGATCAACGCCTCGGCCTGCGGGGTGATCGAGACGGCGCTGCGCTCCAGGCACATCGGACGGGTCTACGCCGGGCGCGACGGCATCATCGGGGCACTCACCGAGGATCTGATCGATGTGGGCCGCGAAAGCGCCGCGACCATCCGCGCCCTGAAGCACACCCCGGCGGGCGCGTTCGGCTCGGCGCGCTTCAAGCTGAAGGGCATCGACCAGAACCGCGCCGAGTACGAGCGGCTGATCGAGGTGTTCCGGGCGCATGACATCGGCTATTTCTTCTACAACGGCGGCAATGATTCCATGGACACCGCGCTCAAGGTGTCGCAGATTGGCGCGGCGCTCGGCTTTCCCATCACCTGCGTGGGCGTGCCAAAGACGGTGGACAACGATCTGCCGCACACCGATTGCTGTCCGGGCTTCGGCTCGGTGGCCAAGTACGTCGCGGTGTCCACGCGCGAAGCGGCGCTCGATGTCGCCTCGATGGCCCGCACTTCGACCAAGGTGTTCGTGCTGGAGGTCATGGGGCGCCATGCCGGCTGGATTGCGGCCGCCGGCGGGCTTGCCGGTCGCGGCCCGGCGCAGCCTCCGCACGTCATCCTCTTTCCGGAAGTGCCCTTCGAGAAGCACAGGTTTCTCGAGCGCGTGCGCACCTGTGTCGAAGGATACGGCTACTGCGTCATCGTCGCCTCCGAGGGCGCCGCCACCGCCGACGGCAAGTTCCTGGCCGACGCGGGCACGCGCGATGCTTTCGGGCACACGCAGCTCGGAGGCGTGGCGCCGGTAGTGGCCAACATGGTCCGCGAGGCGCACGGCTACAAGTATCACTGGGCGGTGGCCGACTATCTGCAGCGCTCCGCACGCCACATCGCCTCGCGCGTCGACGTGGAACAGGCCTACGCGGTGGGCAAGGCAGCGGTGCAGCTGGCGGTCAGCGGGGCGAACGCGGTCATGCCGACCATCGTGCGCAGGGCGCACCGCCCCTACCGCTGGACGATCGGACAGGTGCCGCTGGCCGAGGTCGCCAACAAGGAAAAGAAGCTCCCCGCCGGATACATCCGCGGCGACGGCTTCGGCATCACCGCGGCGTGCCGGCGCTACCTTGAGCCCCTCATCGCCGGGGAGGCCTATCCTCCCTACCGCAACGGCCTGCCTGATTACGTCCACATCAAGGGAGTGCCCGTGCGGCGCAAGCTCAAGGCGCAATTCAAGCTATGAAGCGTGCCTGCTGCGCTGCCATAGCGACGCCATAGCGACACGCCCGCAGGCTCGCCTCAGGGCGGAAAAAGGGGCATGGCGTGGTATAGTGCGCGGCCTTTTTTTGGGGAGATTTCCTGATGAATGCCACCACGTGGCTGTGGGCCGCTATCGCGGCCGGCGTGCTCGCCGTCCTTTACGGGGTGTTCTCGATGATGGCGATCCTGCGCCTGCCGGCAGGCAACGCGCGCATGCAGGAAATCGCCGCGGCGATACAGGCCGGTGCCAAGGCCTATCTCAACCGCCAGTACGGGACCATCCTCATCGTCGGCATCGTGTTGTTCGCCCTCATCGGCTTCTCGCCCATCGGCTGGCCCACGGCCGGCGGCTTTCTGGTCGGAGCCGTGCTGTCGGGCCTCACCGGCTACATCGGCATGAACATCTCGGTGCGCGCCAACGTGCGCACCGCGCAGGCCGCCACCACCGGCCTGAACGCGGCGCTCAGCGTGGCCTTCCGCGGCGGTGCGATCACCGGAATGCTGGTGGTGGGTCTGGGCATGATCGGCGTCGCGGGCTACTACACACTGCTGCGCCAGTTCGCGGGAATCGGCGCCGAGGCTGCCCTGCACGCGCTGGTGGGACTTGCCTTCGGCGGCTCCCTGATCTCGATATTCGCGCGGCTCGGCGGCGGCATCTTCACCAAGGGCGCCGACGTGGGAGCGGATCTGGTCGGCAAGGTCGAGGCGGGAATCCCCGAGGATGACCCGCGCAACCCGGCGGTAATCGCCGATAACGTCGGCGACAACGTCGGCGACTGCGCCGGCATGGCCGCGGACCTGTTCGAGACCTATGCCGTCACCATCGTCGCCACGATGCTGCTGGGCGGTCTGCTGTTCGCGCAGAACGGCACGGACGCGGCGCTTGCCGCGGTGATCTTCCCGCTCGCACTGGGAGCGGTCTCCATCGTCTCCTCCATCATCGGCACTTTCTTCGTCTCGGCCCGTGAGGGCGGCAAGATCATGAACGCCCTGTACCGCGGGGTTGCCGTGTCCGGGGTGGTCTCGGCGGTGGGGTTCTACTTCATCACGCGCGAGATCATGCCCGCCAACCTGTGGAAGCTCTACGAGTGCGCGCTCATCGGCCTTGGCCTCACCGCGGCGCTGATGATGATCACCGAGTACTACACCGCCACCGAGTACAGCCCGGTGCGCAAGGTGGCAGCGGCCTCCCAGACCGGCCACGCCACCAACATCATCGCCGGCCTTGGCGTATCGATGAAATCAACGGCGCTGCCGGTGATCGCGGTGTGTCTTGCGATCTGGGGTGCCTCGACGCTCGCCGGCCTGTACGGCATCGCGATTGCAGCGACCGCGATGCTGTCCATGACCGGCATGATCGTCGCGCTCGATGCCTACGGACCGATCACCGACAACGCCGGCGGCATCGCCGAGATGGCCGGACTGCCCAAGGAAGTGCGCAACATCACCGATCCGCTCGATGCAGTCGGCAACACCACCAAGGCGGTGACCAAGGGCTACGCGATCGGCTCGGCCGGACTTGCCGCGCTGGTGCTGTTCGCCGACTACACGCACAACCTCGAGGCGGCCGGCAAGGTCGCCACCTTCTCGCTGTCCGATCCTGCGGTCATCATCGGCCTGTTTATCGGCGGCCTGGTGCCCTACCTGTTCGCCGCGATGGCGATGGAGGCGGTCGGACGCGCCGCGGGCGCGGTGGTCAACGAGGTGCGGCGCCAGTTCCGCGAGATCAAGGGGATCATGGCGGGCACCGAGAAGCCGGATTACTCGCGAGCCGTGGACCTGCTGACGCGCGCAGCCATCCGCGAGATGATCGTGCCCTCGCTGTTGCCGATCCTGGTGCCCATCGTGCTGGTGCTGGTGCTGAATTCGCTGATGGGGCCGGGCGCCGGGGTGCGCGGACTCGGCGGACTGCTGATCGGCACCATCGTCACGGGCCTGTTCGTCGCCATCTCCATGACCACCGGCGGCGGTGCCTGGGACAACGCCAAGAAGTACATCGAGGAAGGCCACTACGGCGGCAAGGGCTCCGAGGCGCACAAGGCCGCGGTCACCGGTGACACCGTCGGCGATCCGTACAAGGACACCGCCGGTCCTGCCATCAACCCGCTGATCAAGATCATCAATATCGTGGCGCTGCTGCTGGTGCCGCTGCTGTAAGCGCAGCAAGGGCTTGCCGGCTTGCCGGCTTGCCGGTCTCGGGGAAGCGCTGCCGGCCTTGCGCCAGGACCAGCCCGCAGGCGTCGTTCGCTGCTGCGCCGCCGTCACGCCGCCAAGAGCAGCGGCTGCGGGCGCCCGATGGCATAGCCCTGCAGGTAGTCCACCCCCATGCGCCGCGCGGCATCTACCGATGCGGTGTCCTCGACCTGCTCGGCGATCACCTTGAAGTTGAGGGTGCGGGCGAGCTTGATCATCGCCGTCACCATCGCCTGATTGACGGTATCGCGCGCGAGGTTGCGCATGAACGAGCCGTCGATCTTCAGATAATCGAGCGGCAGGTTCTTGAGGTTCGAGAATGAGCCGACGCCTGAGCCAAAGTCATCGAGCGCGAACTGACAGCCGATGCCGTGCAGGACTCCGACGAAGCGACGCGCATGATCGAGGTTGGCGATCACCGCGTTCTCGGTGATCTCGAAGCACACCTGCCCGGGAGCCACACCGGTGCTGTCGAGGGTCTCCACCACGAACTCGAGGAACTGCACATCGCCGAGCGTCTGGCCGGAGATGTTGATCGCGACGCTGCGATGCGGCGCTACGGGAATGGCGCCGCGGCCGAGCGCGGCAAGCGTGGTCTGCACCACCCAGCGGTCCACCAGCCCCATCAGTCGGTAGCGCTCGGCGGCCCGCATGAACTCGGCGGGCAGCAGCTTGTTGCCCGACTCATCCTCGAGGCGCACCAGCACTTCCATGGCAGGACCGGTGTCCTCGCCGTGTGCCGCCACGATCACCTGCTGGTACAGGTGGAAGCGATTTTCCTTGAGCGCGGTCTGCAGGCGCTGCAGCCACTGTATCTCGCCGGTGTGGCGCGCGAGCGCTTCGTCGCGTGCCGAGTAGACCGCCACCTGGCCCGATCCCTGCTTCTTGGCCACATAGCAGGCGGTGTCGGCGGCGGCCAGCATTTCCTCGAGCGTGCCGCTCTCACGCGAGATCTCCACCAGCCCAACCGACACGCCGATGTTGTAGATCCTGTCCTTCCAGACGAAGCGGTGATCGCCCACCGCGCGACACACGTCATCGGCAATCTGCCGCGCCTTCTCCAGCGGACAGCCAACCAGCAGCGTGCCGAATTCATCCCCGCCGAGGCGCCCCACGGTGTCGCTGTCGCGGACCGCATCGCGCAGAAGCTTGGCCACCTCGCGCAACATGCTGTCGCCGGCCAGGTGCCCGCTGGTGTCGTTGACGATCTTGAAGTGATCCAGGTCGAGATAACACAGCACGTGCTGGCCGTCGCCGCGCCGGGCGCTCTCGATGGCCTCCTCCAGGCGCCGCTCGAACTCGTGCCGGTTGATGAGGCCGGTGAGCGCATCGTGGGTCGCCTGGTAGGACATCTGATGCGCGAGTCCGCGCATCTCGGTGACATCGCGCAACAGCACCACCGCGCCGATGAGTTCGCGATCGCTGTTGCGGATGGGTGAGGCCGACAACTCGATCGAGCGCTCGCTGCCGTTGGCGCGCGACAGCAGCAGCGCGCGGCGGCTCAGATTGACGGCTGCGCCGCTGGTGAGCGCCTGGCGCACCGGGTCCGAGAGCACGCGCCGGTCGCTCTCATCGACCAGGCTCACGATCTCCTCCAGCACCTTGCCGAGCGCCGCCGCGCTCTCGGTGCCGGTGAGCTTTTCGGCGGCTGGATTGATGAAGGTAATGCGGCCGTCGCGGTCGGTGGCGATGATCGCCTCGGCCAGCGAATTCAGCGCCAGCAGCTGGGACTCGGCCGCCGCATCCCCCGCCAGGCGCAGCACCTGATTGGTCTGCGTGGGGATGATCTCCACGCCGGTGATCAGCAGTGCCTTGTCCTTGTCGTAATCGACCGGCGTCGAGGCAATCTCGAGGCGGCTCATCTGGCCGTGCAGGCCGATCATGTCGATTTCGTAGCGCTCCGCGGCGGTCTCGCCGAGCAGGCGTCGGCGGATGTTCTCGCTGACCAGCTCGGAGTACTCCGGCGGCACCAGATCCGCGAGCCGCCGCCCGACCAGATCGATGCGATCGACGCCGACGAAGCTTGCGAACTGGCGGTTCGCATACAGGATGACATCGCCGTGCACCAGCACCGCTTCGTGAATACGCTCGCCGAGATCAGCGAACAGCTTCGGTGCATGAGCGACCTCGCGCTCCGCCGCGGGCGCGGCGCGGGTCAGCAGGTGGTTGAGGGCGGTGACCAGGGCGGCCAGTTCCGCCTTATCGCTGTCGACCTCCACCCGGCCGGGAAGGCGCCCGCCGATCGCGATGCGCTGCAGCTGCCGCGACACTTCTCCCACTTTCTGCATGTCGCGCCGCTGCAACGCGTACAGTACCAAGACCAGGGTGGTAATCAGGGCAAACAGGAGACACAACAGCCCGGCAATCGACATCTGCGTTCTTCTCTACCCTTTCCGTGGGTACCCCGTTTTGAGTCCGTCGGCGCATCTGGTTCGACTTCTCGCGCCTGTGGGTTACGGACAGGGTTAGCATAGCTCAGGCAACCCCTCGCCCCGTCGGTATTTCACCATATCTCGTCGCATGCCCGCTTGGCAGCGCGCCGGAAAACCCTTAACTTCTCCGGCCTTTTCGATAGTTTAGTAATAAGTCCAATTCGGAGTGAGACGATGCAGACGGCCGATCCGCGCGAACAGATGATCGAGCAGCAGGTGCGCGCCTGGGACGTGCTGGACGGGCGCGTGCTGGACGTGCTGCGCCAGGTGCCGCGGGAGCTGTTTGTGCCACGCCCGCAGCGCTACCGGGCCTACGCCGACGCAGAGGTCCCGCTGGCGCGCGGACAGCATATGTTGCGTCCCAGCGTCGTCGGTCGCCTGCTTCAGGCACTGCTGCCGGATCAGGGCGATGAGGTGCTCGAGATCGGCGCCGGCAGCGGGTTCGTCACGGCGTGCCTGCGCGCCATGACCCCCCATGTACGCTCGCTCGAGGTGTTTCCGGAGCTTGCGGACGAGGCGCGCCGCAATCTCGTGTTGCTCGGCATGCGCGATGTCGAGGTCGTGGATGCGGATGCGCTCACCGCCGACAGCGGCGCGCGTTACGACGCCATCGCCGTCACCGCATCGCTGCCCGTCTACGATGCGCGCTTCGAGCGCATGCTGAAGGTCGGCGGGCGGCTGTTCGTGGTGGTGGGGGAGGCGCCGGTGATGGACGCACGGCTGGTACGCCGCGCGGCGCAGGACGCCTTTGCGACGCAGAGCCTGTTCGAGACCGTCATCGACACCCTGGTGAATGCGGTGCGGCCGCCTGAGTTCACGTTCTGAGACGATAAAGGAATGCCATGAAGCGCGCCTCCACCCTCACCCTCCTGTTGCTCGCGTTCTGCGGCGCCGCGCAGGCCAAGGACCTGATCGGCGTGTTCGAGGATGCCGTGCACAACGATCCGGTGATCCGGCAGGCCGATGCCAACCGCCTCGCGGCACGCGAGGCGCGCCCGCAGGCGCTGGCCGCATTGTTGCCGCAGCTGAATGGCACGGCGGGCGTGACCTGGGACCACAACGCCGGCTTCCAGGACCAGCCCGAGGCACTCGCCAATCCGTCCAATCCGACCGGACCGCCCACGCTGGTGGTGCTGCCGCTGCCAACCGTCATCGATTCGACGACCAAAACCTGGGCCCTCAACCTGCGTCAAAACGTCTTTTCGTGGACCAACTGGATGACCCTGAAGGAGGCAGCCAAGGAAGTCGCACAGGCCGAGGCCACCTACCAGGCCGCCGAGCAGCAGCTGATCCTGCGTGTCGCGCAGGCCTACTTCAACGTGCTGGCGGCCTACGATGGGCTGCAGGCCAACCAGGCCTCTCTGGAAGCGATCGCCCGACAGCTCGATCAGGCGGACAAGCGCTTCGAAGTCGGCCTGATCGCCATCACCGACGTGCAGGACGCCAAGGCGGCGCGCGACACGGCGGCGGCGGCCGTGATCGCCGCCAAGCGCACGCTCGCCACTTCCGAGGACCAGCTGCAGGAGATCACCGGGCAGAAGTACGACGGGCTGTCCAAGCCCGGTGCCGACATGCCGCTGCAGAGCCCGGAACCGGCCGACGAGAGCCGCTGGGTCAACATTTCGCTCGAGCAGAACCTGTCACTGGTCTCCAGCCGCCTGGCTGCGGACATCGCGCGCGACAACGTCCGCGCCACCATCGGCGGGCATCTGCCGACGCTCGATATCGTCGCAGGACGCTCCTACACACAACAGAACTCCAACCAGGTCCTCGAGGACCTGCCCTTCGCAGGTGTCGACAGCAAGTTCAACGACCGTCAGATCGGCCTGCAGCTCACGGTGCCGTTGTTCGCCGGGGGCTACACGCAGTCGAAGGTGCGCCAGAGCCAGTACCTGTGGATCGCCGCCAAGGAGGCGGTCGTGCAGTCCTCGCGTGCGACTGAGCGCCAGGCGCGCGATGCGTATCTCGGTGTCATCAGCGGCATCGCGCGGGTCGAGGCGCTGCGCCAGGCGCTCGAGTCCAATCAGACCGCGCTCAAGGCGACCGAGGCGGGCTACGATGTGGGCACGCGCACCTCGGTTGACGTCCTCAACGCGCGCAAGAACCTGGTGCAGGCCGAGACCGATTACTCGGACAGCCGCTACGACTACATCGTGAGCGTGCTGCAGCTGCGCCTCGCGGCTGGCAACCTCGACCGCGCTGAGCTGACCGAGATCAACAACTGGCTGACCGTGACCGCACCCACCTCTCCTGCCGTGCAGACGCCCGAGACCTTGGCACCCACCTTACCGGCCGAAGGGGCTCCTGCCGCCCCGCCCCCCGCCGCCCCGCCGCCGACGGCACCGGCGGGCGGGCAAACCCCGCCGGGCAGCCGCCGCTAGGCTTCAGACTCCTTCCAGCAGCGGCTCGAGCAGCGTCATAAGCTTCGCCAGTGCGCCGCGGTTAGCCTCCACCGCGGCGCGTCCCTGCGCACCCATGCGCGCGCGTGCCCCGGCATCGGCGAGCAGCGCGCTCACACGTGTGCCAAGCTCGCCGCAGTTGTGGACCACTTCGGCCGCACCACGCCCGATCAAAAGCCGCGCGACCTCCACGTTGTTGAAGTTGTGCGGGCCGGTGAGGATCGGTACGCCGAGAGCGGCCGGTTCGAGCAGATTGTGTCCGCCGACCTTCAGCAGGCTGCCGCCGACAAAGGCGACATCTGCGGCGGCATAGAAATCGAGCAGCTCGCCGAGCGAGTCGAGCAGCAGCACTTCGCACCGCGCAGCGGCGGGCTCATCGGCGCCTTGCGAACGGCGCACGAAGCTGACACCGGCCTGCGCGAGTGCCTGCGCAACTTCGGCAAACCGTGGCGGATGGCGCGGCGCAATCACCAGCAGCGCATCCGGATGCACCTCGCGCACGCGCCGCGCGGCCGCAAGCACCGCCTGTTGCTCATCCCCGCCGTGCGTGCTGCCAGCCACCCACAACGGCCGCGTGCGCGCGTACTGCTCGCGCAGCCGCGCGGCGCGCGGCGCGATGTCAGCGGGTAACCGGAAATCGAACTTGATGTTGCCGATCACGCGGGTGCTCGCAGGCCGCGCCCCGAGCGCGCGGAAACGCTCGGCATCCTCTGGCCCCTGCGCCGCCAGCAGAGTCACCTGCGACAGGGTGTCGCGGAACAGGCTGCCCACGCGCCGGTAGCGGCTGAGCGAGCGCGCCGAGATGCGGGCACTCGCCAGCACCAGCGGCACCCGCCGCCGCGCGCACTCCCGGTACAGGTTCGGCCACAGCTCGGTCTCGAAAATCACCGCCAGTCGCGGCTGCACGCGCTCGAAGAAGCGCCACACCGCGCCCGGCAGGTCGTAGGGCAGGTAACGCACCTCGGCGAGCTCGCCGAACAGCGCGCGTGCCCGGGCCGCCCCGGTCGGGGTGACCGTCGTGACGGTGAGCGCCAGCTGCGGATGGCGCCGGCCGAGGGCGATGACCAGCGGCGCGCAGGCCTGCACTTCGCCGACCGATACCGCGTGCAGCCACACGCCCTGCGGCGGGCGCAGCGCGCCGAATCCGAAACGCTCGCTGAAGTGGCCCCAGTAACTGCGCTCGCGCAGGCCGCGCCACAGGTACCAGCAGGAGAGGACGGGCGCGGCGCAGTAGACAGCGAGGAGATAGAGGAATCGCAAGGTGCGACCTAGCGGGTCAGTTCAGGCCCCCGGCAATTCGGTCTTGCCGGAAGACTCCCCGTAACCATCCAGCAGCCCGTGCCAGTCATCGTTGGCGAAGCGCTCCGGTGGCAGCGCCCAGGTGACCTTCTCGAGCGAGCGGCGCAGCCGCACCAGGTTTGCGTCGCGCCACAGCCCCGGTCCGCGCAGCTGGCAGCGATCAAAGTCGATGAGGTACACGGCATCCTCGCTCAGCAGCACGTTGTGCGCATTGAGGTCGGCATGACACACGCCCAGATCGTGGAAGCGGCGGATGCAGCGACCGATCGAAATCCACGACAGCACCGACAGCGCACCGGCACGCAGGCACTCGGCGAGCGAGCCAACCGTCGGCAGCCGCTCGGTGATGATGTCACCGGTGTAGGTGGCGCCGGTGCGCCGGTAGCGCGCCGCGATCGGCGTGGGCACCGGCAGCCCCGCGCGGTGCAGCCGGTAGGTGAGCTGCCACTCCACGAACGGTCGGGTGCCCTCCTCTCCGTGCCAGGCGTAGCGATCCGCGAACAAGTGCGCCATCAGGCCGCCGCGCCGGTAGCGGCGCAGAACGTAACGCCGGCCGTCGGCGGCCTTGACGAAGTGCACCGTGCCGCGGCCGCGCGCCGTACCGTCAAGTTCTCCGCGCGCCTGCCAGTATTGCGGTTCGAACCAGTCGGCGCGCAGGTTGCTGGCCCGCGAGCCGTCATATAGCATGGCGCCGCTCGCGACGGCGCCGCGTTTCACCTCAGGGCCGAGCGCCCAGCGCCCCTTCACTAACCTGACTCCATAATGATGCTGCCCCTCGCCGAACCGCCGCGCAGTGTCTGCATTCTCAGGCTGTCGGCGATCGGCGATGCCTGCCACGTCGTGCCGATCGTGCGCACCTTACAGCAGGCGTGGCCGGCGACGCAGCTCACCTGGATCATCGGCAGGAACGAAGCGCGCCTGATGAGCCTGATCGAAGGCGTGGAGTTTATCACCGTGGACAAGCGTGCAAGCCTTGCCGGGCTGCACGCGCTGCGTAGCCGCCTGCGCGGTCGCCGCTTCGAGGTGCTGCTGCACATGCAGCTCGCACTGCGGGCGAGCCTGGTGGCCGCCTGCATCGGCGCGGACGTGAAGCTCGGCTTCGACCGGCCACGCGCCCGTGAGCTGCAATGGCTGTTCACCAACGCAACGATCGCGCCACGCACCCGCGAGCACGTCCTCGACAGCTTGTTCGGTTTCGTGACGGCGCTTGGCATCGGCGAGCGGCTGCTGCGCTGGGACCTGCCGCTGCCGCCGGAGGCCAGCGCCTACGCCTCGCGCCTGGTCCCGGACAGCCAGGCGACGCTCGTCATCAGTCCCTGCTCGAGTCACCCGCTGCGCAACTGGAGCCCGGCGCGCTATGCCGCGGTCGCTGAGCACGCCGTGAGCCGGCACGGCATGCGGGTGATCCTGGCCGGCGGACCGAGTGAACTGGAGCGCGCCAGCGGCAACGCGATCATCGAGGCCTGCAAGGTCACTCTCATCGACCAGATCGGACGGGACACGCTGCCGCAGCTGCTGGCGTTGCTGTCACGTGCCACCGTGCTGGTGAGCCCTGACTCCGGTCCCGCCCACATGGCCACGATGGTGGGCACCCCGGTGGTGGGGCTTTACGCGGCCACCAACCCGGCACGCAGCGGGCCCTACCTGTCGGGAAGGTGGTGCGTGAATGCCTATCCGCAGGCGGCGCGCAAGTTCCGCGGCTGCGAGCCGCAGATGCTGCCCTGGGGCCACAAGATCGAAGAACCCGGCGTCATGGACCTCATCAGCGTCGATCAGGTCACCGCCAGAATCGATGAGTTGCTAGGATCGCAGACATGAAAGACATCCTCGTTCCCATCTCCCCCGGGGAGCTGCTCGACAAGATCACGATCCTGAGGATTAAGGTGGCGCGCATCCAGGAGGCCGGCAAGCTTGCCAACGTGAAGCTTGAACTAGCGATGCTGGAGCAGACCTGGCGCGATTGTGGCGGCGCGGTTCCCGAGCTGGCCCTCGATGAGCACGCACTGCAGAACGTCAACGAGCGGCTGTGGGACATCGAGGATCGCATCCGCGACAAGGAAGCCAAGCAGACCTTCGACCGCGACTTCATCGAGCTGGCGCGCGCGGTCTACGTGTCGAACGATGAGCGAGCGGCGATCAAGAAGCGTATCAACCTGCAATTGGGCTCGCGGCTCATAGAAGAGAAGTCGTACAAGCAGTACCGCTGACTCGTGTCTGCGATACATGACTACTGGCTGTTCGTGGCAGCGGCCATTCTGCTCAACCTGACCCCGGGCCAGGACACGATGTTCATCATCGGCCGCAGCCTCACCGGCGGGCTGCGCGCGGGACTCGCCGCCGCCGTCGGGATCTCGGTGGGCAGCATCGGTCACACGCTGGCGGCCGCGCTCGGCCTGTCGGTGATCCTGGCGACCTCAGCGCTCGCGTTCACGATCGTGAAACTCGCCGGCGCCGCGTACCTGATCTATCTTGGTATCAGGCTGCTGCTGGCAAAACCGCCCGCCACTGACGCCGGCACGCGGCTGCCTTCCAGCTCTGCCGCTGCCAGATCCGCCTTCCTGCAGGGCATCCTCACCAACCTCCTCAATCCCAAGGTGGCCCTGTTCTTCCTCGCCTTCCTGCCGCAATTCATCGATCCGCACGCCGGCGCGCGCAGCTTGGCCTTCCTGGCGCTGGGAGCCACGTTCATCACGACGGGGCTCTGCTGGTGCCTGGTGCTCGCCTTCGCCGCGGCCAGGCTGCAGGCATTCTTCGTACGCAATCCCAACGCGCGCACCCTGATCGATCGGGCCGTGGGCGCCTTGTTCCTGGCCCTCGGCGCCCGGCTCGCCTGGTCAAGATAGTCCCCGGGCCGAGCGCGCAAGGCTCGCCTGCCTGCCGCTCGTGGACTCGAGCTAGAGCCCGTTGGACAGGTCTGCTCGCGGGGGTGTGTTCGCTTGCCTGCTCGAGGGCATCACCGCCCGAGCGTGAACTCCGCACTGCAGTAGGGGCACTTCGCCCAGCCCGTCTCCTCGATCGGCAGGTACACCCGCGGATGCGAGTTCCACAGGTACATCTGAGGCATCGGACAGCAAAGTGGCAGGTCCTCGGCGCTCACGTCGTAGTGGTTCTGCGCGTTGGGCTCTATGAGCGGTTTGGCGGTCGCGATCATGGGCCAATCATACCCGCGCGCCGGCCGGCTCATCGTTCATCGTGGACTCCCACAGCGCCGTCACGCCGGCGCGCGCCTCACGGAACTGCTGCGCCGGCACGATGGCAGAGGCGCCATCGAGTGACAGCCGGTGGATGCTGGCACGATAGGCCCGGTAGGCGCCGGTGAGCAGGTCCACATCCGTCTGCGGCACGAGGTTTGCGGAGGCCACCGACTCGAGCTGCCGGATGGTGTCGGAAAACAGGGCCACCGCCGGATACTGGCGCGCCCACCGCAGTGCCCAGTACTGGGCGAGAAACTCGATGTCGGCGATCCCGCCGGGGTCCTGCTTGATGTCGAAGCGCTCAGTTTCACCGCTGCCAAGTTCGCGACGCATCCGCTCGCGCATGCTGCGTACCTGCTCGCGCAGGTCCTGGTGGCGCACGTGCTGGCAAAGCACCTCGAGCCTTACCGCCTCGAACCGCGCGCGCAGTTCGGGTGCGCCGGCCACCGCGCGCGCGTGCAGCAGGGCCTGGTGCTCCCAGGTCCACGCGTCCTGGCGCTGGTACTCGGCAAACGCCTGGATGTTGGTGACCAGCAGCCCTCCCTTGCCGCTCGGGCGCAGCCGCACGTCGACCTCGTAGAGCCGCCCGGCGGCCGAGTGCATGGTGAGCAGGTGCACGATGCGCTGCGCGAGCCGCACGAAAAACAGCTGGTTATCGATGGGTTTGGCGCCCGTGGTCTCCTGGCGCTCGCCATGTGAGTCATGCAGGAACACCAGATCGAGGTCCGAGGAGTAGCCGAGTTCCATGCCGCCAAGCTTCCCGTAGCCGACCGCGCAGATGTTCACCGCGCGCGGTTGCGAAGCATCGCCGCAGCTCGGCACGCCGAACTGCGCGGTGATCTGCCGCCAGCCAAGCTGCATGGCGCTCGCGACAATCAGCTCGGCGATGTCGGTGAGCCGGTCGCTGACCTGCATGAGCGGCAACAGACCGGTGAGATCGGCCACCGCGACGCGAAACAGCGCGGCGCGCTGGAACTGACGCAGGGCTTCCACCTGCTGTTCGGGGTCGTCCTCGCGCAGTTGCTCCAGGCGCTGCTCGAGTTCGCGCGCGAACTCTGCGCGCGTCGGCAGCTGCGTGAGCAGTCGCTCGTCGATGAGTTCATCGAGCAGCAGCGGGTGGGCGGCGATCTGTGCGGCGAGAAAATCTCCGTGGCGGCACAGCTGCACCAGCCGCGCGCGCGCCGCGCCGTTCTCCTGCAGCAGCGCGAAGTACGCCGAACGCTTGCCGGTCGCCTCGATGATGGCGATTACCCGGCGCAGCACCGGCAGCTGGGCGCTGCTTTGCGCCACATCCGCCAGCAACACCGGCAGCAGCGCCTGCAGGCGCTTGCGTCCGGGCTCATCGAGCTTGCGCACCAGGGCCGAGGCGCGCAGCTCGAGCAGCAGGCGCGCCGCCTCGCCCGCGTCGCTGAAGCCGGCGGCGGTCAGGGAGGCCGCCAGCGCCGCCGTTTCCGCCTGGCTGTCCCAGAAGCGGCCGAGATCGATGCGCACCGCACCGGTGTCGGGCTGCCCGCCGAAGATCACCCAGCGGAAGTGCCGGCTGACACGCTCGCGGTGAGCCTCGAATTGGTGCATGAAAGCCGGCCAGTCACGCATGCCCATGGCGAGCGCGATGCGCTCGCGCGCGAGCGGCTGCGCGGGGAGTCTGTGGACCTGGGCGTCGCCGACCATCTGCAGCCGGTTCTCCAGTCGGCGCAGGAACACGTAAGCCGCGTTGAGCTCGGTGACCGCCTCGGCGGGCAGCAGGCGCGCTTCCCCGAGGTGGGCGAGTGCTGTCAGCAGCGAAGGCGTCTGCAGGCGTCGGTCGCGGCCGCCGCGTGTCAGCTGCAGCGCCTGCACGATGAACTCGATTTCGCGGATGCCGCCGGGGCCGAGCTTGACGTGATCGGCGAGCTCGCGCCGCTCGATCTCGCGCTCGATGAGGGCCTTCATGTCCCGCAGGCTCTCGAATACGCCGTAGTCCAGATAGCGGCGATAGACGAACGGCCGCACCGCCGCCGCCTCGAGCTCCGCGTAGCGCTCGGCAGCGGTGATCGGGCGCGCCTTGACGTACGCGTAGCGCTCCCAGTCGCGGCCGTGGCGTGGCAGGTAGTCCTCGAAGGCTGCGAAGCTTGCGACCAGGGGACCGGAGTCTCCGAAGGGTCGCAGCCGCAGGTCGACGCGCAGCACGAAGCCCTCCGCGGTCGGAGTTTCCAGCAGGCGCACCAGCGCCTGTCCTAACCGCGTGAAGAACTCCTCGTTGCTGATGCCGCGCGCGCCGTCGGTTTCACCGTGCTCCGGGAACAGCAGCACGAGGTCAACGTCGGAGGAGAAATTCAGCTCCCCGCCGCCGAGCTTGCCCATGCCGATGATGACCAGCGGTTGCGCTTCACCTGCCGCAGAGCGCGGCTCGCCGTAGCGCGCCGCGAGTACGCTGCGCGCGTGCGCCAGTGCCGTGGCGATCGCCACGTCCGCCACCGCGGTGAGATCGGTCAGGGTCTCGGTCAGATCCGCCCAGCCGGCCAGATCCCGCCAGGCGATGCGCGTGTATTCGCGCCGGCGCCAGCGGCGCAGCTCGCTCAATACCTTTGCCTCAGGGACCTCGGGCTCAGCGGCAAGGGCCGGCGCACGGGCGGCAAACTCGCGTGGGGCCAGGCGCCGTTGCAGGTCGCCGCTGCTGACCAGCGTTGCCAGAAGCTGCGCATCGCGGGCGAGGGAGCCGGCCACGAAATCGCTGGCGGCAAACACTGCGCCGATCGAGTCGCGGATGGCGGCGGGAGCTGAAGCGAGGGCCTCGCGCGCGGCGTCGTTGGCGTTGAGCTCCTCGAGCGAGCGCTCGATCAGGGCGGCCAGCTCGGCGCTCGCCCGGTGCGCCCCGCTCAGTTCCAGATGTTGCCCCCGAGATCATGGAACGAGGCGCTGTCCAGGCGCCGGCTCAGACCGCGGAACTGGGAGGACGCCGCATACACCTGGGCGCCCTCGGACGCATCGATGGAAGCCTGGTCGCCTTCGATCATGCTGTTGTCGATGTGGACGTTGGCGGCGCGGACCAGAACCCCGACGCCGGTGGCGCTGATGTGGCTGTTGGTGATGTGAATCTCGCAACCGTCCTGTGCGCTCACCGCATCGCCATCGAAGGCAAGATTGCGGTTGTCGATGTGCAGCAGGCGCGCACCCTGGCACACGATCGGCTCGTGCCGCCGCTCGAGCGCGGAATTTGTGATGCCGGCGCTGCGCAGGCGCGTCGCGCCGGCACTGGCAGGCTCGGCCGACTTGATGGTGTAGCCCGGCCCCGACTCGAGCACGCGCCCGGAAGCGGCCTCCACGGCGCCGGCGGACTGCGGCGCAAGGGTTGCCGGCTGTGTGAGGGGTACCGCGGCATTCTCGCCCGCCTCGGCAGGCGCGCGCTGCGCCGTGTTGTCGGCAGGCGGCGTGTTGTTCACCTCGGCGGGCGGCGCGCTCGGCGCAGGTGTCTGCGGCGTGGCCACCGCAAGCAGTGCGGGCGATGCGACGATCTCATCGACATGCACCACGCGCAGCTCGCCCGTATCCTTCATTCGCACGGTGAAAGTGCGGCTTTGCTGATCGGCCGCGACCACCTCAAGGGTGTCGTTGCGTTCCAGCGCCGCTCGCGCCCAGCTCATGTCGTTGCGACCCTGCCGGTCGCACGCGCTAAGGGCCAGCAGTACGAGGCAGCCGGCCAGCGCCAGGCCGCCGTAGCGAATCTTTGCCATGCGAGCCTCCTTAAAACCAAGCCACGATAAACCCTTAGCCGGCGGCTAAGGAAGTAGTCGCGCTGCGACAGGGCGGGCTGCGGATGAGGAATGCGACCTGCTGCCCTGCAGGCGGCAGATAAAAGCAGGCCCCTCAGTGAGGGGCCTGGCAGGAACGCGCGGAATAGGGGGTCTTGTTCCGCGGCTTTCGGGGTTGGCCCGGCGTGGCCGGGCGGCAACCCTTAACTGTTATGTAAAGACTATCGGCTGTTGATTGCGGAATCGATACCTCTTTAGAGAGGGTATTACATGTCCATTCCGCCCATGCCGCCCGGCGGGCCCGCATGGCTGTGCTCATCATCCTTCGGAGCTTCCGCAACCATCACTTCGGTAGTCAGCAACAGACCAGCCACTGAAGCGGCGTTCTGCAGCGCAAGACGAGTCACCTTGGTCGGATCCAGGATGCCGGCCTCGAGCATGTCGCCGTACTCGCCCTTTGCCGCGTTGTAGCCGAAGGCACCCTTGCCTTCCTTCACGCGGTTAAGAACTACAGCGGCGTCCTCGCCAGCATTGTCGACGATCTGACGCAGCGGCTCTTCGATCGAGCGCGACAGGATGCGGATGCCGACCGTCTGGTCCTCATTCGCGCCCTCGAGCTTGTCGAGCGCCCGCTGTACGCGGATCAGAGCCACGCCGCCGCCGGGCACCACGCCCTCTTCCACGGCCGCGCGGGTCGCATGCAGGGCATCTTCGACGCGCGCCTTCTTCTCTTTCATCTCAATCTCGGTGGCCGCACCGACCTTGACCACGGCGACGCCGCCGGAGAGCTTGGCAACACGCTCCTGCAGCTTCTCCTTGTCGTAGTCCGAAGTCGCCTCTTCCGCCTGCTGGCGGATCGACTCGATGCGCGCCTTGATGTCGGCAGCCTTGCCAGCGCCGTCGATGATCGTGGTGTTTTCCTTCTCCACGACGATCTTCTTCGCCTCGCCAAGATCGTTCATCGTCGCCTTCTCGAGCGACAGGCCGATCTCGTCGGAGATCACCGTGCCACCGGTGAGAGTTGCGATGTCCTGCAGCATGGCCTTGCGACGATCGCCGAAGCCGGGCGCCTTGACGGAGGCCACTTTCAGGATGCCGCGGATGTTGTTGACGACCAGCGTCGCCAGCGCCTCACCCTCGACGTCTTCTGCGATCACCAGCAGCGGGCGGCCGGCCTTGGCCACGCCCTCGAGCAGCGGCAGCAGCTCGCGGATGTTGGAGATCTTCTTGTCGACCAGGAGGATCACCGGCTTCTCGAGCTCGGCGGTCTGATTCTGCTGGTTGTTGATGAAATACGGCGAGAGGTAGCCGCGGTCGAACTGCATGCCCTCGACCACTTCCAGCTCGTTGGAAAGTCCCGAGCCCTCCTCGACCGTGATGACGCCCTCCTTGCCAACCTTCTCCATCGCTTCCGCGATGGTCTTGCCGATCGATTCGTCGGCGTTCGCCGAGATCGTGCCGACCTGCGCGATGGCCTTGGAATCCTTGCAGGGCTTGGAGAGCTTCTTCAGCTCCTCGACCGCGGCGATGACCGCCTTGTCGATACCGCGCTTGATGTCCATCGGGTTGCGGCCCGCGGAGACGGCCTTGAGGCCCTCGCGGATGATCGCCTGGGCGAGCACCGTGGCGGTGGTGGTACCGTCGCCGGCTTCGTCAGAGGTGTTGGAAGCGACTTCCTTCACCATCTGCGCGCCCATGTTCTCGAACTTGTCCTTCAGCTCGATTTCCTTGGCGACTGACACACCGTCTTTGGTGACGGTGGGAGCGCCGAAGCTCTTGTCGAGCACGGCGTTGCGTCCCTTGGGACCGAGTGTTGCCTTGACGGCATTGGCGAGAACGTTGACGCCCTTGAACATGCGGGCGCGCGCGTCGTCGCTGAACCGAACTTCTTTAGCTGCCATTGTCGTGATCCTCGCTTACTTGCCTTCAATCACGGCCATGACGTCTTCTTCGCGCATGACCACAAGCTCATCACCGTCGACCTTGACCTCTGTCCCGCTGTACTTGCCGAACAGGATCTTGTCGCCGACCTTCACATCCAGAGGTCTGACCTTGCCATCTTCGAGAATCTTGCCCTTGCCGACCGCGACGATCTTTCCCTGCACCGGCTTCTCGGCGGCGGTGTCGGGAATGACGATGCCACCCGGGGAGGTACGATCCTCTTCCAGGCGCTTGACGATGACGCGATCATGAAGAGGACGAATCTTCATGGTTGACGCTCCTTAAAACTCACTGATGAATGGGATTTATTTGCCCCGGTGAGGTTGTTAGCACTCACCCGGTGCGGCTGCTAATGATAGAGGCGAGACCGGCAAATTCAAGCCCGGGAGCGCGTTTTTTTGGCCCTGGGCTGGTGTGCCGGGCTTATGGAGGGCTCCCGGACCCTTCCCCCGCCTCACGGGTGAATCCACGGCGGCCCGGAACACGTAAGTCCCTTGCAGGATGAACCGCAATTCCTGCCGTTCGTCCAAAGGCTGAGCTATAAGACGCCCAGGTCATTTGCGTGCCCCCGATGTCCTTCAAGCCCATGAGACATATTCCGCTCATCGCCCTGCTGCTGGTCAGCCTCGCCGCTGCCGCCCAGACCCCCGCGCCGGCGAACACGCCCGCCGTGCAGAGCGCGATCAATGGGGCGCTGAGCGCCGGACGAACCAGCGGGGACGATTTTCTCCCCCCAGATAGGGCGTTTCGCCTGGACGCGCTCGCCGAGGGGAGCGACCGGGTGCGGCTCAACTGGCAGATCGCCGAGGGCTATTACCTGTATCGGGCACGGACCAAGGTGGCGACCGCGAGCACGGCCGCGCAGCTGGGCGCCGCCGAATTTCCGGCCGGCCAGGTGAAGTCCGACGAATACTTCGGCAAGCAGGAGGTCTACCACCACGAACTCAGCGTGCTGGTACCGGTGGCGCGCGCCAAGGGAGGCACCTTCGAGCTGCCGTTGCAGGTGACTTACCAGGGCTGTGCCGATGCCGGCCTGTGCTATCCGCCGATCACCAAGACACTGAGCGTCAGCCTGTCGGCCGGAGCCGGTGCCTCGCTGGTCACCCCTTCGCGCGGCGCCGGTCTGGGCGGCGGGATGGCCGAGCAGGACTGGTTCGCTGGCCTCATCCGCAGCGGAAACCTGCTGGTGATGCTCGGATCGTTCTACCTGGCGGGACTGGTGCTGGCGTTCACGCCCTGCGTGCTGCCGATGGTGCCGATCCTTTCTGGAATCATCGCCGGCGGGGGCCGGCCGGTCTCGACCGCGCGCGCCTTTGCCCTGTCGGTCACCTATGTGCTCGGCATGGCCCTCACCTACACGCTGGCCGGCATCGCGTGCGCCACCGCGGGGCGGCAGGTGCAGGTGGTCTTCCAGCAGTGGTGGGTGCTCGCGCTGTTCGCGGCCCTGTTCGTGGCGCTGGCCCTGTCGATGTTCGGCCTTTTCACGCTGCAGATGCCCGCGGCCATCCAGACCCGTATCGCGAACCTGAGCAACCGCCAGTCCGCCGGCACCTTCGGTGGCGTCGCCGCGATGGGCGCGCTGTCGGCACTCATCGTGACCACGTGCGTGGGACCTGCGCTGGTCGGGGCACTCCTGGTCATCAGCCAGACCGGGCAGATTGCGCGCGGCGGGGCGGCGCTGTTTGCGATGAGCATCGGCATGGGCACGCCGCTGCTCGTGGTCGGAGCCTCGGCGGGGAAGCTGTTGCCCAGGGCCGGGGTGTGGATGGACCTGGTCAAGAAGCTCTTCGGCGTGCTCATGCTCGCCGTGGCGGTGTGGATGGTGGCGCGCATCCTGCCCGAGCGCGTGACGCTTGTGCTGTGGGCGGTGCCGGCCCTGATCCTCGCCTGGCTGCTGTGGAGCGCGACCCGCACCGGCTCGGCGGCCAGCTGGAGTCTGCGCGCGGCGGGCGTCGCGGCGGGCCTGTATGGCCTGGCACTGGCGGGCGGCGCGGCCCTTGGCGGCAGCGACCCGCTGGCGCCGATTCCAGCCTTCGCCGCAAAAACTCATGCGCTGCCCTTTCGCTCCATCAAGTCTCTGGCCGATCTGGACGCCCAGGTCGCGCAGGCCCGCGCGCAGGGGCACAGCGTACTGGTGGATTTCTCGGCCACCTGGTGCACCTCCTGCAAGGAGATGGAGCGATACACCTTCACCGATCCTGCCGTGCAAACGGCACTGAGCAACACGGTGCTGTTGCGGGCCGACGTGACCGAAGATGACGCGGATGACCAGGCGCTGCTGAAGCACTTCGGCATCTTCGGGCCCCCGACCATCGCGTTCTACGGCGCGGATGGCCAGGAGCGTGCCGCCTACCGGGTGGTGGGCTACATGAAAGCGGATGCCTTTGCCGCCCGCACCCGTGCTGCGCTGAACGCCTCTTGAGCGGGCCGCCGCCTTCCACGCGGCGGCGCCCGCGTGCGGGCGCCCTGGTGTTCGGCGCCGCCGTCCTTTTCATTTCCGGTGCCGGAGGCTTTCTTCTTCACCGCCTGACCAGCGGGCATCGCACGCTCTACTCCGATCCCGCAGCACGGCTTGCGCCCGCCACGGCCGGGGTTCCCGAGGACGGTCCACCGCCCTCGCGCCGCATCCCCGAACAGCTGCCCGACATCGCCCTCCCCGGCCCGGACGGCGCGATGCACCGCCTGACGGACTGGAAGGGCAGGCCGCTGCTGGTCAATTTCTGGGCAACCTGGTGTGAGCCGTGCCGCCGGGAGATCCCGCTGCTGAAAAGGCTGCGCCGCGAACGTGCTGAAGAGGGGGTCGAGGTGGTGGGCATCGCCCTCGATCTCGCCGCTGAAGTGCGCAAATACACCACGGCCCACGGAATGGACTATCCTGTGCTGGTCGGCGAGCAGGGGGGGCTGGATGCTGTTGGCGCTTTCGGCATGGATACAGTTCTCCCCTTCAGTGTTTTTGCCGACCGCAGCGGCAGGATCGTCACCCTCAAGATCGGTGAGTTGCACCGTGATGAGGCCGATCTCATTCTGGACCGCATGCGCGACCTGGAGGCGGGCCGAATGACGCTGGGGGCCGCGCAGGCGCAGATATCGCAAGGCATCCGGCGCCTGAACGCGACCCGGCAGACCGCCGGCGGATGACCTGCCGGTTTGGACTGATTCCGGCCAGATCCTCGAAAATCGCAACAGGATATAGCCTATTGGCTGCGAATTAGGTTACATTCGCCGGCGGTTCGCTTTACGGCTTAGAAAAGAAGTTTAAGGGTCATGGCCCGAGTGCTGTTACTGAACGGCCCGAACCTCAATCTGCTCGGGACCCGGGAACCGGCTGTCTACGGCACGGATACCCTCGAGATGATCGAGAAGCGAGCGGTCGCGTTGGCGAAGGATGCGGGGCTCGAACTCACCGCGTTCCAGAGCAACGCCGAGCACGAACTCATCGAGCGGATCCATCTCGCGCGCACCGAGGGGGTGGCGTTCGTGATCTTCAACCCGGGTGGCTTTACCCACACCAGCATCGCGCTGCGCGATGCCCTGCTCGGCACGGGCCTACCGTTCATCGAGGTGCACTTGTCCAATACCAACGCCCGCGAGGCATTCCGGCGGCACTCCTATTTCTCCGACATCGCGGTGGGCGTCATCAGCGGCCTGGGCGCGTTCGGCTACGAGGCGGCGGTGCGCGCGGTCGCGCAGCGCCTCGCCCGCAAGCCCTGACACTCGAGGCTCAACAGTCTTTCCGATCCTGGGGGCATTCCCGGCATGGACATTAGAAAAATCAAAAAGCTGATCGAGCTGCTGGAGGAATCCGGCATCGCGGAGATCGAGATCAAGGAGGGTGAAGAGGCGGTGCGCATCAGCCGCATGCCGACCGGGACCGCCGCACATCACGGCGTACCCCAGCTGGCCCACGCCCCACCCGCCGCGGCGCCGGCGCCGGCGCCGAGCGCCGCGGCGCCGCCGGCAGCCGCTAAGCCGAAATCCAACGAGCACCTGATCACCGCCCCCATGGTCGGCACCTTCTATGCCTCACCCTCGCCCGGCGCCAAGGCGTTCGTGGAGATCGGTGATGAGGTCAAGCTCGGTCAGGTGCTGTGCATCATCGAGGCCATGAAGATGATGAACCAGATCGAAGCGGACAAGGCCGGTCGCGTCGCCTCGGTCATGGCTCGCAACGGGGATCCGGTCGAGTTTGGCCAGCCGCTGTTCGTCATCGAATAGGCCGGCATGATCGAGAAGCTCGTCATCGCCAACCGCGGCGAGATCGCGTTGCGGATACTGCGTGCCTGCCGGGAGCTGGGCATCAAGACGGTCGCCGTGCACTCGACCGCCGACTACAGCCTGAAACACGTGCTGCTGGCAGACGAGTCGGTCTGCATCGGGCCGCCGCCCTCCTCGCAGAGCTACCTCAACATGCCGGCGATCATCAGCGCCGCGGAGGTCACCGACTCGGTCGCGATACATCCGGGCTACGGCTTTCTGTCCGAGAACGCCGACTTCGCCGAGCGCGTGGAGAAGAGCGGCTTCGTGTTCGTCGGCCCCAAGGCGGAAACCATCCGCCTGATGGGCGACAAGGTCTCCGCGATCCGGGTCATGAAGGGCCACGGCGTGCCGTGCGTGCCCGGCTCCGACGGCCCGCTCGGCGAGGATGCGGACGAGAACCTGCGTATCGCGCGCGAGATCGGCTACCCGGTGATCATCAAGGCATCCGGCGGCGGTGGCGGACGCGGCATGCGGGTGGTGCACACCGAGGCCTCGCTCCTGAACGCCATCGGCATCACCCGCGCCGAGGCGCGCGCCGCGTTCGGCAATGACCAGGTGTACATGGAGAAATTCCTGGAAAAGCCGCGGCATATCGAGTTTCAGGTGCTGGCGGACGGGCACGGCAACGTGATCCATCTTGGCGAGCGCGACTGCTCGATGCAGCGGCGCCATCAGAAAGTACTCGAGGAAGCCCCGGCGCCGGGAATCACCGTGCGGCAGCGGCGCTTCATGGGCGAGCGCTGTGTGGAGGCCTGCCGCGCGGTCGGCTACCGCAGCGCCGGCACCATGGAGTTTCTCTACCAGGACGGCGAGTTCTACTTCATTGAGATGAATACCCGCATCCAGGTCGAACACCCGGTCACCGAGCTCACCACCGGCATCGACCTGGTGAAGGCGCAGCTGCTGATCGCCGCCGGTGAGCGGCTTCCCTACACTCAGAGCGACGTGCAGTTCCGCGGCCACGCGATCGAGTGCCGCATCAACGCCGAAGATCCCAAGACCTTCATGCCTTCCCCGGGACCCATTCGCCTGTGGCATGCCCCGGGCGGCCCCGGCATCCGCGTCGACAGCCACGTGTACTCCGGCTACAACGTGCCGCCCTACTACGACTCCCTGATCGGCAAGATCATCGCCCACGGCGACACGCGCGAGACGGCGATCGCACGCATGAAGAACGCACTCGCCGAGATGGTCATCGAGGGCATCAAGACCAACGTCGCCCTGCACCAGGAAATCTGCAATCACGCGGCCTTCCAGAAGGGCGGTACCGACATCCACTACCTGGAGCGCCGGCTCGGTCTGCGCTAGCTAAGGTGGCGCCTTACCTTGAGCTGTCATTCGAGCTCGGGTCGCTCGATGACCAGGCCGCCGAACAGGCCGCCCTCGCCCTGGGCGCCTGCGCGGTAACCTTCGTCGATGCGCGCGATGATCCGGTGCTGGAACCGGCCCCGGGGGAATTCAGGCTGTGGGCATCGACGCGCATCAGGTGCCTGTTCGCGCCGCCTGCGGATGGGCCCGAGCTGAGCCGCTCGCTCGCCGCCTCGCTTCGGGTCGATCCGGTGATGATCGAGGCGCGCGAGGTTGCGGACCGAGCCTGGGAACGGGAGTGGCTGAAGGACTTTCATGCCCTGCGGTTCGGGCGGCGGCTGTGGATCTGCCCGCATCACGAGCGCGTCGATGAACCCGGCAGCATCGTCGTAGCCCTCGACCCGGGGCTCGCCTTCGGCACCGGGACGCACCCGAGCACGGCACTGTGCCTTGAGTGGCTCGACGCACACCTCGCCAGCGGTGCGCGCGTTATCGACTACGGCTGTGGCTCAGGAGTGCTGGGACTTGCGGCCGCGAAACTCGGGGCGCTTGAAGTACACGCCTTCGACATCGATCCGCAGGCACTGATCGCAACTGCCGACAACGCGGGCGCGAACGGCGTGCAGGCGCGCCTCACCGTGCACCCGGAGCACGCCACGCTTCCGCCCGGCGACGTGCTGCTGGCGAACATCCTGTCCGGCCCGCTCTGCGAGCTCGCGCCACGCTTTGCAGCGCTGCTGCGACCCGGCGGCAAGCTGGTGCTGGCAGGTCTCATGGCCCACGAAGTGGCGCAGGTGACAGGCGCTTACGGCCCATGTTTTGATGTCGCCCCGTTCGGCCAGCGCGATGATTGGGTATGCCTCGCCGGGCGGCGCCGTTGATGGCTTTGGTATCACGCGGTTGCCATGTTCACAGTCTGTCCGAAGTGCGCCCTGACGCTGGTAGTGACCGCCGCAGACCTGCGTGTCGCGCAGGGATACGTGCGCTGCGGGCGCTGCTCGAACGTGTTCAATGCGCTCGCCGGCCTCACCGACGAGCGTCAACCGGGCGGCCCGGCGCTTGAGACCCCTGCGGTAGCAGCCGCCCCGGAGCCCCCGGCTCCTGAAACCGTGACGGTTGCCGCGGCGGGCAGCGTCGGCGATGAGCCGATTCCCGAAGATGCGCTCGAGTTCGATCCCACCAAGACGGACGTGACGGCGGTGTTCGTCGAGCCGCCGCCGAACCCGCAGTGGACCGCGGCGACGGGGTCTTTCAAGGCCATGCTCGCGGCCAACCAGGAGCCGGCGCAGCAGGCCAGCAGCGACGCGGCGGCCAATGTGGAGATCGATGCCGCCTTCCTCTCCTCGCTCCTGCAGCGCGGGGTGGCGAATGCCGAAGCGCCGCGAGCCGCCGAGGCCGCGTCGGCGGTGCGCCCCGCCGCACCGGAGCGGCCGAGTGTTGCTCCGGCGCAGCAGGCGCGCGGAATCCTCTGGCCGCCCGCGCAGGCGGATCTTGCGCAGGATGCGCAGGCGGATGATCGCAGCGCAGACGAGGAGCCCGCGCTGCTCGATCGCCTGCGACCCTACGCCTGGCATGCGGGCGCAGCGGCGGCAACGCTTGTGCTGCTTTCGCAGATCGTCAATCACTATCGCGACGATCTGGCGGCGACGGCGCGCTTCAACCGCCCACTGACTGCTCTGTACGCCGCGCTGCACATCCGGCTGACGCCGCACTGGGACTTGCGCGCCTACGACGTGCGCCAGCTCGGCGCCGCGGTGGATGCGGCGGGCAGCGGTCTCATCACCGTGCGCGCCAGCGTCAAAAACGCGGCGCAGCAACCGCTGCCGCTGCCGCTGCTGCGCGTGACGCTGCAGGATCGGTTCGGCAACCGCATCGCAGCGCGCGACGTGGCGCCGCGCTCCTATCTGCCGCACACCGCGCCCGGGTCGCGGCTTGCCGGCGGACAACGGGTCGATGCCGAAATGGCCTTCGTGGATCCTGGCACCAACGCCGTGGGCTTCGAGATCGACGCCTGCCTGCCGGCCAGCGCCGGCGGCGTGGCCTGTGCCAACGACCTCAGCGCGCGCTGAACGGCCGGGAGCCTGCTTGCGCATCGGACCTTACCTGCTGCCCTCATCTGTCGTGCTCGCGCCCATGGCAGGCGTCACCGATCGCCCGTTTCGCATCCTGTGCCGCAATTTCGGCGCGGGACTGGCCGCCTCCGAGATGATCAGCGCCGATACGCGGCTGTGGCATACCGCCAAGTCGCGTCATCGCATGAACCACGAGGGGGAACCCGAGCCGCGCGTGGTGCAGATCGCAGGCTCCGATCCGCAAGCGCTTGCCGAAGCGGCACGCGCAAACGTAGCGCTCGGTGCGCAGATCATCGACCTGAACATGGGCTGCCCTGCGAAAAAAGTGTGCGGCAGGTCCTGCGGCTCGGCGCTGCTGAGCGATGAGCCGCTGGTGGCGCGCATCCTCGCG
>DATBYD010000106.1:0-3770 GCA_036513855.1 Steroidobacteraceae bacterium | reverse complement strand
CGAACAGCTTGAGCGCCTCCTCCACCGTGGTGTCGAGCACTTCGTGGATGTTGCGGCCGCGGTAGTGGATCTCGAGCGTCTCGCGGTTGTAACGCCGCCCGCGGCAGACATCGCACGGCACGTAGACGTCCGGCAGGAAGTGCATCTCGACGCGAATGACGCCGTCGCCCTGGCAGGCCTCACAGCGTCCGCCCTTGACGTTGAAGCTGAAGCGGCCGGCGTCATAGCCGCGCGCGCGCGCCTCGGGCACCGCGGCGAACAGCTCGCGAATGATGGTGAACAGGCCCGTGTAGGTCGCCGGATTGGAGCGCGGCGTGCGGCCGATCGGATTCTGGTCGATCTCGATGACGCGCTCGAAGCGCTTGAGTCCCTCGATCTCATCGCACGGCGCGGCGCCCTCGGCGCTGGCGTCATTCAGCTGCGCCGCGGCGTGGCGGAACAGGGTGTCGTCCACCAGAGTTGATTTGCCGGAGCCGGACACCCCGGTCACGCAGGTCAGCAGGCCCACCGGCAGCGCGACCGTGACATCGCGCAGGTTGTTGCCGCGCGCGCGGCGGATCGTTATCCATTGATCGTGTTGCGGGCTCTTGCGCCGTTCCGGCAAAGGAATGATCTCGCGGCCCGAGAGGTAGGCCCCGGTCAGGGAGGTGACATCGGCTTCGATCTGCGCCGGCGTGCCCTGCGCCACGACCAGGCCGCCGTGGGCGCCGGCCCCGGGACCTAAGTCCACGACGTGATCGGCAGCTCGGATCGCGTCGGCATCATGCTCGACCACGATCACCGTGTTGCCCAGGTCGCGCAGGCGCTTGAGCGTGCGCAGCAGGCGTTCATTGTCGCGCTGATGCAGCCCGATCGAGGGCTCATCCAGGATGTACATGACGCCCGTGAGGCCCGAGCCCACCTGGCTGGCGAGGCGTATACGCTGCGCCTCGCCGCCGGAGAGCGTGCTGGCGGCGCGATCGAGACTCAGGTAATCCAGGCCCACATCCACCAGGAAGCGCAGGCGCTCGCTGACCTCGCGCACGATGCGCGCGGCAACTTCGCCGCGCCAGCCCGGCAGCGTCAGCGCTGCGAAATACGCTCGCGCATGGCCGACCGTGAAGCGGGTGATCTCAGCGAGATTGCGGCCCTCGATCAGCACCGAACGTGCGGCCTCGTTCAGCCGTGCGCCGCCGCAGGCTATGCAGGGGCGATTGCCCAGGTACTTGCGCAGCTCGTCGCGCACCGCCTGCGAGTCGGTCTCGCGGAAGCGGCGCTCCAGATTGGGCACGATGCCCTCGAAGGCGTGGCGCTTGCGCGCGGTGCCGGCGCCCTCCTTGTAGCGAAATTCGATCTGATCCTCGCCACTGCCGTAGAGCAGCACGCGCTGCACGCGCTCATCGAGCTCGATCCAGGGGGTCTCGACATCGAATTCGTAATGCCGGGCGAGCGACTGCAGCATCTGAAAGTAATGGGCGTTGCGCCGGTCCCAGCCGCGCACCGCGCCGCCGGCGAGCGACAGATGCGGGTGCACGACCACGCGCTCCGGGTCAAAGAATTCCTGAAACCCCAGGCCATCGCAGGTCGGGCAGGCGCCCGCCGGGTTGTTGAACGAGAACATGCGCGGTTCGAGCGGCGGCACCGAGAAGCCGCACTCGGGACAGGCGTGGCGGCTGGAGAACAGCATGCCGGGCAGCGCCGGATTATCCGGGAACACCACGCGGACGATGCCCTGACTGAGCCGGATCGCGGTCTCGAACGACTCGGCCAGCCGCTGGCCGGCCTCCGGGCGCACGCGGAAGCGATCGACCACCGCCTCGATGGTGTGCTTGCGCTTGGGATCGAGCGGCGGCACCGCGTCGATCTCATGCACCGCACCGTCGATGCGCACGCGCACGAAGCCCTGCCCGGCAAGCTCACTGAGCAGCGCGGCGTGCTCCCCGCGCCGCTCCTCGATCAGTGGGGCGAGCAGCAGCGCCAGTTCGCCCGCAGGTGCCTGCAGCACCTGGTCGACCATCTGGCTCACGGTCTGTGCCGCCAGGTCGATGCCGTGGTGCGGGCAACGCGGTATGCCGGCGCGGGCGTACAGCAGCCGCAGGTAGTCGTAGATTTCGGTGACGGTGCCGACGGTGGAGCGCGGGTTATGCGAGCCGGTCTTCTGCTCGATGGCGATCGCCGGCGACAGCCCTTCGATGCTGTCCACGTCGGGTTTGTCCATGATCGACAGGAACTGGCGCGCGTAGGCCGAGAGCGACTCGACGTAGCGGCGTTGGCCTTCCGCGTAAAGAGTGTCGAACGCCAGCGACGACTTGCCCGAACCCGACAGGCCAGTAATCACAATCAGCCGCTCGCGCGGCAGATCGAGATCGATATTGCGCAGGTTGTGGGTGCGGGCACCGCGCACGCGGATGGTTTGCAAACAGGCTCCTGAAACGCCGACGGCTCAATTGACGAAACAACCACTATAAACGCAGCGGCGGCCTGCGCTCAAAAACACTACAATGTCGACCGCTTCAAGGCCCGGCCGGACCCCTTAAGGTTCGGACCGCTCATCGGCCAGGCAGACCAGGGGCAGCACATGGCGCGCGGCATCAACAAAGTCATCCTCATCGGTCATCTCGGGGCGGATCCCGAGACGCGGGCCATGCCCTCGGGCATGACGGTCGCCAACATGCGGCTGGCGACCACCGAGAGCTGGAAGGACAAGCAGTCCGGTGAACAGCAGGAACGCACCGAGTGGCACAACGTGGCACTGTTCGGACGGCTGGGCGAGATCGCCGCCGAGTACCTGCGCAAAGGCTCTCAGGTCTATATTGAGGGCAGACTGCGCACGCGCAAGTGGCAGGACAAGGAAGGCCGCGATCGCTACACCACCGAGATCGTTGCCAACGAGATGCAGATGCTCGGTGGCCGCGGCGGAGCGGGCGGTGGTGGCGGTGGCAGCTCCAGCGAGTCCGCGCCGCGCGCCGAGCACGCCGAGGCGGCGGCTGGTACCCCGGGGGCAGCACGGGATGATTTCGACGACGACATCCCGTTCTAGCCGCCGCGATCGAGTCCGGCGCCAAGTACCCCTTCGCTTAGAGGATTCATGTACTTAGGAGAGTTTTTCGTAATGAAAAGCTCTCCTAAGTACATGAGTCCTCGCAGTGATGGAGTGCCCGCTCGCGGGCTCGACCGTGGCAGCCTGCGCGCGATTTCATCTCCGCGTAATCAATTGATTTGCAAGGATTTGCCGTATCGTACGCGCCAGCTCGGCGTGCCTTACGTTCCCTGGACGGGCCAAAACGGCTACGCTTGCCAGTCCAATCCCGCCACGCCATGACCGGCCGCTTCTACATCAAGACCTTCGGTTGCCAGATGAACGAGTACGACTCCGCGCGCATGGCGGACGTGCTGTGCTCAACCGTGGGCCTCGAGGCGACCGATGATCCGGCCGCGGCCGATGTGCTGCTCATGAACACCTGCTCGGTGCGCGAGAAGGCGCAGGACAAGGTGTACTCGCTGCTTGGCGAGTGGCGCGCTCTCAAGGCGCAGCGCCCGGGGCTGATCATCGGCGTCGGCGGCTGCGTTGCCAGCCAGGAAGGCGATGCCATCACCGCGCGCGCGCCGTTCGTCGATCTGGTATTCGGGCCGCAGACCATTCACCGCCTGCCGCAAATGATCGATGAGCTCAAATCGCTCGGCCGCGCCGTGGTCGACGTGAGTTTTCCGGAGATCGAGAAGTTCGACTGCCTGCCCGAGCCACGGGCGCAGGGCGCGCGCGCGTCGGTCTCGGTCATGGAGGGCTGCAG
>DATBYD010000105.1:0-18522 GCA_036513855.1 Steroidobacteraceae bacterium | reverse complement strand
TCCTCGCCCGTCCGCTTGCCGTCAGAGCGAACGAGCGCGGCTCGACGTGCCTGAGCGCCGCAGGTAGTTCGAGGTCGAGCTTCATCTGAAGCGCGAAGCCCAGCTCCACCATCTGCGACCACAGAAGATCGTTGGGCGCGCCCTTGATGGTTGCGATCTGGCTGTCGGGCGTTTCAAGCATGGCGAAGAGCACCGAGCGATCTGCCGCCGACACCCGCTGCAGCAGCGTAAGCAGTTCGGCTATCTTCGCGTCATCCCCACTCATGTCCGTTCCTTCACGGCACGCCCTCCCCGGCGGATCCCCGGCGGCCACCGGTGCGGCGTGGCCGCACAGGTCGGTTATCCTAAAGGAATATGCCCTCCAGGGAACTCACCGCCGCCCTAGATGCCGCGCGGCTTGCCGCGCAGGTGATCCGCGGCTTCTACCTCAACCATGCCACGGTGCGGGTCAAGGCGGATGGCTCGCCCGTGACCGAGGCGGACGTGCAGGCGGAACAGGTGATCCGCGAGGTGCTGCTGCGCGAATTCCCCGGCTACGGCTTCTACGGCGAAGAGACCGGCGAGCACGCGCTCTCGGCCTCGAGTGTCTGGCTGGTCGATCCGATCGATGGCACCAAGTCGTTCGTGCGCGACTGCCCGTTCTTCGCGACGCAGATCGCGCTCATGCGCGAAGGCGAGCTCGTGCTCGGCGTATCGAGTGCGCCGGCCTACGATGAGATCGCGTGGGCCGAGCGCGGCGCCGGGGCGTTCCTCAACGGTCGCGCGGTGCGCGTCAGCGCCGTCAAAGAGCTGAAGGAGGCCTATGTTTCCACCGGCAACCTCAAGAGCCTCGCCGCCGGCGCGCAGTGGCGCCCGTTCGGCGCGCTCATCCAGGGCGTCGGCCGCATCCGCGGCTACGGGGACTTCGTGCACTATCACCTGCTGGCGCGCGGGGCAGTCGATGTCGTGATCGAATCCGACGTCAACATCCTGGACATCGCCGCCCTCACCGTCCTTATTCGCGAGGCGGGCGGCACCTTCACCGATCTTGCCGGCGCACCGGTCGGGCTGGCCACCGGGAGCGTGCTGGCCACGAACGGCGCGCTGCACGAAGAGGTGCTTAGCGCGCTCAGGCGCTGATGAACACGCGCCGGCCGTGCGCGTCGAGCTCGAGCATCGCGGTGAGGTAGAGCTCGCTCAAGGTTTCCGCGGTGAGCGTCGTAGCGACCGGCCCGAGCGACCAGCGCCCGTCCCCGAACAGGAGCAGCACCCGGTCGGCGAAGCGCGCGGCAAGCGTCGGGTCATGCAGCGTCGTGACGACGGTGCGCCCGGAGTTGGCCAGCTCGCGGAACAGTCCCAACACGGTTAGCTGGTGATGCGGATCCAGGTGGTTGGTCGGCTCATCGAGCAGGTAAGTGGCCGGCTGCTGCGCCAGCAGGGCGGCAACCGCGACGCGGCGCTGCTCCCCGCCCGAGAGGCTGTCGGTACGCCGCGCCGCGAACTCGCCCATATCAACAGCCTGGAGTGCCGCACGCGCGACGGCCTCGTCCTCGGCCGTTTCCCACTGCCACAGCGCGAGGTGCGGGTGACGCCCGATCAGCACCGTCTCAAGCGCGCTGGTGACGAAGGCATCCTCCACGTCCTGCGGCAAAAGGCCCAGGCACAGCGCCACGGCGCGGCGCTTGAGCTGGCTCAGCGGTGTCCCGTCGAGGCTCACCTCGCCTGCGGCGGGCGTGCGCAGGCCGGCCAGGGTGTGCAGCGTCAGGGTCTTGCCCGAGCCGTTGCGTCCGAGGATGGCCACCACCTCGCCCGGCACGAACTGCACCGACAGCTCGCGGACCAGCTCGCGTTTGCCGGCGTGCACTGTCAGGCCCGCTGCGCAGAGTCCCTGGCTCAGTGCGTCCACCGGATCTCCAGCGCCGTCTCGGGGCCGACCACCACGCCCCGAAGACTGCGCGGCATCTCCCATTCGTGCGCCGACAGCGGGCGGCGTCCGGCCATGATCTCGGCCTCATCCTGCGGGAAGAGCGGCTTGCGATCGCGGTCGGCGAAGCCGATCGGGTAGAGCGGCTCATCGCTGCCGAGGTCGTACTTGTCGCTGGCGCCGACCGTGTGCAGCAGCTCGTGCGCGATGACGATGTCGTTGCGCCCGGCCATGTCGCGCTGCGCGAACGCGTGCACGATCCCGACCAGTCCCTTCTGCAGGCCGTGCGAGTCGGGTGCACGCTCGAGCGTGGCAGGATCGTGATAGAGGACGAACATGCGGATGCGCGGGGCGGTGCGCCCCGGCACGCTCGAGGCGCGAGCGGCGAACCAGCGCAGCTTCAGACTCCACCACGCGATCTGCAAGGGACCGTCACCGGGCGCGAGCTGGGGCGGCAGCTCGTGCCCCTGCGGGTACAGCTCGATGTGCACCGGCTGCTCGGGCTTGAGTCCATAGCGCTCGCCCTCGCGGGCGAAGAAATCCTCGATGTCCGAAAAGTCCTTCACGGTGAGCCGGTCGATGTACTGCTGCGCCATCGCGCTGCCGTCGGCATTCAATGGATAGATGCCGACCCACAGCGGTTGCTGCCAGCTTTGCGTCGCGACCCGATCGAGCCAGGTGTGGAGCGCGACGACCGCGAGCACCAGCAGCAAGAGCAGGATCCGGATGTTCTTCCACACGGGCGGTGTCTGATCCGGGTTGAGTGCGCGCGGATCCGAGTACTTAAGGCTGCAGTCGTGTCGCCGACCAGTCGTCGCCCTTGAAGGTGCCGTCGGCGCAGCGCCTGAGCGTGCGCGTCCACAGCGCGCGGTCGTGGATGCGCGCCTCGCCTTCCGCCCACAGTTCCACCGTGGCCGCCCACAGCCGGTAACCGCCCCAGTGCGGCGGGCGCGGAATGGTGCATTTCATCGAGTCATCCGCGCCCGGGGATCCGGGCGTGGGTGCGCCGAAGCGACGCGCGGCCGCGCTGACCGCATCCAAGAGCTGCGCGCGCGCGGCGATCGGCTCGCTTTGCTCGCTGGCCCAGGCGCCGATGCGGCTCTGCCAGGCACGCGCGGCGAAATAGATATCGCTGTCGGACTCGGGCGCCTGGGTGACGGTACCCGTGATGCGCACCTGGCGGTGCAGGGCGTCCCAGTGCATGACCGCCGCGGCGCGCGGGTTGTCCTTCAGCTGGCGGCCCTTGGCCGACAGGTAGTTGGTGTAGAACACGACGTAGCCGGGCTGCGGCACGATGTCCTTGCACAGCACCACGCGGGCGCTCGGGCTGCCGTCGGCCGTGCTGGTCGCGAGCACCATGGAATTCGGGTTCGGCTGAATGCTCGCTGCCCACGCCTGTGCGAGCCACTGGCTCGCGATGGCGAGCGGTTCGGCCGGCAGCGGGTCGGGAAGCAGCTCGGTGTACGCAGCCATTGCGCACAATGTTAGAGGGTTTCCGGAGCCGCTGTCATGCGTGTTCCCAACCCGCGGCCGCCGGTCCACAATGAAGGCGCAGCTTCAACGCGCACCAGCGCGTGGTGAGGACGCCGATGATGCGGGCGTGGCAGATCATCCGGCGCATCCTGGAGTGGATCGGGATCGCGGTGGGAGCAGTGGTGCTCCTTGCGCTCGTCCTGTTTGGCGTGGCCTATGTCATCAACAGCCACGACGAGGCACTGACTACGCAGGCGCAGACCCTGCTGGTGCAGCCGCCCAATCCCTACAGCGCCGAAGAGAACATCTACCTCACGCTGGTAGGCTTCGATGCGCCGTCCGGGCAATCGCCCACCGCCGTGGGGCGATTGCGCATCGAGCACTACAACCAGAACGTCGATCGCGCGCTTCGGGGTCCGGCTTTGGAAATGCGGGACATCCTCAACCCTAAGGATCCGCGGCGGCTGGAGTTCAGGGGCGACTTCGACTTCATTCAGCCCTTCGACTCGTACTGGAGCGTCATCCCGCCTCACCGGCTGACGGTAGAGCGACTGCTCACCGACAATCGCGAACTGTACGAGCGCTACCGCGCGCTGCTGCGGCAACGCGGTTACTTCGCGACCGCGCGTCCGAGTCCCCTCGCACCCACGGGCTCTTTAGCGAGTGGGGTGCGCACGCTGTTCCTCGCCGACGTGGTACTCCGAATGCGCAGTGACGATCCGCAGCGCCAGCGCGAGGGACTTGCGGATCTTGAGAGCGATGTTCAGCTGTGGAGAGCCGAGCTCACCGGCGAAGGGCCGCTGATTTCGCACCTGATCGCCACCGCCTACCTGCATCAGGACCAGTCGGTACTGGCGGACATCATCGCTGACCCCCGCGCCCCCATTCCGACGGGAGCCGCGGATGCGGACGCCGTCGCCCCGCTGTTTGCACTGGCCGACTGGGACCTCAGCGGCGCGTACCGTGAGGAATCTCGCTTCCGGGACGCGGTGCTGCAGCAGGTGCATTTTGCCAGCGAAGCGCCACCGGTTCTGGCGGGGCAGGGGAGGATGCAGCGCTGGCTCGATCGCATCGGTAGCCACTTCCTCAAGCTGAATGCCACCGAGAATCTTTTCGCAGCGCAGGCACGGCAGCTGATGCGTGCGGCAGCCCCCGGGGCTGCCCGGGAGATCCCGGTGCCGGACTGGACGCTGCGGTTGGCCTACAACCCCTTGGGCAAGGTTCTGGCATGGCTCGGTGTGCGCGCGCAGGCCGATTACCGCGCGCGTGCCTGGGACGGGGCCGCCTACCAGCGACTGGTGCGACTGAGCTACGAAATCCGGCGGCAGCGAATCCTGCCTGCCGGGATCCCCGCATTCATGAGGGGACATCCGCAGTGGTCCACGCATCCTGACGACGGACGTCCGTTCCTGTGGGACGAAAAGGGGAAGACCCTGCGCGTGCAGAATCTGTCCGGCTCCCGCCCCGGAACATCCTTCCTCGTCCACGTGTGGATGGAGCCTTCCGGCGGCTGACACGCGGCTCGGCGCGGGAGCGCTTTGCGCTTGCACCCATCGGCGCGCCCCGATAGAAGGATGAGGAGGCAGCGACAGGAGCATCCCCTTCCATGACCGATTCCGTGACGCTCGAGGAGCTGCGCCAGCGATTGACCGGCCTTGACCGACAGCTCATCGCGCTGGTGGCCGAACGCAAGGCCCTGAGCGAGGAGGTCGCGCGGGTCAAGCGCGCGACCGGGCGGCCGACGCGCGACTACGAGCGCGAACGCGAGGTGATCATGGGCGTACGCGCGCTCGCCGCCGAGCGCGGCGTGTCGGGGGAGCTCGCCGAGCAGCTGCTGCGACTGCTCATCCGCTCCTCGCTCACCACCCAGGAGCAGGCGAGTGTCGTGGCGCACGGCGCGGGCAGCGGCCGGCGCGCGCTGGTCATCGGCGGCGCCGGCAAGATGGGCGGCTGGTTCGTGAGCTTTCTTGCCTCGCAGGGCTTTGCGGTCCAGGTGGCCGATCCCATGGCAGCTCCGGAAGGCGTCGCGCGCGTGAGCGACTGGCGCAGCACGGATCTGAAGCACGATTTCATCGTGCTCGCCACCCCGCTCGGCACCACCGATGCGCTGCTGCGCGATCTGGCGCTGCGCCGCCCGCCGGGGGTGATCTTCGATGTCGGGTCGCTGAAATCGCCACTGCGCTCGGGCCTGCTGGCGTTGAAATCGCACGGCTGCAAAGTGACTTCGGTGCACCCGATGTTCGGGCCCGACACCGAGCTTCTCTCGGGTCGCCACGTCGTGTTCGTCGACCTGGGGCACGAGGCCGCCCTGAGCGCGGCGCGCGAGCTGTTCGCGCACACCATGGCCGAGCAGGTGGTCATGAGCCTCGATGACCACGACCGCCTGATCGCCTATGTGCTCGGTCTGTCGCACGCGCTCAATATCGCCTTCTTCACGGTGCTGGCCGACAGCGGCGAGGCGGCGCCCAAGCTCGCGCGCATGTCGAGCACGACCTTCGATGCTCAGCTCGAGGTTGCCAGCCGCGTCGCCCAGGACAGCCCCGAGCTGTATTATGAAATACAGAGTCTCAATGACTACGGCGCCGAATCCCTCGAGGCGCTCTCCCAGGCGGTCGAACGGCTGCGCACCGCGGTCCTTTCGCAGGATCACGATGCGTTCGTTGCTTTGATGCGCCGCGGGCGCGATTATCTGGCCGACCGGCGCAGCGTCGCGGAGCGCCGCGCTTGAGGGACAGGAGGATTCCCCCCGATGCGCCGACCGCACAGCGAGTTGCTTGCGAATGATCCCCCGCCCGCGGACCCAAGTCCGCTGGAGCAGGAAAACCGCCTCCTTAGGGCGCGTCTGGAGGTCCTCACCGAGGAAGCCGGCCGCAACGACTCGCTGCTGCGCAAGACCCAGGAGCGGGAACTTGAGCTGCTGCGCGCCGGCTCGCTGGAGCAGCTGTTCCAGCGCCTCATCCACGGCCTGCGCAGCGCCTACCAGCTCGATGAGGTCGCCCTGATCCTGCACGACCCGCAGCACGAGATCCGTCACCTGCTCTCGGGCGATGGGGTGACGCTCACCGAACCCCCCGGGGTGTGCTTCGTCGATACGCTGGTGACCGCCGCCCCGCAGCTCGCCAATCTCGAGAAGCCCTGGCTCGGCCCCTACCACAAGGCCGATCACGAGCTCTTGGTACCAGGCCTTGCCCCGCCCGGCAGCCTGGCGCTCATTCCGCTGCGCCGTACCGAGCAGCTCGACGGCGTGCTGGTGTTCTCCAGCAGCGATCCGTTTCGCTTCACCAGCGAACTCGCGAGCGACTTCCTCGCGCACTTGGGACTGGTGGCCGCGATCTGCGTCGAGAACGCCGTCAACCGCGCGCGCCTGCTGCGCAGCGGACTGACCGACTTTCTCACCGGGTTCCACAACCGCCGCTACCTGAATGCGCGCCTGCGCGAGGAGCTGGGGCGCGCCCAGCGCAGCCGCCAGTCGATCGTGTGCCTCATGATCGACGTGGATCACTTCAAGCGCATCAACGACCAGTACGGGCACCTGGCAGGCGATGCCGTGCTGCGCGAGGTGGCGCACCGCATCGATACGGAGATGCGCATCAGCGATACCGGCGCCCGCTTCGGCGGGGACGAGTTCGCGCTGGTGCTGTCGCAGGCCTCGATCACGGACGGGGAGAAGGTCGCAGGACGCGTGCTGCACGCGGTGCGTAACCACCCGGTCGTCATCAGCCAGGAAGTCTCCGAGAACATCACGCTGTCGATCGGGGCCGCCTGCGCCACCCCGGGCGCAGGGATGCGCGACTACAAGGTGCTCGCGGAGCGACTGATCGCGGAAGCAGATGCGGCGCTGTACCGGGCGAAGAGTGCCGGGCGCAACCGCCTCGCCACCTCCCCGAACGTGGTGTCCTAGGCGAAGGGGCTTTCGCCCGATGCGGGGAAAGATTTTGCGGCCGCTGTCCGGGGCAGGCGCGCCAGTGCGCATATCAGCCTGACAGCTATGGCCCGTCCCAACTGGCAATTGCAGCTCTTCGCGCCGCTCGAACGGGCCTCGCAGACCGCGCTCGCGCAGGGGCTGGTCAGCGAAATGGATCTGCTGCGCCTGAAGACGATCGCGCGTCTGCACGCCCGCGGGTTGCCGCCCGCGGTGGGCTGGGAGGATCTGCTGCAGGAGGCCTTCATGCGCGTGCTGACCGGCGCGCGCCTCCAGCCACCCCAAGTGCCGCCGGTGGCCTTCCTCGCCGGAATCCTGCGCAGCCTCAGATCCGAGCACTGGCGGCGCGCGCGCCACGGCGCCGCCGCGGGAGAGAGCGGCCGCCGCATCGAGGCGGCCCGCGAGCCCGCCGCATCGGCACCGGATCCTGAGTGCTCGCTCATGGCCGCCGAGCAGCTGGTGGCGATCGAGCGGCTGTTCGCGCAGGACCCGGTGGTGCTCGAGATCATCGCGGGGCTGGCGGAGGGGCTGTCCGCCGAGCAGATCCGCAACTGCGCCGGACTTTCCAAAACCGAATACGACTCGGCCCGCCGGCGCATGCGCCGCTGCCTGCTGCGCGAGGGACTGACATGCGCCCACCAGTGAACCGGGAATGGCCGGAAACGAGGCTCGCGCGGGTTGTTCAGGCCCTGGAGGGCGAGATTCTCGAGGCCACGGATGAAGAGATCCTGGACGCGGCGCGGGATCTGGGCATGGATCTGTCCATGCGCGGATCGGCGGCCTTCCTGGGTCTTAAGTATCCGCTCATCCGGCGTCGTGCCGACTTCTTCGGCGACCGTCCGGGACCTGGCGACTCGCTCGGGCAGCTCGCGCGGGATGCACTTGAAGCGAAGGAGCCGCGCGGGAAGGACTGAGGGGCGCCTTCAGGGCTGGCCTCGCGGGCGCTCGCGCAGCAGCATCACGAACAGCGGCGCGCCGACCAGGGCGGTGATGGCGCCGACCGGCAGCTGGCGGGGCGCCGCTACGGTGCGCGCGACCAGGTCCGCCGCGGCGAGCAGCATGCCCCCGGCCAGCGCCGCCGCCGGCGCCACGATGCGGTGATCGCTGGTGCGGAACACCATGCGAACCGCATGCGGGGTGATGAGGCCGACGAAGCCGACCGTGCCGGCACTCACCACGGCAAGCGCGGTGAGCGTGGCGCAGGCGACGAAGAGGAGCGTGCGCCAGGCCTCGAGCGCAAGTCCCACCGTGCGGGCGCGCAGCTCGCCTGCGGCGAGGACGTTGAGCGGCCGGGCGATGATGACGGCGAGGATGACCGCGAGCAGCGCCGCGCAGGCGCTCAACCAGGGATTCACGGCCCATTCCAGGTCCCCGGCGAGCCAGAAGAACATGCCGCGCACCCGCGAGGTGTCGGCGAGGGCGAGCAACACGCTCACCAGCGCTCCGCAGGCGCTCGCGAGCACCACCCCGGTCAGCAGCAGCCTCGGTGTGCCGCCGCCGCGGGCGAGCAGGTACACCACCGCCACGGCCGCGAGCGCCCCGAGCACGGCGGCCGACTGCACCATGAGGACGGCGGCGCCTGCGATCATGGCGAGCAGTGCCCCCACGGCCGCCCCACCCGAGACGCCGAGCACGTAGGGATCGGCGAGGGGATTGCGAAACAGCGCCTGCAGCAGCACCCCCGACAGGGCCAGGAGGCTCCCGACACCGAAGGCGGCCAGCACCCGCGGCAGGCGCACCGCGAGCAGCACGTTGCGGGTGGCTTCATCGCCGCCGCCGGCGAGCGCTGCGAGTGCGCGCGACAGGCTGATGCCGGAACTGCCGGTGAGCAGCGCCACGACGAACACCGCGACCGCGAGCAGCCCGAGGAGCGTAAGACCCCGAAACGATGCACCCGGTCCAACATTCGCTCCCCCCATGGGGTAAGCCTCAATGAATTTGTTGGAAAACGCCATCCCGGTCACATTGCGGGTGCAGCGCTAACGGCGGGCAGTGCCACCTTGTGGCAGACTCTGACGCGCTCTCATGACCGACCTGATCGACGCGGATGGGTTTCGTTCCAACGTGGGCATCGTGTTGATGCACCACGAGCAGGTCTTTCTCGGCCGCCGTACCGGTGGGCGCGGCTGGCAGTTTCCCCAGGGCGGCGTGCGTGCCGGGGAGTCGCTCGAGCAGGCGCTTTATCGCGAGCTCGAAGAGGAGATCGGCGTGCCCCAGTCTGCGGTCGCTCTCACCGGGCAGACCGAGCGCTGGCTGCGTTACCGGTTGCCCTCGCGCTACGTGCGCCGCCACCAGCACCCGGTGTGCGTCGGGCAGAAGCAGCGCTGGTTCCTGCTGCGATTGCAGCAGCCCGACATCACGTTCGATTTCAAGCGCACCAGCGAGCCTGAGTTCGATCAATGGCGCTGGGTGGCGTACTGGGAGCCTGTGAAGGAAGTCATCTACTTCAAGCGCGCGGTCTATGCGCGGGCACTCACTGATCTGGCAGGACTCGCCTTTCCGCGCGGCAAGCAGCCGGCGCTGCCCGAGTGGTGGGACACGGTCACCGCCGAGCGCCAGCGCCACTCTTCCGCGCCGAAGGACTGACACCCCTTGCGCCGGCTCAGGTCCATCATCGGCAGGACCGATGCAGCGCCGGCCGTGGTGCACCAGCGCGCCCCGGTGCTGCGCATCATCGTGTCGGTGGCCGCCGCTCTCATCGGCGTGTTCGCGCTGTACGTGATGTACGAGCTCGGCCGCTACGACGCCGGCTACGACCGCCAGGCGGTGGCGCAGCAGCGCACCGAGCTTCAGGTGCAGATCGAGCAGCTGGAAAAATCCAACCGCGAGATGCGCACCCAGCTGGCGGAACTGGACACGATCCGCCTCGGCCACTCGCGCGAGCAGACGGAAATTGCCCGCGCCATGGGCGAGCTGCAGGCACAGGTCGCACGGCAGTCGCAGGAACTTGCCTTCTATCGCGGGGTGCTCGCGCAGAATGCGGCCATCATCGGGGTGAAGATCGAGCAGCTGCACATCAGCGCAGGTCCCCGCCCGGCGACTTTCATCATGCACCTGTCGCTGGTGCGCTCGGGCCGCGCCGACACCGATGTCACCGGCACGGTGCACGTGAACCTCGACGGCGCTTCCGCCGAGGGGCCCAAGTCGCTCGAGCTCGCCACCCTCACCGGCGGAAAAGTGAAGGAGCTGCGCTACGAGTTCCGTTACCTGCAGAATCTCGACCAGGAGCTCTCGGTGCCGCTGGCCCTGAAGCCCGAACAGCTCGTCATCGAGGTGCAGTCGAGCCATCACGACGTGGCGCCGCTGTCGCAGAGCTTCCCGTGGGCCGTCGAGAGTTCTCCTTAAAAGGAGCCTGGCATGTTCATGCGTCAGTTGAGGCAACGCCCCCGTATCGATACCTTGATCGGCAAGGCGGCGCGCGTGGCCGGAGACATCGATTTCGAGGGCGGCCTGCACCTTGACGGTCACATCGCGGGCAAGGTGCGCTCGGGCGAGTCGCCCGCTGCGACGCTCTCGGTGAGCCAGAGCGGCTCGATCGAAGGCGACGTGCAGGTGCCCACGGTCGTGCTCAAAGGATCGGTCAAAGGCGACATCCACGCCCGCGAGCGCCTCGTGCTGGGCGCCACCGCGCGTGTCGAGGGTAATGTGTACTACGGCACCATTGAAATGAGCCAGGGCGCCCAGATTAAGGGCAAGCTGGTGCAGCTGGTCCCGGCAGGCCCGCTAACTGAGCCTGCGCGTTGAAACGGGGCGATTTTCGGCTAAGGGTGTGAAGTGACGCTAGACTAAGGCCACACACACCTTCTAGACTTCCTCAAAGCTATGCAGACCATGACCGAAGCCGAGCTCGCGCAGGACACGCCTGCCCTCAAGTTCACGGATGCCGCGGCCCGCAAGGTCTCGGACCTGATCCGCGGCGAGGGCAATCCCAAGCTCATGCTGCGCGTGTTCGTGCAGGGCGGCGGGTGCTCGGGGCTGCAGTACGGCTTCGAGTTCGACGAGCAGACCCAGGATGGGGACACCTGCGTCGAGAACCTCGGCGTGAAACTGCTGGTCGACCCGATGAGCGTGCAGTACCTCTCGGGGGCGGAGATCGACTACCGCGAAGGCCTGGATGGCGCGCAGTTCGTGATCCGCAATCCCCAGGCAACCACCACCTGTGGCTGCGGCTCCTCCTTCACGGCCGCCTGACCCGTCTCCGGCGCGCGTGCCCACCGCTGCCACCCTCAGAGCCCCCGAAGCCAAGTCCGCCCCCCGCAGCGCTCCGCGCCCGCTACCCGACGTCCTCGCGGCGGTCGACTTGGGCTCCAACAGTTTCCACATGGTGGTCGCGCGCTACTCGCACGGCCAGCTCATCATCATCGACCGGCTGCGCGAGATGGTGCGCCTGGCGGCCGGCGTGGCCGAGAACGGCCGCATCGACAAGGACGTGGCCGCCCGCGCGCTGGCGTGTCTTGAGCGCTTCGGCCAGCGACTGCGCGACATGCACGCCGACAGCGTGCGCGTGGTCGGCACCAACGCGCTGCGACTCGCGCACAAGAAGCAGGCGTTCCTCGAGCGCGCGCGCGAGGCGCTCGGCCATCCGATCGAAATCATCGCCGGCATGGAGGAAGCGCGCCTGATCTATTCGGGCGTTGCGCACAGCATGCCGAACGAAGCCGGCAAGCGCCTGGTTGTCGACATCGGCGGCGGCAGCACCGAGCTCATCGTCGGCGAGGGCTTGAACCCGCTCGAGCTTGAGAGCCTGCAGATGGGCTGCGTCTCCATCAGCGAGCGTTTCTTCCGCGACGGCAAGATCTCGCCCAAGCGCTTCGAGCGCGCGCGTCTGGCCGCGCGGCTTGAGCTCGAACCGGTGCAGGCCGCGTTCCGGCGCCGCGGCTGGGACAGCGCCGCCGGCAGTTCCGGCACGGTGCGCGCCATCGGGGAGGCGATCCGCGCGCTCGACGCCAGCGCTGCGAGCATCAGCGCCGCCGGCATCGCGCGCGCCATCGAATACTGCGTGGAGGCCGGGCATGCACGCGAGCTGAACCTCGAGCCGATCACCGAGGACCGCCGCCCGGTGTTCCCGGGGGGACTGGCGATCCTCGCCGAGGTGTTCAGCGTGCTCGACATCAAGGAGATGCGCATCGCGGAAGGAGCCATGCGCGAGGGCCTGCTGTACGACATGCTCGGCCGCCACCTGCGCGAGGATGCGCGCGAGCGCACGGTGCGCGCGATGCAGCAGCGCTATCACGTGGACGTGACCCAGGCGGAACGGGTCGAAGCGACGGTGCGCAATTTCCTCGAGCAGACGCGCGAGACCTGGCGCCTGGAGGAGCCGCTCGCACACCTGGCGCTCAAGTGGGCCGCGCGGCTGCACGAGATGGGCCTGGACGTCTCGCACAGCGGCTATCACCGCCACGGCGCGTACCTGCTCGAGAACGCCGACATGCCGGGGTTCCCGCGCGAAGAGCAGCGCCTCTTGGCGCGCTTAGTCGGCGCGCACCGAAGAAAACTCACCCTCGAGGGACTCGAGGAGCTGGTGCCGCCGTGGGATCGGGGCGCCCTCTACCTCATCGTGCTGTTGCGCCTGGCGGTGCTCCTGCACCGCGGCAGAAGCACCACCGCGCTTCCGCACATCGACCTTGCGGCAACACCGCGCTCACTGGAAGTGCGCTTCCCGGCGCGCTGGCTGAAGGAGCACCCGCTCACCTCGGCGGACCTGCAGCAGGAAGTGGACTATCTTCGGTTGAGCGGCGGCTTTCGACTGCGCGTGTTCAGCCGCGCACGCGGCTGAAGCCCGGTCACACCAGCGTGCCGGGGCCGGCCGCGTACACCGCCAGCAGCTGCGACTGCGCGTTGAAGGCAGCCTCGCTGCCGCGGTTGATGCGCTCGTAGCTGCCGTCGGGCCGAAGCTGCCAGGCCTGGCAGTTGTCCTTCAGGCAAAATCCCAAGTCGCGCAGCATACGCTCGGCGTGATCGGCCCTGCGGATCGGGAAGGCCACTTCCACACGGCGGAAAAAGTTGCGCTCCATCCAGTCGGCGCTGGCGCAGAACATGTCCGGTTCGGCGCCGTTCTCGAAGTAAAACACGCGTGAGTGCTCGAGGAAGCGCCCGACGATCGAGCGCACCGAGATGTTCTCCGACACGCCCGGTACCCCGGGGCGCAGCGCGCAGACGCCGCGCACGATCAGATCGATCTTCACCCCGGCTGCCGAGGCGCGGTAGAGCGCCTCGATTGCCTGCGGGTCCACCAGCGCGTTCATCTTGGCGATGATGCGGGCCGGGCGGCCGGCGCGCGCGTGCTCGGCCTCGCGCGCGATCTTGCCGAGCACCATCTCGTGCATGCCGAAGGGCGACTGCGTGAGGCGATTCAGCTTCGGGGTCTGGGTGAGGCTGGTGAGCTGCAGGAACAGCTCATGCACGTCCTGCCCGATTTCATCGTCGCTGGTGAAGAGCCCGTAGTCGGTGTATTGCCGCGCGGTGCGCGGATGGTAGTTGCCGGTGCCGAGGTGGCAGTAGCGGCGGATGCCGCCGGCCTCGCGCCGCACGACCAGTGCCAGCTTGGCGTGCGTCTTGTACCCCACCACCCCGTACATGACGTGCGCGCCGGCCTCCTGCAGGCGGTTGGACAGCTCGATGTTCGCTTCCTCGTCGAAGCGCGCGCGCAGCTCGACGATGACCGTCACGTCCTTGCCGGCATTGGCGGCGGCCACCAGGGCATCCACCAGCGGGGAGTCGTGACCGGCGCGGTAGAGGGTCTGCTTGATCGCCAGCACCTGCGGGTCGGCGGCCGCCTGGCGCAGGAAGTCCATCACCGGCACGAAGCTCTGGTAGGGGTGGTGCAGCAGCACGTCCTTCTGGCGGATGCAGGCGAACAGATCCGAGGCGCCGACCAGGCGTTTGGGCGTGCCGGGGGTGAAGATCGGGTACTTGAGGTCGGGCCGCTGCACCAGGTCATACACGGCCGACAGGCGGTTCAGGTTCACCGGTCCCGCCACCGGGTAGGTGTCGAGCTTGTTGGACGAGAACTGCGCCTGCAGGAACTTCACCATGTCATCGGGGCAGTCGCTGGAGGTCTCCAGCCGCACCGCGGCGCCGTAGCGGCGGTGCACGAGCTCGCCCTCGAGCGCGCGGCGCAGGTCGTCGATTTCCTCGTCGTCGACGAACAGGTCGCTGTTTCTGGTGACGCGGAACTGGTAGCAGCCGCGCACCGTGATGCCGGTGAAGAGCTTGGGCACGAAGGTCTGCACGATGGTCGAGAGCAGCACGCAGCCGCAGCTGGCGCCGGCTCCCGGCAGCGGCACCACGCGCGGCAGCGAGCGCGGCGCCTGCACGATGGCCAGTTCGCTGTCGCGGTTGAAGGCATCCTTGCCCTCCAGCCGCACGATGAAGTTCAGGCTCTTGTTCTGGATGCGCGGGAAGGGACGCGCGGGATCGAGTCCGAGCGGAGAGAGCACCGGCTCGATCTCACGCTCGAAGTACTGCTCGAGCCACTCGGTGGACTGCGCGCTCCACTCGGAGCGCTCGAGCAAGGGTGCGCCCTCGGCGGCGAGCGCCGGCAGCAGCAGCTCGTTGAGGCAGCGGTACTGATCGGTCACCAGGCGGGTGGCGCGCTCGTGGATCGCCGCGAGCTGCTCGGCGACCGACATGCCATCGGCAGCGAGCGGGCCGCCGCCGAGCTCCTGCAGCTGCTTCAGACCTGCGACGCGGATCTCGAAGAACTCATCGAGGTTGCTGCAGGAGATGCACAGGAACTTCAGCCGCTCGAGCAGCGGCACCGACTCATCGAAGGCCTGGTCCAGCACCCGCTGGTTGAACTCGAGGAACGACAGTTCCCGGTTGATGTAGTGCTGGGGTGCCTTGAGGTCCGGCGCGTCCATCGAATTTTTTACCCGTGCGCCGCATTGCAGCGCTCCACCCAAGCATACCAGTGCAATTACGACGGTATGCTTACGGCGCCAGCGGCGGCGCGCACCCGGTATCCGATGGTGCGAGGCAGCGGAAAGTTCAGCGCGAGACGAGAATCGGGCTCAAGGGGGGATCGAGACGGGCGAGCAGCGGCGCGGTGCGCGTGAGGAAGTCCGCGCGCCAGCGCGCATCGATCGGGGCGGCTCCGGGCAGCACCACGGTCTGCGGGTTCTTGAACACCCCGTTGACGCGGTACTCGTAGTGCAGGTGCGGGCCGGTGGCAAGACCGGTCATGCCGACGTAGGCGATGACGGTTCCCTGCGTGACGTGCTCCCCGACACGCGTGCCCGTGGCGAAGCGCGACAGATGCCCGTAGACGGTCATGACGCTGCTGGAATGCTGGATCTCGACCAGGTTGCCATAGCCGCCCATGACGCCGGCGTAAAGGATGCGGCCATCGCCCGCGGCGTGCACCGGGGTGCCGATGGGGGCGGCATAGTCGACACCCTGGTGGGCGCGGATGGTGTTGAGGATCGGGTGCAGGCGAGCGGAGTTGAAGCGCGAGCTGACGCGCGTGAATTCCACCGGCGCGCGCAGGAACTCGCGGTGCAGGCTCTTGCCCTCGGGCGTGTAGTAATGCGTGCCGCCGTCCGGGTCGGTGTAGCGCACCGCGCGAAACTCGCGCCCCTGGTTCACGAACTGCGCCGCATCGATCGGGCCATCCTTGACGTAGGCGCCGTCGCGCCAGATCTGCTGGTAGCTGACGACGAAGGAGTCCCCGGGCCGCACGTCCAGCACGAAGTCGATGTCCCAGCCGAAGATGTCGGCCAGCGAAACGGCCGTCTGATCGTGCGCACCGGCCGTCTCGACGGCCTCGAACAGTGAGCTGTCGATGGTGCCGCGAACGGTGCGCGGGCGCAGATCGAGTGTGTTGTGCAGCACGTCGGCCTTGAGCGCACCGCCGTCGCGCGAGACCTTGAGCGTCTGGCTCTCACTCAAGCGCCGCTCGAGTCCGAACAGCGAGCCGTCCTTGTGCGTTAGGTGCAGCGATTCGCCGGGCCGCAGGCTGTCCAGACTCGCGCGCACGCCCGGGAGGCTGCGCATCGAGGCGAGATCGGCGAGACTGAGCTTCAGGCGCCGGAAAATGCCATCCAGCGTGTCGTTGCTTCGGACCACCACATCGATGGTGGAGAGCGCCAGCTGCGCGCCGACCAGGGGAGTCGCGGCGGCCAGCTCCATCGCCGGGCGAGCGGTTTGCGTGCTCGCCGTGGCGGGCGCTGCGGGGGCTGCGGGGGCTGCGGGGGCTGGCTCAGTGTTGGTGCTGGCGGAGCCCTTGTTCAGGCCACCGTGCCAGACCGACCAGGCGACAATGGCGCACGCGCCGGCCTGCAGGCAGAAGGCTGCCGAGGGCATTCTGCGCAGACTCATGATGCGATCCGCGGCGGCGGTGAGGTTCAGTGCCATCGACAACACTTATCCGGGTAGTTTAAAAGGGCGAACCGTACCGGACTCGTGACCCTGAGGTCAATGTATGTTAAACGCCGGCAGGGCAGTTTCTTGAGGCATAACTCTACCTAGGCGCTGCGCTGCGTGCCGGACCAATCTCACGGGACCAAGGATGCATTTCGAGGACCAGATCGCAGAGCTCGAGCGCGGCACGGACGAAGTGCTGCTTAAGCCAGATCTTGTTAAGAAGCTCAGGCGCGGTGCGCCGCTCAGGGTGAAGGCGGGGTTCGATCCGACCGCGCCGGACCTGCATCTGGGTCACACCGTGCTGCTCACCAAGATGCGTGCGTTCCAGGAGCTCGGGCACGAGGTCACCTTCCTCATCGGCGACTTCACCTCCCTGATCGGGGACCCCTCCGGCCGCAACGTCACCCGTCCTGCGCTTAGCCCCGAGGAGATCAAGGAGAACGCGCGCACCTACGAGTCGCAGGTGTTCAAGATCCTCGATCGCGAGCGCACCAGGATCGATTTCAACTCGCGCTGGCTGTCGGCGCTGAGCTCGGCCGACATGGTGCGGCTGTCTGCGCACTACACGGTCGCCCGCATGCTCGAGCGCGATGACTTCTCCAAGCGCTACAAGGCGGGCGTGCCGATCTCGATCCACGAGTTCCTCTATCCTCTGGCGCAGGGCTACGACTCGGTCGCCATGCGCGCGGACGTGGAGCTCGGCGGCACCGATCAGAAGTTCAATCTGCTGGTGGGGCGCACGCTGCAGGAAGCCTACGGCCAGGAGCCGCAGGTGGTGATGACCATGCCGCTGCTCGAGGGCACCGATGGGGTGAAGAAGATGTCCAAGTCCATGGACAACTACATCGGCATCACCGAGGACCCCGACAGCATGTTCGGCAAGATCATGTCGATCTCGGATGAGCTGATGTGGCGTTACTTCGAGCTTTTGTCGTTTCGTCCGCTCGGGGAGATTGCAGCGCTCGAGCGGGCAGCCGAGAACGGCATGAATCCGCGCGACATCAAGTTCGAGCTGGCCAAGGAGATCGTGGCCCGCTTCCATGACCCGCAGGCCGCCGAGCGCGCACGGCACAACTTCATCGCGCGGGTGAGCCACAAGGCGGTGCCGGAAGATCTGCCGGCGCGGGTGATCCAGGTCGACCCGGCCGGCCTTCGGGTCGCGAACCTCTTAAAGGAGGGGGGGCTTGCCGGGAGTACCTCCGAGGCGAACCGCAAGATCGAGGAGGGAGCGGTGCGGATCGACGGGGAGCGGGTGACCGATAAGGCCCTGATCTTCAAGAGCGGGGCGGAGCACGTCTTCCAGGTGGGGGCCAAGCGCTTCGCCAAGCTGCGCCTTGAGCCAAAGGGTTGAAAAGACCCCCTCGTTTCTGAAGGCAAGCACCCCTATATAGGGGGCATGGCACCCTCTCCAAGAAGGTGCCCCCTGAGCCCTCCGGGGCAGTCGAATCCACGCCCGCATCGCTCAGGTGACAATGCGTTGACAAGCTCTACATCGGGGCTATACTGCGCGGCCCCTGCAGCCCCGGCCGTAAACGCGACTGGGACGGTGGGGTGTGGTTCTTGATTTCCCGCAGCCTAAGCTGCTGCCGGGTGCTCTTTAAAAGTTTGGCAGGTAATTTGTGTGGGGACTCGCGTCTCAAAGCCTTTGGCGAAAAGACCGAGTGACCAAAAGAAGTCCAGCAGTAAGTTGGAGCTATTTTGGATTTACTCTTTTTGATGATGTCGAAATCTTCAAGTGAAGAGTTTGATCCTGGCTCAGATTGAACGCTGGCGGCGTGCCTAACACATGCAAGTCGAGCGGTAACAGGTGTAGCAATACATGCTGACGAGCGGCGAACGGGTGAGTAATGCTTCGGAATCT
>DATBYD010000104.1:0-57114 GCA_036513855.1 Steroidobacteraceae bacterium | reverse complement strand
CTTCGACGTGCTGTTGATCGCCGCCACCGCGCGCCCGGGCGGCGCGGCCGCGCGCGCCGCCGCCACGACGGCGGCGGCCCCGGCGGTGCGCTTCGACCGTTACGCGCAGGCTGGGGTCATCACCGCGCTGTGCACGCTGGTGGCGTTCGCCATGTACCCGCATTTCGAGCTGTCCAACCTCGTCATGATCTACCTGCTGGGGGTGACGGTGGCGGGACTGCGGCTCGGCCGCGGACCCTCGGCGCTTACCGCCGTGCTGAATGTCGCGGCGTTCGATTTCTTCTTCGTCCCGCCGCGCTACTCGTTCGCGGTCTCCGACGTGCAGTACCTGGTGACCTTCGGCGCGATGGTCACCATCGCGCTGGTGATCGCGACCCTCACCGCGAGCGTGCGCCAGCAGACCCGTGTCGCCGGTGCCCGCGAGCGGCGCACGGCGCTGCTGTACGCCATGAGCCGCGAACTCGCCGCCACGCGCGGCAGTGCCAACATGGCGCGGGTGGCGGTGCGCCACGTCGCGGAAGTCTTCCAGTGCCAGGCCGTGGTGCTGCTGCCCGCGGCGGGTGGCAAGCTGCGCTACCCGGCGGAGGCTCCCCTGGAGAGCTCGTTCCGCCACGCGGATCTGGCCGTGGCGCAGTGGGTGGCCGATCACGGCCACCGCGCCGGACTGGGCTCGGATACCCTGCCGGCCTCGCCCGGGCTGTACGTACCGCTCGGCGATGAGAGCCGCACGGTGGGCGTACTCGCCGTGCTGCCCGCCAATGCACGGCGCGTGCTGCTGCCCGAACAAAGTCACCTGCTCGGCACGTTCGCCGGACAGATCGCGCTCGCGCTCGAGCGGGCGCGCCTGGCGGAGGTTGCCGAGCAGTCGGGCCTCGCCGCCGAGCGCGAGAAGCTGCGCAACACCCTGCTGGCATCCATCTCGCACGACCTGCGCACGCCGCTCGCCGTCATGGCGGCCGCCGGCAGCACGCTCGCCCAGCATGGCGCCGGCCTCGATGAGACGACGCGTGTGTCACTGGCGCGCTCGATCGAGACCAAGGCGCGCGAGATGTCGGAGCTGGTGTCGAACGTGCTCGACCTGGTGCGTTTCGAGGCCGGACAGGTGGTGCTGCGGCGCGACTGGCAGATGCTCGATGACCTGGTGGGCAACGCCCTTGCGGCACATGCCGCGAGGCTCGCCGCGCACCCGGTGGAGCTGCGCCTGCCGAGCGACCTGCCGCCGGTGTTTGTGGATGCCACGCTCATCGTGCAGGTGTTCGTCAACCTATTCGACAACATCGCCAAGTACACCCCCGCCGGCACGCGCGCCTCGGTCAGCGCCGTCGCGGATAGTGCGCGGGAGCTGGTGCGGGTGGTGGTGGACGATGACGGCCCGGGGCTTCCGGCGGGCGATCCGGCGCGCCTGTTCGACAAGTTCCAGCGCGGCAGCGATGAGGGCACGGTGGTCGGGGTGGGCCTGGGGCTGGCGATTTGCCAGGCGATCGTGCGTGCCCACGGCGGTGAGATCGAGGCGCAGCGCCGTGACAGCGGCGGGGCGCGCTTCGTGTTCACGCTGCCGGCGACGGAAAGCGCGCCATGACGCAGGCGATGCATCAGGTGCTGATCATCGAGGACGAGCCGGCCATCCGCACCGTGCTGCGGGTGCTGCTGGAGGCGCACGGTTACCGTTGCGTCGAGGCGGACACGGCGCAGCGCGCCGAGATCGAGGCACGCAGCCACAAGCCTGACCTGCTGCTGGTCGATCTGGGGCTACCGGACGAGGACGGCCTGAAGGTGATCCGCCGGGTGCGCGCCTGGTCGCAGGTTCCCATCGTCGTGGTCTCCGCGCGCACCATGGAGGAGCAGAAGATTGCAGCTCTCGATGCCGGGGCCGACGACTATGTCACCAAGCCGTTCAGTACTCCGGAGCTGCTGGCGCGTCTGCGGGCAGCATTGCGCCGCGACGTGCGCACTGCGGCACCGGCGCCCGTGCTGCAGTTCGGCGCGCTGCGCGTGGACCTGGCGCGCCGCGAGACGCTCGGCGCTGCCGGCGAGATGCACCTGACGCCGCTCGAGTACCGCGTGCTCGCCTGCCTGGCGCGTCATCTCGGCGGCATCGTGATGCAGCGCCAGCTGATCCGCGAGGTGTGGGGACCGGAGCGTCAGGATGATTCGCGCAGTCTTCGGGTGTGCATCAAGAATCTGCGCGCCAAGCTTGAACCGGACCCGCGCCAGCCGCGCTACCTGGTCACGGAAACGGGGCTCGGCTACCGGCTGCGCGCCGACGAGGACGCCTCGGCCGAGGCGGGCTCGAGAGCTTAGACGAGCGGCGCGCGCAGCGCCTTCAGGTGAGCGATACGATCAGCTTGGCCGAGTGGCTGCGCCAGTTGATCGGAATGATGAACGCGCGCTGGCCGGGCTTCTGCGGGATATCGGGCTTCTCGCCCGACAGTACGCTCGGCACCGAGATCACGAATTCGCGGCCGAAGTCGCGGCGCGCGTTGCCGGAGATGGTGTTGGCCACCTCGCCGACCAGGTCGCGCATGGTCTCGTGACTGAAGTCGTTCTCCTGCATTTTCATCAGCAGCACGGTCAGCATCGCCTTGGGGGCGGTGAAGTACACCACGCCCTCGCGCTTGCCCGAGATGTTGATGACCCCGGTGTATTCGTGCACCGCCGGGGAGCCTTCCATCAGGTACGGTGAACCGATCGAGGCGGGCTGTTGTGCGGTGACCTCGAAGAAGTTCGTCGTGCCCTCGACGAAGGTTTTCAGCTCGGTTTCGTGCAGCATTGGCGTTACCTCCTTGCTAGCGCCTAACGCATCAGATCCGCGATGGCTTCGTTCAGCTGCCGGTCGGTGAAGGGCTTGTTGAGGAAGCCGTTCGCGCCCCGTTCCATCGCCTCGACGGCGGTCGCCTTGTCCGCCAGTGCCGAGATCACCAGGATCCGCACCGCCGGCTTCATGGCGACGAGCCGGCCGATGCATTCGATGCCGTCCATGCGCGGCATGGTGAGGTCCATCGTCACCACGTCCGGGTCGGTCTTCTTGAACAGTTCCAGTGCCTCGAGTCCGTTACCGGCCGTGCCGACCAGCTGCAGCTCCTCGAACTGCTGCGAGCGCTCGATGCGCCGACGCATGATGTTCGAGTCATCGACGATCATCAGCTTGATGTATCGCCTGCCGTTGGCTGCCATCGTTGTCCCGTTGCTGCCCATGGTCGTCGCTGCGTTCGTCCTCAGGCGACCGCGGTACGAGCCGCTTCCACGGCCGGCAGTACGATCTTGAAGCGGGTGAACTTGCCCGGGTGGGTGCTGACACCGATCTTGCCCCCGAGCGCATGGACGCTGCGCGCCACGACGTCCATGCCCACACCGCGGCCGGCGTCCATGGACACGTCCTCCTGCGTGGAGAAGCCGGGGCGGAAGATCAGCGCCATCGCGGTGCGCGTATCCATGGCGGCGGCTTCCTCCTCGGTAATGAGCCGCCGCTTCACGGCGGCCGCCTTCAGGCCCTCAGCGACGATTCCGGCGCCGTCGTCCTCGAATATCAGCTCGTAGCCGTCGCTGAACTTGCGGAAATCGACCAGCACCGTGCCGGTATCGTCCTTCGCCTGTCCGCGCCGCACCTCGGGCGGCTCGATGCCGTGCACGGCGGCGTTGCGCAGCATCTGTATGACGCAGTCCTTGATGGTCGCGGTGTACGCCGCCGGGACTTCCGACAGCCCGAGCAGCTTCAGCTTGAACTGCTTGGCGTGATCGTGCGCCAGTCGCTCTGCCAGGGACTGCAGCGTCGGTGAGAGGTCTTCCGCCCTGCGGGTCTTGCGATCCTGGCTGCCGGCGGCGCTTGGCGCCGGCGCGCTCGGGGCGCTCCGCGCCGGGCGGGGGGCCGCCTGTGCCGCGGCGGCGGCCGGGGTGTCCTTCAGCGCGGTGAGGCGCGCGGCCATCTCGCGCACGCCGCGCAGGTGCGCCAGCAGGTCATCGAGCTTGAGCACCATCGGCAGGAAGTCGTTGCCGGTGAGCTCCGGCTTCTTCTTGCACTCGCTCACCATGTCCTCGATCGTGTGCACGCGGCCGGCGACGCTCTTCAGGTCGAGGGCCGAGGCCTCGCCCTTGATGGTGTGCAGCTCGCGGAACAGCCCGGAGAGTTTCTTGCGGAACTCCGCATCGGTGCGTGCCGGCTCGCGCAGGATGGTGTTGACGAGCTTCAGTCCGATATCGGAGGTGTCGAGGAACGACATCAGCTGCAGCGGATCCACGTGCATCATGCCGAGCATCACGTCGAGCTGCGAGTTGGCGTTCTCCTGCGACTCATGCAGCTCGCGCGCCAGCCGCACGCTGGAGGTGATATCGCCGACCGAGCACAGCACGTGCTTGATTCCCTGCTCGCCCATGACGCGGTGGAAGTCGAACTGCAGGTAACGGGTCTCCTTGCCGCCGTGCCCGTTCTCCATGGTGATCTCGAGCTGGCCCAGCGGGTTGATGCTCTTCATCAGGTTCTCGTGGGCGCGCTCGCCCCACAGGAGCTTGATGTACTTGGTGGCGGTAAGCAGGGTCGCCGGAGCCACCAGCCCCTTCAGCAGCTCCTCGAAGGACAGGCCCGCGAAATCGTTGCGGCTGAACATGTGCGTCAGGGCGTCCGACCACACCGAGCCGATGCGGTAGTTGGCGTCAAGCAGGAAGAAGCCCTCGCGCACGGTCTTGAGGATGTCGCGCGTTTGCTCCTGGGCGTCGTGAGCGGCGCGCTCATGACGCGAGCGCGACAGCTGGAAGTAGCCTGCGGCCGCCGCCAGCAGCAGTGCGGCGAGCACGCCGACCAGCAGCAGCATGCGCAGGCGCGCGGCCGCATCCGAGGCCGTCTTCTGCAGGCTGGTGGCGAGGGCGACCAGCTGCGCGCGCAGCGGGCGCGCGCTTTCGGCGGCGTACAGCTGCGCGCGCTTGACCGCGGCGTAGTGCTGGCGACCTTCCGGCGACAGCGCGCTGCCGGAGGTATCGGAGTCCACGTAGGGCTGATCGCTGAAGGACACCACCGGCTCGAGCGCGGGTTCGTATTCGTGCCACATCAGCAGCGCGCGGCCAAGCTCGGGCGAATTGATATTGCCGGCCGCGCCGAGCTGGCGCAGATCCTGGTCGAAGCGTTTCACCGTCTCCTGCAGATCCTTGAGAGCGGCGACTTCGTAGGCGCGTATCTCGAGGCGGTCACGCAGCGTGTTCAGCTGGTGCGAGATCTCTTCCGGGTAGGCTTGCAGCGCGCTCGCGGTCTGCAGCGCCATGATGTCGGTGCGCATGTGCGTGGCGAGGCGGAACCCCATGACCAGCACCGCACCCATGACGATCATCAGCGCCGTACCGATACCGGCGGTGGTGAGGTGGCGGCGGCGTTCGCTCGTGGCACTGGTCATTTTTGGAAGTCTCCTGTCCTTCATTGCTTCGGCAGTTCGAAGCGCACGCGGGTCGTGACGGGCACTTCGACGGCGGAACCTTCGAGCAGCATCGGCGCGTAGCGCCAGTGCTTGACCGCGTCGATGGCCGCCTGGTCGAACACACCCGGAGGCGTTGCCTCGATGACGTGGATGTCACGCGTGCTGCCATGGGTGTCCACGGTGAATGCAAGGGTCACGCTGCCGGCCTGGCGCTTCTGCAGGGCGCTGACCGGATACTCCGGCGGCGTGTTGCGCACGCGCTTGAGGCTGGCTGCCAGCGTTGCGGGGTCGACGGCGGCGCCGGAGGCCTTCGGTCCCGCCAGCTGCTGCACGGCCGCGAGGTCCTTGGGATCTGCACCCCAGCGGCGCGCCTGGGCGAGGTCCGCGTCCGCGGCCTTGCCGGCCTGCACCGTGGCGCGGGCCCGCTCGAGCAGCGCCTGCGCCAGCTGGCGGCTTGCATCGGCAAGGCTTGCGCTGGTCGGGTCGCTCGACTGGATCTGCGTCAGATAGTAGGCAGCGCTGTCCTGCTCCGGATCGGTGAGGCGGCCGTCCTGGATGCGCTGGCGTGCCAGTTGCGCAAGGCGCTCGCCCTCGGCCTGGGCGGCCTTTTGCTTTGCGCCGGTGAGGTCCTTCTGGAAGGCGAGTATGTCGGTCGGCTTGGCGCCGTTGGCGCGCGCTTCCCCGAGCCAGCGTTCCTCCTCGGCGCTGTTCTTCGCCAGGGCCGCTTCGCGCGCCTTGCGTAGGTAAGCCCCCGTCAGCTCCCGTGCGACGCGGTCCGTCGCGGCGCTGGCGGGGACCGCGCTCTGCAATTCCTGCATGTAGGACTTGGCACTGTCGTCTGTTTCCGTGAGGCGGCCGTCGCGGATGCGATCCTCGATGAGCCCGGAAAGGCGCGTCACCTTGGCATCTTCCTGTCGGCGGGCGATCTCGGTGCGCCACTTCGCGATCTGCTCGGCCGACAGATTGGCCGACTGCTGTGCCTGGCGCAGGTAGGCGGTGGCGCGATCGGCGTTGCCGTCGGCCAGCGCTTTGGCGATTACGGTGGAGTAGAAGCGTTGCTCGAAGGCGCCGACCCGCGCATCGGCGGGACTGGCAAGCTTGAAGTTAGCGAGCGTGAGCGCCGCCTCCTCGAAGCGAGCCGCGCTCAGGGCCTCATCGAAGCGGCTGCCGAGCACGCCGGCCACACGCTGCAGGCCGTCGCGGGCTTCGCCGTTACTGGCGTCGGCGGCGACCGCAGAGCGGTAATACAGGAGCGCGTTGTCGCCGGCCGGCTCGGTGAAGCGCCGCTCGTGCATGGCCAGGCGCGCCTTCTCGAGCAGCTCATCGACCTTGCCCTGCAAGATCGAGGTGTCGGCCGCGGGCGCAGCGACGCTCGGGGTGGGCGCGCCGCTCTGCGTTGCAGCGGCCTGGCTTGCAGGCGGGGCAGCTAGCGCAGGCTTGCTGGGGGCGCCCGCGCCCTGCCTCAGCCACCAGAAGGCCCCGCCGGCGGCCAGCGCCACTGCGACTGCCACCGCCACGAGCAGCGGCAACATTCGGCGCGGCCTTTTGGTGTCGCCGCCATCGGCGAGCGCGGCTGTGAGCTGGGGCCGGAACGAGGCGATGCTGAGGTCGGACCGAGCCGGTACCGGTGGCGGGGCGGCCGCCTTGTTGGCCACGGCCGCTTCGATCGCCCCGTCCAGCACCGCCTGAGTCTTCGGTGAATCGACCGGTGTCGGCAAGACCGCGAAGACCTTGCTTCCCTTGAGCTTTGCGGCGAGCTGCCGTTCCTTGGTGGCCGCGGCGAACACCAGCAGCACCGCGCGTGGCCGCGCCGCGTGCGCCGTGTCCACCATCGCGCGCACATCGGGCAGCTCGCGTGCATCGATGACCAGTACCTGGCCGCGCTTGCCGCTCGCCATGGCCTCGAGCGCGGCCTCCAGTGAATCGACCGGACGCACGGCGGCCTGACCGCCGAGCGTCTGGCCCAGCTCGAGGAGAAAATCGTCATGGCTGGTGATGACGGTGACGTCCACCGCCGGCTGTGGCATCGGCTGCGTGCCCGCTGCAGCGGGTGTGGCCGCCTCGGGACTGCGGGAAGCAGAGCTTGCACTGACCACGTGGCGCCTCTCCAGCAAGGATCGTCGAGCGAGTGAATCCAAGTCTCCGTCCAGTGGAACCAGCGCCTTCAGAGCGACAACTGCGCAGCGCGGAAAACCTCGCCGTTGCAGCATATGTAGCCTCCGTTGCAGCGCAGTGCGTCAGTTCACAATAACGAGAGCCTCAGTCGGGAAGCCGCGACGCAAATTCGCCAAACTCTGAAGCACTACTCGCTTTCTGTAAGTTCACCCGGCCGGGGGCGACGGTGCGCTGCAGGGCCGGCACGCTGCACCGGCACGGTGCGCGAGCGAGACGCTTTGCAATCAGTCACTTAACGCCCGCCGCCGACCCGGGCCGCCCGGACCTGCGCAAGGACAGTGGCGCTCGCGCGCCGGCAAGTGAACAATCAGTCGCTGTGACCGTCTTAACGTAATAAGTGGATCAGGATCTGAAGGCCATCACTCATTACGCGAGGCGTTGGGACTAGCTTATAACTACGCTGGCGCCGCCGGCATCGCCGGGCGCCTGAGGACCTCGACCCACGAGCTCAACGGGAGAAGCGACGATGCGACCGCTCGGCGTTGACCAGAACTCCAACGGCAGCCCTGCCGACTTCATCGATACCCTCAGTTCTTTCAGCCGGCTGCACCGCGCGCAACGCTGGGAAGGCACCTTCGGCGAATTCATCGCCAACGTCCTGCCGGCAAATGCGGTGGCGCTGGCACGCAGCAGCCATGAATACATCTGGGACATGCTGCGCTGGCACGGCCGCGCCGGGCAGCCCGATGCACCGACCAACGCGCGCGCGCGCGAACTGTTCAAACGCGAGCTGTTCGGCATCGATGAGCCGCTCGGGCGTGTGGTCGACTACTTCAAGGCCGCCGCCGCCGGCTCCGACGTCGGGCGCCGCCTGCTGCTGCTGCTGGGACCGCCCTCGGGCGGCAAGTCGACGCTGGCCATCCTGCTCAAGCGCGGACTTGAGGAGTACAGCCGCACCGACGAGGGCGCACTGTATGCAATCCGCGGTTCGCCGCTGCGCGAGAACCCGCTCAATCTGATTCCGACCAGCCTGCGCCCCGAATTCCGCGACCGCTACGGTGTCAGCATCCAAGGCGAGCTGTCGCCGTGGGCGCGCGACTTTGTCGAGCGCGAATTCGAGGGCGATTTCGTGCGCGTGCCGGTGGAGCGCGTGTTCCTCAACGAGGCATCCCGCGTCGGCATCGGTACCTATGCGCCCCACGATCCGACCACCGCGGATATCGCCGACCTGGTGGGCTCGGTGGACCTGGCCAAGGTGGCGCAGATCGGCGATGAGGGCGACCCGCGCGCCTGGTCATGGTCGGGGGCGGTGTACGCGGCCAGCCGCGGCGTGCTGGAGATGATCGAGATCCTCAAGGTCAAGCGCGAGTTTTTGTATCTGCTGCTGACCCTTACCCAGGAAAAGAACGTCAAGGTGTCGCGCTTTCCGCTGATTCACCTGGATGAGACCATCCTGGCGCACACCAACCTCGCTGAGTTCCACAAGTTCCTGCAGGAGAAGGAGAACGAAGCGCTGCTCGACCGCATGGTGATCATCAAGATCCCCTATGCGCTTTCCTACCACGACGAGTCGCGCATCTACCAGAAGCTGGTATCCGGCGCGCCGGCGTTCCGCGACGTGCACCTCGATCCGCACGTGCTGAATCTGGCGGCGGTGTTCAGCATCCTGACCCGTCTTGCCAGGGCCGAACGCGAGGGGCTCGATCCGCCGAAGAAGCTGCGGCTGTATGCGGGTGAGGCGGTCGAGGGCATCGCGGAATCAGAGGCCGTGCGGCTGCGTGCGGAGGCGCCCGATGAAGGCATGACGGGTGTGAGCCCGCGCTTTGTGATCAATGCGATCTCGAATGCCATAACCCGCGGCAACACCCACAGTCTCACCAGCATGGAGCTGCTGCTGGCGCTCAAGGACGGCATCGAGAGCGATGCGCGCATGGATGTTAAGCAGAAGAAGGCGTGGATCGATCACCTGGTCACCGCCCGCAAGGAGTTCTACAACCGTTGGGTCAAGGAGGATGTGCACCGCGCGATGTTCGCCTCCTTCGAGGAGGAGGCGCAGCAGCTGCTGGAGAAGTACCTCGACGAGGTCGAGGCGTCGCTCGATCACCGCCAGGTTACCGACCCGATTACCAACGAGAGCCGCGCCGCCGATGAGCGCTTCCTGCGCTCGGTCGAGGAGAAGATCAAGGTATCCGACTCGGGCAAGATGTCGTTTCGTCAGGAGGTCGTTCGCAAGGCGATGGTGGCCTTCAAGGCCGGCGAAAAGTTCAAGCTCGCCAGCCACGCGCGCATGCGCGAGGCCATCGAGCAGTACCTGTTCGAGGAGCGCCGCGACGTGCTCAGGCTCGTGACCTCGACCGCGCGCCCGGACGAGGACGCGCGCCAGAAGATCTCCGTGGTGCAGCAGCGGCTCGTGAACGAGTACGGCTACGATGATCACAGCGCCAAGGAAGCCCTGAGCTACGTCACCACGCTGCTGGCGCAGGAGTAGCGGCGTGCGCGGAAAAGGAGTACCACTGAGCCGTGGATTCTGAGGGCGGCAAGCGCAGCGACCCGAACGCAGCGAAATGGTACGAGCTGTTCTCGCGCGGTGCGCGCGACTGGCTGCGCCACGACGAGAAGGTGCGCGAGGCGGTGCGCAGCAACCTTCCCGAGATCATCGCCGGCGGGGATGTCATCACCGGTGGCGCCAGCACCGTGCGCGTGCCGGTGCGCATGCTCGAGCACTATCACTTCCGCCTGCGGCGTGCCGAGGAGAGTCAGGGCGCCGGCCAGGGCAAGGCCAAGCCCGGCGATGTGCTGTCCGATCCCAGCAAGGAACAGCGGCCGGGCGAGAAGGGCGCCGGCGGCCGCGAGGAGGGCGGCGTGCAGCTGCTGCTCGACTTCAAGGTCGATGACATCGTCGACTGGCTGTGGGAAGAGATGAAGCTGCCGAACCTGAAGCCGCGCACCGGCCCCTCCGATGAGAGTGAATGGGTACGTGAGGGGTGGAGCCGCCGTGGTGCGCGCTCGCGCCTCGACCGCCGCCGCTCCTTCAAGGAGCTGGTGAAGCGCCGTGCCGCTCCCGGCGCCACCCCGACGTTCACCGACGAGGACCTGCGCTTCCGGCAGCTGACCCGGCGGCGGCGGCCCGCCGTACACGCGGTGGTGCTGTTCATGCTCGACGTCTCCGGCAGCATGGCCGACCGCGACCGCAAGCTCGCGAAGACGTTTTTCTTCTGGGTAGTGCAGGGCCTGCGGCGCGCCTACCGCTCGCTCGAGACGGTGTTCGTGGCGCATACCACCGAGGCGTGGGAGTTTAACGAGCCTGATTTCTTCCAGGTGACCGGCACCGGCGGCACGGTAGCTTCCACCGGCTTCGCCAAGGTGCGCGAGATCATCGATGCGCGTTACAACCCCGGGCGCTGCAATATCTACCTGTTCTACGCCTCCGACGGCGATAACTCCGTGAGCGATGCCGCGGAGGCGCGCGCCGGGCTCGGCGCGATCGTCGCCGATGCCTGCTTCACAGGCTACATCGAGGTCTCATCGGGTCTGTCGCGGCAGCTCGCCACGGAAACCGGCAAGCTGTTCGCGGAGCTCATCTCCGGCGGCTGCGCGGCCGGCAGCTACGCACTCAATGACTTCGAGGACGTGTGGGGCGCGGTGCGGCACTTCTTCACCATCGAAAGCGAGGCGCCGGCGGGCGCATCCCCCAGCGGCAGCCCGTGAGCGAGGACTGGCAAAGCTACGTGCGGCGCATCGAGGAGCTCGCCGCCCGTTCCGGACTGAAATTCCACCCGGTGGATTTCGAGCCGGTGCCCGACAGCTTCATGATGGAGATCGCCGTCTATGGTCTGCCGGTGCGCATGCCGCACTGGTCATTCGGCGTGCGCTACATCTACCAGCTGATCCAGCGCCACATGGGACACTCGCGGCTGTTCGAGGTGGTGTTCCCCGGCAACCCGGGCCACGCCTACCTCGCCCAGAGCAACGGTCTCGCCGAGAACATCCTGGTGACGGCACACGTGCTGGGGCACGCCGACTTTTCGCGCAACAACCTCCTGTTCCGTCGCTGCCAGGAGCAGGTGAGCGAGCGCATCGTCGAGCACGCGGCCAACCACGCGCGCCAGATCAGCGAGGCGATCGAGGCGCACGGGGCGCAGCGCGTGGAGGTCGCGCTCGATGCCGCGCTGGCCCTGGAGCAGCACGTCGATATCGACCAGGCGGTGCGGCGCGAGCGTTATCCGGAGTACCTCGAGGATGCCAAAGCGCTGGTCGATGACACGTTCCGCAAGCGCTTCGCCGCGCTCGATCCGGCGGTCGCCAGCACCGGCATGGAAGCGAAGAAGCGCGCACCGCTGCCGCCTCACCCGGAACGTGACCTGTTGTGGTTCGTGGCCAATTACGCACCCGAGATGGAGAGCTGGGAGCGCGACATCTTCCTGGCGGTGCGCGAGGAGTCCTTCTACTTCTACCCGGTCTTCGCCACCCAGATCATGAACGAAGGCTGGGCGTCATACTGGCACGCGCGGCTGCTGCGCGAGGCGGACTTCGTGCCGCAGCAGGCCTACCTCGATGCCATCAAATGCCACTCGGACGTCGTGCGCCCGGTGGCGGCCGAGCAGCAGATCTCCCTGAACATCAACCCCTACCACCTCGGCTTTGCGATGTGGGAGAAGATCATCGCCAAGGACGGGCTGGCGGCCGCGCGCAGCATCATGGAGCAGGACGATGACTTTGGCTTCGTGCGCAATCACCTGACGCGCGAACTCGCCGAGGAACTCGACCTGTTCCGCTACAGCGCACGCAACGACGGGCAGATCAAGGTCCTGGAAAACGATCTGACCGCACTGCACGAGGCGCTGCTGGCGCCCAAGTACAACTTCGGAGCGCCGAGCGTCTCGGCCGCGCACGTGCGCAACGACGGCACCCTCGAGCTGACCCACGACAGCAGCACCGACGGGCGCGGACTCGACCTGGAGCGCAGCCGCAAGGTGCTCGACTATCTGCACAAGGTCTGGCGCCGGCCGATCGTGCTGACCACGGTCAACCAGGCAGGCTCGGCGCTCGAGCTGACGTCCCCGTAGAGCGCTAGCTTCTGCCGGCGGGTGTGTTCTTCGCCGGTGCCGTGGGCGGGGCGGCGCCGGTGCCCCAGTCCTCCTCCTCGTCCGAGGTCACGATGGCGACCGGATCGCTCGCGGGAAAGGTGGCCGCGAGCGCCTCATCCAGCTGGCGCTGAATCTTCAGCTGGCGGCGTTTTTCTGCCTCATCGCTCGAAGGGTCGCTCATGGAACCTCAGTGCCGGGTTCAACCTGGCAGATGCTTGCCGGCAGATGGTACCCCTTGCGCTAGACTTAGCGCATGTCCCGCCCATACCTGGTGTTCGTGCGCGCGGGGGGCGAGTCGCACCACCGCCGGCTGATCGCCGAAGACCCTGAGCGTAACTGGGACTGCTGCGTGAGCTGGTACGTGGCGCCTGTGCCTGAGCAGGTGGCGGAGTACTACTGCCAGGGCGGCTTCAACAAGTTCGACGGCTTCCTCGAGTTCTGGCGCGAGCGGCCGCAGCCGTGGGCGTACCGCTACATCCTGCTGCTCGATGATGATGTCTACCTTGCTCCCGGGGAGGTGTCGCGCTTCCTCGCCCTGTGCGAGCACTATCAGACCTATCTGTCGCAGCCCGCGCTGCACTGGTTCACTCAGACCACCCTCAACGCGCTGGTGCGCAATCCGGTGTGCCTGCTGCGGCGCGTGAGCTTCGTGGAGGTGATGGCACCGTGCTTCTCGAGTGCGGCGCTCGAGGCGCTCATCCAGACCTTCGGCATGACGCGCAGCACCTGGGGCACCGACATCGCCTGGGCGGGCCTCATCGACGGGCGCCACCCGATCTACGTGGTGGATGCCGTCGGCATGGATCACACGCGCACCGGCGATGGCCGCCCCGGTGCCTTCTACCGCAAGCTGGCCGAGATGGGCGTCGATCCGGGCATGGAGCTGCGCGGCGTGCAGCGCCTGTACCCGGCGCTGCGCAGCAACCGCACACTCGCCGGCGGACACGTGTATCGCCCCGCCGTCCCGCGCAGCGCGGCCCCGGCGCTCATGTGGATGTTCGAGCGGCTGAAATTCATCGTGCGCCTGCGCAAACGGGCGATGTTTCACCTGCGCTACTGGCGCGCGACCCTGCAGGACGCGCTGTCGCGCTAGGTTAGCGCCTTAGCGCGCGAGTCGATCAGCGCGCGGATCGCCGGCCACTCGTTCGGCGCAAGACCGAGCGCCTGCGGCTGGCGGCCGGTGAGTACGCTGAAATCCTTGGCCAGGTATTCGGCCGTCAGCTGATCGCAGCGCTCGCCGAGCACGCGCGAGTCAGGATCGGGATTGAGCACCATGCCAAGTCCGGTCGGCGGAGTCGCGATGGTGCGCACCGCCAGGTCGGGGCGCTGTTCGCGCAGCAGCAGCACCAGCCGCCAGATATCGCCGCTCCAGAAGCCGGTTTCCCGTTCGCGCTGCGCGGTGCGTGCATCGAGCGGATAGCAGTCGTGCATGAGGATGACGGAGCCTGCGGCACAGTTGCGCTCGACGTTGATGAAGTCGCGCAGCGCGTACTCGAAGCGATGCATGCCATCGATGAACGCCATGTCCACGGCGCGCCCGCCGAACTCGGCGCGCACGTCGTGCTGCGCGAAAAAGTCATCGCTGGTGGCGCTGATAATGCGTTGCCGCGCGCCCGGCGGCCGCGCCAGCTGCGGCTGCGGATCGACGCCGATCACCTGCGTTTCCGGCAGCGCCCGCGCCAGCGACTGTCCGCCCGCGACACCGATCTCAAGATAGGTCGCCGGCCTCAGGTGCCGGTGGATGCGCCCGAGGACCTCGAAGTAGTCCTCGCCGGGCAGCGTGAGACGCGACATGAGCGAGTAGGCACGCGAATAGTCCGCATGCTCGACGGCCTGGCGGGCCAGTGCGAGAGCCTGCTGCGGCCGTCCCAGCCACTGCTGCCAGCGTGCACGACGGAACAGCGAGCGTGCCGCCCGCCGCCCGGCGGTGGATGGGGTGATGGTTGCCAGCGCCACGGTGCCCTTTACTTCGCTAAGGCAGTCTAACCGCTGAGGCTGCCGCGCCTCTAGGCTGGCCCCGGGCAGGGCTTCGGGAGTAGGCTTTTGCCTGCCGGTGATGCTGGTGCGGTGCCGGTGAAATCGGCCGGGGGAGCATCCTGCATATGGGGTACACGACTTCGGGCATCCGCAACATCGCGCTGGTCGGCCAGGCCGGCGCGGGTAAGACCTCGCTCCTCGAGACGCTGCTGCTCACGGCCGGCGCGACCCGCACCCGCGGCAGCCTCGCACGCGGCACCACGGTATCGGACTTCGACCCGCAGGAAAGGCGCCTGCAGCACTCCCTGGACACCGCCATCTGCAGCTTCGACTGCCATGACGTGCACATCAACCTCATCGACACACCCGGTTACGCGGATTTCCTGGGCAAGGCGCTGTCGGTGCTCGAGGCGGTCGAAGCGGTCGTCGTGGTCGTCAGCGCCGCCAGCGGCGTGGACACCCTCACCCAGCGCCTCATGGAATTCGCGCGCGAACGCGAGCTGTGCCGGCTGGTGGTCGTTAACAAGATCGACAGCCGCGATGCCCACTGTGCGGATGTTCTGCGCCAGCTGCGCGAGGTGTTCGGCCCTGAATGCCTGCCGCTGAACCTGCCGGCCGGCGCCGGAGACAGCGTGGTCGACTGCTTCTTCCAGGCGCATGGGCGGGCGACGGATTTCTCCTCCGTCGAGGCGGCCCATACGCAGATCATCGATCAGGTCGTCGAGCTCGACGAGAAGCTCATGGCGCTTTATCTGGAGCAGGGCGAGGAGATCTCGCCCGAGCAGCTGCACGATCCGTTCGAGCAGGCTCTGCGCGAAGGACATCTGGTACCGGTGTGCTTCACTTCTGCCGACAGCGGGGTGGGGATCCCGGAGCTGCTGCAGGTATTCGAGCGGCTCATGCCCAATCCCACTGAGGGCAATCCGCCGGCCTTTCTCAAAGGCACCGGCGAGAATGCCGAACGCGTGTCGGTGAGTCCGGACCCGTCCCGCCACGTGATCGCGCACGTGTTCAAGGTGTCCATCGATCCGTATGTGGGCAAGCTCGGCGTGCTGCGCGTGCATCAGGGCACGGTGCGCCCGGGCAGCCAGCTGTTCGTCGGCGATGCGCGCAAGCCCATCAAGATCGCGCACCTGTTTCGCCTGCTCGGCAAGGAGACCGCCGAGATCAGCGCCGCGGTGCCCGGCGACATCTGCGCGATCGCCAAGGTGGACGAGCTGCACCTGGATGCAGTGCTGCACGACTCGCACGAGGAGGACCAGTATCACCTGAAGCCGGTCGCCTTCCCGCCGCCGATGCTCGGCATCGCCATCGAGCCGGAGCGACGCGGCGATGAGCAGCGTCTCGCTGATACTCTGCACAAGCTCACCGCCGAGGACCCCTGCGTGCGCATCGAGCACCACGCGGCGGTCAATGAGACGGTGCTGTACGGCATGGGCGAGTTTCACCTGCGGGTGCTGCTTGAGCGCATGACCGAGCGTTACGGTGTGCACGTGAAGACTCACCCGCCGAGCATCCCGTATCGCGAGACCATCACGCGGCCCGCAGAAGGGCACTGTCGTCACAAGAAGCAGACCGGCGGGGCCGGCCAGTTCGGCGAGGTTTTCCTGCGCATCGAGGCGCTCGGGCGCGGCGCCGGCTTTGAGTTCGTCGATGACGTGGTGGGGGGTGCGATTCCCGGCCAGTACATCCCGGCCGTGGAGAAGGGCGTGCGACAGGTGCTGAGCGAGGGCTCCCTCGCCGGTTTTCCGATCCAGGACGTACGCGTCACCGTGTACGACGGCAAGTATCATCCGGTGGATTCGAAGGAGGTGGCGTTCGTCTCGGCAGGCCGCAAGGCCTTCCTTGACGCGCTGGGCAAGGCCACTCCGATCGTGCTCGAGCCGATCATGCGACTGGAGATCGTGGCACCCGCCAGCGCCATCGGCGACATCACCGGGGATCTTGCCACCAAGCGCGCGCGCATCAACGGCAACAGCTCCCTGCCCGGACAGCGCGCGACCCTCATGGCCTTCGTGCCGCTCGCCGAGGTGTCCGAATACCAGTCGCGGCTGAAGGCTCTCACCGGCGGACAGGGCGCCTATACCATGGAGCTCAGCCACTACGACCCGGTGCCCGCGCGCAAGCAAAACGAGCTCGCCAACGCCTGGCGCCCGCAGGAGAGCGCCGAATAAAGACCGCGAGCGCAGCGTTCACCGCGACGCTGCTGTACATCGCCGGCGCCCTGTGCGCCGCGCCCGCGCAGGATGCGCCCGGACCCCACGACGAGCTGACCATCGCCCGCCTGCACCAGGAGCTCACGCACGGCCAGGCCAGCGTGCGTGGCATCGAGGCCGAGTACGCCGCGCGCATCGAGGCGCTCGATGCGAAGGGACCCGCGCTGCACGCGCTCCTGGAGGTGAATCCGGATGCCGCCTCGATTGCCGCGCGGCTCGATGCTCAGCGTGGACGCCACGGCGCGCTGTTCGGAGTTCCGGTGCTGCTGAAGGACAACATCGACACCGCGGATGCGATGCTGACGACGGCCGGATCGCTCGCGCTCATCGATTCAAAGCCCGCGCGCGATGCGTTCATCGTGCGTCGACTGCGCGCGGCGGGCGCGCTGATCCTCGGCAAGACCAACCTGAGCGAGTGGGCCAACTACCGCTCCAAGCGCTCCTCCTCCGGATGGAGCGGGCGTGGCGGCCAGACGGAAAACCCCTACGCCCTCGACCGCAATCCGTGCGGCTCAAGTTCCGGCTCCGGTGCGGCGATCGCGGCCGATCTTGCGCTGGTGGCCGTCGGCAGCGAAACCGACGGCTCGGTCACCTGTCCTGCCAGCGTCAACGCACTGGTCGGCATCAAGCCCACGGTCGGACTCGTGTCGCGCTCCGGGATCATTCCCATCTCCGCAAGCCAGGATACCGCCGGCCCGCTGGCGCGCACGGTGGCGGATGCGGCCGCGCTGCTGGGCGTGCTGGCGGGCTACGATCCGGACGATCCTGCGACCGAGCCGCTGCGCAAACACCCGCCGGCCGACTTCACGGCGTTTCTCGACCCGGCCGCGCTCAAGGGTGCGCGCATCGGCGTCATGCGCCACTTCGCGGGCTTTCACGAGCAGGTCGATGCGCTGTTCGAGCAGGCACTCGCTGTGCTGCGCGCGCGCGGCGCGGTGTTGGTGGATCCAGCCGACATCGCAAGCGCCGACAAGCTGGATGCCGATGAGCAGATCGTGCTCAGTTACGAGTTCAAGGACGGCATCAATCGCTACCTCGCCACCCGCTCGGGCGGCGGCCCGCGCACACTCGCCCAACTGATCGCCTTCAATGAGCGTGAGGCGCAGCGCGAGATGCCGTTCTTCAGGCAGGAGCTGTTCATCGAGGCGCAGGCGCGCGGAGCGCTCAGTGAGCCGCAGTACCTGCAGGCCCGCGAGCGTGCGCGGCGGCTGGCCGGGCCTGAAGGCATCGATGCGGCACTCGGGCGCGATCATCTGGATGCCCTCGTGGCACCGACCGCAGGACCTGCCTGGACGAGCGATGTTCTGAACGGGGATCACGTCGTGGGCGGGGGTGTCACGACGCCCCCGGCGGTGGCCGGCTACCCGCACCTGAGCGTGCCGATGGGGCAGGTGCACGGCATGCCGGTCGGGCTGTCCTTTGTCGGCACGGCCTTCAGCGACGCCAAGCTGATCGGTTATGCCTATGCCTACGAGCAGGCGAGCCTCGCGCGGCGGCCGCCGCGTTTCCCCGCCACGTTGCCGTGAGCAAAGTTGTGAAGCTCGTCATGGCTTTGCGGATTCTTATCCGCCGCTGCGTTGCGTAGACTGGCGGCATGAAAGCCCTCATCGCGCTGTCATGCGTGCTGTCGTTAGCGCCCTTGGCTGCCCGCTCAGCGCCGGTGCCGCAAGGGGCTGCGCAGCGCTGCCAGTCCGAGGACCCAAAACCCACCAAACCCAGCTCGCTCGCGCCGCACGCACACCCGGGCAGCCAGGTCTATGGCGCGCCCATCCAGTCGAAGATTCTCAGCCGCGCCAAACGCAAGCCTCACAAGCCGATGGCACCCCCCAAGTAACGCGGCGCTGCCGCGACGGTTCACTGCGCTGGCGGCTTCCACACCACGGTGTCGCCGCTGTGCAGGCCGAGCTTTGCAGCTTCGCCTCCCTTGAGCTCGAGCACCGCGGCGACCGGGGTGTCGGAGCTGAGGGTCTTGAGCGACAGGGGGGCGGCCCGCTCGATGATCTTGGTGACGCGCCCGTCGGCATCGATGAAGAGCATATCGAGCTCGATGTAGGTGTTCTTCATCCAGAAGGTCTCCACCTGCGGCGGCTGCGAGGGGAACACCATGCCCATGGTCTCCGGCAGATCGCTGACGAACATGAGGCCCTGCTCGGCGCGCTCCGGCGTGTCGGCGACCCACACCTCGAAGGGATACTTGTGCACGGCATGACGGCCGTCGCGATGCGTGATCTCGAGCGAGGTGCGCGGAAAGCTGGCCAGATCGAGCGGCCGGCGCGGCTGCTGCGCCGGCGCGGCGCTCATCGCGGCCACGATCAGCAGCGCAAGACCTCCCCGAAGCGTAGCTGCGGACATGCGGTATTTCCTAGTGGTGCGGCTCATCATCTTCGTACACGGCGTCGCCGGCAAAATCGAAGCTGGTCACGAGGATGCGCGCGTCGTTGTTGAGGGTGCTGGCGGGCGAGATGCAAAATCCGCGCGCCACGACTCGCCAGGAGCGCTTCGGTCCGCCGAGCGCGCCGACGCGCTCCTGCTTCAGCTGATCCACCGTGCAGTGATCGTCTCCGCGGGTGGCGAACAGGCGCTGCTCGCCCTCGAAGATCACGGTCAGGTTGGTGGGCAGGTGACGGCCGCCCCTGCCCTCGGTCACCTTCGACACCCCGAAAACCATGCGCAGGCGCCGCCCGTCAGCCAGCGCAGGTCCTGCGAAACTCACCCGCACCCCCTTGCCATTCGGGCGCGGGCCGCCCAGGCACTCCAGCTCAGCATTGTGCCAGTCGAGGTCGAGGTTCAGTGCGCCGCGGATCTGGGCGCGCAGGTAGCCGTTTCCGCCCGGCAGGCAGCCGTGCGGCGCAGACCCGGGTATGGCGGCCGATGGGGGCGCGGCGGCCCCCGGCATGAGGATCGGCGGGTTCGTCGCCGAGGGCATGATGATCGGCGGGGCCGCGGCGGCGGCTGACGGCGGCTTGCCGGCCAGCAGGCCCAACGCGCACAGGGCGGTCACACAACTTCGCAGCATGCGCGGCGCAGTGTACCGCGCCGCGCGCATCGCAAAGACTTACGCGCCCGGTTCGACCAGCAGCGCCTTCGCCATGCGCGCATGTCCCCGGGCGATGGCGCGCGCGGCGTGCATGAGCAGCGCCAGGATGACGACTCCCGCCACCATCGGGAACAGCGAACCGACCAGCGAGTGCGGCGAGCCATAGTGATGGCCGTCGAACTGAATCATGTCGAGCGGGATGTCAAGCGGCAGGAAGTTCAGATCGCGCCCCAGCACCACGATCGGGGAGAGCGCCAGGCGCAGCCCGACCGAAAGGCCCGTGACCGCGATGACGAAGTAGATGATGCCGAGCGGCAGCATGACGAGCAGGTACAGCAGCGTCGTCCAGGTGCGCGCGTCCTTGAGCATTTCCCCGATGCGGGTCAGCCAGCCGGCCGGCGGACCGGGATGAACCGGGCGCCGCGGCATGCGCTCGCCGGTCAGCGCTTCGAGCATCTTTCCCTCCCCGAGCGAGATGACGCGCGCAATGCCGATGAATATCAGAAAGAACGGTATGCCGATGATGAGGATCGCAAAGCCGGCCGACAGCGACAGTCCGACCACGACGAAAGTGAAATAGACGATGCCGGTCGCAAGCGTCAGCAGCATATAAAAGAGCGAGGTATACGCGCGCACGTCCAGAAACACGCCGAAGAAGCGTCGCAGCCCGGAAGGATGCGCAGCGCTGGCCGGGGCCGGAGTCTTCAGGGCCGCCTTCACCTTCGCTTCGGTGTCGCGATACGCCGCGGCGACCTCCTCGGGGGCGCCGTAGGTAGTGGCGATGAGCTCGAGCACGTCGGCTTCGGACTTGCCCGGGTGGGCGGCGACTTCGGCGCGCAGGTATTCCTCGGCGTCGTACAGCGCATCCTGTACGAGGGCGGGGTCCTGCCCGGCCAGAGCCGCGCGCAGCTGTTTCAGATAGTCATCGATCGAGCGGGGAGCATTGGCACTCATGAGTCAGTTCCTTCGATGAAGCGATCGACAAAGCCTCGGGTCTGGCGCCAGATGTCGCTCCACTGGCGCAGCATCGCCCGGCCATCGTCTGTGATGCGGTAGTAACGCCGGGGCGGCCCGGCGTAGGAGGGCACCACGCGGCTCGTCAGCAGCCCCGCTGCCGCAAGCGTGCGCAGCACCGGATAGACGGTGCCTTCCTTGAAGAGCGCCTCGCCCTCGTTCGCCTTCTGCAGGCGCTTGGCGATTTCGTATCCGTACAGGTCCTCGGTGCTGCGCTCGAGGACCCCCAGCAGCACCAATGCCGTCAGACCCCCGTTGAGGTCCTTCTGGAATTTGCGTGCCTGACTATCGTCCATAAGTCAGTACTATTAAGTACACAGTATTAGCTGTCAACTAGTATTGATAACTAGAAAGCATGATTTACAGACCTGTAGACCTCGGGCGGCCCTCGTGACCCTGCGTGCCCGAGAGCGAGGGCCCGGATGGCCGCGACAGGGCTGCTAGACTTCGTCTTCGCCCGTCTTAAGTGAAAGCTGCGGATGAGAAACTCGCTGCTCGAAGTCACACCGGTCGTGCCGGAGCGCCTCGCCCGGCTGGCTGAGCTGGCCGGCAACCTCTTCTTCAGCTGGCACCGCCCGACCCGCGCCCTGTTCGAGGACCTCGATCCTGAGCTGTGGAAGCAGACCAACGGCAACCCAAGGCTGATGCTTCGCTGTGTCAACCAGGAGGCCCTCGAGCGCAGCGCGCGCGACGAGCAGTACCTGGCGCGCTATCACCTCGCACTGCAGACGCTCGACAGCTATCTGCGGGTGGACGCCCGCAGCGACGCCGGACCGCTGGTGGCCTACTTTTGTGCCGAGTACGGGTTCCATGAAAGTTTCCCGATTTACTCGGGCGGACTTGGGGTGCTCGCGGGCGATTACTGCAAGGCCGCGAGCGATGAGCACGCCAACTTCGTCGCGGTGGGCCTGCTGTATGAGCAGGGCTATTTCACGCAAACCGTCGACAATGACGGCGCGCAGCACGCCGAGTACCGTGAGCGCGATCCGCGCGACCTGCCGGTGGAGGCGGTGCGCACGGCCACCGGCGAGCGGCTGACGGTCAGCGTACGCATTGCCGGGCGCGACGTGGTGGCGCGGCTGTGGAAGGCCCAGGTCGGCCGGGTGCCGGTGTACCTGCTCGATACCAACAGCGAGCACAACGCGCCCTCGGATCGGGACATCACGCACCGGCTCTACGGCGGGGACGAGTCGACCCGCGTACGCCAGGAGATGATCCTGGGCATCGGCGGTCTGCGTGCGCTGCGCGCACTCGGCATCCAGCCGGCCGTCTGGCACCTGAACGAAGGACACGCGGCATTTCTGATCCTCGAGCTGCTGCGCGAGCATCTCGGCGTCGGGCTGCCCTTCAGCGCGGCGCTGGAAGCGGTGGCGGCGGACTGCGTGTTCACGACGCACACGCCGGTGGCCGCCGGCCATGACGCCTTCGGGCTCGATCTGATCGTTCAGCACTTCGAGGGCTTCATCAAGGAACTCGGCATCCCGGTCGAGCGCTTCCTTGAGCTCGCGCGCTCACCGCAGGCGCCGGGTCTTTACAACATGACACGCCTTGCCCTCAATGGCACCCGCCACATCAACGGCGTCAGCCGTATCCACGGGGCAGTGTCCGCGCGGCTGTGCGCCGATCAGTGGCCGGAGGTGCGACCGGAGGACAACCCGGTGGGCTTCGTGACCAACGGCGTGCACGTACCGACCTTCATGCACCAGCGCTGGATGGAATTCTTCGATCGCGAGCTTGGCCGCGAATGGCGCGAGCGGCTGCGCGATACCGAGTTCTGGCAGGCGCTGGAAGGGGTGCCGGACGAGCGTTACTGGGCCACCTCCCAGGACGTGAAGGCGCGCATGCTCGCGAACGTGCGCGAGCGCCTGCAGCGCGAGTACGAGCGCAAGGGTGGCAGCCCGGCGCAGCTGCGCCAGGTGACGCGCTTTCTGGATCCGCAGCGGCCCGGGGTGCTCACCCTTGGGTTTGCGCGCCGCTTCGCCACCTACAAGCGCGCCACCCTGCTGCTGCGCGATCGGGCCCGCCTCGCCCGCCTGGTCAACGACCCGGTGCGGCCGGTGGTGCTGCTGTTCGCCGGCAAGGCACACCCGGCCGATGAGCCGGGCAAGCACGTGCTGCGTGAGCTGCGCCAGCTCATGATGAGCCAGGAGTTCGCCGGGCGCATCGTGTTCCTCGAGGACTATGACCTGCAGCTGGCACGCAGCCTCGTTTCAGGTGTCGATGTCTGGCTCAACAATCCGATCGCACCGCTCGAGGCGAGCGGTACCTCGGGGATCAAGGCCGCCATCAACGGGCGGCTGAACCTGAGCATTCTGGATGGCTGGTGGGCGGAAGGATGGTCACAGGACAACGGCTGGGGCATCCCGCCGGCGAGCGTGGCTGATCCGGAGCGACGCGACGCGCTCGAGGCCGAGCTGATCCTCGGCACGCTCGAGGATGAGGTGCTGCCCCTGTATTACGGCGGCGACCCGGCGGGCTGTCCGGCCGGCTGGGTGAGGCGCAGCAAGCGCGCCATGATGACCGTGATTCCGCGCTTCAACATGCGCCGCGTGCTGTTCGATTACACACAGGAGCTGTACCTGCCAGCCGCGACGCAGTATCGGCGCCTGGCGCAAGACAGCTTTGCCGGAGCGCGAACGCTCGCTGACTGGAAGCAGCGCGTGCGGCTGGCATGGTCCAAGGTGAGTCTTAAGCTGCTCAGCGACTCGGGGCGCGATCTGCCGCGTGGCGAGCGCTTGCGCGTGCGTGTCGCCGCCGCCCTGAACGGAATGGCGCCCGCGGATGTGCGGCTGGAGTTTGTCGCCCGGCGGCTGCTGCCGCATGCCGATGCCTCGCCCCCGCCCCTGTCCTCCTATGGGGAGCGGCCGCGGGCCGGGGTGTGGCACGCCGCGTTTCGCGCCACCGATGAACTGGACGGCGACGGGGGGATGGTTTTTGCGCTGGATGTCGAGCCGCCCGAGTGCGGCCAGTTCCGCACCGAGATCCGCATTTACCCGTGGCACGAGCTGCTGTCGCACCCTTATGAGCTTGGCCTCATGAAGTGGCTGTGATGTGGCGCACGCCCGGGAGGTTGCGCTGACGGCGGACCTTGGGTTCTAGTACGGCCCATGCCCCGCCAACCTGCACGCGCCTCATCCGGACGCTACGTCAGCCGCCTGACCGGCGGGACTCTCGCGATCATCATGGCGGGCGGCCGCGGCGAGCGGCTGCGCGATCTCACCGCCCATCGCTGCAAGCCCGCGACCCCGTTCGGCGGCAAGTTCCGCATCATCGACTTCGTGCTGTCCAACTGCGTGAACTCGGCCATCCGCCAGATTTCCATCCTCACGCAGTACAAAGCGCAGTCGCTCATCCAGCACGTGCAGCACGGCTGGAGTTATCTGCGCGGCGAGTTCGGCGAGTTCATCGAAGTGGTCCCCGCGCAGCAGCAGCTCGGCGAGCTGTGGTATCGCGGCACCGCGGACGCGGTGCACCAGAACATCGAGCTGATTCTCTCCCACCGGCCCAAGCACGTGCTGGTGCTCGCCGGCGACCACATCTACAAGATGGATTACGGCCCGATGATTGCCTACCACGTCGAGAAGGGCGCCGACATCACCGTGGGCGTCGTCGAAGTGCCGGCGCACGAGTCGAAGAGTTTCGGGGTGTTGACGGCGACCGAGTGGAACCGGGTCACCAAGTTCTCCGAGAAGCCGGCCTCTCCTGACACGCTGCCCGCCCGTCCTGACACGATCCTCGCCTCGATGGGTATCTACGTGTTCAACACGCAACTGCTCGAGACCTTGCTGGCCGAGGACGCGGCCAACGCCTCTTCGGGCCACGATTTCGGCAAGAACGTGCTGCCCGATGGCATCGCCGCCAACCGCCAGGTGTTTGCCTACCCGTTTCAGGACGTGAAGACGCGCGCGCAGAGCTACTGGCGTGACGTCGGCACGATCGACGCCTACTACGAGGCCAATCTCGAGCTGGTGCACGTGCGCCCCGAACTGAACATCTACGACGAGGACTGGCCGATCTGGACCTACCAGGTGCAGCAGCCGCCCGCCAAGTTCATCCTCGACGAGGACGGCCGCCGTGGCACCGCCGTCAACTCGATGGTGTCCGGCGGTTGCATCATCTCGGGCGCGGTAGTGCGCGAGTCGCTGCTGTTTTCCAACGTACGCGTCGAGGAGCGCAGCACCATCCAGCGCTCGGTCATCCTGCCCAACGTGGAAATCGGCCGCAACTGCCGGATCAACGGCGCCATCCTCGATGAGGGGTGCGAGGTGCCCGACGGCACGCAGATCGGCGTCGACCGCGACGCCGACACGCGCCGCTTCTACGTGACCGAGAAGGGCGTGGTGCTGGTCACTCCTGACATGCTGCGTACACCGCGCGCTCTGGATCGATGAGCCCGGCCGCGCGTCTGCCGGTGATCCTGCTGTGGCACATGCACCAGCCGCAGTATCGCGACGCCCTGAGCGGGGAGTACGCGCTGCCCTGGACCTACCTGCACGCCATCAAGGATTACACCGACATGGCGGCGCACCTCGAGAACAACCGTGCGGCGCGCGCGGTCGTGAACTTCAGCCCGCTCCTCATCGAGCAGATCGAGGACCTCGACCGCCGCATCGGCGAGCACCTTAAGGCCGGCAGCGCACTGCCCGACCCCATCCTGGCGCTGCTCGGCCCGGACCCGGTTCCGAGCGGGGCGCCGGCACGGCTCGAGCTGCTGCGCGCCTGCCTGCGGGCGCAGCGCGGCCAGATGATCGAGCGCTTCGGCCCGTATCTTGAGCTGGCGACCATCGCCGAGACCCTCGGCACCAGCGAGCGCATTGCCTACGCCTCGGACCAGTTCATCCACGACCTGGCCGTCTGGTATCACCTCGCGTGGCTCGGCGAAACGGTGCGCCGCAGCCACCCCCTGGTGACACGCCTCACCGAGCGCGGGCGCGATTTCAGCCCCGTGCAACGCCGCGAGCTGCTCACGCTGATCGGGGAACTGCTCGGTCAGTTGCTGCCGCGCTACCGCCGCCTCGCCGAGAGCGGCCAGTGCGAGCTGTCGGTCACCCCGTACGGGCATCCGATCATCCCGCTGCTGCTCGACTTCCGCTCGGCGCGCGATGCGATGAAGACGATGCCGCTGCCCACGCACGCGTGCTACCCGGGAGGCGCGCCGCGCGCCGCCTGGCACGTCGAGGAGTCGATCCGCGTCTTTACGAGTGCCTTCGGCACGCGCCCGGCCGGCTGCTGGCCCGCGGAGGGCGCGATCAGCGCGGGCACCCTAGAGCTTCTCGGGTCGTGCGGCTTTCGCTGGGCGGCCAGCAGCGCCGCCGTGCTGCGTGCGAGTCTTGCGCTCAGCGATGCCGATGCCGCACGCGATCCGCTCGCCTACAACCGTCCCTATCGGCTCGGCGCAGGCGGCCTGAGCTGCTTCTTCCGCGATGACACGCTCTCCGATCTGGTCGGGTTCACCTATGCGACCTGGCACGGGGATGATGCTGCGACCAATCTGGTCAGCGAGCTCAGCCAGCTCGCCCGCGGGCGCTCAACGGGCGGCAATCACGCCGTGCTGATCGCCCTTGATGGCGAGAATGCCTGGGAGCACTACCCGTTCAACGGCTACTATTTTCTGCGTGCGCTGTATGCGCAGCTTGCCAACCATCCGCAGCTTGAGCTCACCACGCTGTCGGATTGCCTGGCGCGCGGCATCCAGCCGGCACCGCTGGCACGGGTGTGCGCGGGCAGCTGGGTGCACGGGACGCTGGCGACCTGGATCGGGGATGCGGCCAAGAACCGCGCCTGGGACCTGCTGTGTACCGCCAAGCAGGCCTACGACCGCGTGATGGAGGGCAGCGCGGATTCGACGCTGCGCGCCGTGGCCGGCCGGCAACTCGCCCTTTGCGAAAGCTCCGACTGGTTCTGGTGGTTCGGCGACTACAACCCGGCCGACGCCGTCACGCAGTTCGACCGCCTGTTCCGTCGCCAGCTCGTTGCCCTGTACCGGCGCTTGAATCTTGCCCCGCCCGCGGAGCTCCTGCAGCCGATCGCCACGGGTCACGGCACGCCTGAGCACGGCGGAGTCATGCGGCGCGCCACCGCCTAAGCCATGGCCAGCGTTCGCCTGCCCGTATTCGACCGGCGCCGCGCGGGCGTGCTGCTGCCGATGTCGGCGCTCGAGACGGCGCTCGGGCGCGGCGGGCGCGCCTTCATCGACTGGCTGGCGAGTGCCGGTTTCTCCGTCTGGCAGATCCTGCCGGCCGGCCCGGTCGGGGAGGACGGCTCGCCTTACTGGGTGCGCTCGGACTGCGCCGGCAACCCCGCCTTCATCGATACGAGCGAGCTGCCCGACCCGAGTCTGCCGCTCGGCGCGGAATTCCTCGCCGCCTCCGCTTCCTGGCTTGCCGACTACGTGCTGTTCGAGGCACTGACGCGCGTGCACGGGGGTGCGCCTTTCTGGAACTGGCCGCCGCCGTTACGCGATCGTGATCCGGGCGCGCTCGCGCAGGCACGCCACGAGCTGTCGGCCGAGGTCAGCCGCATCGAGCGCGAACAGTACGCCTTCTACCTGCAGTGGAATGCGCTGCGCGCGCATGCCGCCGCACGCGGCGTGCGCCTGTTCGGCGATCTGCCGTTCTACGTCGGTCCCTCATCGGCAGAGACCTGGGCTCACCGCGAGCTGTTCCAGCTCAAGCCCAACGGCGAGCCGGCTTGCGTCGGCGGCGTGCCGCCGGACTACTTCTCGGAGCTCGGGCAGCTGTGGGGCAATCCGGTCTACGACTGGCAGGCTCAGGCGCGCACCGACTTCGCCTGGTGGCGCACCCGCGTGCGCGCCCAGCTTGAGCGCCTCGATCTGTTGCGGCTCGATCACTTCCGCGCTCTGGCGGCCTACTGGGCGGTGCCGGCGGACGCCCCGGACGCGCGCGGCGGTGCGTGGCTCAGCAGTCCCGGTGAGCAGCTGCTGCTGCGCTTGCGCCAGGAGTTCGGCGACCTGCCGCTGGTGGCGGAGGACCTCGGGGTCATCACGGCCGACGTGCTGGCGCTGAAGAACGGCTTCGCGCTGCCGGGGATGCGCGTGCTGCAGTTCGGCTTTGATGGCGAACCGGGCAACGTCCACGTGCCGTATCGGCACGAGCGCGACTGCGTGGCCTACACCGGCACCCACGACAACGATACGACGCTCGGCTGGTATCAGAGCCTCGACCGCGACACCCGGCAACGCGTGGACTTCTACCTGCGCCTGCGGCCCGGTGCGATGCCAGAGGCGCTGATACGCGCAGCTCTTGGCTCGGTGGCACAGCTGGCGGTACTGCCGGCGCAGGACCTGCTCGAACTGGGCTCGGAGGCCCGCTTCAACACTCCCGGCACGGCCAGCGGCAACTGGGCCTGGCAGTTGCCACCGGGCGCGCTGACGGCGCAGCTGGCCCGCTCGTGCCTGCATCTGAACGCGACCTTCGGCCGCACCTGAAGCCGCGGCGGGTGGCTTTGCTACCATTACCTGCGTGATGGGACGATGCTTGATCCGTGATTTGCCGGCGCTGTGCGCCGCGACACTGCTGGCCGCGTGTGCGCTCAACGCGCACCTCACGCCGCCGCAGCTGTCGGTCGTCGGGGTGCAGATCCTCAACAACGATCTGTGGTCGCAGCGCCTCAAGGTGCGCCTGCACGTCGACAACCCGAACGATCGTGCACTGGCCGTCCAGGAGCTGACCTACACCATTGAGGTCGAGGGACAGCAGTTCGCCAGCGGTGAGTCGGCGGCGAGCTTCGAGGTGCCCGCCAAGGGTCAGGTCGAGTTCGACACCAACCTCACGACCAATATCGCCGGCACGCTGCTGAAGCTGCTGGCGCGCGGACCCGATACGCTCGGGCAAGGCGTGGCCTACCGGATTTTCGGCAAGGTGTCGCTGTCGGAAGGCCTGGTGCGTTCGATCCCGTTCGATCAGAGCGGCACGTTCAACCTGCAGCCATGAGCTTCTCGTAGAGCTGCACGTATTGTGCCGCCTGGCGTCGCCAGGAAAAATCGCGGCTCATTCCGTTTCTCACCAGGCGCGACCAGAGCTCGGGCTGGCCATACCAGTCGAGCGCGGTGTTGAGCGCCCAGCGCAGCGCGTGGCTGTCGAAATCGTTGAAGACGACCCCGCTGCCGCTGCCGCTCGAAGGATCATAGTGCTCGACCGAATCGGCCAGTCCGCCGGTGCGGCGCACGATGGGCACGGTCCCGTAACGCAGGCTGTACATCTGGTTCAGGCCGCAGGGTTCGTAACGCGAGGGCATGAGGAACAGGTCGCTCGCCGCCTCGATCCAGTGCGCGAGCTCATCGTCGTAACCGCAATGAAACGACACGCGGCCCGGGTAGAGCTGCTGCAGGGAGCTGAAGAACTCCTCGTACTGCGGTTCACCGTTACCGAGCACGGCGAGCGCAAGCGGGCGCGCATCGAGCACGCTCGGTAACGCCCCGAACATCAGTTCAATGCCCTTCTGCGCGGCGAGCCGGCTGACCATGCCCGCGAGCGGCACGCCGGGGGCCGTCGCAAGCTTGCGCCGCGCGAGGAATTCGAGTTTGAGCTGCGCCTTCACGGCGAGCTGCTTGGCGTCGTAGTGCGCGGGCAGGTAGCGGTCGATGCGCGGGTCCCATTCATCGTAGTCGACGCCGTTCAGAATGCCCGAGACCGCCCCGCCGGCGGCGCGGGCCTGCAGGCTGTCCTGCAGTCCCATGCCGTACTGCTCCGAACAGATCTCGCGCGCATGGGTCGGGCTGACGGTGGTGATGGCATCCGCATACAGGATCCCGTGGCGCAGCGCGTTGATGCGCCCGGCGGCGAGATCCTCCTGATGCAGCAGAGGGCGCGAGGCGGACAGGCCAAGATCGGCAATCTGGCTGGCGGCAAAGATGCCCTGGTAGCCGATGTTGTGAATCGTCAGCAGCGTGCGGGTCGCTGCGAACAGCGGCTCTTTTCGCCAGGCGATGCGCAGGAACAGGGGCGCGAAGGCGGTATGCCAGTCGTTGCAGTGAACAATCTGTGGAGCCCAGCCGAGGCGGTGACAGGCAATGAGGGCGGCGCGGGTGAAGGCGAGGAAGCGCAGGTGTTCGTCCGGATCGGAGGTGTAGAGCGTGGCGCGCGCGTACAGCTCAGGAATGTCGATCAGGTACACCGGCGCACCGCCCTCGAGGCTCGTGCGCAGCACGGAGAAGACGTAGCTGTGCGCGCCGAGCGCGAGCGGAATCTGGCTCAGGCCGGCGACGGGGCGCATGGGGAAGGCCGCGCGGTCGATGGAGGCATAGCACGGCGTGAACAGGCGCACGTCGTGGCCGGCCGCGTGCAGGTATTTGCTCAGCGCCGCCGCCACATCGCCCAGGCCGCCGGTCTTGGAGAGCGGCTCCACTTCTGAGGCGAGCAGGCAGATGGCGTGTTGGTCGGGCACGGTGAGGGCGGTTATTGAGGGTTGTCAGGCTATGATGTGGCGATGCGCCGTCTGCTGATCGGCCTCACGCTCACCTTGCTGCTGATTGTTTCGATCGGCGTGGGCGTGGCCGTTGCCCGCTGGCCGTATCCGCATCTGTGGCCTTAAGTCACCGGCAGGTCCTGGGCTCAGCAGTGTAACCGAAGGGGCGCAAGAATCGGGTCGCACCTCACGGGCGCGCGATTATCATCTTGCCGCATGACACACTCGGACGCCTTTCTGGACAGCCGCGATTTTGCGCGCGTGGCGCGCGCGATCCGCTTCATCGCTGAGAATTTCCGCGAGCAGCCGCGCCTGGCGACCATCGCCGCCGCGGCGCGCCTGTCGGAATTTCATTTCAACCGCCTGTTCCGCCGCTGGGCCGGTGTCACCCCGCGCCAGTACCTGGCCTTCATCACCGCCCGCGCCGCGCGCGGCGTGCTCAACGAGAGCCCTTCCGTGCTGCAGGCCGCCTTTGCCGTCGGCCTGTCAGGTCCGGGGCGGCTGCACGACCTGCTGGTCACGCTCGATGGCGTCACCCCGGGGGAGCTCAAAGCCCGCGGCAGCGGGGTGCATCTCGTGTACGGATTCAGTGACACTCCCTTCGGGCAGGCACTGCTGGCGAGTACTCCCCGGGGCCTGTCCCATCTGGCCTTTGTCGACCCGGGCACGGAGGGCCGCGAGCTGGCGGCGCTTCAGTGCAGCTGGCCGCGGGCGCAGCAGGTGCGTGACGATGAGGCGGCGCAGGCGCTGGCGCGGCGCATCTGGGACTCGCCCGCACCGGGGCCGCTCAATCTTGCGGTGAAGGGCACCAACTTCCAGCTCAAGGTCTGGCAGGCCCTGCTCAGGGCCGGCTCGCATGGCCCCACGACCTACGCTGCGATCGCGCGCGCGCTGGGGGCGCCGCGAGCGGCGCGCGCGGTGGGCAACGCCGTCGGCGCGAATCCGGTGGCGTGGCTCATCCCCTGCCACAACGTCCTGCGCGCGGACGGGGGCCTCGGGGGCTATCACTGGGGCGTTGACCGCAAGTGCGCCATGCTCGCCTGGAACTCGCTCCGGACGGCTCCCGGGGGCAGCCTTGCGCGCGGCGCAGCTGGCGGCTCCCTCGCCCGGCGCGGGACATAATCCCCCACACCCATCGGCCCTGCGCCGTCAAGCGCCCGCGACCGTCAATTTGCTGTCATATGTGATAACTTATTGATTTATTTAAATTAAAATAGAGAATCCCGGGGCGGCTGAGCCGCGAAGCTGGTAAACTATCGCTCGTTCCCCGTCGGCGAGAAGTTTCATGTCCGCCTCCCCGTACAAGCAGCTCGAACAGGAGTTCAAGCGCCTGCATGCCTTCCGCGGCGCGCTCGCGCTGTTGAGGTGGGACGCCGCCGTGATGATGCCGCGGGGGAGCGCGGATGTTCGCGGCGAGCAGCTCGCCGCTCTCGAGACCGAGCACCATGCGTTGCTCACCGCGCCACGCATCACGCGTCTGCTCGACCGGGCCCAGGCGAACACCCAGGGGCTGGAGGACTGGCAGATCGCCAATGTCCACGAGATGCGGCGCCAGCGCGATCATGCGATCGCGACACCGGCGACGCTCGTCTCCCGCCTCACCCGGGCGGCCTCGCGCGCCGAATCGAAATGGCTGGAGGCCCGCGCCCAGGGAAAGTTCGAGGTGTTCGCGCCGTATCTTGAGGAAGTGGTCCACCTGGTGCGTGACAAGGCGACGCTTCTCGGCCAGGCGCTTAACCTTGCCCCCTACGATGCCCTGGTGGACGAGTTCAGCCCGGGCCTCACCACGGCCGACATCGACGCGATGTTCAAAGCCCTCTCCCGACGGCTGCCGGCGCTGATCCGCGAGGCGATCGTCGTGCAGGAAGGCCACCTGCTGCTGCCGCTGACGGGCAAATTCCCGGCCGGCAAGCAGCGCGCCCTGGTCGTCGATGTGATGAAGGCGGTCGGCTTCCCCTTCGACCGCGGCCGCCTCGATGAGAGCGAGCATCCCTTCACCGAAGGCGGACCGGGGGACGTCAGGGTCACCACGCGCTTTGATCCCGATGATGTGTTCTCGGGGCTGCTCGGAGCGCTGCACGAGACCGGGCATGCGATGTACGACCTCGGTCTGCCGCAGGAATGGCGCGACCAGCCGGTCGGCCAGGACCGAGGGATGGCACTCGGGGAGAGCCAGTCACTGCTGCTCGAGATGATGGTGTGCCGCAGCCGCCCGTTCGTGCGCTACCTGCAACCGCTGCTCGCCAAGCACTTCGGAGCCAGTGGAGCGGAGTGGGACGTGGAGAACGTCTACGGCCATCTGACCCGCGTGCAGCGCGGGGTGATCCGCGTGGACGCGGATGAGCTCACCTATCCGTTGCACATCATGCTGCGCTACGAGCTGGAAAAGCAGCTGCTGTCCGGTGAGCTCGCGGTACGCGACTTGCCCGAGGCGTGGAACGCCGGCATGGAGCAGCGCTTGGGGATCCGCCCGACAGACGATGTCGAGGGATGCCTGCAGGACATTCACTGGGCGATCGGATCGTTCGGTTATTTCCCCTCCTATGCCTTGGGGGCGGTGATTGCGGCACAGTTCTACGAGAGCCTGCGGGCCGAACTGCCGGGGCTCGATGAGCAGCTGGCCCACGGGGAATTCGGCGGCCTGATCGGCTGGCTGCGCACCCACGTGCACGCACTCGGCGCCAAGGTGCCGGTGCAGGAACTGCTCAAGAGCGCCACCGGCAAACCCCTCTCGGCCACTTCCTATGTGCGCTACGTCGAGGCAAAGTATCTGGAAAGCACCGCGAGCAGCAGCGCCGCCGCCTGAAGATCCCTTGATCAAACCGTCCCGCACCCTTACGCGCCTGGCCGCGCAGCTGCGCAGCTCGGTCGGCAAGTGCATCGCCGATTACCGCATGATCGGCGCCGGCGACAAGATCATGGTATGCCTGTCAGGCGGCAAGGACTCGTATACGCTGCTCGACATACTGCTCTCGCTCCGGCGCAGCGCGCCGGTGAGCTTCGAGCTGCTCGCCGTCAATCTCGACCAGAAGCAGCCGGGCTTTCCGGCCGACGTGCTGCCGGCCTGGCTTGCCGCGCAGGGGGTGCCCTTCCACGTCATTGAGCAGGACACCTACAGCGTCGTGACGCGGGTCATTCCACAGGGCCGCACCATGTGCGGTCTGTGCTCGCGATTGCGCCGCGGCGCCCTGTATCGCTTTGCCGCCGAGCATGGCGTCACCAAGATCGCCCTCGGTCACCACCGCGATGACATCGTGCAGACGCTGTTACTCAACCTGTTCTTCGGCGGCCGCCTGAAGGCGATGGCGCCCAAGCTGCTCTCCGACGACGGCCGTCACATCGTGATCCGCCCGCTCGCCTATGTCGCCGAGCGCGACATCGAACGCTACGCGCGCGGCCGTGCCTTCCCGCTCATCCCCTGCAATCTGTGCGGTTCACAGCAGAACCTGCAGCGCGTCGCCGTCAAGCGGATGCTCAGCGAGTGGGAGCGCGAGTTCCCGGGGCGCACCGAGTCGATTTTTTCCGCGCTGCGTAACCTGCAGCCCGAGCACCTGGCCGATCCGCGCCACTTTGACTTTGCGGGCCTTGAGCTCAAGCGTGTGGGGCCGATGAGCGAGCGCGACGAGGAAGCGCTCGATGTCAGCCTGGACGCGCTCAGCGCGTCCGCGTGAGCGCAGGAGCGAGGCCCCTGGACGCGCAGCCCGCACTGGCGCCCGAAGCCCTTGCACTGCCCAGTTGCTACTGGGTGCTGCCAGGAAGGCTCCTGGCCGGTGAGTATCCGGGCGGCGAGAGCCCCGAACTCACCCGCGCACGGGTGTCGCGCCTGATCGAGGCCGGCGTCACGAGCTTCCTCGACCTGACCCAGCCGCGCGAACGCGCGCCGTACGATGCGCTGCTGCCGGCGGGCATCGATTACCTGCGCAAGCCCATCCCGGATCATGGACTGCCGGCGCAGCCGGCTGACATGGCCGCCATCCTCGCGCAGCTGCGCGAGGCGCTCAGGTCCGAACGCGTCATCTATCTTCACTGCCGCGCCGGAATCGGCCGCACCAATACCGTCGCCGGATGCCTGCTCGCCGAGCAGGGCTTCAGCGGAGACGGCGCGCTGGCTGAACTCAACCGACTGTGGCGCTTGAGCGGACGCTCGGCCGAATGGCCCACCATCCCCGAGACCCCCGAGCAGGCCGACTATGTCAGGCGCTGGACGCCCTCGCTGGCCGAACGTGACCCGCTGTTCGATCCGGACACCCTGGATGCGGCGCGCGGGCTGCGCGAGCGCTTTCAGGGGGCGCTGCTCGGGCTCGCCGCAGGCGATGCGGTCGCGGCCGCGACTCAATACCGCCGGCCCGGCAGCTTCACTGCCGTCGGAGACATGCTGGGTGGCGGCCCGTTTGACCTGCCGCGCGGCGGCTGGAGCGACGACACCGCCCTGGCGCTGTGTCTTGCCGAGAGCCTGATCGAGTGCGAGCAGTTCGACGCCCGTGATCAGATGCGCCGTTACCAGCGCTGGCAGCAGCAGGGACACCTGTCGGCGACCGGCCAATGCGTCGGTATCACAGCCGCCACCGCCCGTGCGCTGGCGCTCGCGCAATGGCGTCGGCAGCCATTTTCCGGATCGCATGATCCGGCCGCACAGGACGCGGATGTCTTGTCGCGCGTGGTGCCGGTCGTCATGTACTTCTTCGCCAGGGCGGAGGAGGCTGCCGAGCGCTCGGCCGATGCGGCGCGCACGACCTGCCAGGCGCCGCTGGCGCTGGCGGCGTGCCGCTCGCTCGCCCAGGGGCTGCACGCGGCATTGTCCGGAAGCCCAAAGGCCACCGTCCTCGAGCGCGCGAAGCCGCCCGGCGCGCCGCGCGCGCGGGGGTCCGCGGCGGCGGTCCCGGCGGAATCGGCCGCCGCAGCCCTGGCCACCGCCCTCGATGTCCTTGACCGCACTCAGACGTTCCGCGAAGCGGTGCTGGCGGCTGCCAATCTCGGTGGCAACAGCGATGTGCTCGGCGCCATCGTCGGAGCCCTGGCCGGGGCGCATTACACCGCAAGCGCCGTCCCGGCTTCCTGGCGCAACAGCCTGATGAAAAAGCAATTGATAGAAGGCATTGCCGACAGGCTGCTCGTGCACGCGATGCTCGGACTGGGGGCCTGAGGGCGCGGCGGTGCGAGACAGCGTGCGAGTCCTTCGGATAAGCTCGCTTTCTCTCTATGTCCTCGATACGCAAGCGAGCGCCCGCCGCGACACGCCGCAAAGCCCGTCCTTGGGTTCGCCTGAGCGACGAGGAACTGCTGCGGATGCGATTTTGCGACCTGAAGCTCTCGATCGAACGCTCCCCGCTCGCACGGCAGGTGCGGCGCCTGTACGGCGAGCTGCAGCGGCGCGGACTTTCCCTGCGGCCGCATGTGTGGCTGTCGGAGGAGTGGTTCTCGCCCGACGGCGTGCCCGGTATCGCCGTGCCGTTCTATCTGGCGCACCCGCGCCTGGAGAGACTCGAGCGGCGCATCATGCGCGACGTTGAAGGCGGTAACTCGCGGCTGCTGCTGCGGATCCTGCGTCACGAGGCGGGGCACGCGCTTGACAATGCCTACCGGCTGCGCAGGCGCAAACGCTGGCGTGAAGTGTTCGGCCCGGCCTCGCTGCCGTACCCGGCCCGTTACCGCGCGCGCGCCGGCAGCCGCCGCTACGTGCATCACCTGGGCGAGTGGTACGCCCAGGCCCATCCGACCGAGGACTTTGCCGAGACCTTCGCGGTGTGGCTGACGCCGAAGTCCGGCTGGCGCAAGAGCTATGCGGACTGGCCGGCCTTTCGCAAGCTGAAGGCGGTCGATGAGCTGATGGCGAGCGTGCGCGAGCGGCGCCCGCCGGTGCGCAATCGCACCCGCATCGAGCCGCTCGACAAGAACACCCGTACGCTGGCACAGCACTATCGCAGGAAGCTCGCCCATCACCGACTGATCCGGCGCGGGCTTGCCGATGAGCTGCTGCAGCGCGCCTTCACCCCGGAGCGCCGCCGCAGGGGCGTGGTGCGCGCGGCCACCCTGCTGCGCACCGACGCGCGGCGCCTCACCACTACCGTGGCGCGCGCCCTGCGCGTCGAGGCCTACAGCGTGCAGCAGATCCTTCGCATGCTCATCGAGCGCAGCGAACGGCTGCAGCTCTACGTGCACGGCAATCGCCGCGACGTGCGGCGTTACTCGCGCTGGATGCTTGAACGGCTGACCGGACTGTACTCCGAGGGCGAGACACCTCACTTGCCCTTATGAGGCGACTGCGCACGCTCGTCGTGGTGCACGCGAGCCTGGTGCCACCTGAGAGTCTGGCAGGCCACAGCGAAAAGGAAATCGAGGAGTGGCGCACCGAGTACGATGTCACTACGACGCTGCGCAAGCTCGGCCACGAGGTGCGCTGCGTGGGCGTGCTCGACAGCCTGACGGAGCTGCGCAGCGCGATCGCCGACTGGGAGCCGGACATCGTCTTCAACCTGCTGGAGGAGTTTGACGGCATCGTCACCTACGATCAGCACGTCGTGGCGTTCCTCGAGCTCATGCGCCAGCCCTATACCGGCTGCAATCCGCGTGGCCTGCTGCTGTCGCGCGACAAGTCTCTCTCCAAGCAGCTGCTGGCCTTCCACCGCATCGCCACTCCGCAGTTCGCGGTATTTCGGCGCGGCGCGCGCTTCCACGTGCCGAAGAAGCTGCGCTTTCCCCTGTTCGTGAAGTCGACCGTCGAGGATGCCTCCCTCGGCATCGCCCAGGCCTCGGTGGTGGAGGATGCGGCGCGTCTGAAGGAGCGCATCGGGTTCGTGCACGAGCAGGTCAAGTCCGACGCCCTGGTGGAGGAGTACATCGAGGGGCGCGAGCTGTACGTCAGCATCATGGGCAACGAGCGCCTCACGCGCCTGCCGGTGTGGGAGATGGTGTTCGGCTCCATGCCCGATTCGCTGGCGGCGATTGCCACGCGCAAGGTGAAGTGGGACAAGCGCTACCAGGCGAAGTACGGCATCACCACGCATGCCGCCGCCGACCTGCCGCCGGCGGTACTCACCGCTCTCGACCGGCTTTCGCGACGTATCTACCGTGCACTCGGCATGTCCGGTTATGCTCGCATGGATTTCAGGGTCAGCCCACAAGGCCAGGTGTACGTGCTGGAAGCCAATGCCAACCCCAATCTCGAGGCCGCCGAGGACTTCGCGGAATCCGCGCGTGCCGCCGGCACCGCTTACGGGGAGCTGCTCGAGCGCCTGATGGACCTCGGCCTGAAGTATCGCGCCCAGTGGCGAGCCTCCTATGGCTGAGCGCCCGCGCCTGCAGCGCTGGTTCATCGTCGCAGCGCTCACCGGGCTGAGCCTGCTCGGCGGCTGCACCAACCAAGAGAAGCAGCGCAACGCCGAGCTCGCGAAGCTGCTCAGCTGGCTGCCGGGCACCTATGACAACAGCGCGGAAGCGGCGGCCGACGCGAAATCGGCAACTCCGGCACCGCACGCGCGCATCTCGTTCGTCATCGTGCCGGTCTATGCGCCGCGGCTCGGGCACCACGTGCTCTACGCCCAGGAGATGGACGCGGATGATCCGCGCCGCGTCATGAGCGAGCGCATGTTCAGCTTCAAGGTCGATGACAAGCGCGGCATTCTCGAGACCGTCTACACCTTCGTCGAGCCGCTGCGCTGGCGCGACGGTCAGGCGAACAAGGAGCTGTTCAACGGCATCCTGGCCGATGATGTGCAAAGTACTGCGGGGTGCGAGCTGGTGTGGACCCGCGCCGACAAGCGCTTCACCGCCACGCTCGATGCCACGCGCTGCCACGCGGCAGGCGCGGCCATCGCGGCGCAGTCCGGCGCGCAGCTCACCGAAGACTCCCTGACTCTCGGCGCCTACCGCTTCGGCAAGGTGCGCTGAATCGTCCGCCCCGCGCTCAGTTCTTCAGGTACTGATCGAGCCAGCCGAGCACGCTGTGGTACCAGAGCATGCTGTTGGCCGGCTTCAGCACCCAGTGATTCTCGTCCGGGAAGACCAGCAGCCTGCTTGCGATGCCGCGGCGCTGAAGAGCGGTGAATGCGCCGATGCCTTCCGGATAGGGAATGCGGTAGTCCAGTTCGCCGTGGATCACGAGCATCGGCGTGTGCCATTTTGCGACGAAGGCTGCCGGATTGGATTCCTCGTAGCCGCGCGGGTTCTGATAGTAGGGTCCGCCGAATTCCCACTCGGGGAACCACAGCTCCTCGGTGGAGTAATACATCGCGCGCTGGTCGAACAGGCCGTCATGATTGACGATGCAGCGGAAGCGGTCCGGCCAGTTGCCTTCGATCCAGTTCATCATGAAGCCGCCGTAGGAGGCGCCGAGCGCGCAGGCGCGCTCGCCATCCAGCCACGGGTACTTCGCCAGCGCGGCGGCGAGCCCCTTCTGCAGGTCGATGAGGGGCTTGCCGCCCCAGTCGTGGCTGATCGCGTCGGTAAACGCCTGGCCGTAGCCCGGCGAGCCGTGGAAGTCGATCATCACCACCGCGTAGCCGCCGCCGGCGAAGGTCTGGGCGTTCCAGCGATAGGTCCACAGGTTCTGCATGCTCACCTGCGGACCGCCGTGTACCACGAACGCCACCGGAAAGCGCTTGCCGGTGTCGAACCCGTAGGGCTTCATCACGTAGCCGTACACGGTCTCATCGTTCCAGCCCTTGAAGCTGAACTGCTCGTACTCGCTCATGTGCCGCGCGGCGAGCAGGTCGTGGTTCACGTCGGTGAGGCGCTGCGGCTCTCCGCCGCGCACCGGCACCGTGTACAGGTCGGCGGGTGAGCCGAGGTCGGCGCGTGTGAACACCACCTGCCTGGCGCTGGCGCTGTAGGCCTCCACCGTGCCGACCGAGGTGAGCCGGGTCGGCTCGCCGGTCTTCGGATCGATGCGGTACAGAAGGCGCTGCCCGCTCTCATCGACGCTCGCCAGCAGTGCCTTGCCGTCGGGAGTGGCTCCGAGGTGCGCGACAGAGCGGTCCCAGCCGTTGGTGAGCGCGCGCGAGGCGCCGCTCTTGGCGCTCCTCAGCATGATGTGAAAGCGGTCGGACTCAAAGCCCGGACGGTCCTGCGCCAGCCAGGCGAGATCGCCATTGGCGAGCAATACCGGTTGCGCGTCCCAGGCCGGGTTGCTGGTGGTGAGGTTCACGGCCGCGGTGCTGCCGTTCACCGCGACCTGGAACAGGTCGAAATTGGTCGACCAGGGCTCGGTGCGCCCGGCGATGCGCGCCGAGAACACCAGCGTCTTACCGTCGGGGCTGAAGTCAAAGTCCTCGTCCCCGGCAAAGGGCTTGCCGGGAATGTCCGCATCGAAACCCTTCGACACATCCGTCGGCGTCATCGCGGTGCCGTCGGCTGCGAGCGATGCGGTGAAAAGATGCGAGCGCGTGCCGTTAGCCCAGCTATCCCAGTGCCGCACGAACAGGCGATCGTAGAGTCGCCCGCTCGCCTTGCTCTTGGCCGCCGCATCCAGGCGCTGCCGGGTGCACTCGAGGCTGGCGCAGTCCGGGAATACTTCCATGGAGAGCGCGAGCAGGTCACCACGCGGTGACACCTTGAGCGAGCCGACATCGAGTGGGTAGCCGGTGACGCGCTGCGCATCCGCCACCGGCAGCGTCAGCCGCCACACCTGCGAGCTTCCGAGCCGGGTCGAGAGGAAATACAGGGTGTGCCCGTCGGCCGCCCAGCGCGGGCTCGAGTCGCTGCTGGTGGCATCCGTCAGCCGGCGCGGCGTGGCGGCGGGGGCGAGCTCGAGCAGCCACAGGCTGGTGCGCCCCTTGTTGGCGTCCAGGTCGGTCTCACGCTGCACGAAGGCGACATAGCGCCCGTCGGGCGAGACCTGTGGGTCGCTCACGCGCTTGAGCACCACCAGGTCCTCGACGGTGAAGGGCCCGCCGCTGTCGGCATGGGCCGCGCAGCAGAGCATCAGGAGAGTGCACAGGCAAAGCTCCGAGAGTCCCCGGATGTTCACAATCATGGCTAGCTTTCGGTTATTTGCCGACTTCATCGGCGGCGATGGTCCAGGTCTCCTGCTTCGCGGCCTGCAGCCATTCCTGCAGCGCGGGATCCTCGAGTACCGTGGCCATGTACCAGCGCGCCGTCTGCGAGATGCTTGCCCCATAGGTATTGAAGCGCAGCACCACCGGGGCATACATCGCATCCGCCACCGAGTACTCGCCGAACAGCCAGGCGCCGCCGCTGCCGAAGCGGCTGCGGCAGTCGATCCAGATCTCGTCGATCCGCTCGACGTCCGCTTCCAGTGCCGCGGGAGCTGCGGTATGTCGATTGCGCACGCGCGCATTCATCGGCCACAGCGATCGCAGGGTCGTGAATCCGGAGTGCATCTCCGCGCTCACCGAGCGAGCCACGGCGCGCGCGGCCGGCGCGCGCGGCCAGCCCTTGCCGCTGATCTCGGCGACGTACTCGCAGATGGCAAGCGAGTCCCATACGCGCAGCTCGCCGTGCTTGAGCACCGGCACGCGTCCGCCCGGTCCGTGCTGGTCGATCTCTTCGCGCGCTTCGGCAGTGTCGAGCGCGATCACGATCTCCTCGAACGGCACGCCCACGTGCTTCAACAGCATCCAGGCGCGCAGCGACCAGGAGGAGTAGTTCTTGTTGCCGATGACGAGCGTGAGCGGCAGCATGAAATGGTAACCTTCCGCGCGTGCTGAGCGAACTTCGCGCCATTGCCTTCGATCTGGATAATACACTGTGGGAAGTCGAGCCGGTGCTGCTGCGCGCCGAAGCGCGCCTGCAGGAGTGGCTGAAGCAGCACTGCCCGCGCATTGCGCAGGCAGTGAGCGGCGCGGATATGCGCCGTGCGCGCGAGCAGCTCGCGCGCCGCGAGCCGCACAACGCCCACGACGTGACCTACCTGCGCCTCACCGCGCTTGCCAGCCATGCGCGGGAACACGGTTACGATGAGAGTATCGCCGAGCGGGCCTTCGCGGTGTTCCTGGCCGCCCGCAATGAGGTGCGGCTGTTCCCGGACGTGGCGCCGGCACTGGCGCGCCTGTCGCGCCGCTACGCACTCGCCAGCCTGAGCAACGGCAACGCCGACCTTGCACGCATCGGACTGGATCATCTGTTCGCCGTGTCGCTCAACGCCGGCCAGATCGGTGCGGCCAAGCCCGAGCCGCGTTGCTTCGAGCGCCTGGCGCAGGAGCTCGCGCTCGCTCCGCACGAGATTGTGTATGTCGGCGATGATCCGCTGCTCGATGTCGCCGCTGCGCGCGCCGCGCAGCTGCGCACGGCCTGGATGAACCGCCGCGACTTAAGCTGGCCTGCGCAGCTGGCGCCGGCGGACCTGGTGGTTGCCGACTGCGCACAGCTTGCCGCGTCGCTGGGAACCTAGCAGCGCCCCGCCACGCTTTTAGGCCGGTAGCGGACGGCCGCGGGTCTCCACGATCAGCGCGGGGGCGAGCAGCGCTGCGAAAAAGGGCACCAGCGCGAGCCACAGCAGGATGTGCATGAGCGCCGCGCTCGAACCGCCTGCGGCGGCGGACAGGTAACCGACCGCCAGAGGGCCGAAGGCGGCGAGCAGCCGCCCGATGTTGTAGCAGAAGCCCGCACCCGTTGCGCGCAGTCGCGCCGGGAACAGTTCCGGCAGGTAGAAGGTGAAGGCACCGAAGATGCCGTACACGCCGGCGCCGACGACGAAAAGCATCGCCAGACGCGCCGCAGGAGCAAGCGAGGTGCCGAAGGTCGCCAGCAGCGCCAGCGCGGAGAACAGGAAGTAGCTCACGAACATCGGCCGGCGCCCGAGTCTGCGCGCCAGCGGCACGGCGGCCAGCGCGCCAATCAGCCCGCCAAGATTGAACGCGTTCGAGGCGCGCGCCTGCCAGGCGCTCGCCAGCAGCCGCGCGGCAGGCTCGGCAAGCCCCTCGCGAAGCGCGTGCTCGTGCGCAAGCGTACTGCCGAGCAGCGGGATGAACGCGTTGCAGGCCCACCAGGTGACGATGGCGATGAGCGCTACGAACACGCCGCTCAGGGTGGCGCTGCGCACTGCCGGGGCGAACAGCTCGCGCGGCGAGGAGGGTGCCGAGCGCGCGCGACTTTGCTGCCAGTGAGCACTCTCGCGCAGGAACACACGCACGCCGACCGCAACGATCACGGGCACAAGGCCGGCGAGAAACACGTAGCGCCAGGAGGTCGCGGGCGATGCGGCGAACCAGACGCCCGCGATCTGGTAGTTCACCGCGCTCGCCAGCACCACCCCGAGCGGCGAGGAAGTCTGGACGATGACGCCCGCTTCGATGCGACGGTTCTCTGGAACACCCTCCGCCACCAGCGCCGCGCCGATGCCCCACTCACCACCGATGCCGAAGCCGGCGATTGCGCGGCACAGGATCAACTGCCACAGGTTGCTCACTAGGGCGCACGAGCCGGTGCCCAGGGCGTAGAGGGCGATGGTCACGAACAGCGTGCGCTTGCGTCCGATGCGATCGGCGACCCACCCAAACACCACCCCGCCCGCCGCCCAGCTCACCAACAGCAGCGAGGTGATGGCGCCGTTCCAGAACACCGTGGCTTGCCGGGCGGCGGGCGAGCCGGGCGCCAGCTGCAACAACTGCGGGATGCAGCTCGGGGCGACAAAGTTAAACAGCACCGCGTCGAACACATCGAAGCCCCAGCCGGCCCAGCCGGCCGCGATGACCACCCAGTGATAGGGGGACAGGCCAAAGAACCCGGCTCGGTGGTTCGACGAACGAGGATCCAACATTCCCCCTGTGAATCTGTCAGCACTCGAGCAGACAGGCTGCCAACTTAACGATGCAGATTCTGCGCTCAATCAGCGTAACGCATCACGCAAATCTGACTAAAGTCAGTGAACCGTTGCATGGTCGCGGCGTTCTGTATAAGTAAGAGTAAGGAAAAAGGAGGAGGCGAGCGATGATGAGCGAGGCTGCCAAACGTGTGCTTCCGGTCAGCAACCTGCGCGAGTTCTTCAAGGACACGCTGCACGAGGCGCTGCTGCGCCAGCACCTTGCGGTCGAGGACCAGACCGAGCATTACGTCGTAAACCTGCTCACGCTGTTTGCGCGCTCCGAGGCGCTGTACGAAATGACGCCCGAAGGGCTCAGACTCAAGCCGCTGGTGGCGATGTTGTGCGAGGCACTCGAAGCACCGGCAGGAACCCAGAACCGCAACCGCACGCTGCAGCGCCTGGGCGACGTGTCACTGTTCGTCGCCGGCTTCTTCGCGCGCGGCTTTGCCAGGAAACTCATCGATATCGACTACCACATCGCCATGGGCGGCTGCGCGTACGGCACTCTGGCGCAGACCACATCCCATGGCCGCGGGCGGGTACTGGCGGGCGTATTCGCGGAGCTGTCCGAGAAATTCCAGCCCATGGTGGACGCGCTCAACGAGGTGAGCGAGGGCAACGCCACGCATTGCGACCGCGATATCCTGCGCCTGTACGAGATCTGGCTGAAGACCGGCAGCGCGCGCTGCTACGGGCAGCTGAAGAGCCTGGGGGTCGATCCCACCCGCGCCGGCCGCAGTGCGCTCAAGCACTGACCGCATGCTGCTATCGCGGCTGCAGGATCTCATTGGCGGCATATACGACGTGAGCATCGCTCACGACGTGTACGACTTTCTCGTCACCGACCGCCAGCGCCTGCCGCCTGGCGCGCGCGGCGGCGGCGCCGAGGAGGAGCTGATCGTCGCGCAGCCCCTGAGCGGTGAGGACGAGGTGGCACTCTCGCTGTACCTGGACCCGGCGCTGCTTGCGCGCCTGGCGCATGAGGATCCGCTGGTGCGCCTGCACTCGGGCAACGTCGCCGACTGGTGGACGGCGCTGGAGGGCGTGAGCCACTTCCTGTATCTGGCCTGGAACGCCGCTCACGACAAACCGGTGTCCTTGCTCGAGCTGGAGATGCAGGCGGAGGTGGACAAGTACGTCGCAAGCTACTGGCTGCTGCGCCAGCAGCTCCCTGGGCACTTTCCCGCCGAGTTGCGCTGGCTGCTGTTTGCGCGCACGCGCATCGACCCGCGCGTATCCGCGCGCGCCGGACTGTACCGTGAGGCGAGTCGGTACGCGGAGCGGTTCTGCGCGCGCCTCGAGCTCACTCTGGCGGGCAGCACTGCCTGCCGTACGCGGCGCAGTGAAGATCGTGCCGTGCTGGCGCAGCTGCGGCGCTTTTATCGCCTGACGCACGCGCGCAAGCGCGCGCTCATCGAAGCGATCGGCTGATCCTCAGCGCGGCACGCCGACCGCAGTCACTCTTCCCCGCCGCCATCGTTGCGCTTGCGCTCCTCGAGTTCGCGCATCATCTTGATGTGCTCGGAGAGCTTGCGCAGATCGGTACGCGTGGTGTTGCCGTGACGCCTGGTGTCGGCTCTGGGTTGCTGGCGGCGCGCGTAAGGATCGAAGGTTTCATCGGTCTTGATCGACAGACCCGGCTCGCCCTCAACCTCGAGTACCGTGCGCTCGATGTCGGCCGGCGCGTCGCGCCATTTGACCGAGGCATTGCCGCGATCATCGTGCACGACCGTACCGATCCGGCGTCGCTCGCTTTCCGGTGGAGCATCTTCTGGTTTTTTTGTACTGGTCTTGTTCACAGATTATGGTCACTCAGCCATGCAATATCTGTTGTCCCGAGTGCAGGGTAGCCGCGGCACCGGCACGATTCCGCGAGGTCTGTCACGGAATTCCGGCGCTCGTCAGGCCGTTGGTCGGGAGGCCTGCCGGGGCCCGTAATATGCCGATCACGGTCTTGCAGTCGGCGATGGTGCCATCGAGCGCCCAGCGCTGGGCCTGCTCGAGCGGCACCCAGTGAATCTCGATCACCTCGGCGTGTTCATGGGCGCTGCCGACTGGGCAAATCCCGGTTGCCAGGAACAGGTGCAGCCTCTCCGTAAACACCCCGGGCGAGCTCAGCACCGTGCCGAGCGCGCGCCAGTGCGTGGCACTCACGCCTGCCTCCTCGGTCAGCTCACGCTGCGCCGTGGCGAGGGGCGGTTCGCCGGGCTCGAGCTTTCCGGCCGGCAGTTCCCACAGCCAGCCGTCCGCAACATAACGGTACTGGCGCAACAGGCACACGCGCAGCTCGGCGTCCAGCGCTACCACCGCCGCGCCGCCCGGGTGATGCACCACTTCCAGCAGCGTGCGGTGGCCATTGGGCAGCACCACCTCGTCGGTCGTTACCGTGATCACATTTCCGGCGAATCGCAGGGTCTGCTTGTCGGGTTTCATGCTGCCCATCGTAGTCTTGTCGCCCGTGCTCGTGTACGACAGGTATAGTCGCCAAAGCGCAGCGCCTATGACTACGACGACGCATCTCGAGAAACTCAACGCCGCACAACGCAAGGCGGTAACTCACGGCGAAGCGCTTGCCGAGAAGGGCTATCGGGCCGGGCCGCTGCTGATCGTGGCCGGCGCCGGCACCGGCAAGACCGATACGCTGGCCCATCGCGTCGCACACCTGGTGATCAACGGGGTCGACCCGGGGCGCATCCTTATGCTGACGTTCACGCGCCGCGCCGCCACGGAGATGCGCCGGCGCGCGCACGAGATCACCCGCACGGCGCTGAATGAGTCCATGGGCGGGGGCGTCAGCCAGACCATCGTGCAGCGCCTGACCTGGTCGGGCACCTTTCACTCCATCGCCAACCGGCTGCTGCGCCACTACGCGCCGCACCTGCATCTGGATCCGCACTTCAGCGTTATCGATCGCGCCGATGCCGCCGACCTCATGGACAGCCTGCGCCAGGAGCTGGGTTTCGCAAGCAAGGAGCAGCGCTTTCCGCGCAAGGAAACCTGCCTGCAGATCTACTCCAACCGGGTCAACACGCGCTCCCCGCTCAAGCAGACGCTGGACCAGCATTATCCATGGTGCGCGCAGTGGGAGAGCGAACTCACCGCGCTGTACCGCGCCTACGTCGAGCAGAAACAGCATGCGAGCCTGCTCGACTACGACGACCTGCTTTTGTACTGGCACGCGATGATGATCGAACCGCGACTCGCCCAGCATATCAGCGCGCATTTCGATCACGTGCTGGTCGACGAGTACCAGGACACCAACCGCCTGCAGGCCGAGATCCTCTATGCACTGAAGCCCGACGGCGCGGGACTGGCGGTGGTGGGCGATGACGCCCAGGCGATCTACTCGTTTCGCGCCGCGGCGGTGGACAACATCCTCGGCTTCCCGGAGCATTTCCAGCCGCCGGCCGAGGTGGTGACGCTGGCACAGAACTACCGCTCGAGACAGCCGGTGCTCGACACCGCCAACGCGGTCATGGCCGAGGCGCCGCGCCAGCACCGCAAGTACCTGCTGTCGATTCGTGGCGACGGTACCCGGCCGCGTCTCATCACGGTTGATGAGCTGCAGACACAGGCAGAATTCGTCTGCACCGAGGTGTTGAAGAAGCGTGAGGCCAACGTCCCGCTGAAACGTCAGGCGGTGCTGTTCAGGAGCGCCAGCCACAGCGACATCCTGGAGGTGGAGCTGTCAAAGCGCAAAGTGCCGTTCGTCAAGTACGGCGGCCTGAAGTTCCTCGAGGCGGCCCACATCAAGGACCTGCTCGCCGTGTTGCGCTGGGCGGATAACCCACGCAATACGCTGGCCGCGTTCCGCGTGTTACAGCTGCTGCCGGGCATGGGACCGGTGAATGCGCGCGCCGCTATCGAACATCTGGGGGCCGGCGGCTACTCGTTCACGGAGCTTACCGGCTTTACGCCGCCACAAACCCCGCAGATCGAATGGCAGCGGCTGATCGAGCTCATGCAGTCGCTCGCCGATCCGCAGCGGCCCTGGCCCGGACAGGTGAACATGGTGCGCGAGTGGTACCGGCGGCACTTCGAGCGGCTGTACGAACATTTCCATACCCGGCTCGGGGATCTTGACCAGCTTGAGCTGCTGTCGGGACAGTATCCATCGCGTGAGCGCTTCATCACCGAGCTCACCCTCGACCCGCCCAACGCCACGAGCGACCTTTCCAGCCGGCCAAACCTCGATGAGGACTTCCTGGTGCTCTCGACCATCCACTCGGCCAAGGGCATGGAGTGGGACAGCGTGTTCGTGCTGAACGTCGTCGACGGCAGCTTCCCGTCCGAGTTCTCCACCGGCAAGGCCGAACTCATCGAGGAGGAGCGCCGCCTGCTGTACGTCGCACTGACTCGTGCGCGCGATGAGCTGCTGCTGGTGACGCCGCTGAAGTTTCACCTGACGCAACAGTCGCGCCAGGGGGATGCCCACGTGTACGGCGGCCGCAGCCGCTTCCTGACCGAGAAGGTACTCAAGACGCTCGAGCCGGCGACTTTCCACGGCGCAGCATCCGCGGACGGTGACGCGCTGGCGAAGAACAGCGCGCCGGTCACGGTCGATGTCAGCGCGAAGCTGCGCGACATGTGGTAGGGCGGCGCGTCGCTAGTGCGCGGGCTTGACGAAGCGCAGGGTGAAACGGTCGCTCTCGCCGATCGCGGCGTACTTGTCGTGATCCTTGTCGCCTAAGCGGTAGGTCGGCGGCAGCGTCCACACTCCCTGCGGGTAGTCCTTGGTGTCCTTCGGGTTAGCGTTGACTTCCGATTTTGCAACCAGCCGGAAACCCTGCGCTTCGATCATCCGGATGGCGTAGTCCTCGTTCACGTAGCCGCTCTTGGCCTGCGGGTCCTGCGGCAAGGCCGGGTTGCCGCGGTGCTCGACGACCCCGAGCACCCCGCCGGGCTTGAGGGCACGGTACATGGCGGCGAATGCCTGCGGCGCGGTATCGCGCGCCATCCAGTTGTGTATGTTGCGGAAGGTCACGACCATGTCGAGCGAGCCGGGCGGCACGATGTCGCCCCCATCGGCCGGCAAAGCCACCACGACCACGCGGTCGTACAGAGCCGGGCGCGATGCGAGCTTCGCGCGGTACTGGTCCAGGCGCTCGGTGATGTGCTTGTCGGTGGGGTCGGCGGCGATGACGGCGGCGTAATACTTGCCCTTGTCGCGCAGCAGCGGCGCGATCACCTCGGTATACCAGCCCGGCTCGGGCCATACCTCGAGCACACTCATTTCCGGGCGAATGCCGAAGAACAGCAAGGTTTCCTTCGGATGGCGGTAGACGTCGCGCGCCCGTTCCTCGGCCGTGCGCTGGTCGCCCGCCAGGATCGTGGTGAGCGCATCGGTCGTCGTCTGCCGCGAGCTGACGGCGGTGCACGCCGCCGCCACCAGTGCGCAGGCGAGCACGGCTCCGATCACAGTCTGTTTGGCTGATATCACAGTCGTCCTCACCATGAACATTACCCCAGCTGCGTCATAAAAAAACCCCGCGCGAGGCGGGGCTTTTTTTCCGCTGGCTTGCGAGCTGCGCGCCGTCAGCGGCGGAACGGGCCGCCACCCTGGCGGGGGCGTTGTGGGCGCTCCTGTGCTTCGTTGACGCGAAGTGGTCGGCCGTTCATCTGGAAGCCGTTCAGGGCCTGGATGGCGCTCTGTGCCTCGGCCTGTGGCATGTCGACGAAGCCGAACCCGCGCGGCTTGCCGGTCTCGCGGTCGTTGATGAGTTTCACCGATTCCACCTTGCCGTGACGCTCAAACATGGCTTTGACGTCCTGCTCGGTGGCATTGAAAGGCAGATTGCCCACATAAATCGTCGTCATCCGGGATTCTCTCTCTTGGGAAGGCGGACAGCGGCGATCCGCACGCGTCGGTCGCTTGTACCGCGTGAACAGTCAAACAGGTCAGGGCTTCAAGGCACACGATCGGCAGTTTCAGTCAATGCGCAGCGCTTGGGCCGGCGGCCTGCACCTGCGTTCGCGCGCGGATTGATGGGCGCGGAGGGGAAATGAAGTCAACACACTCGCACAAAGCGCACTCATCCACGGCGGATACGAACGCAACAAGAATGCTACTCCCGGCCTTTGCGCTACGCAAACCAGAGCTTGGCGTGGCGGCGCGCGCCGCCAGGTCCGTTGATTTTCTTCATGCTGCGATGCGTACAGCAGCCGGTCAGCGCCCCTGCAAGCGGCTGTTTTCGCGACCGGTGAGCGCTTATGTTGAGTACGCTTGTTCTGTCATGCGCCGCACCCGGTCAAACAGGTGACGCGCGGGTGCACGCTCTGGTGCCGTATCGGCGCGTTCGAGCAGCGAGGCTGCCTGCTACGCGCCGGCCGGCTCCAGATACGCGTAGCCGTCGAGTTCGCTCTCGTAGAAGCGCTTGAGCGCCTGGGATTCGGCGATCGTCATGCGCCCGTCGCGGATGGCGCGCTCGCAATCGCGCGCCAGCGCGGGATATAGCTCCGCCACGTCATACTCCATGTACTCGAGCACCTTGTTAGCGGTGTCGCCCTTGACGATTTCCTCGATCCACCAGCCGCCCTCGTCGTGCAGGCGCACGTGCACCACGTGGGTGTCGCCGAACAGGTTGTGCAGGTCGCCCAGAGTCTCCTGGTAAGCGCCCACCAGGAACACCGCGAGGTAGTACTTCTCGTCGGGTCGCAACTCATGCAGCTCGAGGGTGCGCTTCACATCGCGCAGCGACACGAAATGATCGATCTTGCCGTCCGAGTCGCAGGTGATATCGGCCAGCACCGCGGTGCGCGTCGGGCGCTCATCCAGGCGGTGTACGGGCACGATAGGGAACAGCTGGTCGATGGCCCAGCTGTCGGGGAGCGACTGAAATACCGAGAAGTTGCAGAAGTAGGTGTCCGAGAGGATCGACTCCAGATCCTCGAGCTCCTCGGGCAGGTTCTCGAGCTTGCGGCACGAATCGCGGATCTTCGCGCAGGTCGCCCAGTACAACCGTTCCGCGAGCCCGCGGAACTCAAGCGACAGCAGGCCCAGATTGAACATCTGCAGCACCTGCTCGCGCGCGGTGAGGGCGTCGTGATAGCACTCGACCAGGCGCCGCTCGTTCACCGAGCGGTAGGCCTCGAACAGGTCGAGCACCGGCTGGGGCGGCTCGTCGCTGCCCTTGTAGTCCTCGGCCGGGTCGCCGGTGACGCGGAACTTGTCGAGCGCCGAGGAGCCGAGCGCATCGAAGATCAGGACGCTGTGGTAGGCGGCCACCGCCCGCCCCGACTCGCTGACGATCATCGGGTGCGGAATGTCGCGTGCGTTGCAGACGCTCGCGACGCGATAGACGACATCGCTCGCATACTCGTTCAGCGTGTAGTTCATCGAGGAGGGGAAGTTGGTGCCGCTGCCGTCGTAGTCGACGCCAAGACCGCCGCCCACATCGATGTACTGAAGCCCCGCGCCCATCAGCTTGAGCTCCGCGTACACGTGCGCCAGCTCGTTGATGGCCTCCTTGATGCGGCGGATGTCCTGCAGCTGGCTGCCGGGGTGGCAGTGCACCAGCTGCAGGCAGTCGAGCATGTCGCGCTGCTTGAGCACGTTGAACAGCTCGAGGATCTCGGTGATGAAGAGGCCGAACTTCGATTTCTCGCCGGCCGATGCGCTCCAGCGTCCGGAGCCCTCGCTGAAGAGCTTCACGCGCACACCGATGCGCGGGCGCACCTGGTAGTGCTGCGCGTGCTTGAGGATCAGCCCCAGCTCCTCGAAATTCTCCACCACCGGGATGATGGTGCGGCCAAGCTTGGTGGCCAGCGTGACCGCCTCGATGTAGCTGTCGTCCTTGAAGCCGTTGCAGACGATCAGCCGCTCGGAGGCGTTCTCGGTCATCGCCATGACCGCGAGCAGCTCCGGCTTTGAGCCGACTTCCAGGCCAAACCCGAATTCCTTGCCGTAGCGGTAGACCTCCTCGACGACCAGACGCTGCTGGTTGACCTTGATGGGGTAAACGGCCACATAACGGTTGCGGTAGTCGTTCTCGGTGATCGCCTGTGCGAAAGCTTCGTGCATGCGCCGCAGCCGGTGCGCCAGGATGTCCGAGAAGCGCACCACCACGGGCGTGGTCAGATCGCGGGCCTGCAGGCCCTCGACCACCTCGTAAAGGTCGATCTCGTGACGCAAGGTGGTGTCCGGGCGCACCACCACGTGTCCGCTGGCGTTGATGCCGAAGTAGCCCTTGCCCCAGGCCTCCACATGGTAGAGGTCGAGGGAGTCCTCGATCCGCCACGGCTGTGCGGGATTGAACTTGCGAGCGCCGTTGACTGCGCTCTTGGGATCGGCTGCCACTGGGGCGCGTTATATCAAAATTGTGTGTGAAGTAAGAGTGGATCAGCCGGCAGTTTCGGGTCCGCGCGCCACGGCGTGAGCCGGATCACGGATCCACTCGCTCCAGGAGCCGGCGTAGAGGCGCGCACCGCTCAAGCCTGCGACCTCGAGGGCGAGCAGGTTGTGACAGGCGGTGACGCCCGAGCCGCACATCGCGATCACACTCTGCACCGGTGCGCCGCGCAGGGTCTTTTCCCATGCGCGGCGCAGCTGCGCAGCCTGCAGCAGGCGCCCCTGAGCGTCGTGGTTGGCACTGAAGGGATGGTTGCGCGCCCCCGGAACATGCCCCGCGACCGCATCGATGGTTTCATTCTCGCCGGCGAAGCGGGCGGCGCTGCGCGCATCGACCAGCACTTGAGCCCCGTCGGTGAAGGCGCCCGCATCGAGCGCCGCGGCCACCTCGGACCCGCTGACGAGCATCGAGGCGTCGGCGGCGGGCGCGAAGCGGCGGGCAGCGCGGGTCTCGGCCGTGCTGCTCACGGGCAGCCCGGCGCGCTCCCAGGCGGCAAAGCCACCGTTGAGGACCGCCACCTTGCGGTGCCCGAGCCAGCGCAGCAGCCACCACAGACGGGCGGCGAAGGCGCCCGAATCCTGGTCGTAGCTGACGACCTGGACCGAGCCGTCGATCCCGAAACGCCCGAAAGTCGCGGCAAGCGCTGCCGGCTGCGGCAGAGGATGCCGGCCGGTCGCGGGGCTGCGCGGCCCGGACAGCTCGCGGTCGAGGTTCGCGTAGAGTGCGTGGGGAATGTGGCCCTGCGACCAGGCGTGCGCGCCCCATGCGGGCCTGGCCAGGTCAAAGCGGCAATCGATGATCGCCCACTCGGGGTCGGCAAGGTGGGCGGCCAGTTCGGACGGCTCGATCAGTGTGCTCGGCATGGGTGCATTTTCGGTGCTGCGGGGTTGTCGTTACAATCACCGCACGACTCTTGGCGAGGCAACCGATGGCGATCGACGTTTTCTGGGGCAGCGGCAGTCCCTTCGCGTGGCGGGTACTGCTGGCGCTCGAGTACAAGCGGCTGCCCTACGTCAGCCACCTGCTGCAGTTCTCCAAGCAGGAACACAAATCCCCGCAGATGCTCGCGCTCAATCCACGCGGGCGTGTGCCGGTGCTGAAGGACGGGGACTACGTGTGCTTCGAGTCGCTCGCGATCCTTTATTACCTCGACCTTAAGTACCCGCAACCGCCGATCTTCGGGCGCACACCCGAGGAAGCCGGCACCATCATGCGAGTGATCTGCGAGTACCAGGCCTATATCGAGCCGCAGCTGACCAGCATCGTGCGCGCGATCCTGTTCGGCAACGCGGATCTTGACAGCGATGAGATCACCGCCGCGATGCACGCGGTGGCAAGCGAAGCGCGCACCATCGAGGGACGGCTATCGAAGTCCGAGTGGATCGTGGGAGACTCCTGCTCGGCGGTCGACATGGTGGTGTTTCCGGGTATCCAGTTGCTGCGGCGCGCGCTGGAGAAGCCGCAGGCGCGCGAGCTTTCCTCGCGCTTCATGCCGATAGAGGTGAACTATCCGGCGCTCGGGCGCTGGCTGGCGCGCGTTGCCGCCCTGCCGGGCTACGAGCGCACCTACCCGCCGCACTGGCGCGCGAGCTGACCGCGCCACGGCGGATGCGTCCAGCGCGTCAAATTGAGCCGCGCTGGTCCGATTGATACCCTGCCTCGTGCCCTCGCACCTCGACTGAAAGGCTGTTTAGCGAAGCATCATGAGTGACAATCACAAGATTCACGTCGATTTTCCCGGACGGATCCTGTTCATCGGTTTCGGCAGCATCGGCCAGGGAGTTCTGCCGCTCGTGTTGCGGCACATCGGCGTCGCCCCCGAGCGCATCACCATCGTGACCGCCGAGGACAAGGGGAGCGAGGAGGCCGCGAAGTACGGCGTGCAGTTCGTCAAGGAACGCCTGACGCGCGAGACCTACCGCCGGGTGCTGAACCCCCTGCTCGGGCGCGGCGACTTCCTGATCAATGTTTCCGTCGACGTATCGAGCATCGCGCTGATCAAGCTGTGCTGGGAAAAAGGCGCGATGTACCTGGACACCTGCATCGAGCCGTGGCCGGGCGGCTACACCGATCCGACCGTGCCGGCGGCGCGCCGCACCAACTACGCCTTGCGCGAGGAGGCTCTTGCGCTGCGCGCCGGCAATGCGCGCGCTCCCACCGCCGTGCTCACGCACGGCGCCAACCCGGGCCTCGTGTCACATTTTCTGAAGCAGGCGTTGCTGAACATTGCCGCCGACACCCAGGTGGACGCCGGCAGCCCCAGCTCGCGCGCCCAGTGGGGCGAGCTCGCGCGCCGTCTGAACGTGAAGGTCGTGCACATCGCCGAACGCGATACGCAGATCTCGAGCTTACCCAAGCAGCCAGGAGAGTTCGTCAACACCTGGTCGATCGACGGCTTCGTCAGCGAGGGCTCGCAGCCGTGCGAGATGGGTTGGGGCTCCCACGAGCGCAACTTTCCCCGCGACGGCAAGCGCCACGATTTCGGCTGCATGGCGGCGATCTACCTGAGCCGGCCGGGGGCGGGCACCAAGGTGCGCACCTGGACGCCGCGCGCCGGCCAGTTTCACGGCTTGTGCATCACGCACGGGGAGGCCATCTCGATTGCCGACTATCTCACGGTGCGCGACGGCGCGCAGGTGGCCTACCGGCCCACGGTGCACTACGCCTACCACCCCTGCGATGCCGCCGTCCTGTCGGTGCACGAGCTTGCCGGGCACAACTTCGTGCAGCAGGAGCGCCAGCGCATCCTGATGGGTGACATCACCGCCGGCATCGATGAGCTCGGTGTGCTGCTCGCCGGCCACAAGAAGAATGCCTATTGGTACGGTTCGCAATTGTCCATCGCGGAGGCGCGCAAGCTCGCCCCCTACAACAATGCCACGAGCCTGCAGGTATGCATCGCGGTGCTCGCAGGCGTGGTGTGGGCGATGGAGAATCCGAATCTTGGCCTCACCGAGCCGGATGAAATGGATTTCCGCCGCAGCCTCGAGATCTGCATGCCCTATCTTGGGCCCGTCGTCGGGGAGTACAGCGAGTGGACCCCGCTGCATGAGCGCGAGCGGCTGTTCCCCGAGGACATCGACAAGAGCGATCCCTGGCAGTTTAAGAACGTGCGGGTCAACTGGTAGGCCGCCTAGCGCCCCTTCAGGCATCGCTCGTACTCGATGGACACGATCAGGTAAGCGCAGGCGCCAGCGGGAGTGGCAACGCTCACCTGCTCGTCGAGCGAGCGGCGCAGCAGCGCCCGCCCGAGCGGTGAATCCATGCTGATGTACCCGGGTGCCATGTCGAATTCGTCCGGCCCGACGATGCGATAGCGCGCGCGCGCGCCGTCCGCGGCCTCGATTTCAACCCAGGCTCCGAAGAACACCCGCTGCGCGTCCGCCGGCGCCTGCTCGACGATTACCATGCCCTCCAGGCGCCGGCGCAGGAAGCGCACGCGGCGGTCGATTTCCCGCAGGCGGCGCTTGCCGTAGATGTACTCGGCATTCTCGGAGCGATCGCCCTGTGCGGCGGCGGCGGCCACGGCCTGGGTGACCTGGGGGCGCTCCTCGCGCCACAGCTGCTCGAGCTCAGCCCGCAGCCGGCGCGCCCCCGCCGGGGTGATGTATTTCGAGCCCGACGGCAGGGCCTGCCGAAAGCGTCCCATCGGCTAATTTCCCGTGAATTATGTCGCACTCAGCCGCACTAGCTTTTACAGAAATCCGGGGTTCTGTGGAACATCTCACGGACACCCTGCGCATCGCGCAATTAACCTTTGAGCGTGGCTAGTAAGTACTACACGCACTTCGTTACTCACACCGGAAAGCCGCGCAACCCCGGCGGCAGCGAGTGGAGCGGGGTCGTGGAGCTGCGGCAGCCGCTGAACTACGCGCGGGCCAACCGGGAATTGCGCGCGCTGCTGGCACAAAGTTTCGACCTCGATTCGGAGGACATCCGGATCCTGCATTGGGCTCGATTGCACTGAATCCCCTGGCGGACTTCCTTCCCTTCATCGAAGGTCCGCCCTTACCAACCCCAGGCCTAAAAACCTGGGGTTTTTTTTGCTGCGGGCGTCGGCGGCTCAACGCTGTTTCCTTGCGAGAGGTATCGTCGCGCACTTCTTCGGCATCGGCGCCGCCCATCCCTTGTGAGCCGGGTGTTCCCGCAGCGGCAGTCGACGCGGCTTTCCCCGGCGTGTGACAATCGCGGCCCCCGGGGCGGCCCGGATTTTGTCGAAGCCGAGGAGAATCCGATGCGCGCGTGGTCCCTAGCCTTTATGGCTGCCGCAGTGTTCCTGCTCTCGGGATGTGGCTACAACTCACTGCAGTCGCAGGACGAGGGCGTGAAAGCGGCCTGGTCCGAGGTCGTGAACCAGTATCAGCGCCGCGCTGATCTCATTCCCAATCTGGTCAACACCGTCAAGGGCTACGCCGCCCAGGAACAGAGGGTACTGGTCGAGGTGACCGAGGCGCGCGCCAAGGTCGGCTCGATCCAGGTGACGCCCGAGGTGCTCAACAACCCGGAATTGTTCCAGAAGTACCAGGCGGCGCAGGGCCAGCTCAGCGGCGCGCTGAAGAGCCTTCTGGCCGTGTCCGAGCGGTATCCGGATCTGAAGTCGGATCAGAACTTCCGCGACCTGCAGTCGCAGCTCGAGGGCACCGAGAATCGCATCACGGTAGCGCGCAACCGCTACATCCAGGCGGTGCAGAGCTACAACGTGGCGGTGCGCTCCTTCCCGGTTAATCTGACCGCCAAGATGTTCGGGTTCCAGGTGAAGCCGAACTTCACGGTGGCCAACGAAACTCAGATCTCTTCGGCCCCGACGGTCAGCTTCGACACCAGTACCCCGGGGGCCGCGGCCACCCCGCCGGCCACGCCCGCAGGACAACCCCCGACGCGATGATCAGGGGCTCGCGCCGCGCCCGCGGCTGGGCGGGATTCGCGCTGCCGCTGCTGCTGGGGATGAGCCTGGCGGCGGCGGCGCAGACGCCGCCCGCAGCAGGGCTGCAGCCGATTCCAAAACTCACCGCCCAGGTCACCGACCTCACCGGCACGCTGAGCGCCGCGCAGCAGAGTGCGCTCGAGCAGAAGCTCGCCGCCTTCCAGTCCGCCAAGGGCTCGCAGCTGGCAGTGCTGATCGTGCCCACCACTCAGCCCGAGGACATCTTCCAGTACTCCGTGCGGGTGGTCGAGCAATGGAAGCTTGGCCGCAAGAAGGTGGACGACGGCGCGCTGCTCATCGTCGCCAAGAACGATCGACGTGTGTGGATTCAGGTGGGGTATGGCCTGGAGGGGGTGCTGACCGATGCCATCTGCAGCCGCATCGTCGCCGAGATCATCACACCGGCCTTCCGTCAGGGAAATTTTTACGGCGGTATCGATGCGGCCCTGGAGCAGATGATCAAACTCATCAACGGCGAGCCGTTGCCGCCGCCGCAAGCGGGCTGGCAGTCGCGCGGTTCGGCTCACGGTACCGCGCTGCTGCCGGAGCTGCTGTTCGCCGTGCTGATCGGTTCGGTCGTGCTGCGCGGTGTGTTCGGGCGCACCCTCGGCTCGGCCTTCACGGGCGTCGGAGCCGGACTACTGGTCTGGCTGGCTGCCCATGCGCTGCTGCTGGCGGGAGCTGCCGCGGTGGGCGCATTTCTCCTCGCCCTGCTCCTGGGCGTGGCCGGCGGCAGCGGCTGGTCGAGCATGCCGCGCTCGGGAGGGTTCGGCGGCGGCGGGTTCGGCGGTTTCGGGGGGGGTGGTTTGGG
>DATBYD010000103.1:0-15719 GCA_036513855.1 Steroidobacteraceae bacterium | reverse complement strand
TAGGGACCGGTGGTGATCAGCTCGTGGTCCTGCTTAATGGTGACGGAGCGGCTCCAGTTGCGGCCGAGGTGCACGCGCGCCCATACCGCAAAGACAAGTCCCGCCGCGAGTATTGCCACGCCGATCCAGTAGACGGTTAAGGGGCGCGGCCACAGGCGCAAATTCAGCCCTGGCAGCGGAAGATCGCGCCACGCGATCAGCACCCCACCGACGATGAGCGGCAGCAGGTAGGACAGCCTCGAGCCGATCGATTCGCTGCGCCGGGTCGCCTTGTTGCTCAGCGCGCAGATGGCCCAGTACAGCGCCCAGGCGAGCCACAAAAACGCAATGAGGTGCCGATGGAAGTCGTGGTGCACGGGCGTCATCCTAGCAAGGCAGGCCCTGGGCGCTCAGCCGGCGCATCTACAGCAGGTCCTTGATGCGGTACCAGAGCATGGCCAGCACCAGTGCGGGCCGGCGCAGCGCCGCGCCGCCCGGGAAGTTGCCGTGCGGAATCCTGGCAAACACATCGAAGCGCGCGGCGGTGCCGTTGATGGCTTCCGCCACCAGCTTGCCGGCGATGCCGGTGAGCGCGATGCCGTGACCGGAGAAGCCCTGCAGGAAATACACGTTCGGCGCCAGGCGCCCGAAATGCGGGGCGCGATTGAGGGTGATGTCGACCTCGCCTCCCCAGGCATAGTCGATGCGCACGTCCTTGAGCTGCGGAAACACGGCGAGCATGCGCGCGCGCGTGGCGCGCGGGGCATCGAAGGAGCGCAGTCCCGAGTAATTGACGCGGCCGCCGAACAGCAGGCGGTGGTCGGCCGAGCGCCGGTAGTAATCCAGCACCCAGTTCATATCGCTCACCGCGGTGTTGTTGCCGATGAGTTCGCGCGCGCGCGTGGCCCCGAGCGGCTCGGTCGCGACGATGTAGGTGGCGACCGCCATGATCTTGGCGGCAAGAGCGGGGGCGGTCGCGCCGAGGTAGACGTTGCCACACAGCACCAGGAACTTCGAGCGCACCTGTCCGCGCGGGGTCTGCACCCGTACCCGTGAGCCGCTCTCGGCGGCAAAGGAGCTCGCGCGGCTGCCCTCGAAGATGCGCGCGCCCAGGCTCTGCGCCGCGCGCGCAAGCCCGAGGGTGTAGTTGAGCGGATGCAGGTGAGCGCTGTTCGCATCGTACAGGCCGCCCAGATAGCGCTCGCTTGCCAGGATCCCGCGCAGCTCCTCGCGCGGCAGGTAGCGCACGCTCGGGTAACCATAAGTGTCGCGCAGTTCGGTGAGCTCCGCCTTGAGCTCGCGCTCGTGGCGCGCCTTGATGGCCGCCGACAGGTGGCCATCCGCCCAATCGCACTCGATGCCAAAGCGTGCGATGAGGGTGCGCATCAGTGCCAGTCCCTCGATGGACACCTCCCACACCGCGTGCGCATCGGCAGCGCCGATCAGGCGCTCAAGCTTCGTCTGACCGCAGGAGACTCCCTGGATGGCCTGCGCACCGCTGCGTCCGGAGGCTCCCCAGCCCACGCGATGCTCCTCGAGCAGCACCACCTTGAGACCCTTCTCGGCCAGATGAAGCGCCGTCGAACATCCGGCGATGCCCGCTCCCACGACGCACACGTCGCACTCAAGGCTTCCCTCCAGCGCGGGCCGCTCGGGCGCCGGGTGCGCGGAGGCGGCGTAGTAGGAGGCGACGTATCCTGAGGGTCCCATGAAGCTGCTTCCCAACGCTCCCGGGTGTTTAGGATATTCGTAAGACCGGCCGGCCGCGGGAGGCGGGGAGGATAACGAGCCGCCGGGGTACCCGGCAAATCCGCGGCGATTGCGGGGGGCAGGTAAGGGGCCTCGCGCGGCCATAGTCAAGCCACTACTGCAGTTTTGTGACGCACGCAAGCTGAGGCTTCCGCCTGCGACCTGTGGTCTAATACGCCTGCACCTTGGAGAATTTGCCGGGGCGGTTTGTTTAAGATATTAAACACCGTCCGGCACCGCCCCGCCATGGCACCTGCCCGCCCTCTTATTGGTATTTCCGCCGACCGGCGCATGGTCGGCCACCATGCCTTTCACATGGCGGGCGAGAAATACGCGCGCGCGGTGCTTGACGCTGCGCAGGGCGCGCCGATTCTGATCCCCTCGCTCGCCGAGGAGCTGCCGTTCGAGGCGCTGCTCGATCGGCTGGACGGTCTTTTGTTCACCGGCAGCCCCTCGAACGTCGAGCCGCACCGCTACAGCGGCACGCCGAGCGAACCAGGCACGCTGCACGATCCGGCGCGCGATGCGACCACGCTGCCCCTGATCCGCAAGGCGGTGGAGGCGGGCGTCCCGGTGTTCGGCATCTGTCGCGGTTTCCAGGAGATGAATGTCGCCTTCGGCGGCACGCTGCATCAGAAGCTGCACGAGGTGCCCGGCCACCTTGATCACCGCGACGATGAATCGCAGCCCCTCGAGGTGCAGTACGGCCCGGCGCATGAGGTGACGCTCGAGCCGGGCGGGCTGTTGCGCTCGCTCGCCGCGGGTGAGCGCATCTGCGTGAATTCGCTGCACAACCAGGGCATTGACCGGCTGGGGAGCGAGCTGGCCGTGGAGGCGCGCGCCCCCGATGGAGTGGTCGAGGCGTTCCGCGTGCGCGCGGCGCGGCGCTTCGCGCTCGCCGTGCAGTGGCACCCCGAGTGGCAGGCGATGGGTAATCCGTTTTCGCGCGCGCTGTTCGCCGCCTTTGGTCAGGCGAGCCGCGAGCGCGCGCAGTCCAAGTGAAAGGCTTCTCCCATGGTCAGTGAGATCCGGCAATTTTTCCGCGATCACGGCATTTCCGAAGTCGAGGCCATCATTCCGGACATGGCCGGCATTGCCCGCGGCAAAATCATGCCCGCGGAGAAGTTCGCCGAGGATGGCGGCATGCGCCTGCCCGAGAGCGTGTTCCTGCAGACGGTGACCGGCGACTATCCGCCCGACACCGGCGACGCCATGAGTCCGGCGGAGATCGACATCGTGCTCAAGGCCGATCCGAAGACCGTGCGGCGCGTGCCGTGGGCGGCCGAGCCGACCGCGCAGGTGATCCACGACTGCTTCTATGCGGATGGGCGGCGGGTCTCGATGGCGCCGCGCCACGTGCTGCGCAACGTGCTCGAGCTTTACGCGCAGCGCGGCTGGGAGCCGGTGGTGGCGCCGGAGCTCGAGTTCTATCTGGTCGAGCAGAACAAGGATGCCGACTATCCGCTCAAGCCCCCGGTGGGCCGCTCCGGACGCTCAGAGCCCGGTCGCCAGTCCTACAGCATCGCGGCGGTCAATGAATTCGATCCGCTGTTCGATGACATCTACCAGTTCTGCGAGGACCAGGACATCGAGATCGACACCCTGATCCACGAGGACGGTCCGGCGCAGATGGAGATCAACCTGATCCACGGCCAGCCCATGGACCTCGCTGACCAGGTTTTCCTCTTCAAGCGCACGGCGCGCGAGGCGGCGCTGCGCCACAAGATGTACTGCACCTTCATGGCGAAGCCGCACGCCAAGGAGCCCGGCAGCGCCATGCACATCCACCAGAGCGTGGTGGACGTGAAGACGCGCAAGAACATCTTCAGCAACCCCGACGGCACTCCATCGGCGCTGTTCTTCTCGCACATCGGCGGGCTGCAGAAGTACATGCCGGCGGCCATGGCGTTGTTCTGCGCCAACGTCAACTCCTACCGGCGCCTGACGCGCTACCTGTCCTCGCCGATCAACGTCCACTGGGGCTACGACAACCGTACCGCCGGGCTGCGCGTGCCCATGTCCGACGCACAGGCGCGCCGCGTCGAGAACCGCGTCGGCGGGGCGGACGCCAACCCCTACATCGCCATTGCCGCCTCGCTCGCCTGCGGCTACCTCGGCATGGTCGAGGGCGCACAGCCGAGCGACCCGATCGTCGGCAGCGCGCACGATCTGCCTTTCGGCCTGCCGCGCTCGCTCGATGAGGCGCTGCGCGAGCTGCGCGACTGTGAACCGCTGGTGAAGCTGCTGGGCGAGGCATTCGTGGAGGCCTTCACGCTGGTGAAGGAAGCCGAGTACGAGGTGTTCCTGCAGGTCATCAGCTCCTGGGAGCGCGAGCACCTGCTGCTCAACGTGTAACGACTCAAGCGCCGCTGCATGAGGCGCGGCTGCGCGCCTTCTCAGCGGTAGGCCCGCTGTTATATAAGAAGAGGCCGTGACCAGCGCTCTCCGACGCCTGCAAACATGCGCAGCAGCCCTGGCGGCGCTGCTGGGCGCGCTCGCGGGCTGTTCCGGCCAGGACCCACACGGAGCGCCCGCCGCTGCCGCCGAAAAGGTGCTGAACGTTGCTAACTGGTCCGACTACATTCAGCCCTCGGTCGTGGCCGATTTCGAGAAGGAATACGGCATCCACGTCAACTACGACGTGTTCGACTCCAACGAGATTCTCGAGACGAAGCTTTTGACCGGGCACACGAACTACGACGTCGTGGTGCCGTCGGGGGCCTTCCTCGAGCGGCAGATACAGGCCGATATCTACCGCAAGTTCGACAACTCGCTGCTGCCGAACCTGAAGAACGTCGATCCGGACGTGGCTCGCGCCACCGCACTCTATGATCCCGGCAACCAGCACAACGTCGACTACATGTGGATCACCTCGGGGGTGGGCTACAACAGCGCCGAGATTCTCAAGCGCATGCCGGATGCGCCCGTCGACAGCTGGCGCATGCTGTTTGATCCTGCGGTCGTGTCGAGGTTCGCCGACTGCGGCATATCGATACTCGATGCGCCCTCGGAGGTGGTCGCCACGGCACTCCTCTACCTCGGCAGGAACCCCAACAGCAACTCGACCGAGGACCTCAGGGCCGCCGAAGTGCTGCTGCACTCGATTCGCCCCTACGTGCGCTACGTGGACTCCTCGCGCTATATCGATAACCTGGCCAACGGCGATATCTGCCTGGTGATGGGCTGGTCGGGCGACATCAAGCAGGGGCACGATCGGGCCAAGGAAGCCGGCAAGGGCGTCGATCTTGCGTATAACATTCCCAGGGAGGGTGCGATCAGCAACTACGACGTGCTGGCGATCCCGGCGGATGCGCCGCACGTGCGCAATGCGCACCTGTTCATCGACTACCTGCTGCGCCCGGACGTGGCTGCGAAGAATTCCAATCTCATCAAGTACGCCAACGCCTTGAAACCCGACATTCAGCCGCTTGATCCGGCCGTGGCAGCCGATCCGGGGGTGTATCCGCCGGCCGAGGTGCGTGCCCGGCTGACGCCCGAGCGCCCGCGTCCGGCGGCCTATCAGCGGCTGCTGACCCGCATGTGGACGCGCTTCAAGACCGGCAAATGAACCCCATCAAACGAAGGTGAGTGCCCCGACCATGTCAGCCAGCGTCGCCCCCGCGCCCGCCTACGTTCGCATAGCGAACGTAACCAAGAAGTTCGGTGACTTCACCGCCGTCGATGATGTGTCGCTCGACATCCGGCGCGGGGAGATCTTCTGCCTGCTGGGTGGCTCGGGATCGGGAAAGACCACGCTGCTGCGCATGCTGGCGGGCTTTGAGCGCCTGAGCGCGGGGGCCATCTACATCGATGGCACCGACATGAGCGCCATCCCGCCGTACGAGCGCCCCATCAACATGATGTTCCAGTCGTATGCGCTGTTCCCGCACATGAGCGTCGAGAAGAATGTCTCCTTCGGCCTTGAGCAGGAAGGGCTCGGGCGTGATGCCATCCGCCGCCAGGTGGGGGAGATTCTCGACATCGTGAAGATGGGCAGCTTCGGTGCCCGCAAGCCGCACCAGCTCTCCGGCGGCCAGCGTCAGCGCGTGGCGCTGGCGCGCGCGCTGGTCAAGAAACCGAAACTGCTGCTGCTGGACGAGCCACTCGCCGCGCTCGACAAGAAGCTGCGCGAGCATACCCAGTTCGAGCTTCTGAACATCCAGCAGCGCCTCGGCGTCACCTTCATCGTGGTCACCCACGATCAGGAGGAGGCCATGACCCTGGGCCAGCGCCTGGGCGTCATGAACCACGGCAAGATCGCCCAGGTGGGCAGCCCGTCGGACATCTACGAGTCCCCGGCGACGCGCTTCGTGGCCGACTTCATCGGTTCGGTCAACATGTTCGAAGGCCAGGTGTGCGATGAGGGCGCTGACTTCGTGCGCATCGATTGCAACGAGCTCGGCTGCGCGGTGCGCGCCGAGCGCGCCGTGGCCTGCCCGCGCGGGGCCACGGTGTGGTCCGCCATCCGCCCGGAGAAGATCAACATCAGCCGCCAGCCGCCGCCGGCGAGTGAGGGCGAAAACGCCGTGCGCGGCACGGTGCGCGAGATCGCCTACATGGGCGACATGTCGATCTACCTGGTACAGATCGCGTCCGGGAAGATGATGCGCGTGACGCTGCCGAACATCACCCGCGGTGGCGAACGTCCGATCGCCCGCGAGGAGGATGTCTGGCTCTCCTGGCACGGCTCGAGCCCCGTGGTGCTGACCGAATAGGGGGCGTAGTGCGTCTGACTCAGAGGTCGGGGAGGCGGCTGGTCGCGGGAGTTCCGCTGGTGTGGCTGCTGGTGCTGTTCCTCATTCCCTTCATCATCGTCTTCCGCATCTCCTTCTCCGAGGTGCGCCTGGCGATCCCGCCCTACACACCGCTGATCTCCTGGCACCACGGCACGCCCTCGCTGCAGCTGCATGCTTCGGCCTACTCGTTCCTGTTCACCGATCCTCTGTACATCAGCTCCTACCTGTATTCGCTCAAGGTCGCCGCCGTTTCGACGCTGTTTTGTCTGCTCATCGGTTACCCGATGGCCTACGCCATCGCCCGCTCCAGCAGCAGCTCGCGCTCGCTGCTGCTGATGCTGATCGTGCTGCCGTTCTGGACCTCGTTCCTGCTGCGCGTGTACGCCTGGATCGGGCTTTTGAAGAACAACGGCGTCATCAACAACGTGCTGCTCTATGTTGGCGTGATCCACCATCCGCTGGCGCTGCTGCAGACTGACTTCGCGGTGTATATCGGCATCGTCTATTCGTACCTGCCGTTCATGATCCTGCCGCTGTATGCCAACCTCGAGAAGCACGACGTGACGCTGCTCGAGGCGGCGGCGGATCTGGGCGCACGACCGCTGCGCGCCTTCCTCTCGATCACCCTGCCGCAGTCGCTGCCCGGCATCCTGGCAGGCTCGCTCCTGGTGTTCATTCCGGCGGTGGGCGAATACGTGATCCCAACGCTGCTCGGCCGTACCGATCAGCTCATGATCGGGCGGGTGCTGTCGGATGAGTTCTTCGAGAATCGCGACTGGCCGGTGGCCAGCGCGGTGGCGATCCTGATCCTGCTGCTGCTGGTGGTGCCGATCATGCTGTTTCAGCGCCTGGAGCGGCGCGAGCTCGAGGCTGCCAAGTGAGGTCGCGCGGCCTGTTTGCGCGCGTGGCCCTGGTGTTGGGGCTGGTGTTCCTGTACGTGCCGATCCTGTCGATGGTGGTTTTCTCCTTCAACAATTCGCGCCTGGTGACGGTGTGGGACGCAGCGCACTCGCCGACCCTCAAGTGGTACGTGGCGCTGGCGCACAACGAGCAGATCCTGGGGGCCGCGTGGCTTTCGATCCGCATCGCGCTGATCTCGGCCACCGTCGCGGTGGTGCTCGGTACGCTTGCCGGCACCGCGCTGGCACGCTTCGGCGCGTTCCGCGGCCGCATGCTGCTCGCCGGGCTGACCACCGCGCCGATCGTCATGCCGGAGGTCATCACCGGCTTATCGCTGCTGCTGCTGTTCGTCGCGCTCGAGCAGCTGATCGGCTGGCCCAAGGGGGTGGGTGCGGTCACGATCACGCTGGCGCATATCACCTTCTGCATGGCCTACGTTACGGTGGTGGTGCAATCACGGCTGGTGGGGTTCGATGAGTCGCTCGAGGAAGCGGCGATGGATCTGGGCGCGCGTCCGCTGAAGGTGTTCCTGCGCATCACGCTGCCGCTCATCCTGCCGGCGATCGCCTCCGGATGGCTACTGGCGTTCACGCTGTCGTGGGATGATCTGGTCATCACGCAGTTCGTTGCGGGTCCCGGCTCCAGTACGCTGCCCATGGTGATCTTCTCGAAAGTACGCTTCGGTGTGACGCCGGACGTGAACGCGCTGGCGACCATCATGGTGCTGGTCGTGGCCACGGGCATCGCCCTCTCCACGGTGTGGATGCGCTACCGGCAAAGGCGGCACGAGCGCGACCGGCAGCTCGCCGCGGCCGCGAACCTGTAAGGGAGAGTTCATGAGGCAGGTAGTGCTGGGAATCGATGTCGGAGGATCCTCGGTCAAGGCCGGCCTGGTCGACCTGGAGGCCGGGCGGGTGGCGGGCGAGCTGATCTCAGCGCCCACCCCGCGCCCCTCTTTGCCGGAGGCCCTCATGCAGGTCATCGCAGGCCTTGCCGCGCGGCTGCCGGGTCCTTCCGGCACGGTGGGGATCGCCTTTCCGAGCGTCATCAAGCACGGGATTGCCCGCACTGCCGCCAATATCGATGCGGCGTGGCTCGGCACCGATGGAGCGGCGCTCGCTGCGCGGGCACTGGGCAGACCGGCGCTGCTCCTGAACGATGCCGACGCGGCCGGGATCGCCGAAATGCGCTGGGGCGGGGGCCGTGGCTGCAACGGCATCGTCATCATGGTGACGCTCGGCACCGGGATCGGCACGGCGCTGTTCTGTGACGGGAAGCTCTTCCCCAATACCGAGCTCGGCCACCTCGAAATGCGCGGCATGGACGCGGAGAAGTGGGCCTCCGCCCAGGTGAGAACCCTCGAGGGCCTGGACTTCCCCGCCTGGATCGCCCGGGTCAACGAGTACCTGCAGCGCCTGCACGATCTGTTCTGGCCGGACGTGTTCATCCTCGGCGGCGCGGTGAGCGAGCGCTTCGCCGAGTTCGCGCCTCTGTTGCGCTCACCGGCGGTACTGCGTCCGGCGCACTTTGCCGGGCAGGCGGGCGTCGTCGGCGCCGCGCTGGCGGCCGCCGAAGGGTCGCACTGACTGAAAGCCGCAGCCGTGGCCAGCAAGCTCCCGGACGTCGGCACGACGATTTTCACGGTCATGTCGCGCCGTGCGCGCGAGCTTGACGCCCTGAACCTCGGACAGGGGTTTCCCGACTACGACATCGACCCGAGGCTCACCGAGCTGGTGGCCGCCGCCATGACCGCCGGCCACAACCAGTACGCGCCGATGGAGGGCCTGGCGGCGCTGCGCGAGCGCATTGCGACCAAGCTTCATGCCTCCTACGGACTCACCATCGATCCGGAGCGCGAGGTCACCATCACGCTCGGGGCGACCGAGGCCATTTACTCGGCCATCCAGGCGGTGGTGGGTGCGGGCGATGAGGCGATCGCCTTCGATCCGGCCTACGATTCGTACGAGCCGGCCGTGCGGCTGGCCGGCGGGCGATGCATCCGCCTGCCGCTCACCCAGCCGGGCTTCCGTTACGACTGGGAGCGGGTGCGCTCGAGCCTCAGTGCGCGTACGCGTCTCATACTGATCAACAGTCCGCACAATCCCGCCTGCACCACGGCCAGCGCGGCCGACCTCGATGCGCTCGCGGCCGCCATCGCCGGCCGCGACATCGTGGTGCTGTCCGATGAGGTGTACGAGCACGTGGTATTCGACGGCGCGCGGCACCTCTCGGCCCTCGCGCATGCCGGACTGGCGCCGCGCAGCTTCACCGTTTTCTCGTTCGGCAAGGCCCTGCATGCCACCGGGCTGCGCGTGGGCTACTGCGTCGCGCCCGCGCCCCTCACCGCGGAGCTGCGCAAGGTGCATCAGTTCAACGCCTTCAGCATTTCACACCCCCTGCAGCACGCGATCGCCGCTTACCTCGGCGAGCATCCCGCCTGTACTCAGGAGCTGGCCGGTTTCTTTCAGGCCAAGCGTGACCGCCTGCGCGCAGCGCTCAGCGGTTCCGGCTTCGCACTGCCGCCGGCGCAGGGCACCTACTTCCAGCTGCTCGACTTCAGCGCCTTTGCCGAGGGCGATGATCTTGCCTTTGCCGAGCGGCTGTTGACCGAGGCACGCGTGGCGACCATTCCGCTGTCGCCCTTCTACGCGCTGCCGCAGAAACTGCCGTACGTGCGCCTGTGCGTCGCCAAGCGCGACAGCACCCTCGATGAGGCTGCGGCGCGACTCAACGCCTTCGCCGAGCGGCTGCGCGGGGGTGCAGCCCGATGAGCGCACTGCGCGTCTCGCTGGTTCAGCAGCCGCTCACTTGGAGGGACGCGCAGGCCAACCGGGCGCACTTCGAGGCACTGCTGCTGCCGCTGGCAGGCGAGAGCGACCTGATCGTACTGCCGGAAACCTTCACCACCGGCTTCAGCATGCAGGTCGAAGAGATCGGCGAGCCGGCAGGGGGGCCTACCGCGCAATGGCTCAGACGCCTGAGCACGCGCCTCAATGCCGCGATCACCGGCAGCGTCATCACCCGCGAGGACGCTCGCCATTACAACCGCTTGCTGTGGGCGGCGCCCGGCGAGGAGCTCAGGCAGTACGACAAGCGGCACCTGTTTCGCATGGGGCGCGAGCACGAGCACTTCACGGCCGGCCGCGCGGCCTGGAGTGTCTCCTGGCGCGGACTCAGGATCTGTCCCTTGGTGTGCTATGACCTGCGCTTCCCGGTGTTCAGCCGCCGCCGCGCGCAGCTCGACTACGATGTGCTCATTTACGTGGCGAACTGGCCGGCCGCGCGCGCCGATGCCTGGCGACAGCTGCTGCGCGCGCGCGCCATCGAGAACCAGGCCTACGTGCTGGGCGTGAACCGGGTCGGACCGGACGGGCAGGGCGTCGCTCACGCAGGCGACAGCGCCGCCATCGATTTTCTGGGCCGCACGCTGGCCGACTGTGGCGACGCTGCGGCCGTGGTCAGCGTCGCACTGGACGGCGCAGCGCTGGCGGCGTATCGCGAGAGATTCCCGGCGCACCTGGACGCCGACCGGTTTACCCTCGAGCCCTGAAGTCCGCCTGCCGCTCATGAAAAAGACCACCCGCGTCAATCACCCGCCGCCGGTCGAATTGCCGGCCGGCAACCGCGCGCTGGTGGCCCCCATCTATCAGAGCGTCAAGTTCGAATTCGAAACGATCGAGGCGACCGAAGCTTATCTGCGCGGGGAGCGGGCCGGCTTCTATTACTCGCGCGCCTCGAACCCGACGACCCGCCAGCTCGAGCAACTGCTGGCCGAATTGCAGGGGCGGGAGGATTGCCTCGTGACCGCCTCCGGGGTCGGGGCGATCTCCCAGACGCTGCTGGCACTCACCCAGCAGCACGATCACGTCATCTGCTTTGTGGAAACCTACCCCCCCACCTTGTACGTGATCCGCCGCCTGCTCAGCCGCTTCGGTGTCGCCCATACGCTGCTTTCGATCGAGGATCTCGCGGCCGTGGAGCGCACGCTTGCGGCACAGCCTACACGGCTGGTGTTCTTCGAGAGCCCGACCAACCCGGTCACCAAGATCGCCGACATCGCAGCGCTCACCCGCCTGGCCCAAAGCGCCGGTGCCCTCACCATCATGGACAACACCTTCGCCGGCTTTCACCAGCACGGCGGCTACGAGGTGGACCTGTTCGTTCACAGCCTCACCAAGTACGCCTCCGGTGCCGGGGATGTGATGGGAGGTGCGGTCATCGCGCGCGGCGAACTGATCCGCTCGATGCGCTCGGACTTCGGCGTGCTGGGGGGAACGCTCGATCCGCACGCCGCGTTCCTCATTCTGCGTGGCCTCAAGACCTACTTCGTGCGCTACCAGGCACAGTGTGCGAGCGCATTTCGCCTCGCGCAGTTGCTCGCCACGCATGCAGCGGTCGAGCGGGTGCACTATCCGGGGCTTGCGACCCATCCGCAGCACGCGCTGGCGGCACGCCAGATGCAGGATTTCGGCACCATCGTCAGCTTCGACCTCAGGGGCGGGGCTCGCGCCGCACGGCGCTTCGCCGGCACGGTTGAGCTGTTTGCGCTTGCGGCGAGCCTGGGTTCGACCGAATCGCTGCTGGTGACGGCAGCTATGATGGGCCGCACCGGGTTCAACACACAGCAGCAGCGCACGTCCGCGATTACCGAAGGGACCGTGCGCCTCTCGGTGGGACTGGAGGACGTGGACGACCTGCTGGCTGACCTCGGCCGCGCGCTCGAGGTGGCGGGCGCCTGAAGAGCGCGCGAGCCCCTCTCGCCCGGTACCGACAAGTCCGAGCTGCAGGCACCTTGGCGCCACACATAATTCACGATTTCTTCACGGTGCAGGTGCTGCACCAACATCATGTGCGCGCTACAGTCGTTCGCTACGCAATCATTGCAAGTTCGCGATCAGCGCTGCTCTGGCAGACTCCGGGTGGAACTGCCGCTAGCGTGGCTGGTCTGACGACCGTGGAAGGATGCCGCATGAATATCGAATTGCCCGGACTGCCCTACAATTTTGCTGATCTGGAGCCGGCGATGTCGCGCGACACGCTGGTGTTCCATTCCCTGCGCCATCAGCGCGTCTGCTTCGATCGCATGCGCGCCCTCATTCGCGATACGGAACTCGAGGCGCTGTCACTCGAGGAACTGATTCGCGTAACCGAACGTAATCCGGCGCAACACACCGTCTACCGCCACGCGGCAGAGGCCTGGAATCACAATCTCTACTGGCGTTCGATGCGCCCCAGGGGCGGCGGTGCGGCCCACGGGCCGATCGGCGAGCATCTGCGCTCGCGCTACGGTTCCCACGAGCGCTTCGTGAGTGAATTCAAGGAGGCGGCCAATGCGCATTTCGGCAGTGGCTGGCTGTTCCTGGTATGGCGCTCGGGCGCGCCCGAGATCCTGACGACCAGCAACGCCGGCACCCCGCTGGTGCGCGGTGACGTTGCGCTGCTGGCGCTCGACCTGTGGGAGCACGCCTATTATCTGGACTACCAGAACCGGCGCGGCGCCTACGTCAGTGCCTTCCTCGAGGATCTGGTGAACTGGGACTGCGCCAATTCGGTACTCGCGCAGCTGCAACCGCGCGCTGCCGCGCGGGCCCGCGCCGTGACGCAGCCGGCGAGAGCGGGGGTGCAGCGTCTGTGAGATGCGTGCGCAGCGTGCTGCCGTGTCTTGCCCTGCTGCTGACGGCGGCGGCCGGCGCTGCCACGCCTGCGGTCACGGTGCCGGCGGAATGGAGATCGTTCGACATCATCGTCACTCTACAGGCGCTACCGGCCACTTATTCCTGCGACGACCTCTGGTACAAGTTCCGCGACGTGCTGCTGACGCTCGGCGCGCGTGCCTACATGACGATCACGCCCTACCACTGCGGTGCAAGCGGTGGCAGCCAGGGGCGCTCACCCAGCGTGCACGTGCAGTTCCAGCTGCCGCAGCCCCTGCACGGGGATGCGACGCGTTACGAGCAGATCTCTGCCGTGACCCGCACGATCCGCCTGAAACCCGGCACGCCGCCAACGCTCAAGGCCGGCGATTGCGAGTTGGTGCGACAACTGAAGAGCGCGCTGTTCGACGCGCTGCCCGTGCGAGTGACCACCACGGACTTCAGCTGCCAGGCGGACGGCGGATCCTTCGTGCTGGCGGCCGAGGCGGTCGTCGAGCAGCCGGAAGAGGCGGCAACGGCCAGCGCCCCGCCGGCGACGCCGCACCCCTAGAGCAAACGAACCTGTGCGGCTCGCGTCGCGACCCGCGCAAGCGCAGCCGGTGGTGCGCGCGCTCATGGCCGGGCCCCGCTGGCTTGCCCATGATTGCGCATCAGGCCATCGCAGCGCCTGCGTCGTGCCGCTCACAGGCTGCCCGCCACGCGCACGCGGTGCGGATGGTAGGGCAGCACCTCCATCACCTCGCCCTCCCTGAGGCGCTGCTGCATGGCGCGCCAGAAGGCCGCCGTCAGAATCTCCCCGTGCATGCGCAACAGTGCTGCGCGCTGCTCGTCGCTGAATGCCAGGAAGTTGACGAAGGTTTCCGGGAAGACATCGTTCTCGGCCACGTAGAACCAGGCCTCTCCGCGCATCTCGTCATCCTCGTTGGTGGCCTGGGGCACGTCGCGGAAGTTGCAGTCGGTGACACGGCACAGCTCGTCGTAGTCGTAGAAGATCACGCGCCCGTGGCGCGTCACGCCGAAGTTCTTCAGCAACAGATCCCCCGGGAAGATGTCGGTGCAGGCGAGGTCGCGGATGCACTGACCGTAGTCGAGCACCGCGCGCTCGGCATCCGCCGCAGGCGCGCTGCGCAGATACAGGTTGAGAGGCGTCATGCGTCGCTCGATGTACATGTGGTCGAACACCAGGTCAGCGCCCTCCTGGTGCACGGTTGCGGTGGTCTCGCGCGTCAGCTCCTCCAGCAGCTGCGGGGTGAAGCGCGCCCGCGGGAAGCGCAGGCGGCGAAATTCCTGTGCGTCGACCAGCCGCCCGGCGCGGTCGTGGATGAACACCATGCGGTACTTGGCCACCACCTCCTCGCGCAGCACCGTCTTCGGGTAGGCAAAGCGGTCGCGGATCACCTTGAAGACCACCTCCGAGGAGGGCAGTGTGAAGCACACCATGACGAGTCCGCGCTCGCCGGCGGCGTGCGCGAACAGATCGTCGGTGTGCTCGAGGCTGCGCATGAGCTCACGGTAGCGCTCGGTCTTGCCCTGCCGGGCGCGCCCCAGCACCGTGAAAAGCTCGCTGACCGGCTTTCTCGGCATGATCGACTTGAGGAATACCACCGCCTCGGCCACCCGCTCCAGATCGACGTGGAAGTAAGAGCGCGTGAAGCTGAACACGATGCTCACGTCGGCTTCCGCGAGCATGACGGCATCCACCAGCACGCCGCTGTCGGTGTTCTTGAGCGCGATCACGAGCGGTGCCAGGAACTCGCGCCCGACCACGCGGCCGACGATGTAGGCGCGCCCGATCTGGTAGAAGACCGCCCGGATGACCTCGACCCTTTCGACGCTGCGCCGCTCGCCGCTTGACTGAAGATAGACGAGCATCTCGGCGGCCACGTGCGCGACGCTCTTGTCCAGGTCGCGCCACGGCGAGCGAAAGCGCACATCCCCCAGCAGGTCCTCGAACAGCAGCGACAGCGAGCCGTGGTTCACGTAGGTGTTGGTGCCTACGGCGGAGTGAATGTCGGCGAGCGGATCGAGGTCGGTTGCGACGAACTCGATATCCGGCGCAACGCCCACCGTGCCGAACAGGCGCCGGCTGATGGAACTGAAGAAGGTCTTGGTGAATTCAGTGTCGGGAAACTCGCTGATCTGCGCGGCGAACTCATGGCGGATCTGGCGCCACAGGTCGCGATCGTGCGCCTGCTCGCCGAGCGCCAGGCGCAGCTCCGCCGTGGTCTGGTTCACGCAGCGGTCGTACAGCTCGATGCGCTCGACGGCATCGCGCTGGCTGCCCTTCGAGTCGCGCTCATCGAAGCGCAGCGGCGCGCGGCGGGTGATGAAACGAAACTGCGCGTTGTAGTGCGCAAAGGCATCGACAATCTGGTGCGCACACTCGCGCGGGGTTAAGGCGCCCACCGTGAACCGTCAGTCGAAATCGGTCGGCAGCGCCGGATCGAGCCGGTGGCGGTACAGCCGTTCGATCTGCGGAGCGAGTACCCGCCCGGTGGACAGTGGCGGCAGGGCCTGCACCGGGAAGAACTCGACCGCATCGGTCTCGGCGCTGGCGGCGGGGGCGCCGCCGGTCAGCTCGCAGACGAAGAACAGCTTGTAGATGTGATGCAGGCCGGCCGGGTGCGGATGGCGGTTCTTGTCGACCAGGGCGGCAAGCTTCACGGCGCGGGCCTGGTAGCCGGACTCCTCGCGGATCTCG
>DATBYD010000102.1:0-14169 GCA_036513855.1 Steroidobacteraceae bacterium | reverse complement strand
GGATATCAGCCCGGTTCTGGCCGATGCTTGCTTTATTAGCATTGATGTTCGCCTGATCCTGGGCGATGTCCTGGCGGTCCGTGCGGATATCAGCCCGGTTCTGGCCGATGCTTGCTTTATTAGCATTGATGTTCGCCTGATCCTGGGCGATGTCCTGGCGGTCCGTGCGGATATCGCTCCGGTTCTGCGCCATGCTGCGCTCATCCGCGCGCATGTCACGACGGATGCCGTTCTCGTTACGATCCATCTGGTGCTGATCCGCGCCCATGTTCCCGCGGTCCCGGTCCTGATCGGTGCCCTGCCGCGCGGTCTGGGTATAGCCTCGGTCCCGATCCTGGTCGTTTACGCCGTCGCGCTGCAACTGATGGTCGTGACGCTGGTCGTGCCTGTCGGCACGAATGTCGCCATCGCCACCCCGCTGCGCGCGGTTGCGCTGGTCATCCGCAGGACTGGGGCCTGCCTGGCCCACGGCCGGTGCAGTGGTCTGCGGCGGCCTCGGGCCCGCCTGGCCCACCGCCGGTGGAGCAGTCTGCGGGGCGCTCGGCCCTGCCTTGCCCACGGCCGGTGCAGTGGTCTGCGGCGCGCTCGGGCCTGCCTGGCCCACCGCCGGTGCAGTGGTCTGCGGGGCGCTCGGGCCCGCCTGGCCCACCGCCGGTGCAGTGGTCTGCGGCGCGCTCGGGCCCGCCTGGCCCACCGCCGGCGGATTTGCCTGCGGGGACTGTTGTGGATTACCGGGGCTGGCGACGCCGGCGTTTTGCGTCTGCGCGTATGCGCCGGGCAGCGCGGCTCCGATGATGGATCCGACAGCAATTGCGATAAGCGTAGTTCGCTTCATGTAACCTCCTTCGTCACCTGACACTCGTCCGGAAATGGGGGTGGCCGAGAGCAAGCCCGGCCGTGCGGCGCGACTCGAGCGCCTACTGATTCGGACCGCCTACGGGCTGTGCAGCCGGCGGTGGCGCGCTCACCGGACGCTGGTCCGGCGGGGGTGCGCTCTGCACCATCCGCTCGCTCGGTAGCGACGATTCAACAGCGGGCGCGGAGCCCGCGCTGTCAGTCGCCGGTCGTGAGCGCTGTGCGATGCGCTCCTGCTCGGCGAACTCCTTTACCAGCGAGAAGAACTGATTGTAGAAAATCGGGTCGGTGATGGTGACGCGTCGTACCGTCCCCAGCACTTCCGCCGAGCCGGACGGCATGGTCAGGGTCGCCGGTCCCACACCCATGCTGGTCGACTGCTTCATCTTCTGCAGCCGACTGTCTTCGCGCGTCGCCGTCACGAACACGATGCTCGTGCCGTTACGATTATCGGCGCAGCTCGTCTGCAGCCGGAGCGTCACGTTCAGCTTCGGCTCCGGTTGCTCATCACGAGAACCGGTGAGCACGCCCGCGTCGTTCGGCCGGTCGAGCATGTAACCCTGACTCAGCAGCGCCCGCTTCACGCTCCAGCACACCGTATCACCGGAACCGGAGAACGTACGACTGAAGGGCGCGTCCGCCGTGAACTGCTGCGGCGGAGGCCGATGCGAGGCGCAGCCCGCGAGCAGCGCTACCGCGGCAGCGGCGAACGCGCACTCGGCAGCCGTCGATTTGCGGTTGTCCATACCAGTCTCCACCCTTGGCCGTTACCCCTTTGGTGTCGCCAGTATGACCGTGTGTACCTGGGCGGCGGTTCCCCACGGCCGCGCATTGGCCGGTCGGGCATGTCCTAATCGACTGTGAGGCTAGGCTGACGTCGCCGATTGCTTACACCGGCCGGCGGCGCAGGCTTCGCATACGGGGCTCAAAGCACCCGCGCAGCGCTATTTGCTCAGCCCGCGAATGCGCTTAATGCTCAGACAACGTTGCGGCGCGCGAGGCGTCGGCGTGGATCCTCGAACAGACGTGCGCCAACCGCTCCAAAGACGATGCCGCCGATGTGCGCCAGATAAGCCACGCCTCCTGACTGCACGTTCGCCACCGCACCAAAACTCAGCAGCTGCACGACAAACCAGAAGCCGATCAGCAGCGCAGCGGGGATGAAGGTGATCCGGATGAACCAGCCGATCACGAGCAGAGTGCGAATCCTGTCGCGCGGGTAGGTGATCAGAAATGCACCCATCACCGCGGCAATCGCGCCGCTGGCCCCCAGACACGGAACCGTGGAGCCGGGAGCGGCCGCGACCTGTGCCAGCATCGCGACCACGCCGCCGACGAGGTAGAACATGGCGTAGCGCCACGGATTCATGATGTCTTCGATCTCCGGGCCGAATGCCCAGAGGAACACCATGTTCCCCAGGATGTGCGACCAGCTCGCGTGCATGAACATGGACGTGAGAAGGGTGCTCCAGTGATGGCCGGCGACAATATCGGCCGGCACCAGTGACCAGCGGGTCACGAATGCATCGCCACCCGTCAGCTCGAGAATGAATACCACAGCGTTGATCGCGATGATGAGCGCGGTGACGACGGAGAAGCCTTCCGGCCGTCGCGATTCATCTCTCAGCGGAATCATGATATCGGTCCGAAAAACGCGGTTTCATGGTGTGGAGCCGTCATCTAGCGCAACTGCCAGGCGAGCAGCTGATAGTCTTTGCCTTCTATGACCTGCGTGGCGGCTGACAACGTTGCGACGCGATTGCGTCCCGCAGGCATGCAGGACACAGGCAGTCCCGTTGCGCATCCGGAGTGAGGGGCGGCAGCTCCTCACACCAGCACCCGGTGCCGCTCCCCGCTCCGCAGTGAAAGGCGGTAGCACACTTGGAGCAGTTCTTCTGCGTGAGGTGAGCGGGACTCGCGGCGACTGTCATTGCCAAAACCTGACCATCATTCTTAAGGGCGGTATCACGATACCACTCATGCAGCGGTCCCCGGTTGCGCAGCGCTGCAGCATCGCGCAACGCGCAGCCGCGCCGTCCGCACGGTCTTGACGAGCGGGCGGGGCGGTTAAAGCAACCGCTGCTCGCGCAGCCACAGCACCGCGTCCTCGAACGCCTTGGTCCGGGCCCGCCAGCGATAACCCAGCTCGCGCACTGCTTTGTCGCTCGAGAAGAACATACGTTTGCGCGCCATACGTACCGCCTCTACCGTAATGCGAGTCGTGCGGCCGGTCAGCCAAGCCATTGCCTCGGCGGCATAGGCGAGCGGCAGCGCCGCGGCGTTGGGCAAGCGGATGCGCGGCGGGCTGCGCCCGGCGATTCGGGCAATCTCCACGAGAATCTCGCGCAGCGTCATGTCATCCCCGCCGAGAATGTAGCGCTCGCCGTCCCGCCCGCGATGGAACGCCAGCAGATGACCCGCCGCGACGTCATCGACGTGCACGACGTTGAGTCCGGTGTCGAGATATGCGGGCATCCGGCCGGCGGCGGCGTCCAGCACCATCTGCCCCGTCGGTGTTGGCTTCACGTCTCCAGGGCCGATGGGCGTGGAAGGGTTGACGATGACCACCGAGGCGCCCGCCGGGGCGGCATCGCGCGCCACCTGTTCCGCCAGAAACTTCGAGCGCTTGTAGTGGCCGATCATGTCGGCAAGCGCGACCGGGGTTTCCTCGCGCCCGGGCGATCCATCGGCGGGGATCCCGATCGTGGCGACGCTGCTCGTGTAGACGACGCGCACGACGCCGGCGCTGCGCGACGCATTCAGGACATTGCGCGTCCCTTCGACGTTGGTTCGATACAGCTCCTCGGGCCTGCTGACTCCCAGGCGGTAGTCTGCCGCTACGTGAAACAACGCCTCGCAACCGGCGATGGCGTGATCGAGGGAGCTGCGGTCGTTGAGATCGCCGGCGACGGTCTCTATCTCCAGACCTTGCAGGTTGCGGTGATTTGAATTCGGTCGGACGAGCGCTCTGACCTGCCAGCCCTCCCGCAGCAGGGCCCTCGCCACCGCAGACCCCACGAAGCCCGTGGCCCCGGTGAGCAGCGCCCTCACGAGACAGCGGCGCCCTGCGAGCTGCCCGTGTCCGGCCCGAGCGCAAACGTCTCAGGGGCCAGATGACCGGCACGCGCGACCGCCGCGAGAGAGCGGCTCGCCGCCGCGTAGCGCCGCGTCAGTCGAATCACGGGCATTACAGCCGCAGGCGCCAGGAGCATCTGGCCGAGCAGACGCCAAACGCGCAACTGCCGGCTGGCATCCGCCGCGTCCCTTACCGCAGCCGGCAAGTCATCGCCGGCGCCGTCAACGATCACGCGCACGGCGATGAACGGCAAACCGTGCGCCAGCGCCACCTGTGCGACGGATAGACTCTCCATGTCGACTGCTGCGGCACCGGTTTGCCGGAACAGCGCCGCCTTAGCCGCGACGGACGCGATCGCTCGGGAGCTCGTCAGGAGTTTTCCGCAGGTGAGCGGCTGGTGGGCCGCCAGCGCCGCGCTCAGCTGCTCGCGCCAACCCCGCGCGGTGGCGACACTCGGCCCGTCGATTGCGCCAACCTCGCTCGGAAGGAAAATCCTGCCTGCGGCGAGTGCCGGATCAAGGCCCCCCGCCAATCCCCAGCTGACGAGAGCAGCTGCGCCGGCATCGACGAGGTTGCTCGCCCCGAGCGCCGCGGCCGCGCCGCCCATTCCGGCAATCGTCACAAGCGTTCCGTCGGCGCGAGCGGCGACTGAGGCGTGTTGTGGCAGCGTTGTTCGACCAGCCAGATGTCGCGCCTCGCCTTGCAGGGCACAGACGACGCCGACGACCTGCGTCGTCAATGAGTGCCTCCGGAGCGCGCGAGACTGCGATACGCCGCGAGTGCCCACAGCGGAAAATAGGCGCTGTAGCCGTGGTACTTGAGATAGAACACCCGCGGGAAGCCGGGCGCCGTGAAACCCGGGTCAGTCCACAACCCGTGCGCGTTCCGGGTTCGCAGCAGGTAGTCGATACCGTGTCGCACGACATCGGAGTGGACCTGCCCGGCCGCAATGAGTCCGAGAAGCGCCCAGGCACTCTGGAACGAAGTACTCGCCGCGGGTCGCCGCTCTGCGGGTGCTTGCGCGTAGCTGTCGTTGCTCTCGCCCCAACCGCCGTCGGAATTCTGTCGTTCACACAGCCAGCGCACCGCGCGTCCCACCGCTTCATCGCTGGACCGGACACGCGCTTGTGCGAGCGCTGTGAGCACCGACCACGTTCCGTAGATGTAGTTCGTGCCCCAGCGGCCGAACCACGAGCCATCCGCCTCCTGCTCCTGGCGCAGGAACGCGACAGCCCGCTCAAGAGGCTGCTTGTCCTGCGGACGTCCGACGGTGGCGAGCGCGGTCACCACGCGGGCGGTGACGTCACTCGTGGGCGGGTCCAGCAGCGCGCCGTGATCGGCGAAGGGAATGTGGTTTAGCCGGTAGTGGACATTGTCGACATCGAACGAGGCAAAGCCGCCGTTGCGGCTCTGCATGCCGACCAGCCAGTCCAACGCCCGGTCCACCGGTTGCGAGTATCGCTCGGCATCACTCGCCCGCCGCATGGCCCAGACGATCGCCGCGGTGTCGTCGAGATCGGGGTAGAAGCTGTTCGAGAACTGGAATGCCCAGCCGCCCCCGGGAAGCGCCGGGCGATTGACCTGCCAATCGCCGGGCTGCTCGAGGAGCTGTTGCGCCTGCAGCCACCGCAACGCACGATCGGACGCTGCCGTCGCGGCGGGAGAGCCCTCGTCCTGCAGCGCCAGTGTCGCCAGGGCGGTGTCCCATATCGGTGAAACGCACGGCTGGCAGTAGGCGCTCTCGGCTCCGATGACGAGCAGCTTGTGCAACGCTCGTTTGGCGGCAACCAGCCGCGGGTCCTCGCTCGCATAGCTGAGTACCGTCAGAGCCTCGACCGCATTGACCATTGCGGGGAAAATGGCCCCGAGGCCGTCCTCGCCGTTCAGTCGTTCGAGTATCCAGGCCTCAGCGCGGCGCGTCGCGCGCCTGCGCATCGCCCCGGGAATCAGCGGGTCGATTCTGCGGGCGCAGCGATCGAGGACGAGAAACGCGCGCGCCAGCAGGACCGAGCGGCCACCAGGGGTTCGAAAGTAGTGCCGCTCCTGCTCCGGCGGCGTCGTAAACAGCTCGGTGATGTCCACGTTGCGCGGATTCTTCGCACCCGGCCTGCGGGTGCACAGAATCAACAGCGGCACCATGACGGTGCGCGACCAGTACGACACCTTGTCCAGATGAAACGGAAACCAGCGCGGCAGGAGCATGATCTCGACGGGGATGTAGGGCACCGCCCGCCACGGAACCTGGCCGAACAGCGCCAGCGTGATGCGCGTGAACACGTTGGCGCGGGCGGCACCGCCGCGCTCGAGCAGCGCGGCCCGCGCGCGCAGCATGTGAGGCGCCTGCGCGCTGTCGCCCGCGAGCTTGAGAGCGAAGTAGGCTTTGACGGTGCAGCTGATGTTGAGCTCACCGCCCTGGTACAGCGGCCAGCCGCCGTGCTGCGCCTGGCGCGCGCGCAGGTACGCCGCGATCTTCGTCTCGAGCGGCCGGTCTATTTCCCCGAGAAAATGCTGCATCAGGATGTATTCCGCGGAAATCGTGCAGTCTGCCTCGAGCTCGAACAGCCAGTAGCCGCGCTCGTTCTGCACGCCGCTGAGCGCCTCGCGGGCAGCATCGATTGCCCGATCGAGGTAGGAGCGCTGCACGAACCCGCCGACGGGCTGCGGCGCGCGTGCCTGCGCGGGTGCGCGTGTCTCAGCGGGATCTGAGTCGGGAACGGGAGAAGTGCGATTCAACTGCCCGGACTCCCTTCATAGCGGCGCACGTCCAACGGCACAGCAGCGGCGCTGTGGTCGTAGTCGGTCGCCGGCTGCACCAGCGGCAGTGCGGAGCGCTCGGGTGCCCGTGGCGCGGACAGCGATGCGCACGGCAGCCCGGCCGTGGCACGGGCGAACAGCCGCCGCAGCAGCCAGTCATTGCGCACTGCGAGGTTGCTCAACAGCTGAGTCATTGCCACCGCCGAGTGGGATATCTTCACCTGCATGCCCGAGGTGAATCCCGGCGTGCCCTGGATCTTGCGCAGCGTCAGCACCGCCATCCCGACGGCCCACAGACAGAAGCGGCGGATGCCGGTCTCCCCGGGCGGTATCAGCAGCGTGTACGACAGCGCATTACGCAGGTGAGCGTGGGCCACCCCGACCAACTCACGCATGCCGGCGGCGAAGCCCGCACCCTGCCGCTCTGTGCTCAGAAGGCCCAGCTCGACGCCATAGCGGCCGAATACCTCCTGCGGCAGCCAACACGCGCCGCGCTCGCGATCTTCCCAGACATCCTTGAGAATATTGGTCATCTGCAGACCCTGCGCGAACGAGACCGCCAGCGCCTCCAGCCCCTCGCGCCGCAGGTTGATGTCCGCGGAGTAACCGCAGAACAGCTCGGTCAGCATCTGGCCTACGACACCGGCAACGTAATAGCAGTACTCATCGAGCTCGCGCATGCCTGGCAGCCCACGCAGGCTCGCGGTGCGCTGAAACTGATGCATGCCGTCGCACATCAGCTGGATGCATCGCTGAATGGCGGCCTGCTGAGACTCATGCAGCCGTGCAGTGACCCGGACGATGCGCTGCATGTTGAGGGCGAGATCCCGCTCAGCGGCCAGTGTCTGTTCGGACAGCCGCGGCAGCAGGTCCTTCGTCAGCAGCTCCGCCTCTTCCTGGCCGCGCAACACCGCGACGAATCGCTGCAGCAGGCCGAGCCTGGCGGCGGCCGAAGACGTGGTTCCGTCCTCGATCGTGTCGGCGATCCGACACAACAGATAGGCGTTGGTTACCGCAACGCGCAACCCCGCCGGCAATTGAGGAATCGTCAGCGCGAACGTCCGCGACACATGCGGCAACATCCGCTCCTGATACAGCTCATCAGACACGACGGCATCCATTGGAACAGTCTCTCGCATGGCCTCGAGCATCGCAATCTTGGGCTGGCGCCGGCCGCTGGCGCCTAAGCGTTGTGGGTATAATACGGGCGATGATCAGCTCGCCCAATGAGCCTGCGTTGCTGAGCGGCGTCAATTCCCCGGCGGACCTGCGGCGCCTTGCAATCGAGACATTGCCCGACCTGGCCGAGGAGCTGCGGCGGTTTCTCATCGACGTCGTGAGTATCCGGGGGGCACACCTCGCCGCCGGCCTGGGCGCGGTCGAGCTGGCGATTGCGTTGCACTACACCTACCAGACCCCGCGCGACCGACTGATCTGGGACGGCGGGCACCAGGCGTATCCACACAAAATACTCACCGGCCGGCGCGGCGGACTATATACGGTCAAGCAGCCCGGCGGCCTGGCGCCGTTTCCCTGCCGGACCGAAAACAGCTACGACCCTTTTGGTGTAGGTCACTCGGGTACCTCGATAAGCGCCGCGCTGGGGATGGCCATAGCAGCCGCCATGAAGGGCGAGAGCCGCCACGTCGTCGCCGTGATCGGCGACGACGGCCTGACCGCCGGCATGGCATTCGAGGCGCTGAACCATGCCGGTTCGCTGACCACCGACCTGCTGGTGATACTGAACGACAACGATGCGCCCATATCCGAGAACGTGGGTGCGTTGTCGAATCACATTGCCCGCGCGCTCTCAGGCCCTTTGTATGCGCGCCTGCGCGAGGGTGGCAGGAAGACGCTGCGCCAGATGCCCACCATGAGGGAATTGGCGCGACGCTCAGAGAAGCACCTGAAAGGCATGGTGTTGCCCGGTACGCTGTTCGAGGAGCTGGGGTTCAACTACATCGGTCCGGTGGATGGTCACAACGTCCAGCAGCTCGTCGGGACACTGCGCAATCTGCAGAGACTTCGCGGACCGCAGTTTCTGCACGTCGTGACCCGCAAGGGCAACGGGTACGTCCCCGCCGAGGCGGACCCCGTCACCTGGCGCGACCCGGGGCCGTGCGATGCGCAAACCGGCAACTTCCTCGAGGCCAAACGCCGCCCCGGCACCTGCTTCGCGGATGTCTTCGGTCAGTGGGCATGCGACATGGCCAGCATCGATCCGCAGATCGTCTGCATCACGCCGGCGATGCGCGAGGGTTGCGGCTTGAGCGAGTTCTCGCGACGTTTCCCGGACCGCTATTTCGATGTAGCCATTGCCGAGCAGCACGCAGTTACCTTTGCGGCAGGACTTGCAACGCAGGGGTTCAAGCCGGTCGTTGCCATCCACTCGACATTCCTGCAGCGTGCGTACGATCAGTTGATCCATGACGTCGCCCTGCAGAAGCTCCCGGTGATGTTCGCGGTGGACCGCGCTGGCATGGTCGGCGGCGATGGGGCGACACATCAGGGCAGCTACGACCTGAGCTACCTGCGCTGCATTCCCGGACTGGTGATCATGGCGCCGGCGGATGAGAACGAATGCCGCCAGATGCTCTACACCGCGAGCACGCTGCATGCCCCGGCGATCGTGCGCTACCCGCGCAGCCCCGGACCAGGCGTGCCGCTGGCCGCCGGCATGACCGTGCTGCCGGTCGGGCGTGCCGAGATTCGTCGCGCGGGGCAAAGCGGACTGGCGCTGCTCGTATTCGGAACACTTCTCGATACGTCGCGCAGGGTTGCCGAGCAGCTGGACGCCACCCTCGTCAACATGCGTTTCGTGAAGCCGCTCGACCGGGACCTCCTCACTGCGATGTGCGCCCGCCATGAGGCGCTGGTCACCATCGAGGAGAATGCCGTTGCCGGAGGCGCGGGTTCTGCGGTGGGCGAGCTGCTGAAGTCCGCCGGCCTGCAAATACCGCTGTTGCAGATCGGGATTCCGGACCGCTTCATCGAGCACGGCTCGCGCGAGACGTGTCTGGCCGCCGCCGGGCTCGATCTGAGCGGATTGAGCGCGAGCATCGAGCGCTGGTGGGGCGCGCGGCGAACGCAGCCGCTGCGTCTGGCCGGCGGTGCTTAGGCTAAGGGCCGCGGGCTAAGGCCACGGGCTAAGGCCGCTGGGTACGGCCGATCAGTAGCTGCGCGCGAGGAGCCAGGCCGCCAGAGCGCGCAGCGGCGTCGCGCGCGCTCCAAAGGGCTCCAGAGCCTCAAGAGCCTGTGCGTGCAGCAAGCGGACCCGCTGCTGCGATGCCTCAACGCCGATGACGGCCGGATGCGTCGGCTTGCCGCGCTGGCCGTCGGCGCCGGTGGCCTTGCCGAGCGTGGCCGCGTCACCCAGAACGTCCAGAAGATCGTCCTGAATCTGGAATGCCAGACCAATCGGGCTGACAAACGCGGCCAGCGCATCGTACCAGCGGCTCTCCAGCGAGGGCAGACAGCTCGCAGCCATCAGCACGCTGGCGCGAATCAACGCGCCGGTCTTGCGGGCATGCATTTCCTCCACCTGGGCGATATCGAGCTGCTTGCCCTGCGCGGCAAGATCGATCGCCTGTCCCCCGGCCATGCCGAAGGTGCCACTCGCTTCTTCGAGCAACTTGATCAGGCGCAGGCGGATGGCGGGTGATGCGGGTAGCGCCGGATCGCGGGCTAACACATGGAAGGCCAGCGACTGCAGGGCGTCCCCCACCAGCACGGCGGTCGCCTCGTCGTATGCCTTGTGACAGGTGGGTCGACCGCGGCGCAGATCATCATCATCCATCGACGGCAGGTCATCGTGCACGAGCGAGTACACGTGCACGAACTCGACTGCACAGGCGACCGGCTCGACTTCCTCGTCCGCGACTCCGACGGTGAGTGCCGTAGCAAATACCAGCGCCGGCCTGATCCGCTTGCCGCCGCCCAGGACGCTGTAGCGCATCGCCTGATGCAAACGCGTCGGCACCGCATCCGGATCAGGCAGCCGTCCCGCCAGCGCCAGCTCCATACGCGCCTGCCAGGATTTCAGTAACGCGGCAAATGCCTCGCGTTGAGCGGATTCCTCCGGCATCGCTCGCACCGCCGCGAGTACGCCGTTCACCTGCGCGCCCGCAGGACCGCCTTGCGATCTCGTCATTGCAGGTCGGAAGGCTGCCGCACCCCGGACTCGCGTCGCGTTCGCGTCACGTCGGGCACGGCTACCGCAGTCACACTGTGTCGTACCCGCTCGCGATAGGTGATGGGCAGCTCGGGTGCCATCGGCCCCGCGACACGCGGTCCGTGAATTGCCGTTTTCAGAGCCTTGAGCGGATGAGCGAACGTGTCATCGACGGCGGTACCCTCGAAGCCGCAGTGCGCCATGCAGTTATCACAGGCCGGGTTGCGGCCGACTCCATAGCGCTCCCAGTCGGTGTCCTCCATCAGCGAGCGAAAGCTGCTCGCGTAGCCTTCATCGGTGAGCAGATAGCATGGTCGCTGCCAGCCGAAGAGATTGTACGTGGGCGTGCTCCAGGGCGTGCACTGATACGCCTGGTTACCTGCGAGGAAGTCGAGGAACAGTCCCGAATGGTTGAAGGACCAGCGGCGGGCGACGCCTTGGGAAGCGGACCGCCTGGCGCGCCCGCGCTTGAAGATTTCGCGGAATAGTTGCTTGCTCTGGTTGCGGGCCAGGAAGACATCCTGACGTGGCGCATGGTGATAACTGTAGCCGGGGGAGACGGTGATTCCTTCGATGCCCAGCGCCATCGCCTCATCGAAGAACTCAGCCACCTGGTCCGGGTCCTCGCCGCTGAACAGCGTGCAGTTGACGGTGACCCGAAACCCCTTGCTGCGCGCCAGCCGGATCGCAGCGACGGCCTTGTCGAAAACGCCCTCCTGGCACACGGATTCATCGTGACGCTGCCGGCTCCCGTCGAGGTGAATCGAAAACGTCAGATACGGCGAAGGCCGATACTCGTCGATATGTTTCGACAACAGGATGGCGTTCGTGCACAGGTACACGAACTTCCGCCGCGCCACGATTGCCGCGACGAGCTGCGCCATGTCCTTGTGGATCAAGGGTTCGCCGCCGGGAATGGACACCATCGGCGCGCCACATTCGTCCACCGCGCGCAACGCGTCGGCGACGCTCATGCGCTTCTGGAGTATCTCCTTCGGCTGGTCGATCTTGCCGCAACCCGCGCAGGCAAGGTTGCACTGGAACAGCGGTTCGAGCATCAGAACCAGCGGATAGCGCTTCACGCCGCGCAATTTGCGGCCGGCGATATACCGTCCTACCCGATACTGCTGAATAAGCGGTACGCCCAATGTCGACTCCTATCTCAGCGAGCGCAGTTCCGCGCGATGATCGCGCCAGATCCGCTCCCACTCCAACTTGAACCACGGGGTGAATTGTTCGCCGCCAGCTTCGGCCAGCTCCGTCTGCAACGCTTCGGGGCTGATCCAGCGCCACGCCAGAACCTCATCCCGGTTGATCCTGACCGGGCCGTTGCAGCGTCCAATGTATACCGAGCACAGCTCGTGTTCGGCGCCAGCCTCACTGAATTGAGCCTGGTAGCGGAACCTGAACAGGAATTGCAATGGGCAGCTCACTCCCAGTTCCTCATGCAGGCGACGGTGGATCGCCGTCGCCAGAGTCTCAAAACGGCGCGGATGACTGCAGCAACTGTTCGACCAATAAAGTGGCCACAAGCGCTTCGCGGCCGCGCGCTGCTGTAACAGCAGCTCGCCCTTGTCGTTGAAGATCAGCAGGGAGAAGGCGCGATGCAGAACACCAGCGCCCTGATGGCATGCCGTCTTGTTCAGGTAGCCGAGCTCGCGGTCGGCTTCATCCACCAGGATGAGGAATTCGGAGTCGGCTGAGACTTCCGTCACGCCGGCGCGACTGGCTGGAAACTGATCCATCATGTTTATCCCGCAATCGTAATCGGGCCGCAGGCATCTGCCACGGCAACTCGCTACAACAGTCTGCGATGCGCCCGGGACTCTCAATTGGGCACATAAAATATACTCTGCATCAATACCTTGCACAAAATCTCACGTTTGATCAAGGATGTCCCGCCTTTGATCAAGGATGTGCCGACAGGGCCTTGACCAGGACACGCCGATGAAGGACTCAGGCAACATTCCGACGGCTCAGAATCCATAACGCCGCCGGCAAGGCGGTGAAATCCGCCAGCAACGCCAGCACGAAGGCCGATGCGGCAGCGATGCCGAACTGGCGCATCGGCGGCAGGTCGGAAAGTGCCAGCGCGAGAAAGCCGCTGACGTTGATGAGTGTCGCGACTACGATCGGGCGGCCAGCGGTCAGGAATGCGTGCCGCAGGGCACCTGCCATCGTGCCGCTCGAGCGACCTTCCTGGAAATGATAGAAGAAGTGAATCTGGTCGTTCTCGGTCGCACCCAGGATCGTCGAGCCGATGAGGATCGTCGCGATATTGAGTGGGATGCCCGTCAGGCGCAGCAGCAGAAACGCGCACAGGATCGCGAACAGCGACGGGATCATCGTCATCAGCCGGGCGCTGGGACTGCGAAACAACACCAGGAAGGCGAGAAAGATGACGCTGGCGGTGAGCGCGAAACTCTGCACCAGTGTGGGCAGCAGGCGCTGCGTGATTTCCGTAGCGAGGACCGCCTGCCCCACGACGCTGCCATGCACCGCGCGCAGCGCAGGCTCCGCAGCCTGCGCCGCCGCCCATGTCTGCTCCACGAAGGTGCGCATGGCGCCGATCGGGCCGAACAGCTTGGCGCGTCCGCGGATGGTGAGACGCACATTGGCGAGCTGCGTCAGGTCGACGTACGCGCGTGCGCCGGGCTCGCTGAGCATGATCTGCTCGAGATCGGCTGCGAGCTTCGGCCACGCGGCGGGAGAGGTCGGCAGCTGATCGGAGCCGCTCGCAGCATAGCGCGCCCAGCGCAGTACCGACGTCGGACCATCGACGGCGGTGATGCGCGGATCGCTCTCGAGGCGCCGGGTCAGTTGCTCGAGCGCGCGCAGCAACTGCGGGTCGAGCGCCTGGCCGGGCGGCGTCTGCAGCCACAGCTCGACCGTGTCGAGGGCGTTGGATTCTTCGAAGTAGCGGGTATCCTGCGCCACGCGCGCGCTGGGATTGACATAGGTCAGCGCGTCAGTCTCGAGAGCCGGCGGGTCGAGCACGCCGGGAATGCCCAACAGCGCCGCCGCTCCGCACAGCATCAACACCAGGGTGCCGCCGACCAGCGACCAGCGGTAATGTTTGCTCGCCGGGAGCAGCGCGTCGACGAAGCTGGCAAACCGCCCGGCGAGCGCAGCGCTCTGCGCGCGCATGGGTGTGCGCAACAGCGACTGCAGGGCCGGGAACAGCGTGAAGCATCCGCTCCACGCCACCAGCAGTCCGCACGCCGTCCACAGGCCCATGTCGTGCACCGGACGAATATCCGAGATCGCCAGCGCCCCGAAACCCACCGCGGTCGCGAACATCGAGGCGCTGCAC
>DATBYD010000101.1:0-56905 GCA_036513855.1 Steroidobacteraceae bacterium | reverse complement strand
GACTGTCCCAGAGCGTAGTTGGTCACCGTGTGCGAGTCGAACAGGTTGTCGCAGAACAATGCCACCAGCCAGTCACCCAGGTTCACCCCGGCGCGCACCGAAGTGAAGCTCGTCGAAGGCAGCGTGTAGGTGGCCGGGTTGTACTGGGCGGTGTCGAGCGGGTTCTGCAGCGTTGAGAGCCAGGGGTTGCGTGCCTCGTATTCCCAGTCGCCCCTGACGAACGCGTCGCGTTCACCGATCCTGAAAGTGTATTCCGCCCCGAACGCCACGGTGAAGGGCGGATTCAGTCCGGGCGCGTAGTCGATCGCCGCCTGACCGGAGATGGCATCGCCGTTGCTCGCCTTACACGGCACATAGAGCGGCGCGAGCCCGCAGTCGACCGGCGAATTCTTGGTGTAGCGCGCGCTGGTATAGCCGGTCGCCAGATCGATCGACACCGGACCAAACACCATCTCCGCCTGCACGTCACCACCCCAGGCAACCGCCTGGCCGAGGTTGTCCGTGAACTGCAGCCCGCAGGCGCCCGCCACATAGACGCTCTGCTGGATGCTGTTCCACTTGATGTAGTAGACGCTGGTGGCGATGCGCAGCCACTGTCCGAAGGAGTTCTTGGAGCCAAGCTCGTAGCTTTGCGTGGAGTCGGACTTGTAGGTGAGCGGCGCCCCGTTCGGGTAACCGGCCGCCGCCAGATCCGCATCGCAATAAGGCGGCAGCGGCGCGTTACCGCCGCCCACACGGAAGCCCTTGGCATAGGTCGCGTAGAACAGGTCCTTCGGGTCGACCTGAAAGGCCGCGGTCACCTTGGGTGTATTGGGCGTTTCATGCTGACTGGCAGAGGCCGGGCTGGGTCCGAAGTTTTCCAGGCCGTCGGCGTAGTGATCCAGCGAGAACGAGGTACGCGCGACGCGCTCACCCAGCGTGAGGCGGAACCAGTCGGTGAAGCCATAGCTCACCTCGCCGAAGCCTGCGACCTGGTGATCGAAAGTCGTGTTGCTGTTGTAGTAAATGTCGCAGGCCGGGATCGCGGTGTAGTTGACGTTGGTCGGGCACGAGTAGTACGGCCCGAAGTATGAAGGACTGGTCGGGTCGATCCCGTAGAGATAGTTGAAGAACGGAATGATCTGCGTGTCCTTCAGCTCCTCGATGCTGCCCTCCTTCGCCAGCTGCCAGAACACGCCCGCCGTCCAGTGCAGCTTCGCCGCCTGGTCGGTGGACTGCCAGCGTATCTCCTGGGTGTAGCTCTGCTGCGAGTTCGTGATGGTGTTGGGCGTCTGGTAGTTGCTGAACTGCGGAGGCAGGTGGATGCCGCTGCCATCGATCAAGGGGTACCACGGGCAATTCGGTGGCGTGTTCGCCTCGCAGCCGATGCCGCCGAAGTAGCTGGTGGGCCAGCCGAGCGACTGATAGTAGGCCAGGTCGTAGACCGTGCCCTGGTAGGCGGTGATCTGCTTGCGGTGGAAATACGAGCTGTTGGAGATGAGCTCGCTTGAGCCAAGGTCCCAGTCGATCTTGAGGGCCGGCAGATAGTACTGATCCGGGCCGCCGACCCTTTCCGGGGTCGCCGTGTTGAACTGTCCGGCACCCGGGTTGGAGTACGCCGGCCAGTACGTCGAGTCATCGTTCTTGCGGTTCATCTGGTAGAGCGCGGTCGGCGTCACGGTGAATGAGCTGCTCGGCTGCCAGATCCCGGCCAGGCGCCCCACTACGGTGTTGGCGTAGTTGACGTTGTGGTTGATCACATCGCCCGTGGTCGGGTCCACTCGGTTGACATAGCCGCCGTCGTAGCGATACCAGATGCTGGCGCGAAAGCCGAGCGTGCCGTCGATGATCGGCCCACCGTGTGCGATGCCCAACTCGCCGCTCGGTTGACCGAACTCAGTGTAGGACGCTTCGGTGCGTATGTAGGTCGAGCTCGTCGTATCGCTCGGCTGTGCGAGGATGTAGCGCACCGCACCGCCCTCGGCACCGGCGCCGAACAGCGTCCCCTGCGGACCGCGCAGGATCTCGACCCGCTCCAGGTCGAAGGTCTTCGGCAGGGTGTCGTCGGGATTGAAACCCACCGAGCGCATCTGAATCGGCGTGTCGTCGATGTAGATGCCCGTGGTACCGGCGCCTCCCGAGGAGGAAATGCCGCGGATGGAAATGGCATTGGTTCCGGAGTTGTCGATTGAAACGCCGGGGGTGAAGCGCGCGATGTCCTGGAAGTCCTTGATACCCTTCTCATCCATGTTGTCCTGGGTCAGTGCCGTCACGCTGACCGGTACCTTGCTCAGGGACTCCTCGTGACGGGTCGCCGTCACCACGACTTCCTGCAGTTCGTTCCTCGCGCCGCTCTCCCCGGCCGTCGTGCTGCTGGCCGGCGCAGCGGGACCCGCGTCGGCACCGTCAGCGCGCGCCAGCTGCGCTGACGCACCGAGCAGGCACGCCACACCGAGCGGCAGCAAGATCCTGTTGCGGATAGCGTGAGTCGAATTTTTCATGTGCTTATCCCTCCCCTCAAGACCTGCAGGCGTTTCGCGCCAACGCCCGTGTAATTTTATGTCTGCAGCACCACCGCCGCATCTGCACTCCAGCTCACGAACACCTCGTCGCTCCAGTCGATCGCCGCTTCCGAGGTGCGCCGCTCGTTCTGCGCGAAGACTATAACCAGCTTGCCGCTCGCCGTCCTGATGCGATAGGTGGAGCGGTTGCCGAGATAGCCCAGTTCCCAGACCGTGCCGCGCAACTGGTTGATTCGTGCGCCACTGGCGGGCTGCTTGGCGAGACGCACCTTTTCGGGGCGCAGGGCCACCCACACGCGCTGCCCGACGCTGAAGCGTCCCTGGTCATCCACCAGAAGCTCGCTGTCCGTTTCGGTGCAGCGAACGCTGATGAGGCCGCCCTCGCAGGCGCTCACCGTACCCTCGAAGAGATTGGTGGTGCCGACGAAGTCGGCGACGAAGCGGCTGCGCGGAAATTCGTAGATCTCGGCCGGGGTTCCGACCTGCACGACCTGGCCGTGGTCCATGACGGCGATACGCGTGGCGAGCGCCATCGCCTCGTCCTGATCGTGCGTCACCACGATGAAGGTGATGCCGACTTTCTGCTGCAGATCGATGAGCTCGAACTGGGTCTGCTCACGCAGCTTCTTGTCGAGCGCCGACAGCGGCTCATCGAGCAGCAGCACCTTGGGGCGGCGGATCAGCGCGCGCGCCAGCGCCACCCGCTGCCGTTGGCCGCCTGACAGCTGATGCGGTTTCCTTTTGCCGAGGGCACCGAGCTGCACCATCTCGAGCGCCTCCTGCACGCGCGCCCGGCGGGTCGCATCGTCCAGGGACATGCGGCGCAGCCCGTAACCGACGTTGTTCTCCACCGTCATGTGCGGGAACAGCGCGTACGACTGGAACATCATGTTCACCGGCCGCTGGTGCGGGGCTACCGCACTCATCTGCACCCCATCGATCGAGATGCGACCGCTGGTCGGGTGGGTGAACCCTGCCAGCATGCGCAGCAGGGTGGTCTTGCCGCAGCCCGATGAACCCACCAGGGCGAACATCTCGCCCTTGTAGATGCTGAGTGTGATGTTGTCGACCGCGGTGCTGGCGCCGTAGCTCTTGCTCACGCCCTCGATCAGGATCTGCGCGGTGGCGGAAGGGTCGAGCCACGGCCGCTCGGCGAGCTGCTTCGACTGCGTGGCGATCATAGGTCCGCCGGCGGCGTCGCGCGCCGCCGCGCCGGCGCGAAGAAGGGCCGCTCGACCACCCGCGCGCGCACCATGCGCCGCTGCCACACCAGTTCGCGGTTGAGATAAATCTCGGCCCACACTGTCGAGCCGGTCGCGATGTAGGGCGCATCGACCATCGCCAGCGCGAGATTGCGTTTGCAGGTCGGCGACCAGGTCGCCGAGGTCACGCTGCCCGCCTCCTTCTTGCCCGAGCGGTCCGTGTACAGGAGCGCGTTGTGCGCAGGCTTGGTGCCCTCGATGTCCAGTCCGACCAGCTGGCGCAACGGCCCGCGCGCCACTTCGGCCATGAGCGCCCGGCGGCCGGTGAAATGTCCCTTCTTGAAATCCACCAGCCACGCGAGCCCAAGTTCCAGCGGGGAGCGCTCGGTGCCCAGATAGAGCGTGTGTGCGGCCGACACGAAATCGAGGTTCGGCAGCACGAAGCCCGCCTCGATGCGCGCCATATTGAGCGCGCGCGAGCCGATCGGACGCACGGCACGCGTGCTGCCGACCGCCATCAAGGCGTCCCACACACTCTCCGCGTCCGCCGGCTGCATCCACAGCTCATAGCCCAGATCCCCGGTAAAGCCGGTGCGCGAGACCATCATCGAGATGCGCGCTGCCCCGCCCTCGCCGCGCGGCATGACGAATTCGCCGTGCTCGAAGGGCTTCAGGCGCTCGATGCCGGCAAGGCCGACGGCCTTGAGAAGCTTGGCCGAGGTCGGTCCCTGTACCGCCAGCGCCGCCACCTCCTCGGTGACCTCGCGGATCTCGACGTCAAAGCCGATGGCGGAAGCCTGGAACCAGTCGAGCTGGCGCTCCGCGGTGCACACCCGGTATTGGTTCGGCGCGATGCAGAAGACGGTGCCGTCATCGATCAGATGCCCGGCATCGTCGCACCAGACCGTGTAGGCGACCTTGCCGGGGGCGAGCTTGCGCACGTCGCGCGTCACCAGCCGGTTGAGGAAGCGCAAGGCATCGGGACCGGTGATGACGTACTTGACCATGGGCGTCAGGTCGTAGAGCGAGCTGGCGTTGCGGATCGCGAAATACTCCTGCTCGACGTGGGTAAACACGTCGACGGTCGTATAACCGGCCCACGGCACGAAACTGTCGATCTGGCTCACCGCGAGCGCGCGCTCGTGGAACGGCGTCTTCAGCAGCGGCTGGCGGTAGTGCGGTTCGCTCTCAGTCAGCATGACTCAGGCCGCCTCCCGGATGACCTGCCGCGCGGCGTTGCGTCCGGGGAGTCCCATGACACCGCCGCCCGGATGGCAGCCGGCGCCGCAAAGAAAGAGCCCCGGCACCGGCGTGTGGTACTGGGCGGCGCCGGGCACCGGTCGGACCATGAGGAATTGGTCGAGCGCAAGCTCAGCATGATGCCAGTGGCCGCCGCTAATGCGAAATTCGCGCTCGATATCCGGCGGGGTGAGAAGTTCGCTCGCGCTGATCGCCGCGCGCAGATCGGGCGCATAGGCGGCCAGGGTGTCGAGGATGCGATCGGTGAAGGCCTGCCGCTTGTCGTGCCAGCCTCCCGCGAGCGCGTAAGGGGCGTACTGCACGATCACCGACATGACGTGCTTGCCGGCGGGCGCCAGGGAGTGGTCCGCAAGCGTCGGGATGGTGACCTCGAGCATCGGCGAGTGCGAGAACTCGTTGTACTTGGCATGGTTGTAGGCGCGCTCGATGTAGTCGGAGGACGGGGCGACCAGCAGGCGCGCGCGCAGCGCCGCTTCAGTGAGCCCCGGGAACTGTGGCAGCCGATCCAGGGCCAGGTGCAGTTTCGCCGCGAGCCCGCGCGAGCGCACCTGCGCGACCCGGCGCACGAAGCCGGCATCAAGATGCTCGCTGCCGAGGAGCTTGAGGAACGTGCTCTTGGGATCCGCACTCGAGATGACGTTCTCCGCGGCGATCTCTTCGCCCGAGGACAGCACCACTCCGGTCACGCGATCCTCGCGCACCGTGATGCGCTCCACCGGGGCGCCGGTGCGCAGGGTGGCGCCGGCCGCGCGCGCCGCATTGGCGAGCGCCTCGGCGAGCGCGCCGAGGCCGCCGTGCGGCACGGACAGCGTGTCGGCGCCCTGTGAGGCGGCGACGCGGTAAAGAAGTGACATCACCGTGCCCGGAGAGCGCGGACCGTAGTTGGTCCCCAGCACCGCATCCAGCGCCAGCGCGCCCTTGAGGAGCGGCAGACTGAAGCGATCCTCGAGCAGGTCGTGCACGCACATGCCGCCGATGTGCAGCAGCTCGCGCATATCGGCACGGCCCAGACGCCGGATCCGCCAGCCAAGTCCGAGCAAAGCCGCGCGATCGCTCCACGCCTCGGTGCCGAGCCGCGGCGGGGTGGCGGCGAGCAGCGGATGGAGCGCCCGCGAGAGTCGCTTCAGCAGCGCACGCCACTCGGTGAGTGCGGTCGCATCCCTCCCGGATCGCTCGGCGAGCAGCGCCGACTCGGCCGGCCCGAGAGTGAGGTGATGCGAATCCTGCGCGAGCGCCACCGTGGGCAGCTTCTCGGCCGCAAGCTTAAGTCCGTGCGCCGCGAGCCCGAGCTCCCGGAACAGCGTCGGCGGCATCAGATGCAGCAGGTGTGCGCAGGCGGAGACCGAAAATCCGGGCGCGAACTCACGCGTGACGGCAGCGCCGCCTAACCGCTCGGCCGCCTCGAGCACCAGCACCTTGCGGCCGCCGCGGGCGAGGTAGGCCGCGCACACCAGCCCGTTGTGCCCGCCGCCGACGACGATGCTGTCGTAGCGCGCGCGGGCCGGAGCGTTCACGCCGCCCGCCCCAGATCGCGCAGGATGGCGCCCGCCGAGTTGGCCCCCGGCGCACCCATGACGCCACCACCCGGATGGGTGCTGGAGCCGCACATGTACATGCCGCGCACCGGCGCGCGGTACTGCGCGTAGCCGGGTACCGGGCGGTTGAACATCAGCTGATCGAAGGTCAGCTCGCCCTGGAAGATGTTGCCCTCGGTGAGCCCGACTTCATTCTCGATATCCTGGGGCGTGCGGATCTCCGCGTGCAGGATCAGATCCTTGAAGTTCGGGCTGTGCCGCGCGATCGCATCGATCACCGTGTTGCCGAAGGCCTGGCGCTTCGCGGCCGTCCACTCCCCGTCGGCCAGCTGGTAGGGGCAGTACTGCACGAACACCGACATGTAGTGCTTGCCGTCCGGGGCCATGGTCGGATCGATCTGGGTCGGAATCAGCATGTCGACGTACGGCGAGCGCGACCAGCGCCCCTCTTTCCAGTCATCGTAGGCGCGCTCGACCATATCGAGCGTGTCGGTGATGTGCAGGTCGCCACGGATGGCCGGAGAGCCTTGCGGGATCGAGGGAAAGTGCGGCAGGCCGTCGAGCGCGATGTTGAGCTTGCCCGAGGAGCCGCGGATCTTGAAGCGGCGCACCTGCTCGAGAAACTGCGGCGGCAGGTGCTCGCTCGCCACGGTCTTCAGAAAGGTGCGCTTCACGTCGAGGTTGGACACGACGATGCGCGCTAAGATCTCCTCGCCGTCCTCGAGCACGACACCGGTGGCGCGCCCATTGCGTACCAGGATCTGCCTGACCGGCGCACTTTCGCGCACGCTGCCACCGCTTGCCTTGAGCGACGCCGCGAGCGCCTGGGTGATGGCGCCCATGCCGCCGCGCGCAAAGCCCCACGCACCCACCGCACCGTCGATGCTGCCCATGTAGTGGTGCAGCAGCACGTAGGCGGAGCCGGGCGAGCGCGGTCCCAGCGCCGTGCCGATGATGGAACTGCCGCTCAGGTGCGCCTTGACGATCTCGCTCTCGAAATACTCCTCCAGCATGTCCGCGCAGCTCATGGTGAAGAAGCGCAGCGTGTCGTACATGCGCGCCTCACCGAGCTTGTGGAAATGCTTGGCCAGGAACCAAAGCTCGCCGAGGTCGCGCGGCCTGAAGGAGGTCGGATCCGGCGGCTCGCGCAGCAGCAGCGGTTTGATGAAGCGGCAGTGGCGCAGCATGTCGCGCACGTAGCGGTCGTAGGCCTCCGCGTCGTTGCGCGAGTGGCGCGCGATCTCGCGACGCATGGCGTCGTGGTTGTCGTAAACGGCGAGGTGCCCGCCGTCGCGCATCATGGTGCAGCCGCCCTCGTAGGGGATGATCTGCAGTCCGTAACTGGGCAGCTCGAGGGCGCGGATGATCTCGGTGCGCAACAGGCTGCACACGTACGAGCAGTTCGAGTAGGTGAAGCCCTCGTAGAGGCTGCGGCTCACCGCCGCCCCGCCGACGTAGGGATTGCGCTCGAGCACCAGCACCTTAAGACCGGCACGCGCCAGGTAGCAGGCATTCACCAGGCCGTTGTGCCCCGCGCCGACGATGATCGCGTCATAGCGGTTGGCGGCTTGGCTGCTCATGCGGAACGCCTAATTCCCGGGCAGGCTCAGGCAGGCATCCGGCGCGTCGTTCCCAGAGAATTGAGCGTGTGGTCGATCGCCACCTCGAACGCAGCGAGGGTGTCCTTCAGACACGAGTCATCGTGCGCGGCGGACATGAACCACGGCTCACGCGAGTCCGGCTCGCACAGGATGCACTGATCGTGCAGCACCTTGGCCACGGCGTCGTAGAAGGTGTAGTCGCTGCCCTTCCAGTCGCGATAGGTGCGCGGCGGCTCGTGGGCGAAGTAAAGACCGCTCATGGAGGGGTGGCCGACGAAGCTGTGCGCGATACCGCGCGACTTGAGGATCGCGCTCTTGCCGGTGCGCAGGCGCGTGCCGTAAGCGGCGACGCGCTCGAGCGCATCGGTCTCGGCGAGGATCTCCAGAGTCTTCTCCGCGGCCGCCAGCGACACCGGGTGGGCGGTGTAGGTGCCGCCGTGTGCCACGCCCTTGCCGAGCTTGCGCATGATCTCCTCACGCCCTGCGAGGACTGAGATCGGGTAGCCATTGGCCAGCGCCTTGGCAAAGGTGCACAGGTCCGCACGTACGCCGTACAGTTCCTGCACGCCGCCGCGCGCCACGCGAAACCCGGTCTTCACCTCATCGATGATCAGCACCACGCCGTAGCGGTCACACAGCTCGCGTGCGGCGCGCACGTACGAGGGTTCCGCGGCGATGCCGAGGCAATTGCCCATGATCGGCTCAATCAGCAGGCAGGCGATCGAGTGTCCGTGGCGCTTGAGCACGTCTTCGAGCTGGTTGGCATCGTTGGCCTGCACGAAGTGCGCGAAATTGCGGGTGGCGAGCGGCACGCCCTCGCTGTAGGGCACCACCACCGGGTCGCCGACCTGTGACCATTTCTCCATCGGGGTGTACCACATGGCCGCATCGAACAGGCCGTGATAGCTGCCCTCGAGAATGACGTAGTTGTCCTTCTTGGTGTAGGCGCGCGCCAGTCGCAGCGCCGCCATGACCGCCTCGGTGCCGGAGTTGGAGAAGCGCACCAGTTCAGCCGCCGGCACCATCTGCGCGATGCGCTCGGCAACTTTGTATTCCCGCTCGGTAGACAGCGCGAACACGCCGCCGACTTCCATGCCCTCACGCGCCGCCGCATCCACGCGCGCGTCCGCGTAGCCGAGGATCGCCGGCCCATAGCCCATCCGGTAGTCGACATACACGTTGCCGTCGAGATCGGTGATGCGAGCGCCACGCCCGCTTTTCACGTAGATCGTGCGATCCTCGCCCCAGAAGCGGAAGTTGGAGGCGACCCCCAGCGGCAGGCGCTTGAGCGCGCGCTGGTAGTGTTCATGATTGCGGGTGAGCGTTCTTGACATGACGGCGCCCTGTCGGGAAAGGGAAAATTCGCAGCAGATACGGCAAGGTACCATCGGGCGCATGCGCCGTCTATATGCTCATATAGTTTTTTGGGGTAGAATCCGCAGACCCATTTACGTCCAAGCCGGGGAACCCCCATGAACGCGACAGTCGCCCGCCCGGTCGAGTCCGTCACTGCGCCGATTGCGCGCGCGCTGCCGGCCTGGGTCTACAACCACCCGGAAATGACACGCCTGGAATACGAGCGGCTGTTGAAGCCGAGCTGGCAGATCGTGTGTCACGTGAACTCCATTGCCAAGCCCGGGGATTTCGTCACGCTCGACATGGGCCCCGACAGCGTGGTTGCCGTGCGCACCTCGCAGGGTGAGATCCGCGCGTACCACAACGTGTGCCGCCATCGCGGCGCGCGCATCCTCGAGGGCGAGGGCAACTGCCCGGGCGCCATCAGCTGCCCCTATCACGGCTGGTCCTATCGCCTGAGCGGGGAGCTGCTCGGCATGACCGCGCGCGAGACCTTTCCCGCGCTCGATCGCGCGCAGCTGGGTCTGAAGGAAGTGCGCTCGCAGGTGCTGTTCGGCTTCGTGTGGATGAGCCTTAGCGCCAATCCGCCGCCGCTCGAGGAGATCTGGGCGGGGGTGGCCGCGGAGTTCGCCCCGCACCGCTTTCAGGACATGCAGCCAGTGGGCCGCATGTACCTCGAACACTGGGACTGCGACTGGAAAGTCGCGATGGACAACTACCTCGAGTCCTACCACGTGCCGATCGGCCATCCGGGCCTGTATCGCATGTTCACGCCCGACTACGATGACCAGCGCAACCTGCCGAGCGGCGTGGCGCGCGGTCACAGCTGGATGCGCGAGCGGCCCTCCTCACGCTGGAGCGAGCGCTTCTATCAGACACTGGTCGGGCGGGTGGCGCGGACGGATCTTCCCGAGGATCACCGCCGTCGCTGGGCCTTCTACAGCATGCTGCCCAACCTCGGGATCGATGTGTTTCCCGAGCAGATGGACTTCTTCCAGGTGCTGCCGCGCGGCCCGGGCAAGTGCACCATCCGCGGCGCCTGCTTCGCCCTGCCGGACGAACGGCGCGAGATGCGCATCCTTCGTTACCTCGGCGCGCGCATCAATCGCCAGGTGCAGGGCGAGGATAAGTTCCTCTGCACGCGCGTGCAGCGCGGGCTCGCCTCCAGCAGTTACCAGCCGGGACCTTTGTCACGGCTGGAAAACTGCATGCTCGAATTCCACGAGCAGCTGCGCGCGCGCATCCCCGAGACCCGCCTGCCCGAGGCGCCGGCGCGCTTCGCCTAGGATCGCCCCGCTTCAGGGCGCCGGCGTCGCCGCTTGCGCGTGCAGCAAGGCGCCGATGGCGGCGCGAAACTCGGCAAGCTGCGCCGGCAGGGAGCCGTTCTCCGCGGACTCCTCCGCCGCGCCCGAAAGTCCCGCCTGCGTCGACTCGGCGAGCTCGATCTGCTGGCGAAGCCAGGCGCCGGCGCGGCGTTGCCAGGCCTCGCGTGGCGCGCGCCCCGCGCCCTTGCCGGGCAGCTGCCGCGGCGCGAAATCGAAGCGCCGGATGCGGCTGCGGCCGGGGGCGATCGGGGCCACCTGCAGGATCAGCGCCCCTTCCGGGCGGATATCGAGCAGCAGATTCGGCTTCACGAAATGCTGTGGCGTCTGTGGGCTCTCGAGCCATTGTTCGACGATGATCTTCCAGTCCGCATCCACCTCAAGGTCGCTCACCGCGCGCGGCACGAGAGCGCTGAAGGCCTCCCAGGGTGCGTGCGCAGTGTGGGCAGCCGCCGCAGCGCTGCTTGAGCGCGCCAGGATCAAAGGGCCGAGGCGCGTCATCTCAAGGGGAGCGAGGTCACCGGGCGTGGCGCCGGCCACCAGCCGTCCGTCGAAGCTGTAGGTCAGCGAGTGCGAGGCGCAGTGAATGGCGCTGCGCAGGTGGCCGCGGCGCGGTGCCAGCAGCGCATGCGGGCGGCGCCGGCAGGTGTTACGGAATACGTGCAGCCGACCCCGCTCGCCCCTTAGCACCACGGCACGCTCGCCGGCCAGATCACCGGTGAGGAAGTCCCCGGCCGTGCCGAGCTCCGCCTCGTGCCCGAGCAGCTGCCAGGCCGGCCGCAGCAGCTGCTCGCGCTCGGCCGCGAGCAGGGTCGGATCCGAGTAGGCGCGGGCCGGCAGCCGGGTGCCCGCCGCGGCGCCGGCGGGGCGCGCGGCCGCGGACGCGCGCTCGAGAAACTCGCCCGGAAACACCGAGCGCAGGAACTTCAGCGCGCGCTCCACCGCGACCGAGCGATCGATGTTGGCTTCGCTCTGGAAGGCGATGCCCTGCCACAGCACCTCGAGCACGCCGATCAGGCCGAGCGCAACACCGTCGGCATCGAGGTGCTCTGCGCTGCGCTCGGCGATCAGCCGCTCCGTCAGCTCGCGTACCAGCACGGCGAATTCCTCGTCCTTCTTGCCGCAGATATCCTGGTATTCCTGGCGCGAACTGGCCTCGCCCCAGAACGCATACCACACCGATACCTTGCGCGGACTGGCGATGTCCGCATCGAGGTACAGCTCGACCAGCAGGCGCAGCGCCTGCACGGGGGTGGCCTTGAGGCGCGCGACGGGGACCATCACCCGCTCCTCGAACTCGGCGGCCAGGTACTCGAGCGAGGCCACCAGCATGGCCGCCTTCGAGTCGAAGTAGAAGCGCACGATGCCCGGGGAGAGGTCGGCGAGCGCCACGACCTTCTCGACGGTGGTGCGCGAGGGGCCGTACATGTGCAGCGCCGAGATGCACGCATCGATCAGGCGCTGGCGCTGGCGGCGGCGGATGCGCGAACCGCCCTCGCCCACCGCCGGCACTTCGCGAACCTCAGCTGCTGCGCGCCTGCTCGGCACTCGACCCACCGCGCTCACTGTACGGGCCGTGAGTTTATCGCGCACAATAGTGTCCCGGGCACAGCCGCAACGCACATCATGAAAACAACCTGGGGTTCCGGGCGCTGGCTCATCATCCTGCCGCCGCTGATCTTCCTGACCGTATTCTTCCTGATTCCGTTCGCCTTTGCCTTCAAGATCAGCTTTGCGGAGGCCGCCCCGCGCGTGCCGCCGTTCACCGATGTCATCTCCTTCACGGCCGACCATCACCTGCGCCTGGCGGTGAGCCTCGGCAACTATCGCTACCTGCTGACCGATGAGGTGTACGGGGTGGCGTACCTGTATTCGCTGCGCACGGCGTTCTTTTCAACCCTGATCTGTCTGCTGCTCGGCTACCCGATGGCCTACGCCATCGCGCGCAGCCCCAAATCCGCGCAGGGACTGCTGCTGCTCGTGATCATGCTGCCGTTCTGGACCTCGTTCCTGCTGCGCGTGTATGCCTTGGAGGGCATCATCCGCGACAACGGCTTCCTCAACACGATCCTTTTGCACCTGGGGCTCATCAGCCACCCGCTGCGCATCATGCGCACCAGCCTTGCGGTGTACCTGGGCATCATCTATTCCTACCTGCCGTTCATGGTGCTGCCGTTGTTTGCGACGCTGGAAAAGCTCGATACCACGCTGCTGGAAGCGGCCGCCGATCTTGGCAGTACGCCGCGGCGCGCCTTCCTCGACATCACCCTGCCGCTGTCGGTGCCGGGCATGATCGCCGGCTCCATGCTGGTATTCATTCCGGCGGTCGGCGAGTTCGTGATTCCCTCGCTCCTGGGCGGCCCCAACAACCTCATGATCGGACGGGTGCTGTGGGACGAATTCTTCGGCAACCACGACTGGCCGGTGGCCTCGGCCGTGGCGATCGCCTTCCTGCTGCTGTTGGCCGGACCCATCGCCATCTACCAGTACTACAACGTGCGCCAGCTCGAGGCTTAGAAGGCGGCGCCATGGAAAATCGCTCCAACGCGGTTCTGCTGTCGGTGCTGTTCTTCGGCATCGCGCTGCTGTACCTGCCGATCCTGGTGCTGATCGGCTTTTCCTTCAACGCCTCGCCGCTGGTGAACGTGTGGGGCGGCTTCTCGACGACCTGGTATACGCAGCTTTTGCACAATCGCCAGCTGCTGGAGGCGGCGCTGTTGTCGCTCGAGGTCGCGGTCACCGCCTCGAGCGGTGCGGTGGTGCTCGGCACCCTGGCCGCGATCGCGCTGGTGCGCTTCGCCCGCTTTCGCGGGCGGCTGCTGCTGACCGGCATGGTGAACGCGCCGCTGGTCATGCCGGAGATCATCACCGGGATCACCCAGCTTTTGTTGTTCGTGTCGATGATGCAGCTGTTCGCCTGGCCGCACCGCGGCTTCACCACCATCGTGATCTCGCACGTCACCTTCTGCACCGCCTACGTGACCATTACGGTGCAGTCGCGCCTGCAGAGCGCCGACCGCTCGCTCGAGGAGGCGGCCATGGACCTCGGCGCGGGTCCCGCGCGCGCCTTCCTCGAGATCACCCTGCCGATCATCGCGCCGGCGATTATCTCGAGCTGGCTGCTGTGCTTCACGCTGTCCCTGGATGATCTGGTGATCTCGAGCTTCGTCGCAGGTCCTGGCGCCAGCACCCTGCCGATGGTGATCTATTCCAAGGTGAAGCTCGGGGTGAGCCCCGATGTGAACGCGCTGGCGAGCCTCATCGTGTGCGGGGTGGGCGTGTGCGTCATCGTCGCCGGCTGGCTGATGGCGCGCAGCGATCGGCGCCGCGCGCTCGAGGTGCAGCTCGCCGGGCGCTGAAGCGCCGCTGCCGCCCTACAGATCGGTCTTGACGCGCGTCCAGGTGCGCGTACGCAGCCGCTCGAGCGCAGGATCCGCCTCGACCGCCTCGTAAAGCCGCGCCTCCACCTGCTCCGAGGGGTAGATCGCCGGATCATTCAGGATCTGCGGGTCGATGTAGGCGTTGGCGGCCAGATTGTCGTTGGCGTAGTGAAGCTCGTTGGTGATCTGCGCGATCACGCGCGGTTGCAGAATGTAGTTGAGGAACTTGTGCGCGGCGAGCGGATGACGCGCGTCCGCCGGGATCAGCAGGGCATCGAAGGAGGCATTGGCGCCCTCCTTGGGCACGGTGAAGGCAAGATTCACCGTGACGCCGGCCGCCTTGGCCCGCGCCCGCGAGGTGGCGTAGTCCCCCGACCACGACATCGAGATGCAGAACTCGCCATTGGCGAGTCCGTTCATGTACTCGGTCGAATCGAAGGCACGGATGTAGGGCCGCACCGCCAGCAGCAGCTTCTCGGCCTGACGGTAATCCTCGGGCCGCTTGCTGTTGGGATCCAGGTGCAGGTAGTTCAGGGCCAGCTGCAGCACATCCTCCGGCTGGTCGAGGAAGGTGACGCCGCAGTCGGCGAAGTGCTTGATCACGTCGGGCTTGAAGATCAGGTCGAGGCTGTCGACCGGCGCATCGGGCATGCGCGCGCGGATCATGTCGACGTTGTAGGCAAAACCGTTGACGTGGCGCAGGTACGGCATCGCATAGCGATTGCCCGGATCCGCGCCCGCCTCGACGGTGAGCGCGTGCGGGTCGAGGTTCTTCCAGTTCGGCAGCAGTGACCTGTCGAGCGGGCGGTAGATGCCGGCCTTGATCTGGCGGCTGAAGAAATCGGTCGAGGTGCTGACGACGTCGTAGCCCGAGTCCCCTGCCATCATCTTCGCCTCGAGCGTCTCATCCGCATCGTAGGTGTCGTAGACGACCTTGATGCCCGTGGCGGCCTCGAAGTTTGCGATGGTGTCCTTGGCGATGTAGTCCGCCCAGTTGTAGATGTGCAGCTCCTTCTCCTCGGCGCGCGGCGACGCTGCGCCCTGCGAAGGGGCGCCGCAGGCGCTAAGCAGCGCGGCCGCCACGAGCGCCACCGCGGCACCGGCAGCACAAGCCGGGAAAGAAGGGCGGGTAGCTATAGCTTCACCATGACGTGGCGCACGACGGTGTAATCCTCGAGCGCATAGACCGACAGATCCTTGCCGTATCCTGAGCGCTTGAAGCCGCCATGCGGCATCTCGCTGGCACCGGCGAAGTGAGTGTTGATCCAGGTGGCGCCGTACTGCAGCTGCGCGGCGACCTGCATCGCGCGCGAAACATCACGGGTCCACACCGAGGAGGCCAGTCCATATTCGGAGTCATTGGCCCAGCGGATCGCTTCCTCGGTATCGCTGAAGGGCGTCACCGACACGACCGGCCCGAACACCTCGCGCTGCACGATCTCATCGGCCTGGCGGGCGCCGGCGACCACCGTGGGTTCGTAGAAAAAGCCGCTGCCCGCGCGCATCTTGCCGCCGGTGGTGACCTGCACGTGCGGGCTGCCCGCGGCGCGCTCCACCATGGCCGCGACGCGCTCGCGCTGGGTGCGCGAGATCAAAGGACCCATCTCCACGCCCGCCTGCTGCTGCGTACCGACCTTGATGGTGCGCACCGCGCTGGTGAGGTCTGCGACCAGCCGCTCGTAGATCCTGCTGCCGGCATACAGGCGGCAGGCGGCCGTGCAGTCCTGCCCGGCGTTGTAGTAACCAAAGGTGCGCACGCCCTGGACCACCGTCTCAAGATCCGCATCATCGAATACGATCACCGGCGCCTTGCCACCCAGCTCCAGATGCGTGCGCTTGAGGTTGCCGGCGGCGGCCGCCAGCACCTTCTGCCCGGTCGCCACCGAGCCGGTCAGTGACACCATGCGCACGCGCTCGTGGGCGATGAGGGTACTGCCGACCGGATCGCCGCGCCCGCAGATGATGTTCACCACCCCGGCGGGGAGGATGTCCGCGAGCGCCGCGGCAAGCTTGAGGAGCGTGAGCGGGGTCAGCTCCGAGGGCTTGAGCACCATGGTGTTGCCGGCCGCAATGGCCGGCGCGATCTTCCAGGCCGCCATCATCAAAGGATAGTTCCAGGGTGCGATCGAGCCGACCACGCCGACCGGGTCGCGGCGAATCATGCTGGTGTGACCGGGCAGATACTCGCCCGCTGCCAGCCCCTGCGGGGAGCGGCAGATCCCGGCGAAGAAGCGGAACACGTCGGCGATCGAGGGCAGCTCATCGGCCAGCATCGCGGCGAGAGGCTTGCCGGTGTTGCGCGATTCGAGCGCCGCGTAGGCGGGGGCCTCGGCGTCGATATGATCAGCGATGCGCAGCAGCAGGCTGGCGCGATCCCGAGGAACGATGCGCGCCCAGCCGGGGAAGGCCGCCTCGGCCGCCATGACGGCCGCGTTCACCTGCTCAAGCGAGGCTTCCGGGACCGCGGCGATCTTCTCACCGCTGGCCGCATCGAGCACCGCCTCGGCCACCCCCTCCCCGCTAACCAGCCGCCCGCCGATCAACAACTGCGTCTGCATGAGCCGTCTCCTGAATTCTTTTGCGAAGACCGTGAGACCTTAAGACCCGGGGCGCGCGGCTTGCCGCGCGCTGCCGCCACGTTATATTATTATAGCCATAATATTACCTGCCGTGCGCGCACGCGCGACGAGAGAGCACCCCATGAACTCCGACGTCATCATCACCTGCGCCATCACGGGCGACGACTCCAAGGTTACCAAGAGCCCGCACTGCCCCATCACGCCCGAGCAGATCGCAGCTTCCGCGGTCGAGGCCGCGCGCGCCGGGGCCGCTATCGTGCACATTCACGTGCGCGACCCTGAGACCGGCGAGTTCAGCATGGCCACGCGCCACTACCGCGAAGTCGTCCAACGCATCCGCGAGAGCAAGGTCGACGTGCTGGTCAATCTGACCTGCGGCATGGGGGGCTATATCTGTATCGGGCGCCAGGGCCTCAAGGATACGCCCGCCCCGGGCACCGATTTTGTCAGCCAGGAGGAGCGCATGCGGCACGTGATCGAGCTGTGCGGCGAGGGGCTGTATCGGCCGGACATCGCCACGCTCGACTGCGGCACCCTGAACTTCGGCGACGGCAACCGTGCCTACATCTCCACGCCCGACTACTGCCGCCAGGGCGCGGCGATCCTCAAGGACCTCGGGGTGAAGGTTGAACTGGAGGTCTTTGATACCGGCAACCTCTGGTTCGTCAGACAGATGGTCAAAGAGGGGCTCATTCCGGCTCCGGCCATGATCCAGCTGTGCACCGGCATCGCCTACGGGGTGCCAGCGGATGTCGGCCACCTGCTGGCCATGGTCGGCACGCTGCCGCCCGAGTGCGTGTGGAGCTCCTTTGCCGTGAGCCGCATGCAGATGCCGTGGGTGGCGCAGTCGGTGCTGCTCGGCGGCAACGTCCGCGTCGGTCTTGAGGACAATCTCTACCTGTCGCGCGGGGTGTATGCCAGTAACGCGCAGCTGGTGGAGAAGGCGCGCACCATCGTGGAGGCCATGGGGGCACGGATCGTCTCCCCGGCCCAGGCGCGCGAGCGGCTGCGGCTCAACTGAACGTGGCCGGCATCCCCCTCTACGAGACCCCGATCCGGCCGCAGTGGATCGACTACAACGGCCACCTGCGCGATGCCTACTACGCTTTGATCGTGAGTGAGGCGACCGATGCCCTCATGGATCGCGTCGGCCTCGATGCCGCTTACCGCTCGCGCACCGGCTGCACCCTCTACACCCTCGAGATGCACCTGCATTTCCTGCAGGAAGTGAAAGCGTCCGACACGGCCGTGGTCAGGGTGCGCATCGCCGGCGCCGATCACAAGCGCATCCACGCGGCGTTCGAGATCCTGCGGGCCGGGCAAGCGGCGGTGGCGGCCACGGCGGAAGTGATGCTGCTGCACGTGCGTCAGGCGGGCGCAACGGTCGCCAGCGCGCCCCTCCCCGCCGAGGTGAGCGCGGCGCTGGCGCAGCTGCGCAGCGCGAGCGAGGGACTCGAGGCGGTGGGCCCGGGCTCGCGACGCATCGAATTGCGCCCGCCTCGGGCGCCATGAACGCGCACGCGCTGCAGCGCCTGCTCGCACCGCGCAGCGTCGCCCTGATCGGAGGCGCCTGGGCGGACGCGGCGCACGCGGCCAGCCGGGTGATCGGCTATCAGGGGCAGCTGTGGCGCATCCACCCCGTGCGACCCTCCAGCGCCGCACAGCACTATTTCCGCTCGGTGGATGAGTTGCCGGCAGCGCCGGATGCAGCCTTCATTGCCGCCCCCAATCGCGAGGTGCCGGCCATCGCCGCCGCGCTGGCCCGGCGCGGGGCCGGCGGCTTCGTGTGCTTTGCGGCCGGCTTCTCCGAGACCGCCACGGACGAGGGCCGCCGGCTGACGCAGGAGCTGCTCGCCAGCTCCGGCGAGCTGCCCTTCTTCGGCCCGAACTGCTATGGCTTCGTCAATTTCTTCGACGGCGCCGCGCTTTGGCCCGACCAGGTGGTCGGTGAGCGCCGCGAGCGCGGCGTCGCGCTCATCTGCCAGAGTGGCACGCTGGCGCTGAACCTGCTGTACAACGATCGATCGCTGCCGATCGGCTGCGTGCTCACGGTCGGCAACCAGACGCGCCTCGCCGCCGAGGATCTGATCGAGATCATGTGCGCCGATGCGCGCGTCACGGCGATCGGGCTGTACCTTGAGGGAGTGCGCGACATGGCGCGCTTCGCGCAGGCGGCCGCCCGCGCGCAAAGCGCCGGCAAGCCGATCGCGCTGATCAAGGCCGGGCGCACGGAGGCGGCCAGCCGCACGGTGCGCACCCACACCGGCGCACTGTCCGGAGCCGATGCGGCCTTCGACGCTTTGTGCGCCCAGGCCGGCATCGCGCGCTGCGAGACCCTCGCCACCCTGTGCGAGACCCTGAAGATCTTCCACGCCGGTGGGCCACTTCGCGGCCGGCGCGTACTCGCCATGGGCGCCTCGGGCGGCGACATGGCGATGACCGCCGATTCGGGCCGCCATCTCGGACTTGACTTCGCACCGATCCCGGCCGAGGCGGCGGTGAGTCTGCGCGAGATCCTCTCGGACCGCGTGCATATCTCGAACCCGTTCGATTTCCATACGCACGTGTGGTTCGACTACCCGCGCCAGCGGGCCATGTTCAGTGTGGCGCTGCGCTCGGGCTTCGATGCGGTCGCGTTCCTGCTCGACTGCCCGCCCGCCGGTGCCGATGACTCCACCTACGTGCGCGCGATCGAGGAGTTTGCCGCGGCGCTGCCAGGGGCCGAAAGCCGCGCGGCGGTGCTCTCCTCGCTGCCCGAGTCGCTCTCGCGCGCGACGCGCGAGAAATGTCTCGCCGCCGGCATCGTGCCGCTGCAGGGCCAGCGCGAGGCGCTCGAAGCGCTCGATCTGGCCGGCACGGTCGGCGAGGCGTGGCGGCGCGCGAGCGGTGTGGAACTGCGCCGGCCGCGTGTCCCCCCACAAGCTGCCCGGGCGCTCGGCGAACACGAGGCCAAGCAGGCACTCGCCGCCTTTGGCGTGCCGGTGCCGCGCGCGCGCCTGGTGGCGGTGAGCGATGCGGTGAGTGCGGCCAGCGCGCTCGGCTTTCCGGTGGTGATGAAAGCGGCGTCGGCGACGCTTGAACACAAATCCGACGTGGGCGGCGTGGTACTCAACGTGCGCACGCCTGAAGCGGCCGCCGCCGCGGCCGAGCGGCTGCGCGCGCTGTCCGACACGGTACTGGTCGAAGAGATGATCAGCGACGGGGTCGCGGAGATCCTGGTCGGCATGACGGTCGATGCGCAATTCGGCCAACTGCTGGTGCTCGGCGCCGGTGGCGTGCTGACCGAGCTGCTGCGCGACAGCGTCACGCTGCTGCCACCCTTCAGCGCCCCCGTGATCCGCGCCGCCCTCGGCAGGCTTCGGGTGGCGAAGCTCCTGGGCGGCTATCGCGGCCGCCCGGCGGGGGATGTCGCAGCCCTCATCGAGACGGCGCTCGCCTGCACGCGCTACGCTTGCGCCAACCTCGAGCGGCTCGCCGAGCTCGACCTCAATCCGGTCATCGTGCGCCCGCAGGGTCTGGGCGCCGTGGCGGTCGATGCCTTGATTCGCCTGGTGTAAGGAGCATTTATGTCCGACGGCATTAGGATCGCAACCAACGGCGCGGTCCTGGAGATCACCCTCGATCGCCCGAAGGCCAATGCCATCGATCTTGCGACGAGCCGGCGACTGAACGAGGTCTTCAGCGCGTTTCGCGACGACCCGGCGCTGCGGGTGGCGATCGTGACCGGTGCCGGCGAGCGCTTTTTCTCACCGGGCTGGGACCTGAAAGCCGCCGCCGACGGGGAGGTGTCCGACTCTGACTGGGGAGTGGGCGGATTCGGCGGCCTCAATCATCCGCGCAACCTCGACAAGCCCTTGATCGCGGCCGTCAACGGCATCGCCTGCGGCGGGGGCTTCGAGCTGGTGCTGGGGACGGACATCATCGTCATGGAGGAGCACGCCAAATTTGCCCTGCCCGAGATCAAGGTCGGCGTGCTGGCCGATGCCGGCACCATCAAGCTGCGCCGGCGCATCCCCTATCACGTCGCGGTCGAATTCCTGATGACGGGGCGCTGGATGGATGCCGCAGAAGCCAAGCACTGGGGACTCGCCAACCACGTCGTGCCCAAGGGTGAGGCCATGGTCAAGGCACGCGAGATCGCGCAGCAGCTTCTCGAAGGGCCCCCGTTACTCTTTCCGGCGATCAAGCAGCTGCTGCGGCACACGGAGATGGTCGCGGAGCACCCAGCCTTCGAGCTGCACGACAGCCTGGCCGCCGTGCAGAAGGTGCTGCGCTCGGAGGACCTCTTGGAGGGGGCGCGCGCGTTCTCGGAAAAGAGAAAGCCGCTCTGGAAAGGCAAATGAGCCCGGCGGGGCGGCGCGCGCCGCGCGCGCGCTAACCGCCGAGCGGCCGCAGCAGCGCGCGCGAGATGATGTGGCGCTGCACCTCGCTGGTGCCATCCCAGATGCGCTCGATCCTGGCGTCACGCCAGATGCGCTCGAGCGGCATCTCGCTCATCAGCCCCATGCCGCCGTGAATCTGCAGCGCCTCATCCGCCACCATCGCCAGCATTTCGGTGGCCTTGAGTTTGGCCATGGCCATGTCGGCATCGCTGGCGCTCTTGTGCTCGAGCTTCCAGGCGGCCTCCAGCGTCAAAAGCTCCGCGGCGCGCAGCTCCACGGCCATGTCGGCCAGCTTGAACGAGACGCCCTGGAACTTGCCGATCTGCTGGCCGAACTGCACGCGATCCACCGCCCACTGCTTGGCGGCCTCGAGTGCGCGCTCGGCGCGTCCGAGGCAGTTCGCCGCCACCTGCAGGCGGGTCGCGCCGAGCCAGGTGTTCGCCACCTCGAAGCCCTGATGCACCGTTCCGAGCACCGCGGACTTGGGTAGTCGGCAATCGCTGAACTTGAGGATGCTGTTGTTATAACCGCGGTGTGAGACGTTGCGGTAGCCGGGCAGCACCTCGAACCCGGGGGTGCCCTTGTCGACCAGGAAGGAGGTCATGAGCCTGCGCTTGCCGCGCGGGGTCTCCTCCTCGGCCGTGACGGCGAACAGGATCACGAAGTCCGCGTGGTCGGCATGGCTGATGAAGTGCTTGGTGCCGTTGACGATGAAGTCCCCGCCCTTCTCCACCGCGCTGGTCTTCATGCTGCGAAGATCCGAGCCCGCCTGCGGTTCACTCATCGCCAGACACTCGACGCGCTCGCCGCGCACGGTCGGCAGCAGGTAGCGCTCGCGCTGCTCGCCTGCGCAGGCCAGCAGGATGTTGGAGGGGCGCGCGACGCAGGAATACTGCAGCGCGTAGCTGGTGTGTCCGAGTTCCTTCTCGTAGAGCACCCAGCTCACCGCATCCAGGCCCGCCCCGCCGACCTCGGCCGGCATGTTGGCCGCGTACAGCCCGGCGCCGATGGCCCTCTGCCGCAGCTCGCGCCACAGCTCCTCGCGCAGGACGCCGCTGTCCTCGACCTCGCGCTCATGCGGCACCAGCTCGTGGCGCACGAAATCGCGCGTGGTGGCGATGATCAGTTGCTGTTCTTCGGTGACTGCAAAGTCCATCGCTTTCCCCTCGTTGCCCAGGCATGCAGCAGTTCCAGCTGCAGGCCGAGCTGCCCGATCTGGCGCTCGGCCGGCCAGTCGCCGCGGTTCGCCACCGTGCTGGCGGTGACACCATTGATGAAAGTGATCACCGAGCGCAGCACGTGCTCGCGCGTCGCCGCCGGCCAGCGCACCCATTCGCTCCAGCCGCGGGCCAAGCAGCGCTCGAACAGGCGTAAGTACTCGCGGTGCAGCCAGGCATTGATGCGCTTTAAGCGCCGGTCGGCCGGTACCTGACCCCAGAAGGCGATATAGAAGGCGCACTCGATGTAACGGGTCTCATCGACCGGCAGCGCCTCGGTCAAGAGCGCCAGCAGCTGCGGCTGGCCATCGCTCGAGGGCGTCAGCCGCTCCTCGATGCGTCTTAAGATCAGGCGCAGCGCGGCGACGATGATGTCCTGCTTGGTGTCGAAGTAGTGCGCCACCATGCCGGTGGTGTAACCGGCCTCGCGGGCAATGCGCACGATGGTGGCCTGCTCAAAGCCGTGCCGCGCGACGGCGCGGCAGGCGACCAGGGCAATCTCATCGCGCCGCTGCTGGTGATCGACGATCTTCGGCACTGCAGCTGCCTTTAGCCGTCCGCCGCCTGCAGGGCGGCCAGGCGCTCGCGCAGCGCGCTATCCATCGGCGCGACCTTGCCGGCCGGCGTGCTCACGTGCAGGTAGAGCTGCTGCGCGGTGGCGACCAGCACATCGTCGCGGCTGCGGTAGAGGCTGTGCAGCAGCCGCACCCGCTTGTCATCGACTTCCAGCAGCTGCGTCGTCACGTACAGCGGCTCCTGCGAACGGGCCTGCGCCTTGTGGCTGACCAGCGACTCCACCGTGTACAGGGCCCGCCCGGACTTGCGGTAGGCATCGTCGATGCCGACGTAGCGGAACAGGGCATCGGTCGCATCGCCGAACACCTGCAGGTAGCGTGAGTCGGTCATGTGCCCGTTGTAGTCGATCCACTCGGGCCGCACGTAGGTCTGGAGCAGTCGCAGCGGCCCGCGCCGGGAGCCCTCGCCGGCGCGTGCGGCGGCCACCTGCGCGCGGGCGGAAACCGCGGCGCTCTCGTACAGGCGTTCCTCGAGCGCGCGCAGGGTCGCGCCGGCCCCGATGTTGTATTCCCGCAGGACCTGCTGGATCGCGACCAGGTAGTCATCGCGCAGCCGCTCGAGCTCGCGGATCGAGCGCCCCGCGGCCTGCTCTTGCGTGCCCGCGACCATCTTGTCGATCAGCGACTCGGTGAGCTCGGGGGCCTCGAGCTTGGTCCAGGGCCATTTCAGGCACGGTCCGAACTGCTTCAGCATGTGCCGCATCCCGGTCTCACCACCGGCGAGGTGGTAAATCAGGTTGGTCCCCATCGCCGCCCAGCGCAGCCCCGGGCCGTACACGATCGAGTCATCCAGTTCGCCGGTGGTGGCGACATCCTCGTTGACCATGTGCAGAATCTCGCGCCACAGCGCCTCCTGCAGCCGATCGGTGAGATGGCCGGGCACCTCGCGGCGCACCGTCAGGGGATGCATGCCGATATAGGTGAAGAAACGTGCCGCCGCCTCCACGGCCGCTGAGGCGGTCAGGCGGCCGGGGACCAGTTCCACGAGCGGCAGCAGGTAGACCGGATTGAAGGGATGCGCCACCAGGAACCGTTCGGGGGCGCGCATGTCGCGCTGCAGGTCGGATGGCATCAGACCCGAGGTGCTCGAGGCGATCAGGACATCCGGCGGCGCATGCCGGCTCACGTCCGCCAGCACCCGCTGCTTGAGCTCGAGCTGTTCGGGAATGTTTTCCTGGATGAAATCCACCTGCCGCGCCATGGCGTTGAGATCGGTGGTGAAGGAGAGCTTGCCCTTGGGCGGCAGCGGGGCAAACGTCAGCCGTGCCAGCGCGCCTTCGGCGTTGGCCACGGCGCCGCGTATCCACTCCTCCATTTCCGGTTTCACATCGGCCGCCACGACGTCGATGCCGAAGTGCAGCGCGCGCGCCGCCCATCCTCCGCCGATGACTCCGGTACCGAGCAGCCCGAGCCTGCGCACCTGTCTCATGTTCGCGTCCATCCACCCTCACGCGCGGCGCGAGCAGCGGCAGCGCGGCTCGCGGGCGGGCGTGCATCTTTTTAATGTCGCCGTAATAATATAATAAAAGCCCCGGATTCGCGATGATCCGGGGCGGCACGGCAGTTGAGGCCGACGCTCGCCGTTACGAGGCTTGCCCAAATGCCGCGGCGCGGCGGCGCGCATTTGGCTTGAGCCGCGCGGTGGATCTGCAGGACAATGGCGCCTCACAGGGATCTAAGGCTACGCGGAGCGGGGCACAACATGGGTCTGTTAGACGGTTTGATTGGCGGGGTGGTCGGGGCCGAAATGGTCACGGTGGTGAATTCCCTGATTCAGCAGCATGGCGGAATCCAGGGGGTGGTCAGTCAGCTTGAGCAGCAGGGACTCGGCGGGGTTGCGCGCTCCTGGATCTCGAACGGCCCGAACCAGGCCATCTCCCCGGCACAGGTCAGCCAGGTGTTCGGCACCGGCGTGCTCGATCAGCTGGCGGCCAAGGCGGGCATGAGCCCGCAGGATGTCGCGGCGAAACTCTCGCAGGTGCTGCCGGCGGCCATCGACAAACTCACGCCGAAGGGGGCGATACCGCCCAAGACTTAGCTTTTCGCGAGCCGAGCGGGCCACGAAAGATCGCGCCAGCGGCGCGGAACGCTCTACTTGTGAGCGTTCCGCGCGGCCGTCTGTGGCTTGCATTGCCGTGCGCGGGCGCGCATCGTTGTGCCACCCGAAGGCCAGCCGAACTGGCCCGCATAACAAGCAAAAGCAAGAGAGTCCCCCATGAGATTCAAGAAGTATCTGCTTGCCGGCGCGCTCGCAGCGGCGGTGGCGGCGAACGCCGCGCCCTACCCCCACGGCGGCACACCCGCTGCGGCTGATCTTGGCGCACTGACCGCCAGCGATCGCAGCGCGCCGATGAGTGTCACGATCGCTCTGAAGCTGAACCATCCGCAGCAGCTCGAGCAGCTGCTCGAATCGCTCTACACGCAGGGCTCCCCGCGCTATCACCAGTTCCTCAGCGCCCAGGAGTTTCGCGACCAATTCGGCCCGAGTGCGGACACCATCGCGAGCGTGAGCCGCTACTTCGAGGCGGCTGGCCTCAAGGTGACGCGTTCGGCGACCGCGCAGCTGCGCGTCACGGGCAGCGCGGACGCGATCGAGCGCGCCTTCGCCGTGCAGCTGCACAGCTACGCGGTGGCCGCTACCGCCACGACGCCTGCCTACCAGTACCGCTCGCCGCTCGCTGAGCCGCAGCTCGACTCATCGATCGCAGACTCCGTGCACGGGCTCTTCGGCCTCGACACGCAGCCACGCCTGGTCCCGCACTCGCGCCAGGCGGCACGAACGCCATCACCGAGTCACGGCGCGCAGAACAAGGGCGCGCTCGATCCGTTCGGCTTCCTGACGGTGGCGGATTTCGCGCAGGTGTACAACGTCGACCCGCTGTACCGTCAGGGCATCAACGGGCACGGCCGCACCATCGGCATCATCACGCTCGCCGCCTTTACCCCGAGCGATGCGTTTGCCTACTGGGCTTCGCTCGGCCTGAACGTGGCGGCCAACCGCATCACCGAAGTAGAAGTCGATGGCGGCTCGGGGCCGCCGAGCGATGACTCCGGCTCGCTCGAGACCACCCTCGACGTCGAGCAGTCCGGGGGCATCGCGCCGGGCGCCAAGATGATCGTGTACGAGGCGCCTAATACCAATCAGGCGTTCATCGACGTCTTTGCGACCGCGATCGATGCCAACACCGCGGACACGATCTCCACCAGCTGGGGCGAGTGGGAGCTGTTCGACTCCTCCAATCCCTTTGGCAACGGCCCGGTATCCAACCCGGTCACCGGAAGGATGACGAGCATTCTTGAGGCGATGAACGATATGCTGTTGCAGGCGGCGTTGCAGGGGCAGAGCCTGTTCGCCGCCGCGGGCGATGCCGGCGCGTGGGATGAGGTGGGCGAGCTGCCGAGCGGCTACAGCAACGTCATTTCGGTTGACGATCCTGGCATACAGCCCTTCATCACCTCGGCGGGCGGTACCACGCTGCCCGGCAAGCAGGTCTACACCGGCGCCCCGCTGCCACCCGGCGTCACCTTCACCATCAACATTCCACAGGAGCGTGCCTGGGGCTGGGATTACCTGGAACCGCTTTGTGTCGCACAGGGTTTCGCGCCTCCGGTCGCCATCACCTGCGGGCTCTTCCCCGGCGGGGGTGGTGGCGGCGTGAGCATCTATTTCCCGCGCCCCTTCTATCAGCAGGGCATCCCGGGCATGGCCGACACCGTGGCACACCAGAAGCTGATCTTCACCGATCCACCCAGTCCCCCGCAGCTGATCGCATCGCTGCGGGCAGGATTTGCGGGACGCAACGTGCCAGACCTTTCGGTCAACGCCGATCCGCAGACCGGCTATCTGATCGCCTACACCTCGAGCGTGTCCGGCTTTTCCTTTGAGTCATTCTGGGGCGGTACCAGCTTCTCGGCCCCGCAGCTGAACGGGGTCACCTCGCTTTTGGCGCAAGGGACGCACCATCGCGTAGGACTGCTCAATGTTCCGCTGTATCTGCTGGTGCGCGAGAGCGGCGGTTACCCGGGGCGCAACGGACCGCTGCGCGATATCACCAGCGGCGACAACTGGCACTGGTTCGCACAGGCGGGTTACGACCAGGCCTCGGGAGTCGGCGTGCCTGATGTCGCCAATCTCCTCGAGGCGCTGCGCGATATCGGCTTCTGAAACAAAACGGTAAACGGCTTGCAATGAGCGGGGCGGCCGGCGCCGCCCCGCTCGGCCGATCGCCAGCCAAAGCGGCTGACCCTGGCGCCAGCTCGGCTGCACCCTTTATGTAAAAGGGCTTTTCCCCTCTTGCAAACCCTAAGCGGCGCGCGCATCGTCGCTGCGCCGCCACGCACTAAGAATAGCGGCAACAACGAAGGGGATTTTCAATGAAAACTAGCAAGTCCTGGCTCGCAGCCGTCGGCGTTGCATTGGTCAGCGGCGCGGGCGCGGCACCTTATCCGCATGGACCGGTTGCCGCAACGGATATCGGGCCCGCGAGTGCGTTCGCCGAGAATTCAACGGTGACCGTGACCGTCGCGCTGAAACCGAGCAATCCGGATGCGCGCGACAAACTCATCGAGTCCGTCTATACGCCCGGCGCGCCTGAGTTCCGGCAGTTTCTCACGCCGCAGCAGTTCCAGGAACGCTTCGGCCCGACGCAGGCGACGATCGCTACCGTGACCAAGAACTTCGAAGCGCAGGGTCTTTCGGTCGCGCAGTCGGCGAGCGGGCAGCTGCATGTGAGCGGCAGCGTCGCCCAGATCGAGCGCGCGTTTGCCGTGCAGCTGCACAGCTTCGCTGTGGCCGCGACGGATGCTGCGCCGGCGTATCGTTTCCGCGCACCGCTCGGCGCTGCGCATGTGCCGGCCGGGATCGCCGGCTCCGTGCAGGCGGTGCTGGGTCTGGATACGCGGCCGCGCATGACGCCGCACCTGCGCCACTCGGCGCAGCTGCCCAAGGTGCAAACCGGCAGCGCGCCCAACACCCCGGATGCCCCGGGACTTTGGACCGTCGTGGACTTCGCGCAGTACTATGACGTGACGCCGCTCTACCAGGATGGCTTCACCGGCCAGGGACGCACCCTGGCCATCATGACCTTCGCCAGCTTCACGCCGAGCGATGCGTACACGTACTGGAGTGCGATCGGCCTGCACGTCAACCCGCACCGCATTACCCAGGTGCTCATCGATGGCGGCTCCGGTCCACCGAGCGATGACTCCGGCTCGGTCGAAACCACGCTCGACGTGGAGCAGTCCGGCGGCATCGCCCCGGCTGCCAAGATCCTGGTCTACGAAGCCCCCAACACCGCGCAGGGGGAAGTCGACCTGTTCGCCACCGCCATCGACGCCGATCGCGCCGACACGGTCTCGATCAGCTGGGGCGAGTGGGAGCTGTTCGACACTTCGTCCGCGCCCCCCGAGCTCAACCAGGGTCCGGTGACGTACAGGGGCGAGCAGACCTCGATTCTCCTGGCGCTGGACGACATCCTCGCCCAGGCGGCGCTGCAGGGGCAGAGCGTGTTCGCCTCATCGGGCGATTACGGTGCGTACGATTCGGCCAACTCGCTGCCGTTTCCCGGCGAGGGCGCCCCGCCGCCCACCTTCAACCCGGTGCTGTCGGTAGACGATCCGGGTTCCCAGCGCTACATCACCGCTGCGGGCGCCACCACGCTGCCCGGCACGCAGACCTTCCTTAACTCGAGCGGCGTGCAGATCTATGAGCTGAATATCGCGCAGGAGCAGGCCTGGGGCTGGGACTACCTGATCGGTTTCTGCGCATCGATCGGCGATGACCCGGTGAGCTGCGGCATCTACCCGATCGGCAGCGGCGGCGGCGTCAGCCTGTATTTTGACCGACCGTTCTATCAGTGGGGCGTGCCCGGAATGGCCGACACGGTGCGCGGGCAGACTCTATATCAGCTCACCCCGCCGCCGGTGACCGAGCTGGTGAGACTGCAGGCAGGATTCCCCGGCCGCAACGTTCCGGACGTCTCCTTCAACGGCGATCCTGATACTGGCTACCTGATCTACTACACCTCAAACGTGAGTGGGTTTTCGATTCTGACCTACTATGGCGGCACCAGCTTCGTCGACCCACAGTTGAACGGCGTCACGTCGCTGTACGTGGAGGCGCTGCACCACCGCATCGGGCTGCTGAACCCGGCGCTGTACTCCATCGCCGCCTCGCCCTCGGCGTACCACGGCCACAATGCGCCACTGCGCGCCATCACGCGTGGCGACAACTGGTACTGGCATGCGCATCCCGGCTACAACCAGGCCACAGGTCTTGGGGTACCGGATGTTGCCAACCTGCTGCGCGCACTGCAGCAACTCGAGCCCTGAACAACGCGAACGACTGACCGAGCCCAAGCTTGCGGGGCGGCCTTTGCCGCCCCGCATTTTTTTGTGCGCCGTGCGCGACGGCAGACGCGAAGAACCGGCGCCGGCGGCCGCTAGCTGCGCGCCCGCGGCGGGCGCCGCGCGCAGAATCGCCGCAGCCGCTCGCAGGCCGCATCCAAGGTGGCCTCATCGGTGGCGAAGCACACCCGCACACAGCCCGCGGCGGCCTGCCCGAACGCTGCGCCATCCATGACCGAGACGCGCTCCGAGTCGTACAGCGCGCGCATGAACTCAGCCCCCGACAGTCCGGTGGCACTCACGTCGATCAGCGTGAACATGCCGGCATCGGGGCGCAGGGCCTGCAAGGCCGCGATATCGCCGATACCCGCCGCAAAACGCTCGTAACGCACGGCGCAGTACGCACGCGCGCGCGCCTCGGCCTCGGGTGCAAGCTCCAGTGCGGTGATGGCCGCCTCCTGGATGAAGCCCGGCAACCCGAACAGCATGCACATCGCGAGGTGCTCAGCGTGCCGGGCAAGCTCGCGCGGCCCGATGAGCCAGCCGGCGCGCCAGCCGGTCATGGCGTGCGACTTGGAAAGGCTGCCGAGGCTCACCACGCGCTCCGGCAGGCGTGAGGCGAGACTCGGCACCCGCCCGAGCGGCGCAAGGCCGGCGTACACCTCGTCCGCGATGAGCCACAGATCGTGCCGTGTGGCCAGTTGCGCGATGACCTCAAGCTCGCTGTCGCTCAAAACGACGCCGCTCGGATTGTTCGGACTCGCCCAAAGGATCGCCCGCGTGCGCGGGCTGATGAGGTGCTCGAGAGCGGAAAGATCCGGGCGCCAGTTAGCAGTGGCCGGCGCACGCACCAGGCGTGCCCCCGACACTTCGATGGTGGCAGGATAGGTCGGGTACAGCGGCTCGAAGGTGATGACCTCATCACCCGCACCGGCCACGCACAGCGATGCGACAAACAGCGCGTTCTGGGCGCCCGCCAGATATACCACGTTGTCCGCGCTCACCGGCTGAGCGCAGCGCGCCGCGTGCATGCGTGCGATCGCCTGGCGCAGTGCCAGGCGGCCGGCCGCCGGCACGTAGTGGGTGTCGCCGGCGCGCAGTTGCCTGATGGCGTGCTCGACCACCGGCGCCGGGGTGTGAAGATCCGGATCACCGACGCTGAGGATGATCACATCCTCACCACGCTCGCGCGCCGCCACCGCTTGGTAGTGGGTGAGCCACGCGGCGGCGCCATCACCGCTGATGCGATCGACAAGGGGCGAGAACTTCACGCACTCACTGTGCGTGTGCGGTGCTAAGATTTCAACTTCATGAGCGCAGCACCGTGGACGGTCGGACGCTACGTTGTCGAGACACTCGCCGCCAACGGCATCGACACTGTGTTCGGCATTCCCGGCGTGCACAACCTCGAACTCTATCGCGGTCTTGAACTGGCGCGTCTGCGGCACGTGCTGGTGCGTCACGAGCAGAACGCCGGCTTCGCCGCCGACGGCCATGCACGCGCCAGCGGACATCCGGCCGCCGCCTTCGTCATTTCCGGTCCCGGTGTCAGCAACGCCCTGACCGCCCTCGCCCAGGCCTACTCGGACTCGGTACCGGTGCTGCTGGTCGCGAGCGCGCCGGTGCGCGCATCGCTCGGCAAGGGCTGGGGGGTCCTGCACGAGATCGCCGATCAGCGCGCACTGGTCGAAGGCGTCACCGGTTTTGCCGGCAGTGCGCGCAGCGATCAGGATGTGCGCGCTTACCTGCGTCATGCCTTTGCGGCCCTGCGCCGGGCGCGGCCGCGTCCGGCCTATCTGGACATTCCGCTCGACCTGCTCGCCGAACAGACCTCCCTGCGAGCAGAAATTTTCCCGCGCAGCGCGCTTGCGCCGCCAGCCGCGGCCACCTCTGTCGATGAAGCGCACTCGCTTCTCTCCAAGGCGCAGCGGCCGCTGATCATCGCCGGCGGCGGCGCGCGCAGCGCCGGAGCTGCGCTGCGCCGCCTGGTGGAAGCGCTGGACGGCTACGTGGTGACCACCGTGGCCGGCAAGGGCGTGCTGGCCGAAAGCCACCCGGCGAGTCTTGGCGTCAGCCTGCCCTATGCTGCCACCCAGGAGCGCGTGTTGCAGGCGGACTGCGTGGTGGCGGCGGGCACCGAGCTGGCCGAGACCGACATCTACACCACGACGCGCCTGCCCATCAGCGCGCCTCTGGTGCGCATCGATGTCGAGGAGGCGAAGCTTTCCGATCATTACGGGGCCGCCGTTGCGGTGCACGGAGATGCGGCGATGACCCTCGAGAGGCTGGCGCGGGACACCCGCGAGCGTCGCGGCTGGCGCAGTGCCTGCGGTGATGGCGCCTCTCACCGCTCGCGCATCGAAGCTCAGTTCGATCCCGCCGCGCGCATCATGCTCTCGACGCTGCGTGCACTGCGAGCAGCCATCCCGGCGGACGGTGTGGTGTTCAGCGACATGACGCAGATCGCCTACCTCGGTAACTACGCGTTCGGCGCCGAGCGGCCGGGCCTGTGGTTCCACCCGTGCGGCTATGGGACGCTCGGCTATGCGCTGCCGGCCGCTCTTGGTGCCAGGATTGCCCAGCCGCAGCGCCCGATCGTGGCGCTGGCGGGAGACTTCGGCGTGCAGTTCACGCTGCAGGAGCTGATGACGGCCGTGGAACTCGACCTGACGCTACCGGTGGTGGTGTGGAACAACGGCGCGCTCGGCCAGATCCGCGACGACATGCGCGCCGCCGGCATCGCGCCCATCGGCGTCGTGGGACGCAATCCCGACTTCATCGCCCTGGCCGATGCCTGCGGAGCCGCCGGCGTGCGCGTGCACGACACCCAGACGCTGACCGGCGCGCTGCGTGCGGCGCTTGCCCGCGCCGGCCCGACCGTGCTGGAGGTGATCGCCTCGGACTTGCGCGCGTCGTGAGCGATGCGCCCGGCGCTGCGCCGCGCGGTTCGCGGTTCGTCACGCGCAGCCGCGCCACCGTGCAACTCGCCTTCGCCGTCATCTACGTCGTCTGGGGAGTCAGCTACGCGGTAAACCGCATCATGGCCCTCACGCTGCCGCCGCTGCTCGCCGCCGGCGTGCGCTTCGTGCTCGCCGGTTCGCTCCTGACCCTCGTGGCACGCTCGCGCGGCCTCTCGCTGCCCAACCGTCCGCGCGACTGGGTCTCGGTGGGCGCCTCCGCCGTGCTCGGAGTCGTGCTGAGCAACGGCCTCTCGGTGCTGGCGCTGCGGCACATCGCCTCCAACCAGGCCGCGCTCATCAACTCAAGCTCCGCATTCTGGCTGGCGTGGCTGGGCATGTATGGACGGCGTGCCAGCCCGGTGAGCACTCGCACCTGGGTGGGGCTCGCGGTGGGATTCGCAGGCGTTGCCGTGCTGCTGTCGGCGCGCGGCTTCGGCGCCAGCGCGCAGGTCGGCTGGCAGCTCACGGTGCTGGCCGCCACCTTGTGCTGGGCGCTGGCGACGGCCGTGATCCGCGAATCACAGACTGAGTGCCACCCGCTGGTATTCACGGCCTGTTACCTGTTGCTGGGTGGCGTACTGCTCAGCCTCTGCGGCCTCGCCAGCGGCGATGCCACGCGCTGGGTCTGGTCGGCCGCCGGGATCAGCGCGATCGTGTTCCTGGCGATCTTCAGCTCGACGTTCGGCTTCGTGGCGTACACGTATCTGCTGGTGCACGAAACCCCCTCGCGCATCGGCACCTACGCCTATGTCAACCCGCTGGTGGCCGTGCTGACGGGGTGGCTGCTGCTCGATGAGCGGCTGGATGTACTGCAGCTGCTGGCGTCGGTCATCATTTTTGCCGGCGTGATTCTGGTGAGGAATCTTCGGCTGTTTCCGCGCGCCCGCTCGGCCGCCCACTAAAAACCCCTCCGCGGCGCCGGGGGACCGGACAGCGCGGAAGGGTGGTGCAGAAACAGATTACTGTGCCGGAAGCTTGCTGATCTTCGCGCCCTCGAGCGATGCGTCGGCGATCAGACCGTGCTCGTTGAACACGAACGCGAGCACCGGCTTGCGCAGCGTCTCGCTGTCGTAGTCCGCGCCCGCGCCCTTGTGCATCACGGCCACTCCCGTGTCGGCACCGACGCTCCAGTCGTGGCTGGCCAGGAACTTGTCACGGGCGGCTTCCGTCATGAACAGGATGACTTCGCTGCGGCGTGCCGCCCCCAGCGTGGCCCCGACCGAGGCGCCGGTGACCTTGTAGTAGCCGGAAGTCTTGCCGCCCACCTCGAGCGCGCCCTCGCCGTATTCGCCGGCAACGCCCGCGCCCGCCTTGGTGATGCGCGGGAACACCAGCACCGCGGCGGCCTTCTGTGCCAGATCGCGATGATGTTCGTTCTGCGCGTAGAAATGATCCAGCGCGCCCTGCACACGGGTATCGATGACCGCCGGCGGCGCGGCCAGTGACAGGCCGGCCACCGTGACCGCGATGGCCGCAAACGCCCCTCTGGAACTTCGCAAGTGGCGATTCATTAGGCAACTCCTTGAACACCAATCAGCGGCGCACAGCGTGGCATGGCGAAAGCGGCGCGACCGTCGCCGCGGACCCTCACCGGATGTAATCCCCGGCCTACGTCCCGGGCCGCGGGTGCGGGCGGGACCCCCATCGATTGACGGACGGGACCGACCTAAGTAGGAGCCGGCCTACAAATGCTCGGCCAGATGGCGTACTCTGCCGCGTCAGCGGAGGGGGTAGTGTCCGCGATCACAGGGACAATCGACTCCCTGCCAGCTCACCCTGGAGGTTCGATGGCCAACGTACTCATTGCCGATGACCACGCCATGATCCGCGCCGGACTGCGCCGGTGGCTGGAACAGGACCGCTCGATCGAGGCGATCGCCGAGGCTGGAACCGGAGCGGAGACGCTTCAGCGCCTGCGCGAGGGGGCCTGGGATCTGGTGGTTCTGGACATCAACATGCCCGACCGCAGCGGCATCGACATCCTGCGCCATATCCGCTCCGGACACCCCGACACGCGCGTTCTGGTCATCAGCGCCTTTGCGGAGAAACAGTACGCGATCTATGCGCTGCGGGCGGGCGCTGCGGGTTATCTGTCCAAGGACCAGGCGCCCGAGGAGTTCATGCGCGCCGTCCACACGGTGCTGAATGGCCGTCGCTTCGTCAGTGCGGCGCTGACGGAAATGCTGGTCACGGCGCTGGATGAGCCGGCTGACCGGCCGCTGCATGCGGCTCTGTCGCAGCGTGAATTCCAGATTCTGTGCAAGCTTGCGGTGGGACGCAGCGTGTCTGAGATCGCGCAGGAGTTGTGTATCAGCGTCAAGACCGTCAGCACCTATCGCGCGCGGGTGCTCGATAAGATGAAGCTCGATACCAACGCCGATCTGACGACCTACGCGCTGCGCAACGGCCTGGTCCAGTAGTTCGACCCGCCCGGTCAGCGCTCGCTGACAGCGCGCGGGGGTGGCCACCGGCATTGCCGCCGGCACCCCCCGATTACACTCCGGGGAGGACCGCGGTGGCGCACCGGTGCGCGGTCGCCTCGTTAAAAGGACGCCGTGCTCAGCATTATGCAGAATGGCCCGTTGCGCGTGCTGCTGGTAGAGGACTCCTCTCTTCTGGCCGGACGGCTGTCCGAGCTCATCAACCGCCTGCCCGACATCGATTTGATCGATACAGTGGATACCGAGGCGCAGGCTCTCACCAGCATCGCCGCCTCCGACCCGGACGTGCTGATCCTGGATGTGCACCTGCGCCACGGCTCGGGCTTTGGCGTACTGCGTTCGCTCGGTCGGGCGGCGCGGCGGCGTACCAAAGTCATCGTGCTGACGAATTTCGGTCTTCCCGAGTACCGGCGCGAGGCGGAGACCCTCGGCGTCGAGGCATTCCTCGACAAGTCGCGCGACTACTTTCGCCTGCCCTCACTGCTGAGCGATTTCGCCAAGGAGCGCAGCGCACCCGAGGCGAGCGGATAGTCAGGCCATCAGCGCACTCGGCGCGCTATGCGCCAGCACCCGCTGAAGCGGCAGGCGCACCTCAATCTCGGTACCCCCGCCGGGCAAGCGACGCGCCTGCCAGTGGCCGCCGAGCCCGGCTGCGCGATGGCGCATGGCCGCCAGTCCATGCGAGCGGGGTGCCTGCTGACGCTCGCTCGGCAAGCCGACGCCATCGTCCCGGATCCGCACGATGAGCCACGGCGGCCGGGTCTCAAGCGCGATGTCCGCGCTTTGCGCACGCGCGTGCTTGAGGACGTTGGTGAGGCCCTCCTGCACGATGCGGAACACGGCAATCGAGGCTTCCGGGGTCAGCGTCACTTCCTCCGCCGGGTAGCATTCGGTGTACTTCAGTCCGGCACGGCCGCACGAATCGGCCACCTGCCAGCGCAGCGCCGGGAACAGCCCGAGATTGTCCAGCAGCGAGGGACGCAGATTCTCCACCACCCGCCGCTTGACCTCGACGCCCGTCTGCAGTGCCTCGTGCACACGCTTGAAATGCGAGCGCACCTGCGGGTCGTTGTTGGCCATCTGATCCTCGAGCCAGGACACGTCCATTCGGGCCGCAACCAGCAGCCCGCCGAGCTCATCGTGCAGCTCGCGTGACAGGGCGGCTTTCTCCTGCTCCGCGACCGACTGCAGATGCGTGGACAGCTCCGAGAGCTCCTCGGTGCGCCGCTGCACCAGGCTCTCGAGCTCCGCGCGGCGCTGCGCAAGCTCGGCGGCCTCGAGTTCCTTGGAGCGCATGTGACGCAGGCCCAGACGAACCAACAGCAGTCCGAGGGCCACGCTGGTGATCAAAGCGGTGCTGGTAATCGCCAGGTTCACAAAGCGACTGGTCTGCCAGGAACGGCTGGCGTCGAGGATCAGCTGCGTGCCACGGGTGCGAATGTCGCGCACGCGGTCGTCGATGTTCTCCATGGTGCGCGCGCTGGCGCGCTGGCGCACGAGTTCGATGGCAGCGCCTCTGCCGCGGGTGCGATAGGCCTCGAGCGCCGCACGCATCTCGGCGAACTTCTCGCTGCTCAGGCGCTCGACCTCCTCGATGTCGGCGCGCACCGGCGCCGGTGCGTTCGCGAACGACTGCTCGAGCCTGCGCTGCGCCTGCGTGAAATTGCCGGAGGCCTCCTGGTAGGGAACCAGATACTCCGGGTCATCGAGCAGGATATACCCGCGCTGGCTGCTCTCCGCCTGACGCAGCAGCTGCCACAGATCGGCGAGCGCGCCGGCGCGCTGCGCTCCTTCCTGCACGCGCCGGCCGGCCTCCTCCAGCCGCCGCTGACCCGACTCCGCTGCGACGAAAAGGACGATCACCGCGGCGAGCAGCAACGCGGCCACCAGCATCTGTCGGGCGATCGAATTCATGACCGGGCCGATGATACCGTGATCGATCGGGTCGGGCCGCAGGCGCGGGTGCCGACTCGCCCCCACCAGGTGAACCGCTGCCGTCACGGCGCCGCGGGCGGGACCCTCGGGCACCCCCCCGGCCGGAGCGCTATCGGCGCTCCGCGGAGGCTCGCCCGAAGCCTGCGCTCCCATCCGCGATGCTCGGCTCGCCTAACGGCGCAACACCAGCAAACCGACCAGCAGCCCCGCCACGGCGGCCGCTCCGATCGCCTCCCAGGGCTGCTCGTGTACATAACTGTCGCCGGCCGCCAGAGCCTCGCGGGCCTGGCGTTGCACCCGTACTGCCCGCTCGTTGAGGGCGCGCCGTGCGTTGGCTACCGCACCGGCCACCCGGGTGCACAGGTGCGCCACGGCGGGGTCCGTCGGCTCGCCCAGCCGATCGATGAGCACTTCGACCTCGGCGATGAGCCGCTCAACCTCCGGATGGCCGGCTGCGCGCCGCGCGGCCTCGCGAGCCGCCGCCTTCAGCGATCTGGTGTCTGAATCGGTCGAACGGGCGGGCCCGTTTGGGCTGGTTTCCATGGAATTTCTCCTGATTTATTTCAAGCTCGCGCCAGAGCCGGCGCCCAGCTGGGCGCCAGGCGGCGGCCCATCGAAGGTACGCCGCAGATCTTAGCCGGTCCGTCGGGGTGCTGCGCGAGGCCCTGTAGGCATCGGGCTACGGCTTGCCCGGCTAGGACCCGGCGCCGGGCACGGCATCTGTAGGAGCTTCCTGACAGCCTACACCGTCCTGTGCCGACGCGCGGCCGGGTTGTGCACTGGCGCTGTTGCGATTCTTGCCCCGACTATGCTGCGGCGAGACGGATCGAGGAGGCATTGGAACGATGGAATCGGCAACGGTCGCACGGCCGGGAAAACCGCCGTCCGCGCGCGCTTTGGAGCTGTCGAGTCAGTTACGCGCGGCCGTCATGGAAGGTGACGAGCGCCGTATCGCGCGCACGCTTTCCGACCTGTTACGCGTCAAGGGCCTCACCAAGGGACAGCGCGTGTCGCTGCAGCTGCGGGCGGTGCTCGGCCTGGTGCACACACTGCGCTCCTCGGCGCTGAGTGATGAGGTCACCGGTCTGCACAACCGGCGCGGGTTCGTGCAGACCGCGACGCGGCTGCTCGATCTGGCGGGGCGGGACGGCCAGCCTGCGCACCTGGTGTATTTCTGCATCGGCGAAGCCAGTGAGAACGTGCTGGTGCGTCAGATGGGTAACTTCCTGCGCGACCTGTTCCCCGGCTACGGAGTGTATGACGTACTCGGCCGATTGAGCGGCAACGAGTTCGCCGCGCTCACCACCAACGCGGAATACGCGGCCCGCAGCAAGATCGTGCTGCGTGCGCGCCAGTCCTACCGGGACGCAGACGTTCCGGCCTCGGCGCTGCGCATCGGTGTTGCGCACTTCAACCCGGCGCGTCCCGTGGCGATAGACGAGCTGCTGCAGAGCGCGGCCCAGGCCGCCACTGCGCGGCCCGCGCAGCAGGCGAGCCCGGCGCGGCCGGCCCAGGGGGCCGCCATGCGCCCCGCGCAGGCCGCGAACGGCCACACGGTTACGGTTACTGGAGTTACTGGAATGGCGTCACCCGGCATCACCCCCCAAGCCGGACTGACGCTTTGTTAACGGTCTCGGGGCGGCGGGGTGTAACGCGAGCGATGTGAGGGTGGCTGTGCAGTCCTAAGGACGGATCCCTGGTTCCACGGACGGCAACTTTCGTCGGCCAGCCTCGCAAAAGTCGCATACCCCCGCCGTCTCCGAGACCGTTTCTTTTTTCCCCGAATCATGCCCGGCCGCTGCGCGGCGAGATTGCCTTGGTGGTTCGCGCGCGCGGCCTTATGCTTGCGCGCCTCAGCGAACAGCCCCGGGAGAGGCGCGCATGCTGGTAGTAACGACCGAGAACGTACCGGGTCATCGGGTTCGGGAAGCCAAGGGACAGGTGTTCGGCGTCATCGTGCGCAGCCGCGGGCTCGGTGGCAATCTGCTCGCCGGCCTGCGCTCGCTGGTCGGAGGCGAGATCACCGAGTACACCGAGCTCCTCGAGCTTACCCGCCGCCAGGCCATCGATCGGATGGTCAAGAATGCGCGCCTCATGCAGGCCGATGCCGTCGTCATGATGCGCTTCGATTCCTCGGAGATCGGCCAGACCATGAGTGAGATCGTCGCCTACGGGACCGCCGTGACTCTCGAGAAGACACTCTAAAGGGTATGTTGCGCCGGGTCGTTGAGCTCATCGCCGCCCTGTTCGTGCTCATCGGGCTGTACCTCGCCGTGGCGGGCGCCAGCGCGGCGGGCGTCAAGGCGCTGCTGCTTGGCCTCGTGGTCCTGGTGGCGGTGCGCTTCGAGCGCTGGCGCACTCGTCCCCTGCCGCCGCCGTCCGGGCCGCACTGGCAGCCCACCGGCGAGCGCTTCGAGGACCCCGGCAGCGGCAAGACCGTCGAAGTCCACTACAACCCCGAGACCGGCGAGCGCCGCTACCGGGGCGACGGCGAGGGCTGACGCTTCAGGGTGCAGGTGCAGGAAGTGGGGCTTCCACGATGCCGCTGGTCACGGCCACGCGCAGCAGTTCGATGTCGCTGTTGAGGCCGAGCTTCTCGCGGATCAGCGAGTGGTTGTTGGCCACCGTCTTGGCACTCAGATTCAGCAGCGCGGCGATTTCCCCGTGGCTGCGTCCGCCGGCGATGAGACGGAAGATCTCGAATTCGCGCACCGACAGGCCCAGGGTCGGCTGAGCGGTTCCGGATGCATCGGCGTGCGCCAGCTTTGCCGCCACATCCGGGCTCACTGCCGTCGCTCCGGAAATGACGCTACGCACCGCATCCACCAGAAACTGCGGATCGCTGCTCTTGGTGACGTAACCGTTCGCTCCGGCACGCATGGCCTGAACCACGAAGGCCAGGTTGTCGTGCATGCTGAACACCAGTACCGGCAGCAGCGGCCAGCGCAGCTTCAGGCGCCGCAGCGTCGACAGGCCGCCCTGCCCGGGCATGGACAGATCGAGAACCACCAGGTCCGGTTCATCCGAGCGCAAGAGCGTATAAGCCTCTTCACCCGAGGAGGCCTCCGCGCATATTTCGTAGCCCGGCTCGCGTTCCAGAAAGCGCCGGTAGCCGGCGCGTACCACCGCGTGGTCGTCCACCAGCATGATTCGTACCGGCCGACTAGGCATGCGCGAGCTCATCGAAGTGCTGCGCAAGAGGCATCCATGCGCGCAGCAGCATGCCGCCGTTCGGATCCACCTTGATCGTCAGCTCCCCACCGTGCGCGGCGACCCGCTCGCGCATGCCCAGCAGCCCGGTGCCCTCGGACCAGCGTTCGGGAGCCGCATCACGCGGGGCGTCAAGCTCGCGCACTTCGACGCACACGATCGCCACGGCGCTTAAGTGCTGCGGCTCCTGCACGTCGACATCGACAGACACGCTGTGTGCGCGTGAATGACGCACCACGTTGGTCAGGCACTCCTGCACCACTCGGTACACGGTGATATTGAGGTCCGGCGACAGGGAGTCGCTGCGACCGCGGAAACTCAAGCGGCAGCTGAATCGCTCGGCCAGGCGCATCTGCCAGCCGTTCACCAGCTCCTGCAGCGCTTCATGCAGTCCGAGGGTCTCGAGTCCGTGCGGCCGCAGCCGCGCCAGCATGCCGCGGATCAGTTCCATGATGCCGCTCGCCAGCTGCTCAAGTTCGCGCGCGCAGCTCTGGATCTGGGGCGAAAAGGCGGCCGATTCGCGCGCGATATAGGCGGCATCGACTTTGATGGCCGTGAGGCGCTGTCCGAGCTCATCGTGCAGCTCACGCGCGAGACGACTGCGTTCGTCCTCCTCGACATCGATCAGCCGTCGCGTCAGCTCGCGGCGCTGCGTGGCTTCGGCCTGCATGACCGCCGCACAGTGGTTGAAGCGGGCGGAGATCTCATCTAGGTCCTTGAGCCCCAGGCGCGGCAGGCGCGTTTCCAGCTCGCCGCCTTCCAGCCGGGTGAGCGCCGCCTGGATCTGCGCGAGCGGACGAAGCCCCACGCGCACGATCCAGAAGATGGTGCTGCCCACGACCAGAATGGTCAGCACCAGCATCACCAGATCCCGCTCGGCCCGTTGCCCGATCTCGGCAGCTTCCGACAGCGGATTTGAGGAGACCCGCAGCTGCGCCAGCGTCGCGCCGTGAAAGACGATGGGGTAGGCGAGCGGCGCGGGAGTCGAGCTCGGCAGGAACGCGCGTGCCAGCGCACCGGCGGATTCGCCCGGCGGACTGAGTGCGATCACGCGTCCCGCCTGATCGAGCAGCTGCACGCGCACATGACGCAGGGGCCCTGCCAGTCGGACCCGCGCGGCCGCCGCCTCGAGGGCCTGGCTGTCGTTCACCGCCGCGGCGACCCCGCGCTGCACCTCGAGCAGCAGACGGGCCAGCTGCAGCGATGCGTCGGTCTCGCGTGACACCTCCTCGCGCCCCGCGCTCAACGGCAGGAGGATGCTCAGGCCAACGGCGATGAGCGTGACGAGCGCGATTCCCAACAGCAGACGCGTGTGGAGATGCATGGTGACCGCGCGCACGTCCCTACGGGCGCATGGCGCGCCCGCGATCATCCGGCGATATTACTGTATGCCGGCGTGCCCGGTCAGAACGGCGGGCGAAAAACCCGGAAGACCCCGCCGCAGAGGGGTCTTCCTTACGGAAACGACCCGCCTAAAGAGCGATGGTCACGGCCTTGGTGGACAGATAGCTTTCAAGCACCGCCTCGCCCATCTCGCGGCCCCAGCCCGACTGCTTGTAACCGCCAAACGGCAGCGCCGCATCGAAGATGTTGTAGCAGTTGATCCACACCGTGCCGGCCTTGAGGCGTGCAGCGAGCTGATGGGCCTTGCTCACGTCACGCGTCCAGATGCCGGCCGCCAGTCCATAGATCGTATCGTTGGCCTCCTGGACCAGGGTGTCGTCCGCCTTGGAGAACGGTGACACGGTGACCACCGGGCCAAAGATCTCCTCTTTCACGATCTTCATCCCGGGCTTGGTGTCGACGAACACGGTCGGCTCGACGAAGTATCCGGAACCCTCGCGCGCCTTGCCGCCTACCACCGCCTTGGCACCGTCCTTCTTGCCGGACTCAAGATAACTGCACACGCGGTCGCGCTGAATTTCGGACACCATCGGACCCATCTGCGTGGCCGGATCCAGTCCCGAGCCGAGCCTGATCGACTTGGCCTGATCCGCAACGCCTGCCACCACCCGATCGAACAGGCGCTCGTGCACATAGAGCCGCGAGCCGGCACAGCAGCATTGGCCATGGTTGAAGAAGATCGCGCCCGCAGCGCCCGGGATGGCGATGTCAAGATCGGCGTCCTCGAGAATGATGTTCGGCGACTTGCCGCCGAGTTCCAGCGAGACGTGCTTAAGATCGCGCGCGGCCGCCTGCACGATCAGTCGGCCGACCTCGGTGGATCCGGTGAAGGCGACTTTATCGACGCCGGGGTGAGCGGCGAGCGCGGCCCCCGCGGTCTCACCGAAACCGGTGACGATGTTCACCACCCCCGGCGGCAGGCCGGCCTCCAGCAGGATCTCCCCGAGACGCAGCGCGCTGAGCGGCGTCTCCTCGGCCACCTTCAGTACCACGGTGCAGCCGGTGGCCAGGGCCGGGGCCAGCTTCCAGGCCGCCATCAGCAGCGGGAAGTTCCACGGAATGATCTGCCCGACCACGCCGATCGGTTCGGGCCGCGTGTAGGAATGGTACTGCGCCCCCGGCGTGTACAGGACCGAGAGCGGGATGGTCTTGCCCTCGATCTTGGTGCACCAGCCGGCCATGTACTGAAACATGTCCGCCGCGAGTGGAACGTCCGCGCCGCGCGCCACGGCCACCGGCTTGCCGTTGTCGAGGGTCTCAAGCTCGGCAAGTTCGTCGGTGTGTTTGGAGATCAGATCGCCGATCTTCCACACGAGCTTGCCGCGCTCGGAAGGCGTCATGGCGGGCCACGGTCCTGATTCGAGCGCACGACGCGCGGCACGCACGGCGGCGTCGATGTCGGCCTTGTCACCCTCGGCAGCCGTGGCGATGGTCTGACCGGTGGCCGGATTCTTCACCTCGAAAGTCTTGCCGGATGCGGCGGGGACCCATTTGCCGTCGATGAGCAGCTTCTTCGGGGTGGAGAGGAACTGCGAAACGGGACGGGACGTCTGGGCTTCTTTCATAACTGCGCTCATCGTGGATTCTCCTTGCGATGAATTGATCTCTCATCGGCGCCACCGGCAAAGGCGGCGCTCGATGGTGGCAAGCTCACAACTGGAACCTCTTCAGACGACGTAACCATGCGCAGGTTCCGGTGCCTGAGTGCACGATCCCCCGGCCGCGCTCAAGCCGTCGCCCGTGAAAGTCGCCAGAACTATAGCCCTGCGCTGTGCACCTTGCTATCGAGCTGCGAGCTCGATGCCGCGGCGGGCGAGTGCGCGTCGTGGCCGGCCGCGCCCAGGGCGCACCGACCGCGTCCTCAATGAAATCAGCTGCTTGTTTGCCGCCGCGCGCCCGCGTTACTTGTGCAGATCGTCGATCCAGCGCACCAGCTCGGGAACCTCGACCGGGGTGATGTCCAGGTTGACCACCAGCCCCTGCTGGCCGCTGCGCGCCAGCACGCAGTGCAGCTGCAGCTCATCGCTGGCGTTGATCTCCTGGTGCGGGACGTAGGGGGGCACGTAGATGAAATCTCCCTGCACGGCTTCGGCCACAAATTCCAGATGATCGCCCCAGCGCAGCCGTGCCACCCCGTTGACCACGTAGATGACGCTCTCAAGATCGCCGTGATGATGCGCTCCGGTCTTCGCCTTGGCCTCGATCGTCACGGTGCCGGCCCACAGCTTGGTTGCGCCCGTGCGCTCGGTGGTGACGGCCGCGCGCCGCTGCATGCCGAGAGTTTGCGCCGTGGCCTCATCCAGCTCGTTGGCGCGGATCACCCGCACGCCGTGCTGTCGCCATCGACTCGGTTGGCCACTCATGCCTGCTCTCCTGAATCCCGGGTCCGAATCATGACAAAGAACGCCCCGGGCCGCACACTCCCGCAAAGCGCTAGAACGGGTAGTTGAGTCCTGTGAAGATCGCGCTGCCTTCGCTGCCATAACCGATATCGACGTAACCCACCACGAAGGGCCGGGCGATGCCGCGAAATCCCACGCCGATGACATGGTGGAGCTGGTCGACGGGCCAGACGCCCCCCTGGGAAAAGACTCGCCCGGCATCGACGAACGGGGCGACTTCGACATCGACGTGACTCGATACCGCGTCGAACGACAGCACCCGGTGCCGCCATTCGACCGTGGTGGAGAAGGAATCCTTATCGGTAAAGCGTCCGGCGCCAAAACCGCGCAGCGGCTGCTCACCGGCGATCTCGCTTTGTTCCCCGCCGAGGGTGCTGAGCGCCCAGAATGGCGCGTTGTGGCTGCCGCCGACCAGGTAGCGCACCGCCATGTGCGCCGCAAGCGTGCTGTCCTGGGAGACGGGCCAGAAGCCGCGGCCGTCGATGCCGGTCTCGTTGTACAGCGAATCGCTGAAGAAGGCGTTGCGACCGGCAACGCCGCAGTAGGCGACCCATTGCATGCCACGGCTGGGGATCGTCACGTCATCGCGTGTGTCATACACCAGCGACAGGCGGTGCAGTACCTCGGTGCTGCTGCCGAGCGTTGAGTAGCCGAAGCGCTGCTGGATCGAATCGATCCCGGGCAGCGTTCCGGGCTGCACGTCGACGGTCCTGACGCGCGCGGTGTAGGCCAGCTGCCAGGTCCTGCTGAGGTTGAACCCGATCTGGGCCCGTGCCAGCTGCTGCTGCGCGGTGTAGTTGCTCTCGGCACTCTCCACGGTGCTGTTGCCGATTCCGTAGAAGCGCGGCGTGCCATCCCGATCAGAGATGAGGCCGCCGGTGATGGTCCAGCGCGAGCGGCGGGCACGGCCCACCTGGTATTCCAAATCGAACTCGCGTTCCACGCGCTCCTTGGCCCCGGCAACCACCGACCACTGCTCATCCTCGGACGGATACTCGTACAGGCGCGCGTGCATGCCGTAGCCGAAGTACGAGTTATGAAAAAAGTCCGGCGCGATGATCCGATCAATGTCGTGGCTGTCGTTGGTGCGCAGCCACACCGGCAGCAGGCCGACGGTCGTGCCGCCGTTCGGGTCGGTGGCAATCTCCGGCACCGGGATGAACGGGGCCGTGGAGGGATTGAGCCAGCGCGCAAGTCCCGTGGGAGGCGTCGGAGCCGGGCTCGGCGGCAGCGGCGGTCCCGGCGCCGGAACCGGGACCGGCAGCGGCAGCGGCGACTCATTGCCCTGCGACGGCGGCAACTGGGCGAATAGCAGCGAGCCGGGCACCCCGCTCAGGACGCACAGGACAAATGCGCGCTCGCGCCATGAGCGGCACGAGCGCCGATGGCGTACACAACCGCTCACTGGGTGTTTTCTTGGAAGCAGTGCAGCAGCTGTTCCATATCCGGCGAGAGTCATCTGTAGAAACGCAGTATCACCGAGGCGCGCGCCGGAGCCAACGTCATTCCGCGCCCCGGGCTGACCCGGACCGCTCAATGCGTTGGCGCGCGCGGACGAATCTGCTGCATGAATCGATCCTTGACCTCGACCGGACCGAGTGCGGGCCGTGGCAGGCTCGCGGGCGTGCCGGTGCGGGTGAACAGGCACGCAAACTGCGGGCCGTCGAGCGGCGCGGAATCGAGCCACGCCGCAAGCTCGGCGAGCTCGGCGGTCTCGAGCGTGGCGGCATAGCCGCAGGCGGCCGCCACCCCGGCGAACGAGATCTGGACCGAGACCGTGGCCTGACCGCCGGTCGACTCGTGCGCGCCATTGTCCAAAAGCAGATGCCACAGATTGCGCGGCGCATAGGCGCCCACGCTCGCAAACGCCCCCATCCGCATGAGTGCCGCGCCGTCGCCATCGAGCGCAACCACGCGCAGGTCGGGCCGACTCAGTGCCAGTCCAAGCGCCAGCGGCACGAGGCAGCCCATCGATCCGACCATGTAGAAGTGATTGGCGCGGTCATCGATCGCGTAGAGTTCACGTCCGCAAAACCCGGTCGAGGCCAGCACCACCGTCGCCGCGTCCGCCGTTTGTGCCACCACCTGCCGCAGCGCCTGCTCACGCGAGGGGCGCGCGGCGGGCGCCAGGGGCCGCGGCACCGCGGCCGCTGCAGCGGATGCGCTGGCGCGAAATGGCGCGGCCGCGGCACTGTTCAGCGGGTAGCCGGCAACGCTGCCCTTCTGCATCAGCAGCGCGTACGGACGCCCGCTCGCATCCATGTGCGCCGTGGCACGATCCAGTGCCGGCCCGATCGCATCGCCAGCGGTGGGGAACAGCTCCCACGGGATCTGCATGAGCTCCAGCAGCGCCGGCGTGATCGGTCCCATCAGCGCGTGCTGCGGCTCATCGGCCACCCCCGGCTCACCGCGCCAGGTGATGATCAGCAGCTGCGGTAAACGGAAAGTGAAGGACAGCGAGGTCAGCGGACTCACCGCGTTGCCGAGCCCGGAGTTCTGCATCATCGCCACGCCGCGCCGCGGCAGCGCGGCATCGCAGCCCCCCAATGCGACCCCGGCCACGCACGCCACCGCATCGCCCTCGTTCGCCATCGACAGGTAGCGCAGCTGCGGATCCGCGGACACGAAGTTGATGAACGGGGTGAGGTAGGAGCACGGCACGCCGGCGTACCAGTGAAATCCGCGCGCGCGCGCGGCTTCGACAAACTCGCGCGCCTCGATCATCGAGCGCTTCCGTCCTCCGTGTCCGCGGTGCCCAGGGCCTTTTGCGCATGCGCGAAGTCACCTGCACGACGGAAATCTTCCAGGTCATTGACGCCGCGCCAGTGACCGTGCACATACAGCACCTCGATCGCCGCTCCGTCATCGACCAGGGCGTTCAGCAACGCCGGCATGTCGAGCGCGTCGAAATCAGGGCGAGCACGCAGTGCCGCCATCACCGCCTTCAATCTGGCAAGGCCGGCTCGAGTGACATAGAAAAGCCCGATCCAGCGCCCCTGCGCCTCGGTGCGCGAGTGGGCGCGCCGCTGCGCCCCCGCGGCGTCCTCATCTTCGCTGACCACCCGCCGCAACAGGGTGCGTGTGCCGAACAAGCCGCGATCATCGCCGTGTGAGCAATACGCGAAGTCGCGCACGCTGTTGTTGACCGCGCCGGCCTCCGAGGAATCCACCACGACGGAAAATTCCGCCTCGCACTCCATCAGGTCACGCAGCACGTAGCTGCGAAACAACAGGTCACCGTAGGCGATGACCGTGTCGGCCTGCAGTGCCTCAAGAGCGCAGTCGAGCGAAGTGAGCTCGCCGGCCTGCGCATGGCGCTCATTGATCAGAAGCTTTATCCCGGCCGGATCGATGGCGTCGGCCCGGTAGCCACCCACCACCGTGATGTCGTTGATGCTGTGTTTCTTGAAGGCCTCGACCAGCCAGCGCAACAGGGGCTTGCCGGCGACCGGCAGCATCACCTTCGGCCGCTCGGTGGTGAGCGCCTCGAGGCCCTTGCCGCGGCCGGCAGCCAGTACCAGTGCGCAGCACTGCGCACCGGCGGCGGAAAGATAGACCCGCTCGGCGTCGGAGTACTCCTGCGCGTCCTGCAGCCGGAAGATCTCCTCCACCGAGGCGATGCGATCCTCGACGTTCATCACGCTGTGACTGGCCTGCACCTCGCGCGCGACGCTCTGCATGGCCGCGGCGGCCGAGCGCACCATGTGATTCGCCCAGATCACCACGCTGATGCCGAGCTGGCGGAATACTTCCGTCGGCGTGCTGTAGTAGCGCGTCGGCACGATCACCAGCGGCGCACGCCGCGCCCACTCGCGCGCAAAGGTTACGATTTCGTCCGCCTTGGACAGCTTGCTGTGGATCAGGATCGCATCCGCCCCCGCGCGGCGGTAGGCCTCGGCACGCCGCAGCGCCTCGTCCATTCCCCACCCCGCGATCAGCGCCTCGACGCGGGCGACGATGCAGAAATCCGCGTCGCGCTGGGTGTCCTTGCCGGCGGCGATTTTGCCGGCGAACTCGGCGATGTCGGCAAGCGGCTGGCGTTCGCCATTCAGGAAGCTGTTGGTCTTCGGAAACTGCTTGTCCTCGATGCACACGCCGGCGATGCCGCGTTGTTCCAGCTTGCGCACCAGACGGCGCAGGTTGTTGAAATTGCCATAGCCGGTGTCACCGTCGAGCAGTATCGGCAGGTCGCTCGCATCGACCATGAACTCGAGCATGTCGACGACCTGCGTCCAGCTCGCCTCGTTGTTGTCGCGCACGCCAAACTGCGCAGCGATCGACAGGCCCGAGGCCCAGATTCCGCTGAATCCGGCCTCGCGCACGATGCGGGCGGACAGGCCGTTGTGCGCCTCGAGCAGAAACTCAAGCGGCTCGCTCTTGAGCATGGCGCGCAGCTTCGCACTGCGCGTGAGCGCCGCCGCGCGGGAGCGCTGCCTTGGGCTATCGGCACGGGTCGGGGGCAGATCATTCATGTTGAGGTCCTGCGATTAGCGCGGTAGAAGCGGCAGCACGTCGCGGGCCGCGCGTTCCACGTCGGCGGGGAAGTCGATCTCGATCCAGGGCGCACCGGTCACATCGCTGACCTCGACGCTGTGGCTGCCTTCCTGCAGCAGATCGCGTACCGCCTCCTCGTGGGGCAGGTGGCCGCGCGCGCTCACGGCATAGTCCGCGACGATCGCCGCCAGCCTGCGGGCGCCCGCCTCGTTGAAGCGAAAGAAGCCCACCGATTCACCGATCGTGTCGTACTTGAGGTCAGCGGTCAGCTGCTTGCGCAGCTCGATCGGTACGCCGGCCCGCACACACACCTTGACCGGCTCATCCCCGGCCTCGAAGTCCTGATCGATCAGCACGCGATTGACGGAAGCGGTGCCCGCCACCAGGGCGGCCATGATGCGCGGGTGGTACAGCACGTCCCCATCCATCAACAGAACGTCCCCGCCGCGCGTCATGGCCTCGGCCGCGGCGTGCACGCTCAGGACGCTGCCGAGCTCGAACTGCGGGTTGAGGATGATCTGCGGCCGTGGCCGCCAGCGCAGCCGGTCCAGGTGCTCCTCGACCAGCCGATGGCAAAAGCCGAGCGCCAGCACGACCTCCTCCACGCCGGCGTCTCTGAGCAGGTGAAGGTGGCGCTCAAGCAGGCTGCGCCCGTCGAATTTCAGCAGAACCTTCGGCAGCTGCTCTTCGTGCGGTTGCTGCAGTCGCAAGCCGCGACCTGCGGCGAGAATGATGGCGCGCATGGGAAACCCGCAGTGAGGGGGTGGGGATCATACAAAATCGTGCGTCGCTTGTGGCGTGGCGCCCCAAGCGCGGCCGGCGGGCCTCTCGGCAGGGCTGTGTGGCCCGCGCACCCGGTGCAGTCAGCCAGCCGGGGCGGCGCGGCGGCGCAAGGCCCGCTCGGAGAAATGCAGGTACACCAGCCCCGGAACCGCCAGCAGCAGCTCGCGTGCGCGCTTGGCGAGGGACAGTGCCAGAGCCATCTCGGGACGCAGGCCGGTCAGCGAGGCGAGCAAAAGATAACCCCCCTCCTGCACCCCGAGGGAGCCGGGGATGGCAAACCCCGCACCACGGATGGCCTGTCCCAGGCTCTCGAGCACCAGCGCATCGCTCCAGCTGACCTCGTGGCCAAACAGGCGAAGAATCAGCCACACCTCGCCGGTCCCCACCAGCCAGCCGATCAGACTGAGCGCGAAGCTTGCCGTCACCGGGCGGGTGCGCCGGTAGGTGGTGTTGATGGCCGCGTCAATCGCATCGGCGTGGCTGAGCATGCGTGCGCCGTCGCGTTGGCCGGCGAACCGCAGACCCACCCGCATCATCTTGCCGAACAGGCCGCGCCGCTGCAGCAGGTAGAAGGAGCCGGCGCACAGCGCCAGTACCGCGCTCGCCACCAGTATCGGAGTGGCCGACGGGCTCGCGGTGGCGCTGTGCCCGGCGCGCAGTCCCAAAAGGACCGCCCCCATCAGCGCGAATACGAGCAGCGCGAAGGTCTGCACGGTGGCGCTCACCGTGATGGCGGCCGCCGCCTCCGCGGGGGGTGCGCCGCGCTGACTCAGCTTGCGCACCATGAGCACGGGACCGCCGATCTGACCGGCCGGCATCAGGCTGCTGGCGGACTCCCCGACCCAGCGCGCGACCACCGCATCGCGCATCGAGGCACGCCGCGCGGCCAAGAGCACATCAATGGCGGCCGCATCGATCAGCAGCGGCAGCAGGTGAAACAGCGCCAGCGCCAGCAGGCCCCATCCGGCCAGGGCAAGCGTTGCGAACACCGCCGCGAGTCCCTGCGACACCAGAACGCCAACGAACAACAGCACCCCGATCGCCAGCAGCCACATTGCCGCACGGCTCATGCGCCGCCAGGTCCGGCTGGCGCGCCGGCGCGGCGCGGCCTAGCGCGGCGGAACACCTGGCGGAACCCGAAGTAGGCGATCGAGTCCTTCATGTTGGAGATCAAGCGCCACCACGCATGCATGCGCGGGTCGGTGACGTACTCGAAGGTCAGCGACACGCGCCGCTCGCCTTCGCGCAGCGGCGTGATGCGGTGTCGCAGGGCATCGCCGTCGAAAAACACTAGTCCACCGGGAGGGATCTGAAGCGCGCCGGCCACGACCGCCGCGCCCTTGCTGCGGGTGTGCAGCTCGTACTCCAGCCGGCACGAGGACTGATCGATCAGGCCGATCAGCACGGTGTAGCGGCGCCCGAGGTAGTAGGAGGTGTCGTAGTGCCAGCCGACGTGATCGCCCGGTTGCGTGTAGAAGTACAGCGCATAGGCGTGCGGATCGGCCGCGGGCGAGACCTGCAGGGCCTCTCCGGATAACAGCGTGAGCCATTCGATCAGCGCCGGCGATTGATACAGTTCGGCGATGGCGGGCGAGAGCTCATCGATCGCATGGCGGCTGACGCTGCCTCCCTGCTTGTGTCCGGGCAGATAGTTGCGGTTGACCGATTGCCCGACCGCAGCCACCGCCGCGATGAGCTGCGCGGTCAGGGCGGGGGAGAGAAATTCCGGGACGAATACGAAGCGTCCCTGCGCCAGGAACTGCTGACGCAGCTGTGCCGGATCCAGGGCGGCCACTCTCAGCGCCGTCTCGCGCATCATCGCGGGCGGGCGCGCCGGGCACGCCAATAGTCGCGCACCACCCACACGGCAAACAGCGGCGCGCCGATCGCGGCGGTCACCAGAAACGCCAGCGTGACGTTGCACAAGGTCACCAGCGGCAACAGGTACAGCACATCCTCGGTCTCGAAGCCCCCCGCCGCGGCTTGGCGGCTGGCCGCCTTGCCGCCTAACTGCTCGATACGCATGCGCAGCACGAAGATCACGGCCACCGCGCTGCCGGCCAGCACCCCGAGTGCCAGCGGAGAGACGCCCAGCACGGTGACACTGCGGGTGCCCACTCCGACTCCGATGGCCGTGAACAGCAGGACCGTCACGGCAATGTCGCTGATCAGATCGTACCAGTGGCCGATCCGGCTGCTCTTGCCGCTGATACGCGCGAGCTCCCCGTCGGTGTGATCGAGAAAGTTCGAAATCACGAGCAACAGCGCGCCGCCGTTCATCCAGCCATAACCGCCGCGCGCGAAAGCGCAGGCGGCAGCGATGCCGAACAACAGGCGCACGCTGGTCAGATGGTTGGGAGTCACCGCCGTGTGCTGCAGCGGCTTCACCAGGCGACGCGCCAGCCGCGCATCCCAGGGGGGCGCGCTGGCGCGGGCAGCAGGAAGCAAGGGCTCGGACATCTTCAGCAATGCAGTGCGGCTAAGCGCAATCGCGTGTTGTCGCATTCTAAATGAAATACCCTAGGCGGGTCGTCGTCCGAACACAGCGGGAATATGCCCTTCGCAGCCGATCCGACCGATCTCCCGCGGGGGCCTGCCTCGCGCAGCGTGCCTGCTGCACGCCCCGTGCCGGCATGAATCGCCTGTTTCTGCGCCTGGGGTTCTGGGTGGCGCGCCACCCGTGGCGCGTGCTGGTGCTGTGGGCGCTGATCATCGTACTGGGGGCGATAGGCTCGCACCGCCTCGCACAGGTCGCGGTCGGCGGCGAGGGCGGCGTACCCGGCAGCCCGTCACGCCTGGCCGCCGATGCCCTGCGGCTGCAGTTCAGCAACCCGTTCCTCGATCCACTGGTAGTGGCGGTGACTTCCCCCAGGCTGCGCGTCGATGAGGCGCCGTATGCGTCCTGGTTGCGGCAGACCGCCGCCCGGCTCGCAGCGCTGCCCGAAGTGCGCCGCGTCGAGAGCTATTCGGATTCCCGTGATGCACACCTGCGCTCAGCCGACGGGCACGCCACCATGTTGCTGGTCGGCCTTGCAGCCACCGACAACGCCGGCCAGCAGCGTGCAGTCATCGCGGTGCGTGCCGCCCTTGAGCCGCTGCGCGCCCAGCTCCTGGCGCTGGACCCGTCCGCGCGCGAGGCGGTCACCGGCGGGCCGGCCGCCGATTTCGACGTCAACGCCTGGAGCGCCTCGGGCGGTGATCGCGCCGAGAAGCGCGCCCTGCCCCTCACGCTTCTCATCCTGGCGATTGCCTTCGGTACCTTGGTGGCGGCGAGCCTGCCCTTCCTGATGGGGCTCGCCACCACGACGGTCTCACTCGGTCTCGCGTTCGTGCTCGCGCAGCTGATGCCCGTCTCGAATCTTTTGGGCAACGTGGTCACCATGGTCGGGCTCGCGATCGGCATCGACTATTCGCTGCTCATGGTTACTCACTACCGTGAGCAACCGGCCGGCGCGGCGCCTGCCGATAGCGTGGCGAGCACCGTTGCGGTCGCCGGACGCACCATCTGCTGGTCGGGGCTGACAGTGATGATCGGCCTGCTCGGCCTGCTGTTCAGTCCGATCCTGGAGACGCGCTGCGTCGGCATCGGCGGCGCCCTGGTGGTGTGCGTGTCGGTGCTGGCGGCGCTCACGCTGCTGCCTGCCATGCTCGCCCTGCTGGGTGCGCACATCGACCGCCTGCGGGTCATCCCGCGCCGCCGTCGGCGTGCCACGCAAAGCACCTACTGGCGAAAGCTCGGCCAGTGGATCGTCAAACACCCGCTGGTGACGTTGATCCTGTCGGGCGCCTGCGTGCTCGCCCTCGGTGCACCCGCCCTGCAGGCGAAGAGCGGCTTTACCCACGAGCGCTGGTTCCTTCCGCCGGCGGTGGAATCGCGCGTGGGCGCCGAGATACTCACCAAGCTGCGCAGCGACAATGCCTCCTCGCCGATTTACGTGATCGTACACACCAGCGACGGCCTGCCGATCCTGGCGGCCACGCACCTTCAGCCGCTGGTCGACTACGCCGCGCGTCTCAGCAAGGATGCGCGCGTCGCCTCGGTGAACTCGGCGTTCTCGCTGCGCGCAGACCTTGGCATGGACGAATACTCGGCGCTCTACGAGGATCCCGACCAGGCCCTGCGCGACTATCCCACGATCGCGGAACTGTATTTGAGCCGCGACCGCCACGCGGCGCTGTTTCAGGTCACGCCCGCCGATGGCCTGAGCGTCAACGACATCTCGCGCCTCGCCCGCGGGCTCGCCGCGCATGCGCCGCCGGGACCGTTCACCGTAGCGGTCGGCGGCACGCCGGCCGAGCACAATGACTTCAACGATTACATGTTCAGGAGCCTGCCGCGCATATTCGGTTTCGTGGTGGGCGCGACGCTGGTGCTGTTGTTCGCCGCCTTCCGCTCCTACCTGCTGCCGGTGAGCGCGGTGCTCATGAACCTGCTCGCGGTGTGTACCGGCATCGGCGCGGTGGTTGCGGTGTTCCAGTTTGGCTGGCTGAACGGCCTGATCGGTCTTGAACGCCCGTTCGAGACCATCCCGCTCGAGATTCCGCTGCTGGTGTTCTGTCTGAGCTTCGGCCTGTCGATGGACTACGAATTGTTCCTGCTGTTTCGCATCCAGCAGGAGTACCTCAAGGATCGCAACAACGAGCGGGCCATCGCCGAGGGGCTCGCCGCCGTCGCCCCGGTCATCACCGGCGCCGGCCTGATCATGGTGGTGGTATTCGGGGCTTTCGTGGGCGCCGAGCTGCCGGTGCTCAAAATGACCGGCGTGGGTCTTTGTGTCGCGGTGTGCGTGGATGCGACGATCATCCGCGCGTTCGTGGTGCCCGCCGCGATGGCGCTGGCCGGCCGCTGGAACTGGTACCCGGGCCGCCGGCAGCTGTCCTAGATCATTCCCTGCTCGCGCAGCCACTGCACCGCATCCCGAAACGCCTCACTCGGCGCTCGCCAGCGATAGCCAAGTTCGCGCGCCGCCTTGTCGCTGGAGAAATACATGCGCTTGCGTGCCAGTCGCACGCCCTCCACCGTCAGACGCATGGTACGCCCGCTCAGGCGACCGAGAGCGTCCGCAACATAGGCGATCGGCAGCAGCGCCGCGGTCGGCAGGCGGATGCGCGGCGGGCTGCGTCCGGCGAGGCCCGTGATCTCGGTCAGGATCGCGCGCAGACTCATATTCTCCCCGCCGAGGATGTAGTGCTCGCCGCTGCGCCCGCGCGAGAGCGCGAGCAGGTGGCCCGCCGCGACATCATCCACGTGCACGATGTTGAGACCGGTGTCGACGTAGGCCGGCATGCGTCCCGCGGCGGCATCCTGCACCATGCGGCCGGTCGGGGTCGGCTTCACGTCGCCCGGGCCCACCGGTGTGGAAGGGTTGACGATGACCACCGGCGCGCCTGCCCGGGCGGCTTCGCGCGCCACCTGCTCCGCCAGAAACTTCGAGCGCTTGTAGTGACCGATCATGTCGGCAAGGGCGACCGGGCTGTCCTCGGTCCCCGCTGAGCCATCGGCGGGGATGCCGATGGTCGCGACACTGCTGGTGTAGACGATGCGCGCCACGCCGGCAAGCTGCGCGGCACTCAGGACGTTGCGGGTTCCCTCGACGTTGGTTCGATATAGCTCCTGTGGCCGGCGCGCGCCGAGGCGATAGTCCGCCGCCACGTGAAACAGCGCCTCGCACCCCTTTGCGGCGCGCTCAAGCGATCCGCGATCGTTGAGATCCCCGCTCACCACCTCGGTTTCCAGCCCGTCGAGGTTGCGGCGGTCCGAGCTGTCGCGGACCAGTACCCGGACCTGCCAGCCCTCGCGCAGCAGGGCTCTCGCGACGGCGGAGCCCACAAAGCCGGTGGCGCCGGTGACCAGTGCCCTCATGAGAGGCTCGCATCCGAGCCGCCGCTGGCGGGCGCCCGCAGCGCGTGGTGTCCCGCACGGGCCACGGCCGCAAGCACGCGATTCGCCGTGCTGTAGCGGCGCGCCAGTCGCAGCAGTGATCGCAGCTCCGCCGGCGCCAGCAGCATCCTTGCCATCAGCCGACCGACGCGCAGCTGCCCGTTGGCGTCGGCCGCCTCACTCACCGCCGCAGGCAGCGCATCGCTCGCCCCATCAACGATCACGCGAACGGCGATGAAGGGCGCCTCATGGCTGAGTGCGACCTGCGCCACGGCGCGGCTCTCCATATCGACCGCCGCGGCACCGGTCTCGCGGAACAGGGCGGCTTTGGCGGCAGCGGAGGCGATGGCACGCGGGCTCGTCAGCAGCCTGCCGCCGGCCAAGGGCTGGCGCAGCGCAAGAGCGGCGCTCAAGTGCTCTCGCCACCGCCGCGAGGTCGCAATCGGTGCACCGTCCGTGGCGCTCACCTCACCGGGCAGGAAGATCCGCCCGCAGGTGAGACTTGGATCGAGGCCGCCGGCCATGCCCCAGCTGACCAGGGCGCCCGCACCGGCGTCGATGAGCGCGCCCGCTCCGGCGGCAGCGGCGGCGCCGCCCATGCCGCAGATACTCAAAAGCGTGCCATCGGCGAGGCGGGTGACGAGGGGATTTCGTGGCACCCCTTTTCCCAGATGACGCGCCTCGGCCTTCAGTGCACAGACAAAGCCGACGACCGTCCTCGTCAATGAGTGCCACCGCCGCGCGTGAGATTCCGGTAGGCCGCGAGCGCCCAGAGGGGGAAATAGGCGCTGTAGCCGTGGTACTTAAGATAGAACACGCGCGGAAAGCCGGGTGCGGTAAAGCTCGCATCACTCCACAGGCCCTGCGCATTCTGCGTGCGCAGCAGGTAGTCGATCCCCTCGCGCACGACGGCAGAGTGCACCTCACCGGAGGCCATCAGTCCGAGCAGCGCCCAGGCGCTCTGGAAAGAGGTACTCGGAATCGACTGCCCGCCGTTGGGTCCGTGCACATAGGTGTCGTTGCTCTCGCCCCAGCCGCCGTCGGGATTGCGTCGCGCGTTGAGCCAGCGTACGGCGCGCCTGACCGCCTCATCGTCCGGCCTGACGCGCGCCTGCGCCAGGGCCGCGAGCACCGACCAGGTCCCGTAGATGTGGTTGGTGCCCCAGCGGCCGAACCACGAGCCATCCGACTCCTGCTGCTGGCGCAGATACGCGAGCGCCCGCTCGAAGGCCGGCCGGTCCTGCGCACGCGCGGTGATGGACAGGGCCGTCACCACGCGCGCGGTGACGTCGCTTGTGGGCGGATCCAGCAGCGCGCCATGATCGGCGAAGGGGATGTAGTTGAGCTCGTAGTGGACGTTGTCCACATCGAACGCGGCAAATCCGCCGTTGCTGCTTTGCATGCCGACCAGCCAGTCGAGCGCCCGCTCAACCGAGCACGCGTAGCGGGCCGCATCGCGCGAGCGGGCCATCGCCCAAACGATTGCGGCGGCATCGTCAAGATCGGGGTAGTAACTGTTGGAGAACTGGAACGCCCAGCCTCCTCCGGCCAGTGCGGGCCGGTTGACCCGCCAGTCACCCGGCTCATCGAGAAGCTGGCGCGTCTGCAGCCATTGCAGCGCCCGCTCGGCGGCGGCGGTGCCGACGGCCGTGTCCTCCTCCTGCATCGCGAGCGCCGCCAGCGCGCTGTCCCATACCGGTGACACGCACGGCTGGCAGTGGGTGCTGCCATCCCGGTTGACCAGCAGTTTCTCCAGGGCGCCCTTGGCGGCGAGGCAGCGCGGATCATCCTTCGCGTAGCCGAGCACGTACAAGGCTTCCAGCGCGTTGACCATCGCCGGAAAGATGGCTCCGAGGCCATCCTCTCCGTTTAGTCGCTCGAGCACCCAGGTTTCGGCGCGGCGGATCGCCCGAGTGCGCATCGGCTTGGGAATCAGCGGATCGATGGCGCGGCCACAGCGGTCAAGGATGAAAAACAGCCGCGCCAAGAGCTTCGGGCGCTTGCCGGGGCTGCGGAAATAATGATGCTCCTCATCCGGGGGCGTCGTGAACAGCTCGGCGATGTCCACCCGGCGCGGATTCTTGGCCAGCGGCTTTTTCGTGCACAGGATGAACAGCGGCACCATGACCGTGCGCGACCA
>DATBYD010000100.1:0-34731 GCA_036513855.1 Steroidobacteraceae bacterium | reverse complement strand
GACGGCAAGCGGACGGGCGAGGATGCCGGAACTGCTGCAGAAACTTACCCCTGGGGGTGGCTAAGCTAGCGCCATGGGAAACCGACTGAGCAAAATCTACACGCGCACCGGCGATGACGGCACCACCGGGCTTGGCGACGGCAGCCGCGTGGCCAAGGACAGCCTGCGGGTGGAAGCCTACGGGGCGCTCGATGAGCTCAACAGCGCGGTCGGCGTGCTGCTCGCCGTGCCCGACCAGCCCGACGCGGTGATCGCCTGCCTCACCGACATACAGCACGAGCTGTTCGACATGGGCGGTGAGCTGTGCATCCCGGGGCACAGCGTCATCACGGCTGCGCACGTGGCGCGCCTGGAGAAGGCGCTCGATGGCTTCAACGATGCGCTGCCGCCGCTGAAGGAATTCATCCTGCCGGGCGGCGGCCCGGCGGCGGCCGCCTGCCACCTGGCGCGCGCCATCGCACGGCGCGCCGAGCGGCGCGTGTGGACGCTCGCCAAAGCAGAGCGGGTCAGCCCCGAGGTCGCGAAATACCTGAACCGCCTGTCAGACCTGCTGTTCGTGCTGGCGCGGGTGCTGGCGCGGCACCAGCACGGCGTGGAAGTGCTCTGGCGCCACGAGCGCGGCAGGAAGTAGCGCCCCTCTGTCAGGCGTCCAGGAGCCCCCGAAAGCGCGCCCACTCGAACGAGGGCCCGGGATCACTCTTGCGTCCCGGCGCGACATCGCTGTGACCGACGATCTCCTGCTTGGAGAGTGACGGGTAGGTGGCCAGCAGCGCCTGCGTCAGCGCAGCCAGCGCCTGGTACTGCTCATCGGTGTATGGCGTGCTGTCGGTGCCCTCGAGCTCCACCCCGATCGAGAAATCGTTGCACCCCGTCCGGCCGCGGTGCGCGGACTGGCCGGCGTGCCAGGCGCGCGCCCCGAACGGCACGTACTGCACGATCTGCCCGTCGCGGCGGATGAGCGCATGCGCAGACGCAATGAGTCCCTGGATCTCGCGAAAGAAGGGATGCTGATCCGCCGGCAGCGCACCGGTGAACAGCCGATCGATCCACGGGCCGCCGAACTGCCCGGGCGGCAGGCTGATGCCGTGCACCACCACGAGCTGCGGCAGCACCCCGGCCGGGCGCTGATCGAAATGCGGCGACAGCACCTGGCGTGCGCCGGCGAGAAGCCCGGTGGCGGCGTCGATCCTGAGGGGCGTGGTGAGGGGGGCGTTTGGCATCGAGGGCATCGACGCGCAGCAGGAGTCTGCGTGCCGCACCGATCATGCCACAATCCGCAGCATGACTTCCCGCAACAGCGCCTACATCGACCGCGACCTCGCTCACGTGTGGCACCCGTGCACGCAGATGAAGGATCACGAGCGCGAGCTGCCGCTGATCCCCATCCGCCGCGGCAAGGGCGCCTGGCTCGAGGACTACGACGGCAAGCGCTACCTGGATGCCGTCAGTTCCTGGTGGGTGAACCTGTTCGGACATGCCAACCCGCGCATCAACGCCGCGGTACGCGCGCAGCTGGATAGCCTCGAGCAGGTGATCCTGGCCGGCTTCACCCACGAGCCGGTGATCGCGCTCTCCGAGGCGCTCACCTCGGTTTGCCCGCGCGGGCTGACGCGCTGCTTCTACGCCGACAACGGCTCCTCCGCCGTCGAAGTGGCGGTGAAGATGAGCTTCCACTACTGGCGCAATACCGGGCAGACCGCAAGACAGCGCTTCATCACGCTCACCAACAGCTATCACGGCGAGACCCTGGGCGCACTCGCGGTGGGAAACGTCGAGCTGTACAAGCAGATCTACCGCCCGCTCTTGATGGACGTGATCAGCGTGCCCTCGCCGGACTGCTACGAACGCGCGGCCGGGGAGAGCTGGGCGCACTACTCGCAGCGGCGCTTTGCGGACATGGAAGCCGCCCTGGCGCGGCACGCGCACGAGACCTGCGCGGTGATCGTGGAGCCCCTGGTACAGTGCGCGGCGGGCATGCGCATGTACGATCCGGTGTATCTCACGCTGCTGCGCGAGGCCTGTGACCGTCACCGCGTGCACCTCATCGCGGATGAGATTGCGGTGGGTTTCGGGCGCACCGGGACGCTGTTCGCCTGCGAGCAGGCCGGCATCCGCCCGGACTTCATGTGCCTGTCCAAGGGGCTGACCGCAGGCTACCTGCCGCTGTCGGCGGTGCTGACGACGGACGACGTATACGCGGCCTTCTACGATGAGTACGTGAAGCTCAACGCCTTCCTGCACTCGCACAGTTTCACCGGCAATCCGCTCGCCTGCGCCGCAGCGCTGGCAAGCCTGGCCATCTTCCGCGCGGACGGCACGCTCGAGAACAACCGCGCACTGGCCGCACATATGGGCGCGCGCGCCGCCACGCTGATCGATCATCCGCACGTGGCCGAGGTGCGCCAGCGCGGCATGATCCTCGCCATCGAGATGGCGGCCGATAAGGCCAGCCGTGCGCCGTACCCGTGGCAGCAGCGGCGCGGCCTCACCGTCTACCGCCACGCCCTCACGCGCGGGGTGGTGCTGCGTCCGATCGGCAACGTCGTGTACTTCATGCCCCCCTATGTCGTCACGCCCGGGGAGATCGATCTGATGGTCGAGGTGGCGCGCGAGGGCATCGAGCTCGCCACGTGCGACTGACGCGCGTGTTCATCGACGCGCCGCTTGAAAGCGGCACGCGGGTGAAGCTCGAAGGCAATGCGGCGAGCCACGTCACGCGCGTCTTGCGGCTCAGGGTCGGCGAGGCGCTCACGCTCTTCAACGGCCAGGGCGGCGAATACGCCGCCGGCATCGAGCAGCTGCACGGCGGCTCACTCACGATCGCCGTCGGCGAGCACCGCGCCGTGGAGCGCGAATCGACGCTTTCGATCACGCTGGCGCAGGGCGTCTCGCGCGGTGAGCGCATGGATCTTGTGGTCCAGAAAGCCACCGAGCTTGGCGTGTCAGTGCTGGCACCGCTGCTCACCGAGCGCAGCGTGGTCCGCCTGGATGCACAGCAGGCCGAGCGCAAGCTCAATCACTGGCGCGCCATCGCCATTGCCGCCTGCGAGCAGAGCGCGCGCAACCGGCTGCCGCAGATCCTGCAGCCGGTGAGCCTGCGCGAGTTTCTGCGCCACAGCCGCGAGCGGGGGGGCACCCGGCTGCTGCTCTCGCCGGCAGCGCTGCGCCGCATCGCACAGCTTGAAGCCCCGCCGGGTGAGCTCAGCGTGCTCATCGGACCGGAGGGGGGACTCAGCCCCGAGGAGCAGCAGGCGGCGCTTGAGGCAGGCTTCCAAAGCGTGCGCCTGGGTCCGCGCGTGCTGCGCACCGAGACCGCGGCCCTCGCCGCTCTGGCACTGCTGCAGTACCGCTTCGGCGATCTGTAGCATTCCCGTTGCCATTCGCATCCGGCCGGACGCTCTGCGAAAATCATGGCCTCCTCAGGAGGACTCCATGCGTACACTTTCTTCGGGTGGCGCCCTGCTGGCAGCACTCGCCTGTTGCAGCGCCGCGGCCGCCGTCACCCCGCCGCTGCCCTCCTACACCCTCACCGTGATCGCGGTGCCCGCCAACGCCACGAGCGTTCAGGCGAACGCCCTCAACAGCAACGGTGAGATCACCGGCGCCATCGAATTTTCCGGCCAGCCCTCGCATGCCTTTCTCTACAGCCAGGGCGTCATGACTGACTTAGGCACGCTGAGCTATCCGGGCACGAGCCTCCAGGGTGACGCATCGGGGCAGGCCATCAACGCGGCGGGCCTCGTGGCCGGGACCTTCCAAGCTCCGCTGAACCAGTTGTGGTCGTTCGGCTTCACGGGCCAGAACGCAAGCCTGACCGGCCTGTTAGGCCTCACCGGCTTCAGCAACTGCACCGCCACCGGTATCAATGCGGCCGGTCTCACCGTCGGCGGCTGCTCCGGAGCCACAGGCTCGCCCAGCGCCGTCGCGGTGGTCTATTCGAACGGCACGCCCGCGCAGATCGGTCCTGGCGGCGGCTCGGCGAGTGCGGTCAACGATTACGGACAGGTGGCCGCGGTGAGCGCCACGTCGGGCTTCGTCTACGAGAACGGCGTCGTGACCAGCATTCCTCCTTTGGCCTCGACGAGCTCGCCGGTGCCGCCCGCAAGTCCCACCGCCATCAACAATGCCGGAGAGGTGGTGGGCTGGCAGGCCGCCGCGACAGGCTTCGCCCCCTTCCTCTACGTGAACGGTGCGACACAGGCGCTGCCTTCGGTGCCAGTCAGCTCCGTTTCGCCGACGGCGAGCATCAACAACGCCGGGCAGGTGGTGGGCTATACGGTCGTGAACTCCGTGACGACGCCGTTCTTCATCGGCGGCGGTACCACTAGCAACCTGAACACGCTGATCATCGCAACCGATCCCAACCGGCCGTTCGTGACGCTCACCAGCGCCATCGCCATCAACGACCAGGGCTGGATCCTTGCCAACGGCCTCGACAGCCGCACCAGTCTGACCGGTGCCTATCTTCTGACCCCGACCACGATACTGCCCGTAACCGTGGCGGTGCTGGCGGCGGCCACCGCGGTGGTCAACACCCCCTTCACGGTCGCCTGGACGGACCAGAGCGCTACTTCCTGCACGGCGTCGGGCGGCAGCGGCAGCGATGGCTGGAAGGGCAGCCTCGCCACCAACGGCGGCCAGCTGGCTGTCACGGAGTCGGCGGCCGGCACCTACAATTTCACGCTCGATTGCGCGGGCGTGACAGGCTCGGTGAGTTCGACGCAGAAGGTGGTGGTCTCGGCCCAGACACCCTCCGCAGGGGGTCTGCACGGGGGCGGTTCACTCGAGCTCTTCACGCTCGCGCTGCTGGCGCTCGCTGCTTCATGGTCGGAACGCCGCCGGCGCGGGGACCTGCCGCACTAGCTCACGATACTGGTCTCTTCCGCGATCATCTCCTCGAGACGTTCGAGGTCGGGCACCAGCGGGGTCTCGTTCACCATGCGGATCTGGCAGATGACCGGCGTGCGGTCGGGGAACACGCGCGAGTTGTCGGGGCGCACCACGTCCGAGCTCACCCGCACCAGCTGCGGGAAGCCCTGGCTCACCAGCGCGAAGTTGCCGCCCTCCACGCGGGTGCCGAGCGTGTGCAGGATGACGATGCGCGTGCGTCCGCTGGTGGGCGGGATCATCTGGCCGCAGGCGCCCTCGAAGGACACCAGCGGCACCGCCTTGCCGTTCCAGGGCACCGTGCCGATGTACCAGGGCGGCGCGCCGGTCATCTCCGAGGGCGTCTGGAAACCGATCACTTCCGCCACGCAGGCGCGCGGGATGATCAGCCGGCCGTCGACCAGCGGCACCAGCAGGCTATAGATCTCGGCGACTCGCTCGGGCACTTGGATCAGCTCCCGTAGGCCTGGGTGCGGGCGCGCCGGCGCTCGACCAGGGGCGCGATCGCATCGAGCAGCTGCGCCTCCTGGTAGGGCTTGCCCAGATAGTCATCCACGCCCAGCTCGATGGCGCGCGCGCGATGCTTCTCGCCGACGCGCGAGGTTACCATGATGATCGGCACGTCCTTGAGGCGCGCATCGTTGCGCACGTGCGCTGCCACCTCGTAGCCGTCCATGCGCGGCATCTCGATGTCGAGCAGGATCACGTCCGGCACGTTGTCCTGCAACAGCGCCACCGCGTCCATGCCATCGCGTGCGGTCAGCACGCGCATGCCGTTGCGCTCGAGCAGCCGCTGCGTCACGCGGCGCACCGTGATCGAATCGTCCACCACCAGCGCGAAGGTGCGCCGGTCGCCGCGCTCCCTCGGCGCCACCGGCGCCTGGGCGCGCGTGCGCCATTCGCCGCGCACCAGGGCGCCGATGTCGAGAATGATGACGATGCGGCCGTCGCCCAGGATCGTGGCGCCGGAGATGCCGCGGATGCTCGAGATCTGCGGGCCGACCGACTTGACCACGATCTCGCGGCTGCCGATGAGTTCATCCGTCACCAGCCCGGTCGAGTGCTCGCCGGCGCGCACCAGCACCACCGGGATGGTCACGTCCTGTCCGGGCAGCTCCAGCGGCGCAAGGCCGACGAAGCTTGCCAGGTGCTGGAAGCGATACTTCTGGCCGCCGTAGTCGAAGGCGGGCGCCTCGCGGCCGAGGTGCGCGAAGACTTCCGCCTTGGACAGGCGCAGCACGCCCTCGACCGTCGGCAGCGGCAGCGCGTAGTACTCCTCGTCCGTGCGCACCACCAGCGCATGGCTGATCGCAAGCGTCAGCGGCAGGCGGATGGTGAACACCGTGCCCTCGCCCGCCTTGGTCTCCATGTGCAAGGCGCCGCCCAGGCGCTTGATCTCGGTCGCGACCACGTCCATGCCGACGCCGCGGCCGGCCTGCTGGGTGATCGCGCCGGCGGTGGAGAAGCCCGGCTCCAGGATCAGCTGCAGTGCCTCGTCGTCACTTAAGGTCTGGCCGCTGGCGATCAGGCCGAGGGCGAGCGCCTTGTCGCGGATCGCCTTGAGGTTCATGCCGCCGCCATCGTCAGTGAGGCGCACCATGACCTCGGCGCCTTCGCGGTGCAGCTCGAGAAGGATGCGCCCGGTGTCGGGCTTGCCGCGCCGCATGCGCTCGTCGGGCTTCTCGATGCCGTGCACCACGGCATTGCGCAGCATGTGCTCGAACGGCGGCAGCATGCGCTCGAGCACCTGGCGGTCGAGTTCGCCCGAGGCGCCCTCGACGGTGAGCTCGGCGCGCTTGCCGGTGTCGGAGGCGGCCTGGCGCACGATACGGGCGAGTCGCTGCACGTGGCGCTGGAACGGCACCATGCGCGTGCGCATCAGGCCGTTCTGCAGCTCGGTGATGGTGCGCGCCTGCTGCTGCAGCAGGTTCTGCGTGTCCTTGGCGAGGTTCTCGAGCAGCTGCTGGATGCTCGCCACGTCGTTGGCCGTCTCGGCCAGCGCGCGCGAGTACTGCTGGATGGAGGAGTAGCGATCGAGCTCGAGCGGATCGAACTCGCTGCGGTGCGGCCCCTCGTCCTCGTGCTTGTGCAGGATCTGCGCCTCGGTCTCGATCTCGAGACTGCGCAGCTGCTCCTTCAGGCGCGTCACGGTGCGCGCCAGTTCGCCTAAGTTGAAATCCAGCGAGCCGAGCTGCTGCTCGAGTCGCGCCCGCGCGATGCTCGCCTCGCCCGAGATGTTGAGCAGCTGATCCAGCAGGTCCGCATCCACGCGCGCCATTTCCTGGCGCTCACCGACCAGCACCGGCTCACGGCCCGGCGGCACCGGTTGCGGCGGCACCAGCACTTCCTCGGCGTGCGGCTCGGCTGCCGGGTACGCGGGCGGGGCGGCCTGCTCGGCCGGCGCCGCGGGGGCGGCGGCCTCGGGGACGATTTCAGGCTCGTGCGCGGCGTGCACTTCCTCCTGCGCGGCCAGCCGCAGCTCCGCGTTCAGTTTGCGAAGCGCGGTATCCAGATCAGGGCCTGCAGGTCCGGCCAGCTGCAGCGTCAGGGTCTCGGAGCTCGGCGGTGTCTCGGCCGCAGGCGGCGGCTGCGCCCCCTCGCTCACCGGGGCAGCCTCGGCGGGCAGCAGCGACAGGGGCGCTGCCTCCGGCGGGGGTGCGGCGGCGGCCGGCTCGGCGCTGGCCGGCTCGGCGGCGGCCGGCTCGGCCTCGCGCGGACGTGACAGATCCTGCAGGCGCGCGATGATGGCGCGCGCGGGGCTCACGCGCCGCCCGTTGGCGACCTGCTCGCGCATGCGCGCCAGCTCATCGAGGCTCGCCTGGATGGCATCGAACAGCGCGGCATCGGCCTTGAGCGTTCCGGTATCGACCAGCATGACGAGCGACTCGACCTCGTGGCTCAGGTCACCCATCGGCGTGATGCCCGCCATGCGTGCGCCGCCCTTGAGGGTGTGCAGCGGACGCTTGAGGCCCAGGCGGTACTCGGCGCTGTCCGCTTTCGTGCGCCAGTCCGAGAGCGCGCGCTCGGAAGCGTCGATGAGCTCGGTGGCCTCGTCGGTGAAGATCGCGGCCACCTCGGGGTCGAAGTCGGCCGCCTCCTCGGCGGCCGGCCCCGGCGTGCCGAGCGCGGCCGCGGCCACGGCGGCGGCTCCCGGGTGCCACTCGGCGGCGGCGTTGATGCGCTGGTCGAGGCTCTTGTCGGCCCGCTCGATGCGCTCGAGCAGCTGCCAGTGGTTGACGAAGTAGCCGGTCGGCTCATCCAGGTGCGTGGCGACCGACTCCATCGCGACCATGCAGTCCTCGAGCAGCGCCAGGTCCTCGGTGCGAAGTCCCATGCCGCTGCTGAAGGCACGGCGCAGCCAGTGATCGAGCGGCTCGGCGAGGCGGATGCCGTGGCGAGCCTGCGCCATTTTCGAGCTGCCCGAGAGCGTGTGGCAGGCGCGGTAGACATCCTCGGGCAGCGCGTGCGGCTCAGGCAGCCGCACCTCGCGCGCCAGGTAGCCGCGCACCGTGACGATGTGGGCGGCGGTCTCGCGGGCGTAGATGTCCCGCAGGGTGTCATCGGTCAGCGCCGGCTTCGGCACGACCATCGTTGTGTCGGGCGCAGGTGGCGGCGCAGGCGGCGGCGGCTGGGCGGCCGGCGCGGCGGCGGCGCGTGCCGCGGGGGAAACATGCAGCGGCGAAATCGCGCGCCGTTCCGCCAGGGTCGTCTCGGAGAGCGCCGTGGCGGATAGGGTGCCGTCCTCGCCCCGCTCGGCCGAGCGGACGGCGGTGTCCTGGCGGCCCGCGGCCAGGGCGTGGGCGCGCGAGACGATGGCGCTCACGTCGGCGCGCACCGGCGCGCCGGTCTCCAGCTGCGTGATGAACTCAGGCAGCGCCGCCAGGGCTGCGCGCAGCGTCTCGAGGATGGCGGGGGATCGGGTGAGCGTGTTGTCGAGCACGCGGTTCAGCAGATTCTCGATCGCCCAGGCGAACTCGGCGAGTTCGCGTGCGCCGACCATGCGGCCGCTGCCCTTCAGCGTATGGAAGGAGCGGCGCAGCGAGATCAGCTCGTCGCGCTCCTGGGGATTCTGGTCCCAGATCGGGAAGCCGCGCTGGATCTTGACCAGCTCTTCCTGGGCTTCCTCGATGAAGAGCTTCATCAGTTCCGGGTCGGAGTACTCCACCGGCGCTGCCGCCCGCGAGGCCGGCTGGGCGGCAAGCGTCGGCGCTGCGGCATCCATGGCCATGAGATCCGGCCGGGCGGTGGCCGGCGGCGGCGACATGCGCGGAATCTGCACGGTCTGCGCGTATGCGGCCGGCTCCAGCGCCGGCACGGTCGGGGGTGCCGGGGTGGGCTGCTGCTCGAGCGCTGCCACGCATGCCTGCGCGTTGTCGAGCATGTACCACGGATCCGCGCGCCCGGCCTGCAGGGTCTCCATGTAGTACTCGACGCTCACGATTGCATCGGCCAGCCGGTCGATGTAGCCGGGCGGTAGCACGTGCACGCCCGGCTGCATGACGCGCTTCAGCTGCGTCGTGATCGCCTCGATGATCTCCACCGCGCGCGGCTTGCCGAGCAGGAGCAGGCCCGCCTTCATGCCGCGCATCAGGTCCTGCCAGCTGTCCAGTCCCGCCGCATCGAGCGTGCCGCCGACGCTCTGCGTTACGGCTTCCTTGATGCGGGCGAGATTGACGATGCACTCGCGCAGCACCGCGGACTGCACCTGCTGGAACTCGGTGTCATCGCTTGGCGGGGTGACGGTGGTGTCCTTGGGCGGCAGGATCATGCCGACCAGCCGGTCATCGAGCTTGTCCTCGACGCCGATCAGCGTGGCGGCGATCTCGACCAGCGTGGCTTCATCGGCCCGCAGCGAGCCGTTGACGATCTTGCCGAGGCGCTCGGTCTCGGCCTGCACGCTGGCGCGCAGTTCGCCGAGGCCCAGCACCCCCAGGGTGTCGCCGATCTTGCGCAACAGCTCCACCTGGGAGGCGAGCTCCTGCGGCTGCCCCGCCCCGCGGCGCACGAAGATATCCAGCACGTCCTTGATCTTGGCGAGGTCCTCGCGGATCGCCGCGGCCACCGTCTGCATGAGCTTCACGCTCGGGGCCGAAAGGTTCTCGCGCTCCTGCTCGATGCTCTCATCGACCGGCAGCAGTTCCGACAGCCGGAACGAGGCGCGCACCGAGCTCACCCGTCCGCCGGAGGACTCGGAACGTCCCACGTAGTAGAGGAGATTGTTCAGAAGCTCGACCGCAGGGGACTGCGCGTAGCGCGCCTCGCCCTGCTCGTACAGGCGGCGGATCTCGCGATCGCCGAGCCCGAGCAGCCGCTTGATCGACTGGCCGCCCTCGAGGCCCTTCTCCTGCAGCGACTCGATCACAGCTCCCACCACCCACCACAGCTGGAACACCGGCTGACGGGTGGCGATCTGCTCGAGCTTGCGCGCCACGGCGGCCAGCACCTCGAGGTTCTGCTCGACGCGCTCGCCGCGGATCCAGCCGACCAGGCCCGCCTGGTAGCGGGCCCGCAGGCGGCGCGCCCACTGCTCGACCGTCATCGGCGCCTCGCCGGCGACGGCCACGACCGGCTGCGCCTGCTGGTCGGACTTGAGGTTGAGCAGCAGCAGCGTGCCTTCGGACAAAAGCGAGTTGCCGCGCACCGAGCGCAGGTCGTTCAGCAGCGGCAGCAGCACCAGCGCCAGGTCCCGACCACCGGCCAGCACGCGCTCCAGGTAGCTCGGCAGCTGCACCATGGCGCGCATCAGGGCATCGAGGCTCTCCGCCTGGCTCTTGCGCTCGGCGTGGGTCGCCAGCAGGTACTGGGCGACGTGTTCCATTTCCTCGGCGAGAAGGGCCGCGCCGTAGATCTCGAGCAGGCGCAGCACGCCTTGCACCTGGTGCAGGTCCTGGATGCAGCGCTCGAGCAGGGACGCGTTGTCGGGCTGCTCGACGTAGCTCTCGAGCGCGGTGCGCGCCTCCAACAGCGTCGCGTTGATCTCGCGGCCGACGAGATCGAGTGTCTGGGAAGCAAGTTCAGGCATGCAGTGGCTTTCGCAGCAGCATCACGAGCCGCCCAGGGCCGAGATCTGCCGCACCTTGGCCGTCGTCAGCGTGGGGTCCTCGAGGCGCCGGAGCGTCCCGCTGCTGCCACTGCGATCGCCCGCGCTTCCGGGCAGGCGAAAGCCCGAGGCGGCCTTGCGCAGGCCCGCGGACAGCTCGGCGAGCTTGGCGATGGCCACCGAGGTCGAGTGGGTCGATTCGGCTGTCTGGGCACTGATCTCCTTGAGGACCTGCATGTTGCGGGCGATGTTCTGGGCCGCGCCGGTCTGCTGACGGGCGCTGCCGGAGATATTCTGCACCAGGCTTGCGATCTGGTTGGAGACCTGCTCGATCTCCTCCAGCGCAGCTCCGGCGTTTTCCGCCAGCAGCGCACCACCGACCACATCGGTGGTGCTGCGCTCCATCGACACGACCGCCTCGTTGGTATCGGTCTGGATGGTGCGCACCAGCACCTCGATCTGCTTGGTGGCGTTGGCCGCGCGCTCGGCCAGGCGCTGCACCTCGTCCGCCACCACCGCAAAGCCGCGCCCCGCCTCCCCCGCCATGGAGGACTGGATCGAGGCGTTGAGCGCCAGGATGTTGGTCTGCTCGGCGATATCGTTGATCAGCTCCACGATGTTGCCGATCTCCTGCGAGCTCTCGCCCAGGCGCTTGATGCGCTTGGAGGTCTCCTGGATCGTCTCGCGGATGGTGTTCATGCCGTCGATGGTACGCCGCACCGCATCGCCGCCCTTGTGGGCCACCTCCACCGAGTGGCGCGCCACGTCGGAAGCGCGCTCGGCGTTGCCCGACACTTCCTCCACCGAGCCTGCCATGCTGGCCGCCGACTCGGTGGCGGAGGCGATCTGCTTGGACTGCGCGCCGCTCGCCTTGGCGAGGTGCTGCGAGAGCGCCTGCGTCTGGCGGGTCGCGCTGTCGAGCTGGATCGCCGAGCCGTTGATGGTCGTGACCAGCCCGCGCAGGGCATCGACGGCGTAGTTGATCGAATCGGCGATCGCGCCGGTGATGTCCTCGGTGACGGTGGCCTGCACGGTCAGATCCCCGTCCGCCAGGCTCGAGAGTTCATCGAGCAGGCGCAGGATCGCCTGCTGGTTGCGGTCGCTCTCCTTGCGCTGCACGTCCGCCGAGCGGCGCTGCCGCTCGGCCGCGCGACGCATGCGAAGCGCCGTGACGAGCCCGGCGAGGAGCAGCGCCAGGCCTGCCACCAGCAGCGCCAGCGGCAGCCAGGGCGCAAGGCCCGCGAGCGAGCCACCCGGGGCGGCCGGGGCGGCGAGCTCGCGCGCATCCGCGGCGATGGCGTGCGCGGCGGCCTGCGCCGCCGGCAGCGCGGGCGCTGCGGCCACCGCGCGCTTCACGGCAGGGGTGAGCAGGCTGTAGAGGGCATCGAGAGTCTTCAGGTGCGCGGCCGCCTCGGGAGCTACCACGTGCGGCAGCCCGAGAGTCGAGCTGCCGCCGGCGAAGCCTGAGATGACCTGGCCGAGGTAGTCGCTCGCCTCGGCCATGCGCTGTGCCGCAGCTGCGGGGTCGGCGGTTCCCTGGGCGAGCGCGCTCACGTCCAGCTGCAGGCGCTGGGCGCGCGCGGCGAAGCGCTCGAGCGCTGCGGCGCTGGCGCTGCCGGGGGCGGCTGCCAGCGCGGTGGCAAGGGTTGCCGCCTCGGCGTTCAGGCGCGGCACCAGCTCGCCGGTGTCGTGCGCGGCGCTGCCGGCATCGGCAAGCGCGCTGCGCGCCTTGAGCACGACGGAGGCGTTACTCATCACGCGCGTGAAGCGCGCGTCGGTGGCGAACGGGGCATCGGCGTTGCGCGAGGCGACATCCTCGAGCGCCTTCTGGTCAGCTTGCAGCCGCTCGAGCGAGCGGGCATCGCCGCTGAGGGCGCCGTTCGCGTCGATGGCAAGATTCAGCAGCGCCTCGGCCGGCAGCGCATGGGCCGCGCTGCCGTGGCCGATCTGCTCAAGGTAATAGCTGCCACCCGCGCCGATGATGAACAGCGTCGCCAGCGCGAGCAGCAGTGCCAGCACGCCTGCGGCGCGCGAGCTCATGCCGCCGCCTCCGAGAAGGCGGGGCTCTCCAGCACGGCGCGCAGGCTCAGGACCGGCCACTGTTCCTGCGCGCGGCGGAAGGCGCCGGCGAGAAAGCGCTCGCAGCGCGCCACCGTCGGCGGTGCATCGCCCGAGAACTCGTTTTCCGCGAAGCGCCGGAAGCCGAGCACCTCGTCCACCAAAAGGCCCGCCGGGATCTCGCGGTGGTTCACGACCACGATGCGCGTGTTGCGCGTGATCGGGGTGATGCCGCTGCCGAGGAAGTGCCGCAGGTCGATGATCGGCAGCAGCTGGCCGCGCACGTTGGCGAGGCCCTTGATCCAGGGCTTGGCGCCGGGCACGCGCGTGGTTCCGGCCGGCACGCCCAGCACTTCGCGCGTTTCCTCGCGCGCCACCAGGTACAGATCCCCCGCCATGCGCAGCGCCACGCCGACCCACTCGCGCCCGCCGGCATCCTGGTTGAGCTGCGCGGACACGGCGCGGCCGCGGCGCTCGAGCTCGGCGAGCAGCTCGAACGGGCGGTCCCGCAGGGACTTCAACTCGACTTCAACTGACGCTGGCGGCTCAGTCATAGACCACGCGCAGGGGCCGCGCTCAGGCGGACAGGGTCGCCTGCGCCTTGGCGACGAGTTGATCGGGAGAGACGGGTTTCACCATGTAATCGATCGCCCCCTGACGCAGGCCCCAGATGCGGTCGGTCTCCTGACCCTTGGAGGTCACCATGATGATCGGAATCGTGCGCGTGCGCGGGTCGTTGGCCAGCGCCCGCGTCGCCTGATAACCGTTCATGCCAGGCATGACGATGTCCATGAAAATGAGGTCGGGCGTCATCTCGCGGGCCAGGCGCACGCCCTCGGCCCCGTCGGCGGCCGCGGCGGTGCGAAAGCCGTGCTTCTCGAGCGCCTTCTGCATGACGTGCAGCTCGGTGGGCGAGTCGTCAACGATCAGGATGAGCGGCATGACCTTCAGCTCCCAACATGCGTCTCGATCGCGGACAACAGCTCATCCTTGGTGAAGGGCTTGGTCAGGTAATGCTCCGAGCCGACGATGCGGCCGCGCGCGCGGTCGAACAGTCCGTCCTTGGACGACAGCATGATGACGGGAATGGAACGAAACACCTTGTTGTGCTTGATCAGTGAACAGGTCTGGTAGCCATCCAGGCGCGGCATCATGATGTCGACGAACACGATGTCGGGCTGGTGGTCGGCAATCTTGGCGAGTGCATCGAAGCCGTCGATCGCGGTAAAGACCTCGCACCCTTCCTTGGCGAGCAGGGTCTCGGCCGTCCGTCGGATGGTCTTGCTGTCGTCGATGACGAGGACCTTGAGACCCTGGAGCTTGGTGTTGCTGCCGGTCACGGTCGGGGGACTCCTTCCTAAAAAAGGCTAAGGCTGCAGAAACCCCTGCAGGCCTGCCGGGCGCGCACGCACATGGCGCCAACTGCACGAGGCAGGCGCAGGGGGCGGTTTTAACATATCGGTACACCCCCTGCTATGCCATGCACGTCACGTTTTTCGAAGGTCGTGGGCGGGGTCCAACGCCGGGCCGCACCCGGGCAGACATATTCGCGCCGGCGATGGGCATAATTGCTTCCGATGACCGCCCCGAAGCGACTGGGCGTGGTGATGGATCCGATCGGCGCCATCACCTACGCGAAGGACTCGACGCTGGCGATGCTGCTCGCCGCGCAGCAGCGCGGCTTTGAGCTGGCCTACCTCGAGCAGCGTGACCTGTTGCTGCGCGACGGAGTGGCCATGGGCGGCATGCGGGCGCTGACCGTGCGGGCGGACCCGGCCGGCTGGTTCACGCTCGGGCCGTCGATCATGTCGCCCTTGAGCGAGCTCGACTGCGTGCTGATGCGCAAGGACCCGCCGTTCGATACCGAGTACATCTACAGCACCTACATCCTCGAACGCGCGGAAGATGCCGGGGTGCTCATTGTCAACCGGCCGCAGGGCCTGCGCGACATCAACGAGAAGGTCTACACCGCCTGGTTCCCGCAGTGCTGCGCCCCGACCCTCATCACCCGCGACATGGCCGGAATGGCGACTTTCCTGCGCGAGCACGGCCGCATCGTGGTCAAGCCCCTCGATGGCATGGGCGGCCGCTCGATCTTCGTGCTCGAGAAGGACGACCTCAACGCACGGGTCGTGTTCGAGACCCTCACCGGCTATGGCAGGCACTTCGCCATGGCGCAGCGCTACCTGCCGCAGATCGCCGAGTCCGGTGACTCGCGCGTGCTCTTGATCGATGGGGAGCCGGTGCCCTACGCGCTGGCGCGCCTGCCGTCCGCCGAAGATCACCGCGGCAACCTTGCCGCCGGTGCGCGCGGCGTCGGCCGGCCGCTCAACGAGCGCGATCGCTGGCTCGCCGGGCAGATCGGACCGGCGCTCAGTGCCAAGGGAATGCTGTTCGTGGGACTCGATGTCATCGGCGGCTTCGTGACCGAGATCAACGTCACCAGCCCCACCGGGATCCGCGAGCTCGACAAGCAGTTCGGCATCCACATCGGGGAGCTGCTGATCGCGGCCATCGAGCGGCGCCTGCACGCCGCACCCCGCCTGCGCGCAGCGCCGGCGCGGGGCGGCTGACACCCGCGATGGCACGCCGCGCGCTCATGCTGCGGGAGGGGCGGGCTCCGGTGTGGGACCGCCTGCTCACCATGCTGTTCCTGACCGCTCTGGTGCACGGGCTCATCATCCTCGGCATCACCTTCAACGCCAAAGCCTCCGGCACGGGCGGCGCGCCGGGACTTGAGGTCCTGCTGGTCTCGGACGAGCTGCCCGAGTCGGACCAGAACCCGAACGCGACCTATCTGGCGCAGCGCACCCAGGTCGGTTCGGGCAATACGACGCAGTCGGTGACGCCGCACAACCGCAGCGCCGCCGTGCCGAGGCTGCCTCACGAGGGCAGCCCGCAAGGCACCTCGCTGACCGAGAGCGCGGAAACGGCCGGCAGCTCAGCGGAGCGGGTGATCACCACCAGCGCCTGGAACACCGACGTGCGCTACCTGGCCGACGCCGGCAGCAGCGGGGCCGTGCACGAGCGGCCGCTCGAGGTCGATGCGCCGGCCGCCGCAGATCCCGGGCCGGTCGATGAGCAGGACGACCCCAGGCTCAAGGGGCCGAAGAACGATGATCAGTGGATCAACGCTGACACCCAGGCCTCGACCATCGCGCCGTATCTGGATCGCTGGCGAGCCAAGGTGGAGCGCATCGGCACCCTCAACTTCCCGAACGCGGCCCGCAACACCGGTGCCAGCGCCAATCCGCTCATCGCGGTGGAGATCAGTGCCGACGGCAGGATCAAGAGCGTGCAGGTGCGACGCTCCAGCGGCGACGCCGGGCTTGACCAGGCGGCCCTCGCAACGCTAAAGCTGGCGAGCCCGTTCGACCGCTTCCCCCCCGAAATGGCCGCCGAGCATCCGGTGCTGCGTTTCGAGTATGAATGGCAGTTCTCGGGCGGCCGGCTCACCGGCGAAACTGTGACAAGCTCTCCTTGAGACTCGCCTGCGCCATGCCCATACTTGACTCATGGGTGGCAAGCACAGCTCATTGAGCGGCAGCGACCTCCCGGGTGAGGCGGCGGGCGGCCCCATGTTTGCTGACGCCGAGGGCGGCAGCCTCACCAACCACCTGCTGATCGCCATGCCGCAGCTGGTGGACCCGAATTTCGCCCAGACCGTGGCGATCATCTGCGAGCACACCGACAAGGGAGCGCTCGGCATCGTGCTCAACAAGCCCCTGCCGATGAAGCTCTCGGACGTGCTCTCGCAGATGAAGCTTGAGCCTTCCACCGAACACATCGCGACCCAGCCGGTGCTGCGCGGCGGACCGGTGCACACCGACCGTGGCTTCGTGCTGCACCGCCCGGGTGGCCAGTGGGACCACACGCACAAGGTTTCCGATGCCATCCAGGTCACCACCTCGCGCGACGTGCTCGCGGCGATGGCCCGCGGTGAGGGTCCCTCGGATGCCTTCATCGCGCTCGGTTACGCCGGCTGGGAATCCGGCCAGCTCGAGCGCGAGATGAAGGACAACGCCTGGGCCTCGATGCCCGTCGATCCGCGCGTGGTGTTCGAACTGCCGTTCGAGCAGCGCTGGACGGGTGCCTGGCGGCTGCTGGGCATCGACGTCGATCGCCTCAGCACCGAGGCGGGCCATGCGTAGACGCACGCGCAGGGCATGACCGGCGCGCAGACCGTCCTCGCCTTCGATTTCGGACTCAGACGTATTGGCATCGCCAGCGGCGACACCCTGACGCGCACCCCCACCCCGCGCGCGGTCGCCCTGGTCGGCCGAAACGGACCGGACTGGGAGCTGATCACACGCGAGGTGCGCGCGCTCGAGCCGGGGCTCCTGGTCCTCGGCGCCCCTTATAATGCCGACGGAAGCGAAGGGGCACTCGCTGCGGCGGTGCGCGGCTTCGCCGCCGAGCTCGCCCGGCGCTTTGCCCTGCCCGTTCACCTGGTCGATGAACGCTTCTCCTCGCTCGAGGCGAGCGAGGCGCTGCGCTCGCAACGCTCAAGCGGGCAGCGGCGGCGGCGGGTCGCGGCGGGCGATGTCGACAGTGCCGCCGCGGCGGTGATCCTCGGGCGCTACTTTCAGGGTGAGGGGAAAAGAGCGAAATGACTGATCAGCTGCGCGCCGACGGATCGCTGCGCCACCTGCTGACGCTCGAGAGCCTGTCGCGCAGCGAGCTCGAGCGGCTGCTCGAGCACTCGCAGAGCTTCGTCCGCCCGCTCGGCGGGCGGCCTCCGCTCAGCCAGACCCTGTCGTGGGCCACCGTGGCCAACCTCTTCACCGAGCCCTCCACGCGCACGCGCGTGAGCTTCGAGCTCGCCGCCAAGCGCTTGGGCGCGCAGGTGGTGAATCTCGAGGTGCAGCTGTCCTCGCGCTCCAAGGGCGAGAGCATGCTCGACACCATCTACACGCTCGAGTCGCTGCACGTGGACGCCTTCGTCATCCGCGACGCTGAAGCGGGCGTTCCGGATCTGGTCGCGGCGAACGTGGCGCCGCACGTGAGCGTGCTGTCGGCGGGCGAGGCGCACGTGTCGCACCCGACCCAGGGGCTGCTCGATGCCCTCACCGTGTACCAGCGCAAGAAGCGCTTCGCAGGCCTCACCGTCACCATCGTCGGGGACATCCGCCACTCGCGCGTGGCGCGTTCGGCCTGGCAGGCGCTGCGCACGCTCGGCGTCAGCGATCTGCGCATCGCAGCCCCTGCCGCGCTGATGCCGGAGGAGCGGGAATTCGCCGGTTGCACGCGCCACACCCAGTTCGCGGGCGCCCTCAAGGACGCCGACGTCATCATGATGCTGCGCATCCAGAAGGAGCGCATGGGCGAGGCCGACCTGCCCGACACCGCGCAGTACTTCGCCGCCTGGGGCCTGACACGCGAGCGCCTGAAGCTGGCGCGGCCCGACGCCATCGTGATGCACCCGCAGCCGATGAACCGCGGCATCGAAATCGACTCCGAGGTGGCCGACGGTCCCCAGTCGGTCATCCGCGACCAGGTGAGAAACGGCGTGGCCGTGCGCATGGCGGTGCTGGCGGACGTGCTGGGGACGCAGCGGTGAGCGCGGCCACGCGCGGCACCCTCTTCCTCGAGACGGCACGCGTGCTCTCGCAGCTGGCCTACGACGCGGAGCAGTTCGTGCTGCGCCTGGCGGCGCCGCGCAGCGCCGCACATGCCGAGCCTGGCACCTTCGCGCACGTCACCTGCGATCAGGCGATCCCGATGCGCCGGCCGCTGTCGATCATGCGCGCGGATGCCAGCGCCGGCTGGATTGAGCTGCTCTACAAGGTGGTGGGCCCGGGACTGCACGCCCTCGCCGCCAAGAAGGCCGGTGATCAAGTGAGCGTGCTCGGGCCGATCGGGCGGCCCTTCACCGTTCACGCCGCAAGGCCGCGCACGCTTCTGCTCGGCGGTGGGGTCGGCATCCCGCCGATGGTGTTTCTCGCCGAGCGCCTGTCAGCGCACAAGGGCGCCGCGTGGAAACCCCTGGTGCTCATGGGCTCGGAAGTGCCCTTCCCGTTTCGCACGCGGCCCTCCGCGCTCATCCTGCCGGGCATCCCGCCAGAGTGCCTGGCCTGCATGCCGCTGCTCGAGGAGTGGGGCGTGCCGAGCCGGCTGGCGAGTCTTGGCGATTTCCCGGGATGTTTTTCCGGCTTCGTCACCGCGCTCGCGGAGGCGTGGCTTGCCTCGCTCAAGGCCGCCGAACTGGGCGAGGTCGAGGTGTTCGCCTGCGGACCTGTACCCATGCTCAAAGCGGCCGCGCAGCTGGCGCGCCGCTACGGGCTGCCCTGCCAGGTCTCGCTCGAGGAGTTCATGGCCTGCGCGGTGGGCGGCTGCGCCGGCTGCACGGTCGAGGTGCGCACGGCGAGCGGACCTTCGATGAAGCGGGTCTGTGTCGATGGGCCGGTGTTCGATGCGTACACGGTGTTCTGATCCGGCACGCGCAAGCTGCGCGGTGACGCGGCGCTCGCCCGTGCGCGCGCTCGCGGGCGTGCTGCTCTTGGGCCTCCTGGCCTCGCCATCGGGCGCGGATCAGCCCTCCTGCGCGCCGGCGCGTCCCTGCCGCCCGGACGAGTTCGTGAAACTTCTCTTGCGGGTGGCCGATGAAACCGACCCGCAGGCCGTCTTGCGGGACTTCGACCAGGTGTTCGGCGTCGGGCTCGCCCTGCACACGCGCGTGCTCGTCTCGGCCATGCTCGATCGGCCGGCCCGTAACAACGTGCTGCGCTTCGTGCGCCTGGGCGACCCCTGGTATCCGTTGAGCTTCGGCAATGCGGATGACTGCCTGGGCTTCGAGCCGATCGATCGGCTGCTGCGCGCGGACGGCTGGCAGGGCGGCAGGACCGCAAGCGGTGCGGGCGCGCCTGCCGAGGCGTGGGTGTACCAGAAGGGCAGCACGCAGTTCTGGGCCGAGCCCCGCGACATCAAAGGGGCGGCCGGCGACGCGCGCACCTGCGCCGCCTCGATCCTCTTGACCTTCAGGTAGACGCGCCGGCCTGGTGGGCCGATCCCTCAGCCCCCGCCCAGCAGGGCGGTCACGACCATCGCACCGGCTGCCAGCGCCATGAGCGCGGTGGCCAGCCACCCGAGCACCAGCCACGGCAGCGAGATGGTGAATTTGCCCATGACCTCGCGGTTGCGCGCCATCTGCATCACCAGCGCCATCACCGGGACGGCGACCACGCCGTTGACCACCGCCGCCCAGACCAGGGCGCTGATGGGGTTCAGCCCAAGCGCATTGGCGGCCGCCCCGATGAGCGTCATGACGGCAATGCTCGCGTAGAAGGCGCGCGCCTTGTGCAGCGGTTTGGCGAGCCCGACCGGCCATCCGCGCGCTTCGCCCAGCGCGTAGGCCGCCGAGCCGGCCAGCACCGGCACCGCCAGCAGCCCCGTGCCGACGATGCCGAGGGCGAACAGGGCGAAGGCGAAGTCGCCGGCGAGCGGGCGCAGCGCGAGCGCCGCCTGCGCGGCGCTCCGGATGTCGTGCATGCCGCCGTGGCGCACCGTCGCTGCGGTGGTGACGAGGATAGCCAGTCCCACCAGGTTCGAGAGTCCCATGCCGATCAGGGTGTCGAGCCGGATGCGCGCCAGCGCGGAAGGTCCCTGCCTGGGCCTGCGCAGCAGCGGCTGGCGCTGCGCGTTGGCGCGGGTGTCCTCGACCTCCATGGACGCCTGCCAGAACAACAGGTACGGACTGATGGTGGTGCCGAACAGCGCGACCACCATCTGCCACAGCTGCGGCTCGAGCGACAGGCGCGGCCACAAAAGGCCCTTGAGCACGTCCGGCCAGTGGATGTGGAGCGTGAACAGCACCGCGAAGTACGCAGCCAGCGACAGCGTGAGCCACCTGAGGAGCCTGACGTAGCGCAGGTAGTGCACCAGTATCTGGGCACTCGCGCAGATCACTCCGAACAGGATCACCCAGACCCACGCCGGCAGCGGATGGATCAGAAGGCGCATCGCCTCGGCCATCGCGCCCAGATCAGCGCCGATGTTGATGGTGTTGGCCAGACACAGCAGCGCCGCGGTCCCCTGCAGCACCCACGCCGGGGAGTGCCGGCGCAGGTTGCCGGCGATGCCGCGGCCGGTAGTGCGGCCGATGCGCGCGCTGATGGCCTGGATGACCACCATGAGCGGATAGGTGAGCAAGAGCGTCCAGCCGAGCTCGAACCCGAAGCGCGCGCCGGCCTGCGCGTAGGTCGCAATCCCCGACGGGTCATCATCGGAGGCGCCGGTGATGAGGCCGGGCCCGAGCACGTCGCGCAGCCGCAGCGGGCCTTCGCCGCCGTGCGCCTCAGCGGCGCGAGCCTCGCCTTCGTTCATCACACAGTGCTTTCGTGCGGCGCGCAATGGCGCCGAAGCGGCAATCGCTTGGGATCTTAGCGCAACCGGCCGGCGCCGCCCGGGTGCAATCCTGGGGCGCCGCTCAGCCGAAGTTGATCTTGGCCTCGAGGTTGGCGCGCGAGTCGGCGTTGGCGAGGGCCTCTTCGAGCCCGATCCGCCCCTGCTTGTAGAGCTGGTGCAGCGCCACGTCGAAGCTCTGGATGCTCTTCTCGCTGCTGGCGTTGATCGCTTCCTTGATCGACATCACGTCACCCTTCTTGACCAGGGTCGAGATGTGCGGCGTGTTGATCATGACCTCCACCGCGGCGACGCGGCGGTTCTCCTTACCCATCACCAGGCGCTGCGCCATGATGGCGCGCAGGTACTGCGACAGGTCGAGGAAGATCTGGTTGTGCTGCTCGCGCGGGAACATGTTGATGATGCGGTCGAGCGACTCGGCGCAGTTGTTGGCGTGCATGGTGGCGAGCACCAGGTGGCCGGTGCCGGACAGGTTGATCGCCGCCTCCATGCCCTCCTTGTCGCGGATCTCACCGATCAGGATCACATCGGGCGCCGCCCGCACCACGCCACGCAGGGCGCGCGCATAGGTCTTGGTGTCGAGGCCCACCTCGCGCTGGTTCACGATCGAGCGCTTATTGGTATGCAAAAACTCGATCGGGTCCTCGATGGTGACGATGTGGTCGGAGGAACTCTCGTTGCGGGCGTTGATCATCGCGGCAAGCGTGGTCGACTTGCCCGAGCCGGTCGAGCCGACCATGAGGACCAGCCCGCGCTTGTGCGCGGTGAGCTCGCCCACGATCTCCGGCAGCCCGAGGGTGTCGAGCCGCGGCATGTCGGCGGTGATGTAGCGCATCACCATGGCCGGGTAGCCGCGCTGCATGAACACGTTGACGCGGAAGCGTCCGAGTCCGGGCTCCGAGACGGCGAAGTCGAGCTCCCACTCGGCGAGGAAATGATCGCGCTGCTGGTTGGTCATGATCGCGAAGGCGGTCTGGCGCACCGTCTCGGGCGTCAGCACCTGCTTGTTTACCGGCAGGATCTGGCCCTCTATCTTGATCTTGATGGGGGCGTTGGAGGTGAAGAACAGGTCGGACGCCTTCTTCTCCACCATCAGCTTGAACAGCGGCTTGGTGTTGAGCGTCGGGTGGCGCGCGCTGACCGCGGTCACCGCCTCCACGGCAGCATTCGGGCCGGTAACCTCGAGGTCTTCGCGCACTTGCTCCTGTGCACTCACAGACTATGGCCCTGCTCTTCCTCGACGATGCGCAGCGAGCCACCGTCATCGATGTTCTTCTGTTCGCGCTTGCTGTCGAGCTTGATGCGCAGGCGCAGCTCGTTCTTCGAGTCCGCGTTGCGCAGCGCGTCCTCGTAGGAAATGATGCCGGTCTCGTACAGCTCGAACAGCGCCTGGTCGAAGGTCTTCATGCCAAGACGCGTCGAGCGCGCCATCACTTCCTTGATCTTGGCCACTTCGCCCTTGAAGATCAGGTCCTGGATGAGCGGCGAGTTGAGCATGATCTCCATCGCCGCGATGCGCCCGGCACCCGACTCGCGCGGCACCAGTCGCTGCGAAACGAGCGCGCGGATGTTCAGCGACAGGTCCATGAGCAGCTGATCGCGCCGCTCGTCCGGGAAGAAGTTGATGATGCGGTCGAGCGCCTGGTTGGCGCTGTTGGCGTGCAGGGTGGCGAGCACCAGGTGCCCGGTCTCGGAGAACTGGATGCCGTACTCCATGGTCTCGCGGTCACGGATTTCGCCGATCAGGATCACGTCGGGGGCCTGGCGCAGCGTGTTCTTGAGCGCGGCTTGCCAGGAGTCGGTGTCGACGCCCACCTCGCGGTGGGTGATGACGCAGCCCTTGTGGGTATGCACGTACTCGACCGGATCCTCGATGGTGACGATGTGGCCGCGGGTCTTCTCGTTGCGGTAGCCGACCATCGCGGCGAGTGAAGTGGACTTTCCCGATCCGGTGCCGCCGACGATGATCACCAGTCCGCGCTTGGACAGCACCACCTCTTTCAGGATCGGCGGCAGCTCGAGTTCCTCGAAGGTCGGGATCTTGGCGTTGATCAGGCGGATGACGCAGCCGGTGGCCGCCTGCTGCACGAAGGCGCTGACGCGAAAGCGCCCGATGCCGGGCGGCGCAATCGCGAAATTGCACTCCTTGCTGGCGTCGAATTCCTTGGTCTGCCGGTCGTTCATGATGGCCCGCACCAGCGTTGCGGACTGCTCCGCGGTCAGCGCGCGCTCGCTCTGCGGCCGGATCTCACCGTCGATCTTGATGGCCGGCGGAAAACCTGCCGTGATGAAAAGGTCCGATGCCTTCTTTTCGGTCACCCGCCGCAGCAGGTCCTGCATCAGTTTGATGGCTTGATCGCGATCCATAGGTTCTCGCTCCTGCGCGCCGGGCCAAAGACTTCTAGAGCGCGTCCTTATTCTGTGCCTTGTAGCGTGCCTCTTCCTTGCTGACCACGCCCTTCGCGACCAGTTCGGTGAGACACTGATCGAGGGTCTGCATGCCCTGCGCGCCGCCGGTCTGGATCGAGGAATACATCTGCGCGATCTTACCTTCGCGGATCAGGTTGCGGATCGCCGGCGTGCCGATCATGATCTCGTGCGCCGCGACGCGGCCGCCGCCGTTCTTCTTCATCAGCGTCTGCGAGATGACCGCACGCAGCGACTCGGAAAGCATCGAGCGCACCATGTCCTTCTCATCGCCCGGGAACACATCGACGATACGATCGATGGTCTTGGCGGCCGAGCTGGTGTGCAGGGTGCCGAACACCAGGTGTCCGGTCTCGGCGGCGGTGAGGGCCAGGCGGATCGTCTCGAGGTCGCGCATTTCGCCGACCAGCACCACGTCGGGGTCCTCGCGCAGCGCCGAGCGCAGCGCCTCGCTGAAGCCGAGGGTATCGCGGTGCACCTCGCGCTGGTTCACCAGGCAGCGCTTGGACTCGTGCACGAACTCGATCGGGTCCTCGATGGTGATGATGTGATCGGGACGGTTGTCGTTGCAGTGGTTGACCATGCCGGCAAGGGTGGTCGACTTGCCCGAGCCGGTGGGGCCGGTCACCAGCACCAGGCCGCGCGGCAGCATGCACAGATCGCGGAAGATCTTCGGCGAGCCGAGATCATCGAGCGAGAGGATGACGGAAGGGATGTTGCGGAACACCGCACCCGCGCCACGGTTCTGGTTGAAGGCGTTGACGCGAAAGCGCGCCAGCTTCGGAATCTCGAAGGAAAAGTCGGTCTCGAAGAACTCTTCGAAGGCCTTGCGCTGCTTGTCGTTCATGATGTCGTACACCATGGAGTGCACTTCCTTGTGCGACAGCGGCGGCATGTTGATGCGCTTCATGTCACCGTCGACCCGGATCATCGGCGGTACGCCCGCCGAGAGATGCAGGTCCGAGGCATTGTTCTTGACGGCGAATGCCAGCAGTTGCGCGATATCAACAGCCATGAATGCTCCCTGGAACGGCTTGAAAGTAGCAGGAAGGAGCGATGTGCAGTCCTGCACCTCAAGCGCTGGCAGTATAACGGAGGGGTCACACGTCCAATATGTTAATGCGTCCGCAGAATTTGCCGTTGCGTGTGCAAGAGGTGCGCGATCGGGTGGCGCGGGCCGCGCTCAGCGCCGGCCGAAGTGCGCAGTCGGTCACACTCCTCGCCGTTGGCAAGGCGCAGCCCCTCGAATTGGTGGCCGCCGCCGCCGGCTGCGGGGTCACGGACTTCGGCGAGAATTACCTCAGCGAGGCGCTGGAGCGGATTGCGGCGTTGCAGAATCCGGCACTCACCTGGCATTTCATCGGCCGTATACAGTCCAACAAGACGCGCCCGATCGCCGAACACTTCGCCTGGGTGCACGCGCTCGACCGCCTCAGCGTGGCCGAGCGGCTCTCGGCGCAGCGTCCCTTCCACGCGCCCCCGCTCAACGTGTGCCTGCAGGTGAATCTGGCCGGGGAGCCGAGCAAGGGGGGCGTCGCCGGCGCTGAGCTGCCCGCCCTCGCCGCCGCCGTCGCGCAGCTGCCGCGCCTGAGGCTGCGCGGCCTCATGTGCATCCCGCCGGAGGAAACCGAGCCGTCGCGTCAGCGCGCCTGGTTCGCGGCGTTGCGGATCCTGCAGGAAAAGCTCAATGCCGCGGGGGCCGGCCTCGATACGCTGTCGATGGGCATGAGCGGGGACTTCGAGGCGGCGATCCTGGAAGGCGCCACCATCGTGCGCCTCGGGACGGCGCTGTTTGGTTCGAGACCTCGGTAAGCTGCGCCGGTACAATCCGCCACCATCATGACCAACCGGCACGTCTGCATACTCGGTGTGGGCAACATGGGCCGCGCGCTCGTCAGCGGCCTGTTGCGCTCGGGCACCCGCGCCGAGCAGCTTGGCGCTGCCGACAGTGACCCCAACGCACGCGAGCAGCTCGCGCGCGAGTTCGGCGTCGCGGTGAGCGCCGATGCCCGCGCCGCCATCGCGGGCGCGGGCGTGGTGGTGCTGGCGGTGAAGCCCCAGGATGCCGCGCCGCTGCTCGGCGCCCTGGCCGCAGCCCTTGCCGCGCAGGGCTCGCTCGTGGTGTCGGTCGCCGCGGGCGTGCGCATCGCGACGCTTCAGTCCGCCTGTCCGGGTGTGGCCATCCTGCGTGCCATGCCCAACCGCCCGGCGCTCATCGGCGCGGGCATCAGCGGCGCCTACGCCCCGCCGGCGGTCAGCCGCGAGCAGCGCCAGGCGGCCGAATCGGTGCTGCGCGCCGTCGGCGAGGTGGTCTGGGTCGACAGCGAAGCGGCACTGGATGTGGTGACCGCGCTATCCGGCAGCGGGCCGGCGTACTTCTTTCTGCTCGCCGAACTGATGGCCGAGGCCGGCGAGCGGCTCGGTCTTGAAGGCGCGACCGCGCGGCGCCTGGCGGCCGCGACCTTGTACGGCAGCGGGCTCATGGTGCAGTCGGCGGACGAGGATCTCGCGCAGCTGCGCGCGGCGGTGACCTCCGCCGGCGGCACCACCGCGGCAGCCCTCGCGGCGTTTGAGAACCGCGACCTGCGCGCCACCGTCTGGCAGGCCATGAACGCCGCGACGCAGCGCGGCCGGGAACTCGCACTGTCGCCCGCAAGCTGACACGGAGCCTTCTCACCCTCATGAGCGCGATAACCTTCATCATCGAAACGCTGCTGTCGCTGGCACTGTTCGTGGTGCTCGCGCGCCTTTTGCTGCAGTGGACGCGCGCGGACTTCCGCAATCCCTTGTGCCAGGCGGTGGTGCGCCTGACCAACCCGCTGATACTGCCGCTGCGCCGGGTGCTGCCCCCGATCGGCAAGGTCGACACCGCATCGGTGCTGGCGGTGCTGCTCATCGCCAGCCTCGATGTCGCCTGCCTGTTCTGGCTGCACGACATGGGCATCCCCCCGCTGCTGGTCTGGATTGAGCGCGTGCTGACCGAGATCGCGCGCACGCTGTTGTGGACCTATTTCTACGCGATCTTCCTCTACACGCTGCTCTCGCTGATTGCCCCGGGGGGATACTCGCCGTTTCAGTCGGTGCTGACGACGACGTGCGAGCCGGTGCTGCGACCGATCCGGCGGCTGATCCCCTCGGTTGCGGGACTGGATCTGTCGCCGCTGTGGGCAATCATCATCATCCAGGCCATTCTCATCCTGATGCGCTGAGGGCGCGCCGCAACCGCCGCCACGGCGCGGTTGGCAGCGAATGGCTGCGGCACGGCTCGGGGTGCGCTCTTGCACTGATGGAACACGCGCTTAGCGCTGACTTCGCAACGAGAATCGCAGCATTGGCGGCGCCATCGGGAGCGCTCGCTTGGCGTGCAAACTGTCACCGGGCTGCGACCCTTGCAGCTGCCGTGCTGCGCGAAACCCTGAGAAAAAAGGCATTTTCGCAACAGCTGCATAGAAAAAAGCGCTTGCGAAAGTGCGCGCATGTGCTATTTTCCGCGCCGATTCTCCTCGCACGGCCGCAGGGTGCGACGTTCGCAACACAAATTTCTTTCTAGGAGTAGCGCAAAATGGCGAAAAAGGGTGGCGCACCGACGAAGTCGGAAGTACTGACACACATCTCTAAAGACACGGGGCTGTCACGCAAGCAGGTCGGAGGCGTCTTCGATTCGCTGGGTGGCGTGATCAAGAAGAGCCTGCGTGGCAGCGGTCTGTTCACGATGCCGGGCCTGTTGAAGATGAAGGTCGTCAAGAAGCCGGCGACCAAGGCCCGCGAGGGTGTCAATCCGTTCACCGGCGAGAAGATGATGTTCAAGGCCAAGCCGGCGAGCAAGAAGGTACGCGTAATGCCCCTGAAGAGCCTCAAGGCGATGGTCAACTGACACTGGCGAGACTTCTTCCGCAACCGCGGGCAAAGGCCCGGCAGGCACTTCCCCGCCGGGCCTTTTGTTTGGGCGTGTGTGTCAGGCGCGCTGCATGAAGGCGAGCACCGCCTCGCGCAGCTCATTGATGCGGCCGTGAAAGAAATGGCTCGCGCCGGGCAGCACCACCAGCTCAGGCGCCGGTGACAGCTTGTGCGCCCACGCCAGCACCGCCTCGGCGGGCACGACCTCGTCCGCATCTCCCTGCACGATGAGCCAGGGGCAGGCCGGGGCGCTCGCCTCGCCCAGCTCGATCGTGGTGATGCCGGGCGCCACCGCGACGAGGCGCTGCGGGCGCGCCTCGGCCGCCGCGCGCAGGGCCACCACGGCGCCGAAGGAGAAGCCCGCCAGCCACAGCGACGAGTGCGGCCAGCGCGCGCGCCCGTAAGCGGCTACCGCGAGCGCATCGGCCGTCTCTCCGCTGCCGGCATCGTAGCTTGCCGCGCTCGCGCCGACGCCGCGGAAATTGAAGCGGATCGTGGCTGCGCCGAGCTGCTGGAAGGCGCGCGCCAGCGCCCAGACCACCTTGTTGTCGAGCGTGCCGCCATACAGCGGGTGCGGATGGCAGACCACGGCAAACGAGCTGACGCTCTGTGGCGCCGCCTCGCCGAGCGGGATCTCGATCAGTGCCTCCAGATCGCCCGCGGGCCCTGCCAGCTTCAGCCGTTCGGCGAACGGGGGCCTCGGCACCGCGTCGCTCGGTCAGGAGGTTGCGCCCTGCGGGGCGGTGAGCCGCACCAGCAGGCGATTGAGGCGCTGCACGTACTCGGGTGCGTTGGCGAGCGGGGCGCCTTCGGCGAGCGCGGCCTGGTCATACAGAAGCTGGGTGAGCTCGCCGAATTGCCCGGCATCGCCGACGCCATCGAGGTAGCGCACCAGCGGATGCCCGACGTTCACCTCGAACACCGGACGCGCCTCGGGGGCCTTCTGGCCGGCGGCGGCGAGAAGGCGGCGCATCTGCTCGGTGAGGTCGTGCTCGCCGAGCACCAGGCAGGCTGGCGACTCCTTCAGCCGCTCGCTGACGCGCACTTCCGTGACGCGCTCGCCCAGGGAGTCCTTGATGCGCTTAAGGAGGCCCTTGCTCTCCTTGAGCTCGGCATCGTACTGCTTGCGCTGGGCCTCGCCGCTGAGTCCGCCGAGCTCAAGATCCCCGCGCGTGGCGTCCTTGAAACGCTTGCCCTCGAATTTCTCGGCCTGTCCCATCACCCACTCGTCGATGCGCTCGGCGAGCAGCAGCACTTCCAGGCCCTCCTCCTTCAGTCGCTCGATCGCCGGACTGCCGCGCGCGGCCGCCAGGCTCTCGGCGATGACGTAGTAGATGCGCTCCTGCCCGGGCTTCATGCGCGAAACGTAGTCCGCCAGGCTCACGGACGCAGTGTCGTGCGCCTCGTGGGTGCTGGCAAAGCGCAAAAGCGGCAGGATCGCCGCCTGGTTGGCGTGGTCCTGCGCGATGCCTTCCTTCAGCACCGCGCCGAATTCCTTCCAGAAGGTGGCGTATTTCTCCGCTTCGTCCTTCGCCAGGCGCGCGAGCAGCTCGAGCACCCGCTTGGTGAGCCCGCTGCGGATGGCCTCGACCTCCGGCTCCTGCTGCAGGATCTCGCGCGAAATGTTCAGTGGCAGGTCGCTCGAGTCCACCACGCCCTTCACGAAGCGAAGGTACAGCGGCAGGAACTGCTCGGCGTCGTCCATGATGAACACGCGCCGCACGTACAGCTTCAGTCCCCGTGCCGCCTCGCGCTGCCACAGATCGAACGGCGCGCGGCCCGGCACGTACAGCAGGCTGGTGTACTCGCGCTTGCCTTCCACCTTGTTGTGGCTCCAGGCGAGCGGATCGGTGAAGTCGTGCGCCAGGTACTGGTAGAACTGGCGGTACTCCTCATCGGAGATCTGCGTGCGCGGCAGCGTCCACAGCGCGCGCGCCTGGTTGACCAGCTCGTACTCGAGCGAGGCCTCGCCTTCCTTGCGCATGCGCACCGGGAAGCCGATGTGATCGGAATAGCGCCGGATCAGCCCGCGCAGGCGCATCGGATCGGCGAATTCGCGCGCGTCGCTCTTCAGGTGCAGCGTGATTTCGGTGCCGCGGGCGGCCCGCGTCACGCTCTCCACCGTGAATTCCCCATCCGCCCCCGATTCCCAGCGCACCCCCGCCGCGGGCGGCTCGCCGGCCTTGCGCGAATGCACCTCGACGCGCTCGGCGACGATGAACGCGGAGTAGAACCCCACGCCGAACTGGCCGATCAGCTGCGAGGCCTTCTGCTCATCGCCCGACAGCGAGCGGAAAAACTCCGCGGTGCCCGAGCGCGCGATGGTGCCGAGGTTGGCGATCGCCTCCTCGCGGGTCATGCCGATGCCGTTGTCGGTGATGGTCACCGTGCCGCGGGTGGCATCCGCGTCGATGCGGATGCCAAGCTCGGGATCCTCGGCCAGCAGCGCGCTGTCGGCGATCGCGGCGAAGCGCAGCCGATCGCAGGCATCCGAGGCGTTGGAGATGAGCTCGCGCAGGAAGATCTCCCTGTGGCTGTACAGGGAGTGGATCATGAGCTTTAGGAGCTCCCGCACCTCGGCCTGAAAGCCGTGGGTCTGGCGTGCCGTGCCGGCGGGGGAGGCCTCGGTCTGCCCTGTGTCGGTGTCTTTTGCCATGGCTCGTGCGTTTTGCGCCGCGTAAAGGTACGCGCCAACGCACGACATGGGAATGGGGAGGGAATTTTCAAGCGCCGCAGGCCCCCGACGCGCCAAGGCCTGTGCGGCGCGCGGGGCGCCGCGGGCGCTACGACAGGACGGTCACAAGCGAGAGCTGGGACAGCAGCAGCGTGGCAGCGCCGGCCAGGAGCACGGCCCAAGCGGCGCCGATCAGCGGTACCACCGAGGTGACTTCCGCGGCGATCGAGGCCGCCACGTGCCGAGCGGCGCCCGTGACATCGTCCCACTCGTCCCACAGGTGTAAAAAGAACTCTTCCACGGCGGGCACTGTACGGAGGCGCTGCGCGCTGCGGCGTGCGCGCGCTCACAGTCACGAAGCGTGCGCAGTCGCTTGCAGGAGTGCGGGGGCGTGCGTACGCTTGAGTGCGAACCATGTCACCCCTTCAATGTGACAAAACATCATGCAGCGCTTCGTCGTCCTGAACCCCAAGGGCGGCTCCGGCAAGACCACCATCGCAATTAACCTGGCGAGCTATCTTGCCGCCAGCGGGCACACGCCGGTTCTCATGGACTACGACCCGCAGGGCTCGTCGCTGCGCTGGGTGAAGAAGCGCAAACCGACGCAGCGGCCGGTGCACGTCATCGCCGCCTTCGAGAAGGACACCCGCACCACGCGCGCGTTCCAGTTGCGCCCGCCGAGCGACGCCACCCACGTCATCCTCGACACCCCGGCCGCGCTCGACCCGCGAGAATTCTCCGAGATGACGCGCGATGCGGACAAGATCCTGGTGCCGGTGCTGGCCTCGGACATCGACATTCATGCCTGCTCGAACTGCATCCGCGACCTGTTGCTGGTGGCGAAGATCCACCGTGATGAGAACCGCATCGGGGTGATCGCCAACCGCGTCCGCCGCAATACGCTCACCTACCACTCCCTCATCCGCTTCCTGCATACGCTCGGCATCCCGATCGTGGCCACGATCCGCGACTCGCAGAACTACGTGCGCGCCGCCGAGCAGGGCGTCGGCGTGCACGAGATGAAGAACTCCGTCGCCCAGGAGGACATCGAGCAGTGGCTGCCGCTGGTGCAATGGCTGGCGCAGCCGCGCCGCGAGCACGTTTCGCACAGCGCCTCCTCTTCGGGCGGCGCCTCTTCGGGCACCGGGCCGGCCGGCGGCGCGGGGCAGCCGGCGAGCGGGGGGAACGCTGCGCAAAGCGGCGCGGAAGCTGCGCCCGCGGCGCTCGCCATCGTCTGAAGGGGGATTTAAGCGGCCTTACGGCCGCGGGGGGAGCGGTCTATTTCTTGGGCTTGCCGGCGACGTTGGCGACGCTGGCATCGGTGGCGGCCCAGGAGTCGCGCACCTGATCCGCCCAGTTCTTGTAGTTCGACCAGGTGTAGAGGTTGCGGGTGATCGCGGCCTGGCGTGCACGGGCGCGCTGCATGCGATCGAGCCAGTTGGCATACGCATCGGTACCGACCGCAGCAGCGGGGGGCGGCTCTCGCTGTGTGCCGGGGGCATCGTCTCGCCCCCTATCGCTTGAGCTCATGGATGAAGCTCCTGAATGTCTGATTTGCAGCGTACGTCTTCGCCACCCGCGCCGCAGGAACTGGTTCACAAGCATGTCGCCAGTCGCATACGGATGCGATGCAGCTCTCGCGCGAAATGACAGCACGCGCAGCGTTAAGTAAAGGCGCACGGGATTTCAGCCCGCGCCAGGCGTCAGCGGCGCTTCACGCGACCAGCCGATACACCGGACGGTAGATGCTGCCGGGCAGGCGCATGCGCCGCTGCGCCACGAACGCGGCGAGCAGATCATCGAGCAGGCTCATGATGGCAGGATCGCCGGCCAGCTCGTACGGTCCTTCGCGCTCGATCGCCTGGATGCCGTATTCCTTCACGTTGCCGGTCACGATGCCGGAGAACGCGCGGCGCAGATTCGCGGCCAGCTGGTGGGCGGGCTGATCGCGCCGCAGTTCGAGTGAGCGCATGGCCGCATGCGTGACCTCGAAGGGCTGCTGGAACTGGGGATGGATCGACAGCAGCCAGTTGAAGTTGTACGAGTCGTTGTGGCGGCGGCGAAACTCGCGCACCGCCTCCATGCCGCGCACCATGCGTCGGGCCACTTCGGGTGGGTCATCGATGATGACGCTGAGGCGGCGGGTCGCATCCGGCCCGAGCGTGCCGGCGATGAAGCGGCTGATGTGCTCGAAATAGGCGGCGCTTTCGCCCGGGCCGGTGAGCACGATCGGGAAGGGTTGTTCGCAGTTGGCCGGGTCGAGCAGGATCCCGGTCAGGTACAGGATCTCTTCCGCGGTGCCCGCCCCGCCCGGGAACACCACGATGCCGTGCGCAAGACGCACGAACGCCTCGAGGCGCTTCTCGATGTCGGGCATGATCGCCAGCTGCGTGACGATGGGATTGGGCGGCTCGGCGGCGATGATGCCAGGCTCGGTGATGCCGACGTAGCGGCCGTGCTGGATGCGCTGCTTGGCGTGACCGATGGTGGCGCCCTTCATCGGACCCTTCATGGCGCCCGGTCCGCAGCCGGTGCACACATCGAGGCCGCGCAGTCCCAGCTCGTAGCCGACGTTCTTGGTGTACTGATATTCCGCGGCCCCGATCGAGTGGCCGCCCCAGCACACCACGAGGTTCGGACGCGCCTTGTAGTCGAGCAGGCGCGCATTGCGCAGCACGTGGAACACGGCGTTGGTGATGGAGGCGGAGTCGGCCAGATCAAAGCGCCCGCTGGCCATGATCTCGTTGGAGATGAACACCACATCGCGCAGCACCGCGAACAGGTGCTCCTTGATGCCGCGGATCATCTCCCCGTCGACGAAGGCTGCCGCCGGCGCATTCTGCATCTCGAGTTTCACCCCCCAGGGGTGGCGCACGATGCGGATCTCGAAGTCGCGGTAGTGGTCGAAGATTTCCTTGGCGTTGTCGTTGCGCGCGCCGGAATTGAGCACCGCGAGCGCGCAGCGGCGGAACAGCGGGTACACTCCCCCCTGTCCGGTATCGAGCAGCTTTTCGATCTCGCCCTGCGAGAGGTTCTCGAGACTGCCGCGCGGACCGACGCGCGCGTCGACGAACTCTGAAAAATCGCTGCTCACGGCTCTAAGGCAGGATGTCTATCGGCACATCATCCGGCGTGAGCATCCAGATCTCCACCATGTCGGCGTTCGACACGGCGATGCAGCCGTCGGTCCAGTCGTTGCGCGCGTAGTAGTCCGGGTCGTGCCTGAGCAGGTTCGGCAGACCGTGGATCATGATCGATCCGCCGGTGTCCCAGCGGCGTGCACGCGCGCGCTTCATGTCCTTCTCGTTCGGATAGGACACCTTGATCGAGAGGAAGTAATCGCTGCGCGGATTGCGGCGATCAAGCCGGTAGCTGCCTTCCGGGGTGCGAAAGTCGCCCGAGCGCTCCTTCTGCCCCACCGGATTGAGGCCGAGAGCCACGTGGTAGGAGCGCACGACATTGCCGCCGTGCATCAGCAGCAGCTGCCGCTGGCCCTTGCGCACCACGACGCGATCCACCGGCGGCAGGCCGGCCAGATCCGACGGCGCCGCCGGCGCGGGCGTCAGCATCACCTGCTGCACCTGCAGCCCGTCCGCATGCGCGCTGGCCATCGCACAAACCAGGGCCAGTAACGCAGCTAAGCTTCTGAAAGTCATCGTTTTGGATTATAGGGGTCGACTGCATGCCCTGCAGATATCTGTGTCACAGCGCGCCGGCTGCACGCACGCCGTGCCCTCCTGCTAGCCACCACTGCCGACCTCCTCCACCCGCGGCATGACGATCTGCGTGCCCGGGTGTAGCTCGGCGAGATCGAGGTCGGGGTTGTACTGCTGCAGCAGCCACAGGGGCAGCTGCGCGGCGCGCTGGGTCAGCGTCCAGCCCGAGTCCCCGGCGCGGGCGATGTACACCTCGGTGCCGACGATGCGGTGGCCGGCAAAATAGGCCGCCTGCAGCTCGCGGTGATACTCGTGACGCAGCGTCTCGAACACCTCCGGGGTGACCACCGAGAAGTCGAGCTTGATGCGCTGGCCGATGCGCACCGGGGTGCGGAACTTCAGGTGATTCATCTCGCGCAGGCGTGCGGAACTTACGCCGAGCCAGTCGGCATAGTGCCCAAGCGTCTCCACCGCGGCCACGCGGATGGTGCCGTCCTTCGCCACGCTGTAGTCGGTCGGATCCGGATTCTGCTCGGTGTCCGCGGCGGGCCCGAGTGCCGGTCCCTGCTCCTCGGCCTGCGCGGCGGATAGCGGCTGCGCGAGCTGAACCCCTCGCTGCTGCCCTCGGTCTGGAACGGCGCGCAGCGCGTACCGAAGGCCTATCGGCTCCGCCTGCCGCAGGATGGCGTGCTGTGGAGCAGTCAGCTGCTGGCCGAGCGTCTCGCCCCGGC
>DATBYD010000099.1:0-3606 GCA_036513855.1 Steroidobacteraceae bacterium | reverse complement strand
ACCAGTGCAAGTACGGCGCCGGCTCGATCAATCAGCTGGTGCCGATCGTGCGCAAGCAGTCGAACGCGCTGCTGGCGGCGCCGCGCGTGACCGGCGAGCGCTTTCACTACTTCGATACCGGCATCAAGCGGCTGATCATCGAACTGGAACTGGACGATCTGTGCGTGTTTCTGGTGCACCTGTCGCTCAAGTTCCGCCATCGCCAGTACCAGTTGCGCACCTTGCACGACCTGGTGGTGCGATCGCAGAAACCGGTCATCGTGGCCGGTGATTTCAATACCTTCTGGGGTACGCACGAGATCTACCTGTTCATGCGGGCGGCCGGACTGCGCAGCGCCAACCTGGAGGGGCTGCCCTCATTTCCGTCGCGCCACCCGCGTGTGGAACTCGATTTCATCCTGGTCAGCCGCGGTATCGACATCAGGTCGTTTCGCATTCCCGCAGTCACCTATTCGGATCACCGGCCACTGGTGTGCGATTTCGAGATCAATGGCAACGGCAGCGGCGTGGAATTCCCATGAGTGACGCAGCCAACACAGTACCGCCTGCGCTGCGCCTCGAGGTCGATGCCGACAACGTCGGCTGGCTCACACTCGATAAGCCGGGCAGCTCCGCCAATACCCTGGGCCGTGCGGTGCTGCTCGAGCTGCAGCAGCAGCTGCAGCTGCTCGAGCGCAGGCCGCTGCGTGGCCTGGTGCTGCGCTCGGGCAAGCCGGCCGGCTTCATCGCCGGCGCGGACATTCGCGAGATCACTACCCTCGGGTCCGAGGCCACCGCGATCGAACTGGTGACGCTCGGGCAGGGTATTTTCTCGCGCCTCGAGGCGCTGCCGTTTCCGACCATCGCCGCGATGCACGGTTATGCCCTGGGCGGCGGTCTGGAGCTGGCGCTGGCGTGCCGCTATCGGGTCGCGGTCGGGGATTCGAAGCTGTCGCTGGGACTGCCCGAGGTGCAGCTCGGCCTTCATCCGGGCTTTGGCGGCACGGTGCGCAGTGTGCGGCTGCTCGGCGTGCGCCCGGCGATGAGCCTGATGCTGACCGGCCGCAGCGTGCAGGCCGATCAGGCGCTCAGGCTCGGGCTGGTGGACGCTCTGGTGGCGAACAGGGAGGAGCTCGAGGCGAGCGCGCGGCAGATCCTGCGGGTCGCCCCGCCGCCGCATCGAGCGCCGTGGCTCGAGCGGTTGCTGAGCTGCCCGGGCGTCCGTTTGCTGCTGCGCCCGGTGCTGCTGCGCCAGGTCGCGGCGCGTGCCCGCCGCGAGCACTACCCGGCGCCCTATGCGATGGTCGATCTGTGGGCGAAGTACGGCGCGCACGGCGCCGCGGCGATGAACGCGGAAGCACGTTCGTTCGTAGCGCTGCTGCAGGGCGAGAGCGCGCGTAATCTTATCCGCGTATTTCTGCTGCAGGATCGGCTCAAGGCGCTGGCAGGCAAGAGCGCGGCACCGCTCGAGCGCATCCACGTGATCGGCGCCGGCGTGATGGGCGGCGACATCGCCGCCTGGTGCGCGCTGCGCGGTCTTGCCGTCACGCTGCAGGACCGGGAGCTGCAGCTGATCGAGCCGGCGCTGGCACGCGCCCGCAGCCTGTTCGACAAGCGCCTTTCGAGTCCGGCCGAGCGCACCGCCGCGCTGGGGCGGCTGCGGGCAGATGTCGAGGGCGCCGGAGTCGCAGGCGCCAACATCGTCATCGAGGCCATCTTCGAGGACTTGGAGGCCAAGCGGGCGCTGTACGCGGCCGCTGAGCCGCAGATGCGTGCCGGTGCAGTCCTCGCCAGCAATACCTCCAGTCTGACGCTGGAATCGCTGGCCGCCACGCTGACTGATCCGGGTCATCTGGTGGGCCTGCATTTCTTCAACCCGGTGCCGCAGATGCCGCTGGTGGAAGTGGTGCACTTCCCGCCCACTCGCCCGGATGTGCTCGCCACCGCGATGGCACTGACTCGCCGTATCGACAAGCTGCCGCTTCCGTGCCGCAGCAGCCCGGGTTTTCTGGTCAATCGCGTGCTGTTCCCCTACCTGTTCGAAGCACTGCATGCCGCCGGGGAAGGCATCGCCTTCAACGCCATCGACCGCGCCGCGGTCGAGTTCGGCATGCCAATGGGCCCGATAGAGCTGTCCGATGTCGTCGGCCTGGATGTGCTGCTGCACGTCGGGGAGATCGTCACGCGCGAACTTCGCAAACAGGCGCCCGCCTATGTGCAGACGGTGCGAGAGCTCGTGCAGCAGAAGAAACTCGGGCGCAAGAGCGCACAGGGCTTTTATCCGTGGCGCGACGGCAAGATCGTGCGGCCCGCTGACCGCGGCACTGCGCCCGAGGATCTCAGCGATCGTCTGATTCTGGCGCTGGTCAACGAATGCGTGGCCTGCCTGCGTGAGGCCATCGTCGAGGATGCGGATCTGATCGATGCCGGGGTCATCTTCGGCACCGGTTTCGCGCCCTTCCGCGGCGGCCCGCTGACCTACGCGCGTGCGCGCGGTATCGAGGCGTGCGTCGCGCGGCTCGAGGACCTGGCTAGCCGTCACGGCGAGCGCTTTCGGCCCGATGCCGGCTGGAGCGCGCTGGCGTGATAGGCCCTGACCGCGCGGGCAAAGGCGTGTGCTACCATCGATTGCTTCGAATGGACCAACACAATGTGAGGGGTGAGGCCTCGCGCTCATGAGCGAAGAACGGGCTATCGATGTGGCGTTGCTCCGAAAATTCTCGCCATTCGAGGGCATGAAGAAAGAAAACGTGGTCGCCCTGGCTCGCAAGGTCACCATCACGCAGGTTCCGGCGAATCGCGTGCTGTTCAAGGAAGGCGACAAGGACCGGCGCACCTACTGGCTGCTCAGCGGCCTAATCGAGCTGCGCGAAGGCACGAGCACCGTGGCGATGATCCGCGCTGGCAGCCCCGAGGCACGCAACCCGATCGCCCCGGCGCTGCCGCGCAAGGTCACTGCGCGCGCGGTCGATCCGATCGAGTGCCTCGCGGTCGACAGCGAGCTGCTCGACATGATGATCACCTGGGATCAGACCGGCACCTACGAGGTGGCGGAGCTGCAGGCGCAGTTTGCCGGCAGCGGCGGCGACGACTGGATGACAACGCTGCTGCAGACCCAGGCTTTCCACCGTATTCCGCCGGCCAACATCCAGGCGATTTTCATGCGCATGCAGCGCGTCAACTGCCTTGCCGGCGAGACCATCATCCAGCAGGGCGCCGAGGGCGACTACTTCTACGCCATCGTCAGCGGCAAGTGCCTGGTGACCCGTGAGACGCCGATGAATCGCGGCGGGTTGAAGCTCGCGGAGCTCGGCATTGGCGACACTTTCGGCGAGGAAGCGCTGATTTCCGAGGCCAAGCGCAACGCCACCGTCACCATGCTGACCGACGGCGTACTGATGCGCCTCAACAAACAGGACTTCCGCGACCTGATGAACGAGCCGCTGGTCAAGTGGGTGACCTACGCCGAGGCGAAGGCGCTGCTTGCGCAGGGTGGCCGCTGGCTGGACGTGCGCCTGCCATCGGAGCACCAGAATCTGGCGATTGAAGGCTCGCTCAATATTCCGCTGTACTTCATCCGCCTCAAGATTTCCACGCTTGATCGTGCGACCAAGTACATCGTGTACT
>DATBYD010000098.1:0-36957 GCA_036513855.1 Steroidobacteraceae bacterium | reverse complement strand
TCCCTCCACGCTCGGCGGTCCCTCGACGCTGGGCGGATCCTCCTCGACATTGGGCGGATCCTCCTCGACCCTCGGGGGCTCCTCCAGCGGGCAGCCCACGCCACCGACTCCTCCGGACACGCCGCCTACCGATCCGGACTCCCCGCAGGACCCGCCGCAATGAGCGTCCGGGCGCGCGGATTTACGCTCATCGAGCTGCTGGTGGCGCTGTTCATCGCCGCGCTGATGTTCGCCATGGGCTATGGGGCGCTCAAGCAGTCCCTCACCACGCACGACTCGCTGAAGGAGCAGCAGGCCCACATGCTGCAGTTGCAAACGGCCGTGCGCGTGCTCGAGCAGGATTTCGTGCAGCTCGCCGCGCGCCCGGTGCGCCAGCCGGTGGGCGATGAGCCGGCACAGGCGGCGCTGCAGGGCGGCCTGCCGGGCACCCAGCCGGTCGTCGCGCTCACGCGCGACGGCTGGGCGAATCCTGCCGGTGTGCAGCGCACCGGTCTGCAACGCGTCGCGTACTACCTCGAGAACGGCACGCTCAGGCGCGAGCACTGGGATGTGCTCGACCCGACGCTCGCCAGCATCACCGAGAGACGTGAGCTGTTGACGCACGTGAAGAGCTTCACCATCCGCTACATGGACGTGAGCCGCACCTGGCAGGATCAGTGGCCACCGCAGACCTCGACCGTGCTGGTGGGTCAGCCGCTCGAGGCGACGCTGCGCGAGCGACCGCTCGCGGTCGAGATCACTCTCGACACCGAGGACTGGGGCAAGATCGTGCGCATCGTCGAGTGTGCCGGATGAGCGCGCGCCGCAAGTGGCCGCGCTTTCCCCCGCGGCGTGCCCAGCGCGGCATCGCGCTGCTGGTGGCGATACTGCTGGTCGCGCTCGGCACCATCCTCGCCGCCGCGGTCGCCTATGAGAACGCCATGACGGCGCGGCGCGGAACGGCGACCTTCGCGTTCGATCAGTCGGTGCTGGTGGCCGAGGGAGGCGAGGCGCTCGCCGCTTACGGGCTGCGTACGATCCACCAGTCCGACCCGACGCATACTTACCCCGGACAGGGCTGGGAGAAGCCGGTGGGACCGATGGAGGTGGTCCCGGGCGTGATGCTGGAGGGCTCGCTCGAGGACATGCAGGGACGCTTCAACCTCAACAACCTGGTCAACAAGGACGGCACCCCGGATCCGGTCAACGTCGCAGCGTTCACTCAGCTTCTGGTGGCGGTCGGGCTGGAACCGAAGTGGACCGGATTCGTCATCGACTGGATCGACGCTGACATCGTGCCGCAGAACCCGGAAGGCGCGGAGGACAGCGTCTACATGGGCCAGACGCCGCCCTATCGCACCGCCAACCGCTACATCACCAGCGCCAGTGAGTTGCTGGCCTTGCCCGGCTTTGGCCGTGACCGCTATGTGGCGATTGCCCCCTATGTCACCGCGCTTCCCCAGGGCACCAAGATCAACCTGTGCTCAGCCAAGGGAGTGGTGCTCGATTCATTCATCGGCAGCTCGCACAGCGAGTTCGGCGCCGGTGCCGGTGTTGATGCGAACGGCGCCCCCACCGACACCTTGAGCAAGAACCGTCTGGCGAGCAGCGGCTGCACCCCGACACTGGCGCAGTACCAGGCCGCGTTCGACCCGAAGGCGTGGACCGCCAGCGTCAGCAATAAATTCGGGCAGGCTTCGCAGTACTTCCTGCTGAAGAGTTTCATCACCATTGGCAGCACGGAATTCAACTTGTACAGTCTGCTGTATCAGGACCAGACCGGCGCGGTGCGCCCGATCCAGCGCAGTTTCACGAGCAATTAGGCTCAAAAAGACGCGCGCATAGTGACGCAATCGACAAACATGAACGGCCAAAAAATGACAGTATCCGGCCATGGCTGACTGGCTGCTGCTTCGCCTGCCGCACGCCGCCGAACAGCCGGCAACCTGGCTGACGGCGGACGCACGCGGCGCACCCACCGGACTTGCGCAAAGCGGGCCGCTGAGCCTGGCCGCCCCGCGCGCCGCCGGGCGGCGCGTGTGCCTACTGGTGCCGGGCGCCGAGGTGCTGCTGGCGGAACCTGAGCTGCCGGTGAAGGCCGGGGTCAAGCTGCAGCAGCTGGTGCCCTACGCACTCGAAGAACACCTCGCCGAAGACATCGACGCGTTGCATTTCGCGATCGGCCCGCGCGCCGCAGGCTCCCTGCGCACCCCGGTCGCCGTGGTCGCGCGCGCGCTGCTCGAGGACTGGCTCTCAACGCTGCGCGCGAGCGGCATCGAACCGGATGTCGTCTACGCCGACAGCGATCTGCTGCCACAAAATCCCGGCCAGGCGGTCGCGCTGCTCGAGGAGGACGTGGTGTTCGTGCGCCCGCCGGGCGGCTCCCCGGTGACGCTGCCGGCGGATGCGCTGGCCGAGGCGCTGGAGATCGCGCAATCGGGGGCCAAGGAGAGCGGCGCCGGCGGGCGTGGCCTCATCCTCTATACCGGCGCGAGCGAGTGGCAGCAGCATTCCGCCCTGGTCGAGTCGGTGCGGCCGCAGTTCGATGGCATCAAGGTGCAGCTGCTGACCGGCGGACCGCTGGCGCTGTTCGCGCAACAGCTGCCCGCCGAGACGGCGATCAACCTGCTGCAGGGCGCCTATGCGCGCACCTCTTCCACCGCGGTCGGTCTGCGCGCCTGGCGCGTGGCGGCCATGCTGCTGGCCGGATTCGTCGCCCTGCACCTGATCGGCAAGGTCACCGAGCTCACGGTGCTCAAGAAGCGCGAGCACCAGGTGGATACGTCCATCCGCGAGGTGCTGCACAGCGCGCTTCCCGGGGAGACCAACACACTCGACGCGCGGGCGCGCATGGAGCAGCGTCTGGCGGCGGCGCGCGGCAGCGGCAGCGGACTTCTGGCGGCGCTGCAGGCGCTCGCACAGGCGCGCGGCAGCGCACCGGGCACCACCGTGCAGGCCCTGAACTTTCACGGCGGGGCGCTGGAGATGAAGCTGTCGGCGCCGGATGCGCAAAGTCTCGATAAGCTGAGCCAGTCGCTGCGCAGCAGCGGCTGGCAGGCGGATCTGGCTGGCGGCACCAGCGCCGGACAAGGTTACGAGGGGCGCATCAACGTGCGCGCCAGCGGCACCTGAGGTGCGCCCATGAAGCTGTCGCTCGACTCACTGTCCGCCGAATCCTTCGCCGCGCTCTCCGCGCGCGAGCGGCGCATGGTGTTGGTGGGCAGTGCACTTGCGCTCGTGCTGTTGATCTTCGGCGTGCTGGTGCCGCTTGATCGCAGCGTCGCGCACGCGCAGGCACGGCTGGCGAAGAAGCACGCGGACCTCACCTGGATGCAGAGCGTCGCGCCCGAACTGGCCGCCTCGACCCCGCCGCCGGCCGCCAGCGGCGAATCACTGCTGGTCATCGTCGATCGCTCGGCCCGCGAGGCGGGCCTGGCGAGCTCACTGGCGGGCAGCGAACCGGGCGCCGCCGGAACTCTGGCGGTGCGCCTGGAAAAAGCCCCCTTCGACACCCTGGTGGCCTGGCTCACCCGTCTGACCCAGCAGAACGGGGTGAGCGTGGATTCGGCCACGATCGAGAAGACCGGTGCGCCCGGACTGGTAAACGCCGCCATCGTCCTGCATCCGGGCTGATGTGAAGCGCACGATCTGGATCGTGCTGCTGGCGGCGCTCGCCTTCGCGGCCATTGTCATCGCACGCATTCCCGCGGCCTGGATCCTGCCGAGCGGGACGGCCGGTTGTGCCTCGCTCGATGGCTCGCTGTGGAGCGGCACCTGTCTGGGTCTGACCGTGAGCGGCAAGCCGGTGGGGGATGTGAGCTGGGACCTGCACCCCTGGCGGCTGTTCGCCGGCAAGCTCGCCGCGGCCGTCACGCTGACTCACGGCGTGGCAGAAGCGAGCGGGGATGTGGAGGTGGGCTTGGGCGGAACGATCACGGCCCGCCATATTCTGGCCGACCTGCCGCTCGATCCGCAGCTCGTGCCCGGTGTGCCGCCCGGCCTGCACGGCCGCGCTCACCTCGAGCTGTCGCAGGTCAGCCTGCAGCACGGCATCGTGAGGCAGCTTGAGGGGCGCATCGAGGCGCACGATCTGGAGGAGCGCACCAGCGCCAACACCGCGCTGGGCAGCTACGTCATCAGCTTTCCCGGCGGCAGCGGCGATCCCATCGGCAAGATCCGCGATCTGGACGGACCGCTGGCGGTGGAGGGAACGCTGCACCTCACCGCGGCGCCTGGTTTTGAGCTCGAGGGATTCGTCGCGCCCCGCCAGGGCGCCGCGCCCGAGGTGGTCAACAACCTGCGCTTCTTCGGCTCTCCGGATGCGACCGGGCGGCGCGAGTTCTCGATGTCCGGCACGTTCTGACTAAAGCGAAAGTTCGCGAAACGTTCCCAGCAGCGGAAAATACAGCCCCGCCCGCACCGGCTCAGGTCCCAGCGCCTGGGCCAGCGCCGCGTAGCTGTGAAGCTGGGCGCGGTAGCGCTGCATCTCCTGCTCAAGAAAGCCGGCCAGATCGGCGCCCTGGTGGCGGCTGGTCTTGTAGTCGATGACCCAGCGCGTGCCGCTCTCATCCACGAAGCAGCGGTCGATCACCACGCTCTGCAGCCGTCCGGCCGCAAGGCCCGTCAGGGCAAGTTCGTTGGCCGCTTCGCGGTGGCTGCCCAGGATCCAGCGGCCGCGCTCATCGTTCAGCGTGCGGGTCACGGCGCTGACGATGAGTGCTGCGGCGGACTGCCGTTCGGCACGGGGCACGCCGTGCAGACGCAGCTGCTCGAGCACGCCCGCGCCGTCGGCATCGAAGGGCTGACCGGGCGGCGCGCCACCTTGCGCGGCGCGCGCCAGCAGGGCATGCACGATGATGCCGATCTGGCGCTGCGTCTCGCCCACCCAGCTGAACTCGGGCGGCTCGAGCGAGCTGGCGCCGATGGGCAGACGAGGCGGACGGGGCGCCCGCGGCAGTTCAGGCGCGCGCCACGAATCGATGAGCCGCCGCAGCGTCGAGGCTGCGGCCGCAGGGGCCGGGCCGCCGGCAGTTGACGGGTGCAGCACGAAGGCCTCTTCCAGCGCCGGCCAGAGGCTCTCCAGCGGCGAGCGGGCCGCGGGGCGCAGGCTCTCGTTGGTGCGCGGCTCGGGTGCGCCCGACAGATGCAGCGAGCATCGCGCACGCGTTGCGGCCACGTACAGAAGCCGCGCGCGCTCGTGTCGGTCGCGCTCGCGCTGGAATCGGCCGATGAGCGCGGCAAGGTTCTCGCCCTCTTCGTCCGCCCCGGCCAGGCCGCTGAGGGACACCGGCGCCATCAGAAGATCGCTGCCGCCCTGCGGTCGCGGCAGGTCCACCCACGTCAGGAGGCTGCGCTCGTTGAGACGCGTCGTGCGCTCGAGCGCCGGCAGGAACACGTGATCGAACTCGAGTCCCTTGGCGCGGTGGATGGTCATGATCTGCACCGGGTGTGCGCTTTCAATCCGCGGCGCGCTGAAGAGATCTGCCAACAGCGCCTCAAAGTCGGCAGGTCCCTGCCACTCGAAGCTCCCCGCCCGGCCGGCGAGCGCTGCGAAGAAGGCGTGCGCGTCCTCAAGATCCGCCTGCGGATAGGCGTCCGCTGCACCGAGCTGCACCCAGGTGCTCTCCAGCCACTCGGCCGCGGACTGCTCGTCGCGGCGCGCCAGCGCTGCTGCGAGCACCTCGCGCACCCGCATCACCCGCGCGCTCTCCGCTTCCGGCAGGCGCGCAAGGAGAGCGGCGTCGGACAGCGCCGCGAACAGGGGTGGTGCGGCCGGGTCTGCCTGGGAGAGCGCACTGAGGGTGGCGAGCGTGGCGCCGCACCAGGGCGCGCGCAGCACGGCGAGCCAGGCATTGCGATCGGCAAGATCATGCAGCGCCCGGGACAGCTGCACCAGATCACGCACGATCGGTCGCTGCGCGAGCGGGACCAGATCCACGCCGAGCGATTCGATGCGGCATCGCTGCAGTGCCGCGACGATCCTGGTGGCGTGGGCATGCGCGAAGACGAGCACCGCGATGCTCGCCTCAGGCTCTTGCGCGCGCAGCGCGCGAATGGCCTGCGCGATCGCGCTCGCCTCACCCTGCGGATCCTGCGGGAACAGTTGCAGCGTCACGGGCTGCGATGCATCGCCTCGGGCTGCGACCGAGGCCACGCTTTCGCTGAATGCGACCGCCCCGGTGCGCAGGTCATCCGCACCGGGAAACACCCGCGCGAAGGTGGCATTGGTCCACTCGACCAGCGAGGGCGTCGAGCGGAAATTGCGCGTCAGCTGCAACGCTTCCAAGCGCACCCCGCCGATGCCGCGCTCGCGCGCGCTGATGAAAAGGCCGACCTCGGCATCGCGGAAGCGGTAGATCGACTGCATCGGGTCGCCGACCACGAACAGCGTGCGGCCATCACCCTCCTGCCAGCCCGCCGTGAGGTGGCCGAGCAGCTGGAACTGCGCAAGGGAGGTGTCCTGGAACTCATCCACCAGGATGTGCCGCAGCCGATGGCCGGTGCGCAGGGCAAGATCGGTGGGCAATCCTGCCTCGGCCAGGGCCTCGCGCGCCGCGCCGCTCACGTAGGTGTAGTCGATCCGTCCTTCCTCCTGGAATTGCGTCTGCAGCTGCGCGGCGGCGTGCCGCAGCACGAGGGATGCGGCCGCCATCAGCCGGCGATCCTCTGCCCCCAGGGCATCCGCCGGCAGCCGCGCGGCGTTTCTCAGCAGCCGCTCGAAACCCGGCAGCTGCTGCAATGCTGCGATGAGCTCGCGCAGCGCGCGGCGTGCCGCTTCGGGTTCGAACTGCCCTCCGAGGTGATGCGCGCTCACGCTCTTGCGCCAGCCCGACTGGGTCAGGGTCAGGAACTTGAGGCGCCGCCAGGCGGGAAGATGCTGCGGCTCGCCGCCCAACTCGCCCAGCTGCGGCAGCGCCTGCGCGCGCGCGAGCAGTGCCGGCGGCAGGAGAGCCAGAAGCTGCGCAAGGCTGGCACTGACGATGTCGGCCAGGCTCGCATCGATGCGCGCACATAGCTCTTCGTGGGCAGCGTCGATCACATGACGCAGCCAGTGACCGCGCTGCGCGAGCATCTGCGCGAGAAGGCGCTCGAGCGTGCCCCAGTGGTTGTCGAGCCGCTCGAACAATAAGCCGAGCGCCGCGCCGAGCGCCGCATCGGTATCGGCCGCCATGAGGGTGTGGCGCGCGGCACGCCGGTAGATCTCCAGCGGCGTCTCGGTGAGGGTGAGGGGGCCACCGGCCCGCGCGGCGAGCGGCAGCTGGCTCGCCAGAGCGAAGTTGAAGGCGTCGATGGTCTGGATGCGCAGCGCACCCGGATCCTCCAGAAGGTTCCAGCCGCGGGCCGCGGCGTGCCGCAGCGCCGCCTCGGCCAGCTCCTTGAGTCCTGCGGCGCCAGGATCGGTGGGCGGCGTGGCACCGGTGAGCGCGCGCGTGACCCGCGCGCGCATTTCCGCGGCGGCCTTGAGGGTGAAGGTGATGGCGAGAATCTCGTTCGGATCGTCCACCGTACACAAAAGGCGCAGGAAGCGCTGGGTGAGCACGGCGGTCTTGCCGGAGCCGGCCGGCGCCTGCAGCAGGATCGAGCGGTGAGGATCGATCGACTCGCAGCGCGCCTTAGCATCAGCGGCCAGCAGCTCTTCACTGAGCATCGCGGGTGCCCTCGCGCTCCGGCTCGGCGGCGATCCTAAGCTCGTTGATGCGACAGATGTCGATGACGTGGCAGAACGTGCAGGCGCCCGGTTTCGGGTCGACCCGCGCATCGCCGGAGAGGAATTCACCGATCAGGCGCTCGATGACCGCGCGCCAGGCGGCCTGTTGCTGCGGCCACGCCGCAGCATGCGCACCGGCCGCGGCGCGCACCGCCGGCACCTTCGGCAGCACGCCGGCCGAGCGCGCAAGACCATCGAAGCGCACCGCATCGGCGTTCACGCTAACGGTCGCGAGCGCGGCCACCTCAGCGCCGAGTGCGCACAGGTAGGCGAGCAGCTGCGGGTGCGTCGGACGCTCCCCATACCAGTCCGGGGCTACCCGCCGGCCGCTCTTGTAGTCGAGGATCGCCGTTCCGCCGAGCGCAAGTTCATCCACCCGATCGATACGCAGCCGCACGGTGGCACCGGCCAGCACCAGGCGGCAGTCGCCTTCGGTGGAGGCGACCCGAAACGGCGGCCGCGAGCGCTCAAGTTCGCACAGGCGCAGGATCAGGCGCTCGGCGCGCCGACACTCGCGCTCAAGCGAGGCCGGGATGTGCGCAAACAGGTCGAGCTGTCCCTCGCCGCCTCGGCGCCGGTGGCGGCGTGGGGTGGGAACGGCGAGGGTCTCGGCGAGTGCCCGCGCGACGCTTTGCGCGATGAGTTCGTTGAGCGCAGGCGCCGTGATCACCTGCAGCGTCTGCGAGTCGCGCAGGCTCTCCCACAGGTACTGCAGCGCCAGGTGCAGAAGTTCACCGCGGCGATTGGCGGGAATGCCAGGGTCGCTGCGCTGCGCTCGCACGCTCCCCAGCCGAAGCTCCGCGTAGGCGCGAAACGCACACTGGTTCTGAAGATCAAGCGCCCGCACTCCGCGCGGCAGCGGTTGCGAGGCATCCCAGGGGAGTCCGCGCACATCGATGAGGGACTCGGTGCGGCCGGGGCGGTGCACTCGTGCGGGCAGCCAGCCGGCTGCTGCCGGCGCGGCCGCCTCGATGCCCTGCAAAAGCGGGCTGGGCAGCAGTTCGAACTCCTGCGCGCGCAGCGGGCTCGACAGGCACAGCGTCGGGCTCGAGGCACGCCAGGCGCCAAGGAGCGTGCGCGCCTGCGCGAGACGCTGCGCGGAGCTGGCCGCCGGCACCTGCGCTGAGCGCTGCGCGTGAAGCGGGAGGAAGGGATTGGGCGAGAGCGGCTGCGGAAAGCTCTGCGCATCAAGGCCGGCGACCCAGATACCGTCGTAGCGCACGATCGGATCCGCCAGCACCGCCGAGATCGTGACACTCACGTCCTCGTCGGCGGGGCGCCAGGCGCTGCGAGCGGCCAGTTCCCGCAGCAGCTGCAGCGCCTGCGCGCGGCTCATCGAACCGGCACTGCGGTTAAGTTCGCCGAACTCCTCGAGCAGCTCGTGCCAGCGCAGCAGCGCCTGCTGAGCCGTACCGGAGGCTGACTGGCTCGCCCAGCCGGCCGCCGCGAGCGCGGCGCGGAAGCGCTCCGACCAGCTGCGCGCCGAGGCCTGCGCCTCCCCGAGTGCGGCCTGCGCGCGCGTGAGGTGCCCCCACAGCTCGCGCGCAGGCCCCAGCAGCGGCGGGGTCACGAGCTGCAGGGCGCCCAGCAAATCGCGCAGGCCGCCGCGCGGCAGTGCGCGCTCGCTCAAAAGCCGCGCGAGGCGTGCGCGCAGCGGGGCTTCTCGGTGCAGGCCGTGCGGCGCGCGCAGCCAGGCGCCCAGCTGGTCCGGATCGAACTCGCGCCCGGACAGGAAGCCCAGGGTCGTCAGGGCCTGCGCGATCATCGGCTGCTGCAGCAAGGGCTCCCCGCCCTCGATGGCGACCCACCCGCCGCAAGGTGGCCCCGCCTCGAGCAGGCTCGCCGGATCGAGCGTCTGGCGGATGAGCGAGGCGAGGCGTTCGCGCGGCCCGTGAGCGCCGGGCATCATGACCAGGAGGCGCGCGCCCGGATCACGGGCGATGTGCGCCTGGCACCACGCCGCGATGTGCTCGGACTCTTGCCGGGCATCGGCCGCCAGCACGACCGCCGGCTCGCTGAGCGCCGGCGCCGCGGCTGCCGGGCTGAGGCGGGCGTGGCGGCGCAGCCGCGGCGCCAGGGCATCGAAACCGCAAAGCCAGGCAAGTCGGGGCGGATCTGTAGCGATGGGCAGCCGCTCGCACAGTGCGCTGGCCGGGGCGGCACCGAGCCCCTGGCAGCGTGCCGTGAAGGCGCGCTGCGTCTCATACAGCAAGGCGGCTTCGCTGCCGGGAGCCGCCGCACTCAGGGCGATGCCGTAGTCGGCGGCCAGCTCGCTTGCCTGCATCAGCGCGTCGGCGAACGCACTGCCATCCAAAAGCGTCAGCCCCGCGGTCGCCTCGAGTGCGCACAGGCGCCACAGGAACCATTCTTCGGCGCCGCTCAGCAGCCGCGGCCACTCGCTCGGGCGCTCCCCGGCGGCGCGCTGGATCTCGCGCCGACGCCAGGCGCGCACGGTCAGCACATCCGCACTCGCCCACACCTGGCGCCCGCTGGCGATCTCGGCCGCCGCCTGCGCGAGCTGCACGGCGCGGGCACGCTGACGCGTGGGGACGATGAGGGTCCGGCCACGCTTGAGATGAGTGCTGAGCTCGCTGGGAAGCCGGTACAAAGTTACTTGAATCGCGACGCGGCGGTCACGACGTTGTCACTCGTGCCGGCGCGGCTGGCTGAGGAATATTCGCCGAGCAGCTGCTCGATGCGCGCGAACACCTCGCGCAGAGTTTGCGCATCGGGAAGATTGGTGATGCGGAAATGATTCCGGTACGGCACGTTGAAGCTGACGCCCGGCGCGACCAACACGTGCTTGTGTTCCAGAAGATCGAGCGCGAAGCGCTGGTCGTCGAAATCGGGCAACTGCGCCGCATCGACCCCGACGAAGGCGTACATCGCACCCGCCGGCGGCGCCAGCGTGAGAAAGCGACTGGACCTGACGGCAGCCAGAATCGCCGCGCGTGACTGGTGCAGCCGTCCGCCGGCGGACACCAGCTCGCGCACGCTCTGGTGGCCGCCGAGCGCGGTCTGCACCGCCCATTGCGCCACCACGTTGCTGCACAGTCGCAAGGAAGCGAGCAGCTCCAGCGCGTTGAGGTATTCGCCCGCCTGGTGCGTGCGACCCGAGAACACGGCCCACCCCACCCGGTAACCGCAGGCGCGGTACACCTTCGACAAGCCCGACAGCGTCGCGCACAGCGTGTCGTGCACGAGTGTGGCCATCGGCACGAAGGCGGCGCCGTCGTAGGTCATCTGATCGTAGATCTCGTCGCTGAACACGACCAGGCCGTGCGCCTCCGCCAGTCGCGCCAGCGCCTCGAGCACCGCGCGCGGGTACACCGCCCCGGTGGGATTGTTGGGATTGATGATGACGATGGCGCGGGTGCGCGGGCTCACCAGGCGCGCCAGCTCCTGCGGGTCCGGGACGAAGGCGTTCTCCGGGCGGCACGGGTAGTGCACGGCGCGGCCGCGGTTCAAGGTCACCGCCGCGGTCCACAACGGATAGTCGGGGCTGGGCACCAGCACCTCGTCGCCCTCGTTGAGCAGCGCGCGCAGCGTCAGGTCGATCAGCTCACTTACGCCGTTGCCGATGAAGACCTCCTCGGCGCTCACCCCGCTGACGCCGCGCTCCTGCTGCTGCATGACGACCGCTTCGCGCGCCGGAAAGATGCCCTTCTGATGACAGTAGCCTTCCGACTGCGCGAGGTTCTCGATCATGGCGAGGCGCATGGTCTCGGGCGTGCGCAGCCCGAAGGCGCGCGGGTTGCCGATGTTCAGGGAGATGATCTCGTAGCCGGCGCGCTCGAGCTCCTGCGCACGGCGCGCCAGCCGTCCGCGGATCTCGTAACGGACCTGCTGCAGGCCCTCGCTGGCACGGATGCTGTGCTCGGTTTTCACCGTGCGGAGAATAGCTCAAAGCCGTCCCGGCGCTGCGATCGGCGTCACGGCAGTTCGCGCCAGCGGTGACAGGCCACGCGGTGGCCGGGCTGCACCTCTTCGAAGACCGGCACGCGCTCGGCGCACACCGCGGCGGCGTAGGGACAGCGCGTGCGGTAGACGCAGCCGCTCGGCGGTGAGAGCGGGGATGGCGGCTCGCCGGCGCGCACCTGGCCGAGCCGCCCGGAGGCGATCGCAGGATCAAGGCTGGGAATGGCGGCGAGCAGCTCGCGGCTGTAGGGATGGCGCGGGCTGTCGTACAAGAGCGCCGCCGGCGCCAGCTCCATCATGCGTCCGAGGTAGAGCACCAGTACCCGCTCGCACAGGCGCCGCACCAGCGCAAGGTTGTGGCTGATGAACAGGAGGCTCAACCGGCTGCTCGAGCGCAGCTCAGCGATGAGCGTCAGGATCTGCGCCTGGGTGGGCAGATCGAGGGCGCTCAGCGGCTCATCGCACACCAGCAGCTGCGGCCTCAGGATCATGGCGCGCGCGATGCCGACCCGCTGGCACTGGCCGCCGGAGAGCTGGTGCGGGTAGTGGTTGGCGAGCTCCTCGCCGAGCGCCACGCCCGCGAGCGCTGCGGCCACCGCCCGGTCACGATCCGCACCGCTGAGGGCGCGCTCGTGCACCAAGAGCGGCTCGGCGATGAGCTGCCGAACCGTCATGCGCGGATCGAGACTGCCGAGCGGGTCCTGGAAGATGATCTGCCGATCGCGGCGCAGGGCACGCAGCTCGTGCGCCGGCAGGCCGTCAAGCGGCTGCCCCATCCACACCACCCGCCCGCTCGAGGTGCGCAGCAGCGCCAGCGCTGCGCGCGCCAGCGTCGACTTGCCACAACCGGATTCGCCGACGATCCCGAGCGAGCCCCCGGCGGGCAGCTCGAGGCTGACATCGTGCACGGCGGTGAGCGCGGTTCGCGGCGCAAGCCAGCCGTGGCCGACCTGGAACTGGACGTTGACGCCCTCGAGGGTCAGGGCGCAAGCCCCCGGCCGCGCCGCGGCGCCGGCATTGGGCGGCCGGGCGGCGGGGACGGGCGCCGCGCCCTCCAGCGTGAGGGTGCCGGCGATGAGGGCACGCGTGTAGGGATCGCGCGGGGACTTCAGTACCTCCGCGACACGGCCCGACTCGATCACCCGTCCGGCGCGCATCACGACCAGGCGATCGGCCACGGCCGCCACCGCGGCAAGATCGTGGGTGATCAGGATAAGCGCCATGGCACGCTCGCGCTTGAGCTCGGCGAGCAGGCTCAGGATCTGTGCCTGGATGGTCACGTCAAGGGCCGTGGTGGGCTCATCGGCGATGAGCAGCTGCGGCTCGCCGGCCAGGGCAAGCCCGATCATCGCCCGCTGGCGCATGCCGCCGGAGAGCTGGTGCGGGTACTGCGAGAGGCGCAGCGCCGCATCACTCAGCTGCACCCGCTGCATCAGCTCGAGCGCGCGCAGGCGCGCCGCGCGGCCGGACAGCTTAAGGTGGCGGACCAGGGTCTCCGTGAGCTGCTGCCCGATCGTCAGGTGCGGGCTGAGCGAGGTCATCGGCTCCTGGAACACCATGCCGATGCCGCGGCCGCGCACCCGATCGAGCGCCGCGGGCGAAAGTGTCAGCAGTTCGGTGTCGCCAAAGCGGGCACTGCCGTGCGCGTGCCCGTTGGCGGCCAAAAGCCCCAGCACCGCGAGAAACAGCTGGCTCTTGCCGGCGCCCGATTCCCCCACCACCCCGAGGCATTCGCCGCGCGCGACCGAAAGTGCCACCTCCTGCGCGGCCAGCGTGCGGCCGGCGCGCGTATCGAAGCTGACGGTGAGCCCGCTCAGGCGCAGCAGCGGGCTGGCTTCAGCGCTCGCGGGGGTCAAAGGCGTCACGCAGGCCATCACCGATGAGATTCAGGCACAACAGCAGCACCACCAGGAACAGCGCCGGCACCAGCAACATCCACGGCGCCGATTCCATCTCCTGGGCGCCGCCGTAGATCAGGCTGCCGAGGCTGGCGTGCGGCTCCTGCACGCCCAGGCCCAGAAAGGAGAGGAAGGTCTCGAACAGGATCATCTGCGGCACGATCAGCGTTGCGTACACCGCCACCGGGCCGAGCAGGTTCGGCACCACGTGCCGCAGCAGAATCGCCGGGCCTGACAGGCCGGTAGCGCGCGCAGCCTCGATGAATTCGCGCCGTCGCAGCGCCAGCGTGAGCGCGCGCACGATGCGCGCGGTGGTCAGCCAGCCCACCGCCGCGAGCGCCACCAGCAACGCCGCCAGGCTGCCGCGGCTGAACAGCGTCGTCAGGATGATGACGATGAAGAGGTAGGGCAGCGAATACAGCACGTCCACGCAGCGCATCATCCAGCCGTCGAGACGCCCGCCGGCAAGACCGGCGATCGCGCCGAAAGTCACGCCGATGAGCAAACTCATGATGCTGGCGATGAGGCTGATGGCGAGCGACAGGCGCACCCCGTCCAGCGTGCGCACGAACAGGTCGCGCCCCAGCCGATCGGTGCCGAACCAGTGCCGGGCGGTCAGCGAGGGCGGCCCGGCCAGATGCTGCCAGTCGAGGGTGTCATAGCCCCACGGGCTCACCAGCGGGCCGAGGAGCGCCAGCAGGGCGATGAGCAGGATCAGCAGCAGCGCCAGCGCGGTCAGCCGGTTCCCGAGCAGGCGCCACTTCGCCTCGCCCCACCCGCAGCGGGGCAGGATCCGCACCTGCTCACTCATGGCGTGTCCGCGGGTCGAGCCAGCCGCACACGAGATCGGCGCACAGGTTGAAGAGCAGCGTGAGTGCGCCGTAGACGATGACCATGCCCATGACGAGCGGGTAGTCGCGATCGATCGCGCCCTGCACCAGGTAACGCCCGGTGCCCGGCAGGCCGAACACCGACTCCACGACCAAGGATCCGGTGATGATGAAGGCCACGGCCGGACCGAGGTAGCTCACCACCGGCAACAGCGCCGGCGGCAGTGCGTGGCGCCACAGCACGCGGGCCGCGCCCAGCCCGCGCGCCCGCGCGCTGCGCACGAACGGCGCACCCAACACTTCCAAGAGACTCGCGCGCGTGAGGCGTGCCAGATAGGCGGCCACCGGCAAGGCGAGCGTCACGACCGGCAGCACGAGGTAGCGCGCGGAGTGATCCTGCCAGCCGGCCACCGGCAGCCAATGCAGCTTCACGCCGAACACCAGGGCGAGCAGCGGACCGATCACGAAACTCGGCAGCGCGATGCAAAGCGCGGTGAGCGCGGCGAGACTTAGGTCGGCGCCGCGGCTGCGCCAGAGCGCCGCCGCAAGACCTGCGCAAATCCCGCTGAGGGCGGCCACCAGGATCGCGGCGAGCCCGAGCGTTGCGCTCAGCGGCAGCCCCTGAGCGATGAGTTCGCTCACGCTGAAATCCGGCTGCCGCAGCGAGGGTCCGAAGTCCCCGTGCGCCAGAGCGCCGAGGTAACGGACATATTGCACGCCCAGGGGTCGGTCGAGGCCATAGGCCCGCTCGAGGTTGGCGCGCACCGGCGCGCTCAGGGCCTGCTCCTGGTCGAAGGGGCCGCCCGGTGCCAGGCGGATGATGGCGAAGGAGACGCTGATGATGACCAGCAGCGTCAAGAGGATTCCGCCGATGCGGCGCAGCGCCAGGTTGAGCATGAGCGACTGTAGGGAGGCGGTGCGCAATCCGTCAACGCCGCGTCACCTGCCGGCAACTGCCGCCGACCCCTGCGGCTATACTGGCCGGATGAAACGCATACTGGTCGGCATCAAGCGCGTCGTGGACTACAACGTGCGCATCCGGGTCAAACCCGACGGCAGCGGCGTCATCACCGAGGGGGTGAAGATGAGCGTGAATCCCTTCGATGAGATCGCGCTCGAGGAGGCGCTGCGCATCAAGGAGCGCGGGGCAGCCGAGGAAGTCATCGTCGCCACCGTGGGACCGGCGGACTGCCAGACACAGCTGCGCACCGCGCTGGCGATGGGCGCCGACCGTGCCCTGCACGTCACGGCCGATGGCATCATCGAACCGCTGATCGCCGCACGGGCGCTCTTGAAGCTCATCGAGCGCGAGCAGCCGATGCTGGTGATCCTCGGCAAGCAGGCGATCGATGATGACAACGGCCAGACCGGACAGGTGCTCGCGGCGTTGTGGAACCGTCCGCAGGCCACCTATGCCTCCAGGCTCGAGATCAGCGGCGACACCGCCCGCGTGACGCGCGAGGTGGACGCCGGCCTTGAGACTCTGGAAGTGGATCTGCCGGCGGTGATCACCACCGACCTGCGCCTGAATGAGCCGCGCTACGTGAAGCTGCCCGATATCATGAAGGCGAAGAAGAAGCCGCTCGACACGCTGCCCCTCTTAAGTCTCGGCGTCGAGCCGCAACAGCAGCTGAAACTGGTGCGCTTCGAGCCCCCGCCGCAGCGCCAGAAGGGCATCAAGGTCAAGGACGCGGCCGAGCTGGTCGATGCACTGAAAAAGAAGGGCCTGCTGTGAGCGCCAACATCCTCATCGTCGCCGAGCACGACGGCGAGCGGCTGAACCTCAGCACCGCAAAATGCGTGACCTGCGCTCGCGCGCTCTCGGGAGCGAACATCAGCGTGCTGGTGTGCGCGGCGGATGCGGGCGCGGTCGCCGCCCAGGCGGCGCAGCTGAGCGGGGTCAGCCGCGTCCTCAGCCTGGAGAATCCTGCCAACCGGCACGCGCTGGCGGCGGTGCTGGCGCCGCAGATCGTCGCCCTGGCCGGCCCCTTCACTCACCTGCTCGGGCCCTCCACCACTTTCGGCAAGGACCTCATGGCGCGCGTGGCGGGCCTGCTCGGCGCTCCCCAGGTGAGCGACATCATGGCCATCGATAGCGCGACGCGCTTTCGCCGGCCGATCTATGCCGGCAACGCGATTCTCACCGTCGAATCGAGCGGCGAGGGGAAGCTGGTGGGCACGGTGCGCACGGCCTCGTTCGAGGCGGCCGCCGGTGCAGGTTCTGCGCCCATCGAGAAGCTCAGCGTGGACGTGCCGCTGCCCACCCATACGCGTTTCGTGTCGGTGTCGGCCGCCAAGAGCGAGCGTCCGGACCTGCAGACCGCCGCGCGCGTGATCTCCGGCGGCCGCGCGCTCGGCAGCGCGGAAGGGTTCAAGCTCCTCTACAGTCTGGCGGACAAGCTGGGCGCGGCGGTGGGCGCCTCGCGCGCGGCGGTGGATGCCGGCTACGCACCCAACGAGATGCAGGTCGGGCAGACCGGCAAGATCATCGCTCCGGAGCTGTACATGGCGGTCGGCATCTCGGGGGCCATCCAGCACCTGACCGGCATCAAGGATGCGCGCACGATCGTCGCCATCAACAAGGATGGCGAGGCGCCGATCTTCGAGGTGGCCGACATCGGGCTGGTGGGTGACCTGTTCCAGATCATCCCGGAGATCGAGCGGCTGATCGGCTAGAGGTGGGCGAGGATCGCCTCGGCCGCCGACACTTTGAACTGTCCGGGCGCCTCGACATCCACGCGCGTGGCGACAGCGTCCTTCACCAGGATCGCAAAGCGCTGGCCGCGGGTGCCCATGCCGTGGCCCTTGGCATCCAGCTCAAGCCCGAGCGCCTTGGCGTATTCAGCGTTGCCATCCGCCAGCATCAGGATCTTGTCACCGACCCCTGAGGCCTTGCCCCAAGCGTTCATGACGAACACATCGTTCACCGCCATGCAGGCGATGGTGTCGACGCCCTTGGCGCGAAACTGGTCGGCGAGCTGCACGAACCCGGGCAGATGCTTGGCATCGCAGGTCGGGGTGAAGGCGCCGGGCACCGAGAACAGCACCACCAGCTTGCCCTTGAAGAGCTCATCGGTCGTGATGTCCTTCGGACCCTCCTTGGTCATGCGCTTGAGGGTGCCCGCGGGCATACGTTCGCCGGCCTTGATGCTCATACGCGTCTCCGCTTAAACCGCTCAGGCCTGCTTGGCGTGAATGACCCACAGACTTGCGAGCCGCTCGAGGGCCGGATCACCCTTCACGTCATGGAAGGTCTTCACCGCATCATCCTTGTGGCCGGCCTTGAGCTGCGCGATCCCGAGCAGAAGGCGCGCCTGCACCTCGTTCTTAAGACCGCCCTTGCTCAAGCCCTTGGAGAGCTGATCCACCGCCTTCTCATACTGCCCGTAGCCCAGATAGGCTGCGCCGATGGCGACGTTCTTGTCGCCGGTCGCGGCGGAATTCGCCTCCCCTTCCAGCTTCGGCAGGTTCGCCTGGTCGGCGGCCGCGCGCTTCTTGGCACCGTCCAGCATGCGCTGGCTGCGGTCCTTGACGCGCTGGTCGGTGAACACACCCTTGGCGATGGCCTTCTCGAGCGTTGACTGCGCCTCGCCCGGGGAGCCGTTATCGAGGGCAAGTTCGGCCATCTCGCTGTAGTCGGTCGGATCCTTGAGCACATCGACCTCCGACATCAGCCGGTAGGTCTGCAGCAGGTCCGCCTCGTTGCTGGAGGTGTCCTTGCGCAGGGTGAACAGGAGGTTGCCCCAGTTCTCGGGGCTCGGGTAGTAGGTGACCAGCTTCTCCATCGTGCGCATCTGGCAGGCATCGTCGTTGACCTTCTGGCAGGAGCTGAAGATGATGCGCAGCGATTCGTTGGTCGGCTTCTCGCCGGCCTTGATCTCCCCGTCGACGATTCCCTCTTCGTACTTGAGCGTGCCCCTCCAGTCGCCCTTGAGGTAGTACGACTGGCCGACCAGGGTCTTCATCGATTCATCGGCAAAGCCGCCCTTGATGGCGCGGTTGCCAAAGTCGATGGCCTTGTCGTAGTTCTTGATCTGGTAGTTCAGTTCCGCGAGCGCTTTGACCTTCTGGTTCATGTCCGCCGCCGGCACGAAGCCATCGTCGATCTCCGCCTCCATGGTCTTGGCCGCTTCCGTGTAGTTCTGGGTCTTGATGTACGAGAAGGTCAGCATCTCGTTGATCAGGTGCTGATCGTAGGGGGTCTTGCCGGCGATCGATTCAGCGTCCTTCAGCTTGGTGATGGCCTCGGCGTAGCGCTTGTTGGTCACATCCTCCTGCGCCTTCTTCAGCGGCTCGGCGAGCTTTGCGCTGTTGGTGGGCTTGGAGTCCGCGACGGCGGGCACTGCGTGCAGCAGCGCCAGGGCCGCCACGGCGACCGCGCCCGCGAGGAGCGCACTCAGGGGTCTTGCCTTCATAGTCTTGCTAATCCTTGAACTCTGCGACGTTGACGAAGCCGATCTTCTTCATGTGATTGCGCTGCGCGGCGGCCAGCACCTTGGCGACCATGTCGTACTTGGCGCGCCGGTCGGGACGCAGGTGGATCTCCGGCTGCGGATCCTTGACGGTCTCGGCATGGAAGAAGCCCTCCAGCTGCGGCATGCCGGTGACGGCCGTGCCGTTCCACACCACCGTGCCGTCGAAGTCGATCTCAAGATCGATGACCTCGGGCGGGGTATCGGGCGGCGGCGGCGGGTTGTTCGGGTTCGGCATGTCGAGCTTGACCGCATGCGTCATGACGGGGAGCGAGATGATCAGTGTGACGAGCAGCACCAGCATCACGTCGATGAGCGGCGTGGTGTTGATGTCGCACATTTCCTGCCCGGCAGCTCCGACACTCATTGCCATTGGATTGCGCTCCTGAAAATGATCAGCGGTAGCCGCGTACGCCGTGGTCGGGCTCGGTCAGAAAGCCCACCTTGACGATCCCGCCGCGCTGGATGGCGTACATGACCCGGCCGATGTCCTCGTAACGGGTTTCCTGGTCGCCGCGAATATGCACTTCCGGCTGCGGCTTCTTCACCGCCGACGCCTCGATGAGGGCGAGCAGCTCGTTTTTATCGGCAACCCGCTTGTCGTTCCAGTAGATCGTGCCGGCCTTGTCGACCGCGATGGTGATGTTCTCAGGCTTGGTCTGCGTGGGGATGTTGACGGCCTTGGGCAGATCGACCTTCACGGTCTTGTTGATGACCGGGATGGTGATCAAAAAGATGATCAAGAGCACCAGCATCACGTCCACCAGCGGCGTGGTGTTGATGCTGGCAATTGCCCCGCCCGGTTCTTCTCCGACACTCATGGACATGATCGGCTACTCCTCAAGATGCAAAGCTTCGCTAACGGGACTGAGGGTGCCACGCGGCACCCCGCCCCGGCCAAGCCACGCGCAGCCCAACGCTACTTCACCGGCGCGGCCTTTGCCGCCGCCGGACGCGCACCACCCATACCCGAGGAAGTGCCCTCGGCACCCACGCGAACGCCGCCCACCAGATAGGCCTGCAGGTCGCTGGCGAAGTTGCGCAGCGCATCCTGCAGCAGCTTGTTGCGGCCGAGCAGCCAGTTGTATCCCATGACCGCCGGCACCGCGACGAACAGGCCGATGGCGGTCATGATGAGCGCCTCACCGACCGGGCCTGCCACCTTGTCGATGCTCGCCTGGCCGGCGATACCGATGCCCACCAGCGCGTTCAGAATGCCCCACACCGTGCCGAACAGACCCACGAAGGGTGCCGTGGAGCCGACCGTGGCGAGAAGTCCCAGCCCCTTGTTGAGCTGGCTGTTCACCCCATCGGTCGAGCGCTGCAACGACATGGTGATCCACTCGTTCAGGTCGATGCGGTCGGTGAGGCGGCCATCGTGATGGGACGCCGCACGCAGGCCGTCTTCGGCGATGCCGCGGAAGTCATCGCCCTTCTTCAGTCGATCGACGCCGTCCTTGACCGAGGGCGCGGTCCAGAACTGCTTCTCGACAACTCGTGCAGATTTCCTGAGCTTGCGTTGATCCCACAGCTTCGTGAGCATCACGTACCAGGACGCAAGCGACATGATGAGCAGCAGAATGAGGACCGAGCGGGCGATGATATCGCCGCCGGCCCAGAGAGCGGCAAGGCCGTAAGGATTTGAGACGGTGGTGGTGGCTTGGTTTTCCATAGTTATCCTCGAAACATAAAGAACCGCACTTGTACGGCGCGGCGTGCGGACAAATCAGCGCAGTGAAAACTTGACGCGGAAATTGATGCAGCCGTCGACCGGCTTGCCATCATCCATCTGCGGGGTGTAATGCAAGGCCTTCGCGTAGGAGACGGCACCCTGGTCGAGCCGGTCATGGCCCGAGGTGGCGGTAACGGTCGGAGCCTCGGAGATCTTGCCGCCGGCATTCACGCACACGTGAATGGTCGCGGTGCCCTCCTCGCTCAGGCGGCGCGAGGCGTCGGGGTAGAACCCATCCGTATCGAGCGGCTTGAATTTGACCGGCACACCCGGCGCGGCGGGATGGGGCGGCGCCGGAGCATGCGGCTGCGCGGCCACGGCGGTAATGGCGGTGGTGGAAGGGCCGGCTTCGGGCATCGCGATGTTGATATCCGGCGGCGGTACTTCCACCACCTGCTTCTGCATCTCAGGCGGCGGCGGCGGCGGCGGCTCGGATTTGGTTTTCTCTTCCTGGACGATGTCGGTCTGGATCGGAGGCGCGAGCACCTCGATCGCCTTGCGCGCAAGGCCGGTGGCGAGCGCCCACAGAATGAACAGGTGCAGGGCGACGATGGCGACGAGCACGGCGGTGCGCCGTGTAAAGAATTGGGTATCGTGTACGTAGGCAGCCATGTGTTTTTAATCGTGACTTGTCTGAACACACCAGGCCCGTGAGCGGCAGCAAACCAGCGTATTTTTCGTTGCCCTCATCCCGAAGGACCCGGAACCTCTGGTCCGTCGGCTGCAGCGCCCGAGCGGACTCCTTCAGCATCATACTCATTGGCGCGCCTGGCCATGCGGCCGAGGGCGCGGCTGTATTGGTAAAATCCCCCCGGACGGTATTCGCACGCTTGCGCAAAACGGCGAATGCTGCGGCGAACTGTAACCGCTGACCTGTGCACTGACAACTGCGGCGCAAGCTCAAGAACCACGCCGACGTGACTGTATCGCCTGAGTCACCGCCCCGCGCGAGGCGCTCCCCACCAGATGGGCGTACTTGGCGAGCACGCCGGTCAGTGCGGCCGGCCGTGCCGGCTTCCAGGCCGCGCGGCGCCGCCGCAGCTCCGCCGAGGGCAGCTCGACCCGGATTTCGCGCCTGAGCGCATCGATCACGACGCGATCCCCGCTGCGCAACAGGCCGATCGGTCCGCCGAGCGCGGCCTCGGGCGAAATATGTCCGACCACAAAGCCGTGACTGCCGCCCGAGAAGCGCCCGTCGGTGATCAGCGCGACCTTGTCGCCGAGGCCCAAACCGCTGATGGCGCTCGTCGGGCTGAGCATCTCGCGCATGCCCGGGCCGCCGCGCGGGCCCTCGCCGCGGATCACCACGACGTCCCCTGCCCGCACGCGCCCGCAAAGGATCGCCGCGGTGGCACGCTCCTCGCCCTGAAACACCCGCGCCCGCCCCTCGAAGCGCTCGCCTTCCTTGCCCGTGATCTTGGCGACCGCCCCCTCCGGCGCCAGATTCCCGTACAGCACCACGAGATGGCTGTCCTTCTTCAGCGGCGCCGCGAGCGGGTGGACAATGTCCTGACCGCTCATATACATGGGTGCGTTTTCAAGATTCTCCTGCAACGTGTGCCCGGTGACCGTCAGGCACTGCGGGTGCAGCAGTCCGCCGGCCAGCAGCATTTTCATGAGCGGCTGTATGCCGCCGATGGCCACCAGTTCTGACATAAGGTAGCGCCCGCTCGGCTTCAGGTCCGCCAGCACCGGCACGCGCCGTCCGACGCGCGTGAAGTCATCCAGGCTCAGACGCACGCCCGCATCGTGGGCGATCGCGAGCAGGTGCAGCACCGCGTTGGTCGAGCCGCCAAGCGCGATGACGACCGTAATGGCGTTCTCGAAGGCCTTGCGGGTGAGAATGTCGCGCGGCCGCAGGCCCTCGCGCACCAGCCGCACCAGCGCCTCCCCGGCACGGCGGCAGTCCGAACGCTTGTCCTCCCCGACCGCCTCCTGCGCGGAGCTGCCGGGTAAGGACAAGCCCAAGGCCTCGATTGCGGACGCCATCGTGTTCGCCGTGTACATGCCGCCGCAGCTCCCGGGGCCCGGAATGGCCGTGCGCTCGATTTCCAGCAGTCCCTCATCCGAGAGCTTCCCGGCCGCATGGGCCCCCACCGCCTCAAATACACTAATGATGTCGCGTCGCTTCGTTCCGGGACGAATGGTGCCCCCGTACACGAATATCGACGGGCGATTCAGCCGCGCCATGGCCATCGCGCAGCCGGGCATGTTCTTGTCGCAGCCGCCGAGCGCCACGAACCCATCAAAGCCCGCCGCCCCCACCACCGTTTCGATCGAGTCGGCGATGAGCTCGCGCGAGATGAGCGAGTAGCGCATCCCGGGCGTACCCATCGAGATGCCGTCCGACACCGTGATGGTGTTGAACAGCACGCTCTTGCCGCCGGCCGCATCCACGCCCGCGGCGGCCTCGCGCGCGAGTTCCCCGATGTGCATGTTGCAGGGCGTGACGTTGCTCCAGGTCGAGGCGACCCCGATCTGCGGCTTGGCGAAGTCCTCGTCGCGAAAGCCGGTCGCGCGCAGCATCGCCCGCGCGGGCGCCTGCTTCACCCCGTCCATCACCACCCGCGAGTTCGCTCGCGGGTCAGGTCTTTTTTTCACCAGCCCCCTCCAGCGCAAGGCTCATGCGCCGAAAACCCAGTGCCCCGATGGCCGTCATGGCGAGCGGCAGCAGCAAGGCGAGCTCACCTGCCCCGTGGCGCCACGCCTGCAGCCCCATGTAGGCCATAACGCCCGCCGGCGGCGCCAGTCCGCCCCGCACTCCGGTGAGCGTGACATGCACGCCCATGTAGTGCTGCGCGCGGCCGATCGAGGCGAAGTCATTGTGCCCGAGATTCCAGCCAAGGTTAGCACCCGCCTGAGCGGCACCCAGCAGCACCGCGCCGATCCACAAAAGCATCATGAGGCCACTCCAGGTGCCGGCGCACAGCGCCGCGCTCGCCAGCACGATCGCCCAGCCCTGGCGCGAGCGGTAACGAAGCACGTGCGAGCCATCGAACAGGCGCGCCCAGGCGGGCATGAACAGCGGCTGCGTGATGAGCGGCACCACCGCGAGCAGCGCGATCTGCACCGCGCTGCTGAGGTGCAGCTGCTCGGAGAACACCAGCACCAGTATGGCGGTGAGCATGAGGCTGCCGCCGCCGAAGATGCCCATCCACAGCATGTACTCGCGGTAGCTTTCGTCCTCCTTGAGGATGCTCATCACCATCCTCAGGCTGAATGGCTTGCTCATCGCCCCGCTCGCCGCCTCTGCCGCGAGCAGCTGAAATTGCCGCCGCACACGCGTGGCGCGGTACAGCCACGCCCCGAGCAGTCCGGCGAGCGCGCCGCCGCCGTAGAGCCAGCGCGCATCGAGCGCCTTGGCCTCGAGCACCCAGCCGACCAGGGCCGCCGACACGGCCACCGCGATCGAATTTACGACCACGATGCGGCCGGTGATGCGCGCGAGCACGTTGCGCGGGTAGTTCGCCGTCCACACCGCCGCGCGCACCGTGAGGATGCCGCCCCACAGTAGCCGTGCTGCGATCACCGAAAGCACCGTCACGATGAGCCCGCCGGTGGCGCGCGAGGCGAGGCACACGCAGCCCACGGTGAGCGCGAAGGCGGCCTGCAGCGCGACGATGAGCCGCACCCGCGCCCGCCCGTGCGCGATGTTGGCCCACATGAAACTCAACACGTTGGAGAAGGCGGGCGCGCCCGAGACCAGCGCCACGGCGATATTGACCGCCACCGGCGGGGCGACGCCGGCGAAATGCTGCTTGACGAGCACCGCGGCGGTCGCCCCCTCGACCAGGCCGAGCGCCAGACCCAAAAGCCCCCACGGCAGGATCTCGCGACGGAAACTGCCTTCCGCGAGCGCGCTGGGTCTGACCGGGGAGCCTTCTGGCACGCGCGCCAGCTTAAACGCTCCCTGACAGGCCCCCAAGGCTTCGTTGACAACTCCGCCGCCCGTGTGCTCACATCGGCGGATCAGATTTGTTCGCACCATGACAGCCAAGGCAACCACGGCCCCCCTCGACGCAGCGCTTGAAATCGCGCGGCGGCCGCTGCTGGCTGTCCTGCCCCTGGCTCTGCTCCTTAGCGGGGCACAGTGCGGGGCAGTCGCGAACGCCTGATCAGCACCAGGCACGAGCGAAAGAAGACACCAAAACCCCGCACCGGCTCAACGCCGCTGCGGGGTTTTTTATGCGTTTCGGAAGAAGGCTGGAGGAGTGATGGCGATGAGGCTGTATTCGCAGAAAGACGTCGACAAGAAGGCCCTCAAGGGCGCCCGTATCGCCATCCTCGGCTACGGCAGCCAGGGGCGCGCGCACGCGCTCAACCTGAAGGACTCAGGCTTTGATGTCGTGGTCGGGGTGAGAAAGGGCGGCGCCAGCTGGAAGAAGGCCAAGCGCGAAGGAGTGGCGGTGGCTGAGCCGCAGGCCGCGGTGGCCGGAGCCGACCTCATCGCCATGCTGGTGCCCGACACCGCCCAGAAGGCGCTCTACCAGGACATCCGCAAGGGCATCAAGGCCGGTGCGACGCTGCTGTTCGCGCACGGCTTCAACGTGCACTTCCGCCAGATCAAGCCGCCCAAAAAGCTCGACGTGGTGCTGATCGCGCCCAAGGGCCCCGGCGATCTGGTGCGGCGCCAGTATCAGCAGGGACGCGGCGTGCCGTGTCTGCTCGCGGTCGCGCAGGATGCCACCGGCAAGGCGCACGCCCGTGCGCTCGCCTACGCCCACGGCATCGGCGGCACGCGCGGCGGGGTGCTGGAAACCAGCTTCGCGGAAGAGACCGAGACGGATCTGTTCGGCGAGCAGGCGGTGCTGTGCGGCGGGGCGACGGAGCTGGTCGTCAAGGGATTCGAAACGCTGGTGGAGGCGGGCTATCAGCCGGAAGTGGCCTACTACGAATGCCTGCACGAGCTGAAGCTGATCGTCGACCTGCTGCACGAGGGTGGACTTGCCAAGATGCACCAGTTCATCAGCGAGACGGCCAAGTACGGGGATCTCACCCGCGGGCCGCGCATCGTCAACGAGCGGGTGAAGAACGAGATGCGCAAGGTGCTGAAGGAAGTGCAGAGCGGCAAGTTCGCGCGCCAGTGGATCCGCGAGAACGAGCAGGGCAAGGCGAACTACCACAAGCTGCTGCGCGAGGACATGGACCGCCAGATCGAGAAGGTCGGCGCCACGTTGCGCGCGCGCATGCCGTGGCTGCAGGAGAAACGTGCCTGAGAGGCAACCCCATGAGTGCAAATCCTGATCGAGTCTTGATCTTCGACACCACGCTGCGCGATGGGGAACAGTCCCCCGGCTGCAGCATGACCGCGCCCGAGAAGCTGCGCGTGGCGCGCGCGCTCGCCGAGCTTGGCGTGGATGTCATCGAGGCGGGCTTCCCGGCCGCATCGCGCGGGGACTTCGACAGCGTCGCCGCGGTGGCCCGCGAGGTGCAGGGCCCCATCGTGTGCGGCCTGGCGCGCTGCAACGCGGATGACATCGAGCTCGCCGCGCGCGCGCTTTGCGGCGCCGCGCGCCAGCGCATCCACGTGTTCCTCGCCACCAGCGCCATCCACCGCCAGTACAAGCTCAACATGGCGCAGGATGAGATCCTGCGCCTGTGCGCGGAAGGCGTGGCGCGCGCCTGCGCGCTGTGCGCGGACGTGGAGTTCTCCCCCGAAGACGCCTCGCGCACCGAGCTTGAGTTTCTCGCCCAGGTGGTCGAGGTCGCCATCGGCGCCGGCGCCACCACCGTCAATATCCCCGACACCGTCGGCTACACCGTGCCGGATGAGTTCGCGGAGCTGTTCCGCTACCTGCGCAAGAACGTGCGCGGCATCGATGGGGTGCGACTGTCGGTGCACTGTCACGATGACTTAGGCATGGCGGTGGCCAACAGCCTGACCGCGGTGGTGGCGGGCGCCCGCCAGGTCGAATGCACCATCAACGGCATCGGCGAGCGCGCCGGCAACTGCTCGCTCGAGGAGGTGGTGATGGCACTGAAGACGCGCGCGGCCTTCTTCAACGTCACCACCGGCATCAACAGCAGCCGCCTCTACCCGACCTCGCGGCTCATCTCGAGCATCACCGGCATGCCGATCCCGCGCAACAAGGCGGTCGTGGGCGAGAACGCCTTCGCGCACGAGAGCGGCATCCACCAGCACGGCATGCTCAAGCACCACTCGACCTACGAGATCATGCGTCCCGAGGAAGTGGGGCTGTCGAGGAGCCACCTGGTGCTCGGCAAGCACAGCGGCCGCCATGCGTTCCGCGAGCGGGTGCAGGCGCTGGGCTTTGAGCTCGATGAGCTCGAGTTCAACCGCATCTTCGAGGAGTTCAAGGCGCTCGCCGACAAGAAGACCGAGCTGTTCGACGGGGACATCGAGGCCCTGGTGCTGCGTGCGGAAGGCTCAGCCGCCGGCCCCTGGCGGCTGCTCGAGCTCACCACCGAGACCAAGAGCGGGGCGATCGCGCGCGCCACGGTGCACCTGGAGCACAGTGACGGGCGGCACGTGGAGCGCAGCGCGAGCGGGGATGGACCGGTGGATGCGGCGTTCAAGGCGATCGAGTCGGCCACCGGGATCGCGGTGGTGCTGCGCAAGTTCGAGGTGCAGGCCGTGTCCGAGGGCGAGGACGCCCAGGGCGAGGCGCGCGTGTACGTGGAGTACAATCACAAGCACTACCGGGGCGCGAGCGTGAGCACCAATATCGTCGAGTCGGGCACGCGCGCGTTCCTCGAGGTGATCAATCGCATCGAGCTGGCGCAGGCGGGTGCGCGCGCACGTGAGGAGCGCGCGGCCGCCACGTCCGCGTAAGGAGCCGCAATGCCGATTCCCGCCACTCAGTTCATCTGGTTCAACGGCAAGCTGGTGCCCTGGGAGAAGGCCACGGTGCACGTGCTCTCGCACGCCCTGCACTACGGCTCCTCGATCTTCGAGGGCGTGCGCGCCTACGAGACCCCGCGCGGGGTGGCGATCTTTCGCCTGCGCGACCACACGCGCCGCTTGTTCGACTCGGCGCGGATCTACCGCCTCAACATGCCCTTCACTGCCGAGGGGGTGAACGAGGCCTGCCGGCAGGTGATCAGCGCCAATGGCTTGAAGCGCGGCGCCTATATCCGCCCGGTGGCCTTCCGGGGCTACGGCGAGATCGGCGTCAGCCCCAAGAACGATCCGCCGACGGATGTGGCCGTGGCGGCCTGGGAATGGGGACGCTACCTCGGCCACGACAGCGAGGAGGCCGGCGTCGATGTGTGCATCTCCTCCTGGAACCGCGTCGCGCCCAACACGCTGCCCGCGCTCGCCAAGGCCGGCGGCAACTACCTGTCGAGCCAGCTGATCGCCGCCGAAGCGCGCCGCCTGGGGTTTGCCGAAGGCATCGGCCTGAGCCCCGACGGCCTCTTAAGCGAGGGCTCGGGCGAGAACCTGTTCCTGGTGAAGGACGGGGTGCTGCTGACGCCATCGCTCGCCCACTCGGTCCTGGGCGGCCTCACCCGCGACACGATCATGCGCCTGGCGCGCGAGCGCGGCATCGAGGTGCGCGAGGCCGCCCTGCCGCGCGAGCTTCTGTACCTCGCCGACGAGGCGTTCTTTACCGGTACGGCGGTGGAGGTCACGCCGATCCGCTCGGTGGATCGCATCAACGTCGGCACGGGCAAGGTAGGACCGGTGACCGAGACGCTGCAGAAGGCGTTTTACGGCCTGTTCTCGGGCAAGACCGAGGACAAGTGGGGCTGGCTCGACTACGTCGACATGACGCAGCCGAAGGCGGCCGCTGCAGGCTGATGACACCGCAAACCCTGTTCGACAAGGTCTGGCAGCGCCACGAGGTCAGCCCCGAGAGCGCCACGGCGCCGGCGGTGCTGTACGTCGACCTGCACCTGCTGCACGAGGTCACCTCCCCCCAGGCCTTCCACGTGCTGCGCGAGCGCGGCCTGCCGGTGCGCTGTCCCGAGCGCACGCTCGCGACCATGGACCACTCGACCCCGACGCACACCGAGCAGGTGTTCGGCGGTGCGCCGATCACCATTGACTCGGCGGCCCGCCAGGTGGCGGAGCTCGAGCGTAACTGCGCACAGTTCAACATCGAGCTTCTGGCGCTGCGACACGCGCAGCGCGGCATCGTGCACGTCATCGGACCGGAGCTCGGGCTGTCGCAGCCGGGCCAGACCATCGTGTGCGGCGACAGCCATACCAGTACCCACGGCGCCCTGGGCGCTCTCGCCTTCGGCATCGGCAGCACCGAGGTCGGCCACGTGCTCGCCACGCAGTGCCTGCTGCAAAGAAAACCGCGCACGCTCTCGATCGAGGTGGCGGGTGAGCTCGACCGGGGCGTCGGCGCCAAGGATCTGATCCTGAGCATCATCGGGCGCCTCGGCGTCGCCGGCGGCACCGGACATGTGATCGAGTATCGCGGCGAGACCATCCGCGCACTCGACATGGACGAGCGCATGACCGTGTGCAACATGTCGATCGAGGCGGGCGCGCGCGCCGGCATGATCGCCCCGGATGAAACGACCTTCGCCTACCTGGCGGGGCGCCCGCGCGCACCGGCGGGGGCGGCCTGGGAGCGCGCGCTCGCCGGCTGGCGGGCGCTGCCGAGCGATCAGGGCGCGCTCTTCGACCGCGAAGTGTTCATCGACGCCACGGCGGTTGCGCCCATGATCACCTATGGAACCAATCCCGGCATGGTGATCCCGATTGACGGGCACATCCCGGCGCGCTCGGGAGATGCGGCCTTCGATCGCGCGCTCGCCTACATGGGGCTTAACGCCGGGGACGCGATCAAGGATCAGAAGGTCAACGTGGTCTTCCTCGGCAGCTGCACCAACGCGCGGCTGTCGGACCTGCGCAGCGCCGCAACGCTGCTGCGCGGGCGGCACATCGCCAAGGGGCTCACCATGCTGGTGGTGCCAGGCTCCCAGCAGGTCAAGCGCGCCGCCGAGGCCGAGGGACTCGACCGGGTGTTTCTCGAGGCCGGCGCCGAGTGGCGCGAGTCGGGCTGCTCGATGTGTCTGGGCATGAACGGGGATATGGTGGGCCGCGGGCAGTACTGCGTCAGCACCTCCAACCGCAACTTCGAGGGGCGCCAGGGGGTCGGCGCGCGCACGCTGCTGGCGAGCCCGCTGACCGCGGCGGCCTGCGCCGTGCGCGGTTGCATCACCGATCCGCGCGAACTGATGTAAGGCGCGCGATGCAACCCTTCACGAGCCTGACCTCCCGCACCGTGGTGCTGCCGAGTACCAACATCGATACCGACCAGATCATCCCGGCGCGCTTTCTGACCACGACCACACGCCATGGACTCGGAGCGCACCTGTTCGAAGACCGCCGCTACGATGAGCACCACGCGCTGCGCGCGGACTTCCCGCTCAACCAGCCGCAGGCCTCCGGCCGCATCCTGGTGGCGGGCCGCAACTTCGGCTGCGGTTCCTCGCGCGAGCATGCACCCTGGGCGCTCATCGACTACGGGTTTCGCGCCGTCATCTCCAGCGAGATCGCCGACATCTTCAGCAACAACTCGCTGAAGAACGGTCTTTTGCCGGTGGTGGTCGATGAGACCACCAATGACTGGCTGATCGCTCACCCGGGTGTCGAGCTGACGCTCGACGTGGCGAGCGCCACGCTGACGCTGCCCGATGGCGCAAGCGTTAACTTCCCGCTCGAGCCCTTCGCGCGCCACTGCCTGCTCGAGGGGCTCGATGAGCTCGGGTTTCTCCTCGCGCGCCGCGCTCAGATCGACGCCTACGAACGTCACCGCGCATGAGGGCGCAGGTGGCGGTGCTGGCCGGCGATGGCGTCGGCCCCGAGGTGATCGCCGAGGGCGTGCGCTGCCTTAATGCCGTCGCGCAGATCTTCGGACACGAGATTACCCTCACCGCCCTGCCCTTCGGCGGCGCCGCCATCGAGGCTCACGGCGATCCGCTACCGCAGGCGACGCTTGCAGCGTGTCTTGGCGCCGATGCGGTGCTGCTGGGCGCGATCGGCGGACCGAAGTGGTCGGCACCGGATGCGCCGCTGCGCCCGGAGGCGGGACTCTTGCGCCTGCGCAAGGAGCTTGGCACCTTCGCCAATCTTCGTCCGGTGAAGGTGCATGCGGCGCTCGCCGATGCCTCGACGCTCAAGGCCGACATCGTCCAGGGCGTTGACCTCGTGTTCGTGCGCGAGCTGACCGGCGGGATCTATTTCGGGGAAAAGCACCGCGATGCGTTAAGCGCCAGCGACCTGTGCCGCTACACGGTGCCTGAGATCGAGCGCATCGTGCGCATCGCCGCCACCTTAAGCGCCGCGCGGCGCAAACGGCTGACCTCCATCGACAAGTCGAACGTGCTCGAGACCTCGCGCCTGTGGCGCGAGGTGACGCAGCGAGTCATCAGCGCAGAGTTCCCCGCGATCAGGCTCGAGCACATGCTGGTGGATTCGGCGGCCATGCACCTGATCCGCCGCCCGAAGGACTTCGACGTGCTGGTCACCGAGAACATGTTCGGCGACATCCTGACCGATGAGGCGGCCATGCTGGCAGGCTCGCTCGGCCTGCTGCCTTCGGCATCCCTCGGTGAGGGACGGCGCGGGATCTACGAGCCGATCCACGGCTCCGCGCCCGACATCGCCGGCCGCGGCATCGCCAATCCCTACGGCACCATCCTCTCGGTCGCGCTGCTGCTGCGCCATTCGCTCGGACTTGGCGCGGAAGCAAGCGCGCTCGAGCGCGCGGTCGAGGAGGCGCTCAGCTTGGGTGCGCGAACCGCAGACCTGGTCGCGGCCGGCACGGCGGCACTCTCTACCCGCGCGGCCGGCGATGCCGTGCTCAGCAGGCTGCGGCGATGCGGCTGAAAGTACGCACCGGCAGCACGCTCGCCGCACGCGTGAGGGCGCGCTGAAGATCGGCGCGCAGATCCTCCAACCCCTCGATGCCGATCGACAGGCGCATCAGACCCTCAGCGAGGCCCGCGCGCTCACGGGCGGCCGGATCCATCGCCGCATGCGTCATGGTGGCCGGATGCGCGATCAGACTCTCCACCCCGCCGAGCGACTCCGCGAGCGAGAAGCAGCTTAAGTCGCCGACGAATGCGCGCACGGCATCGTGACCGCCCTCGATCTCGAGCGTCACCACCGCGCCAAAGCCGCGCTGCTGGCGCTTGGCGAGTTCATGGCCCGGGTGGGAGGCAAGGCCCGGGTACCACACCCGTTTCACGTTGTGCTGCTCGTCGAGCCAGTGCGCCAGTGCGTGCGCGTTGCGGGCGTGATGATCCAGGCGCGCGTGCAGCGTGCGCAGCCCGCGCAGGGTGAGAAAACTGTCGAACGGCGCGCCGGTGAGGCCGAGGCAATTCGCCCACCACACCAGCTCTTCGTGCAGGGCCGGCTCCCTGGCGATGACCGCCCCGCCGACCACATCGCTGTGACCGTTCAGGTATTTGGTGGTGGAGTGCACCACCAGGTCCGCCCCCAGTGTCAGGGGCTGCTGCCAGGCAGGAGACAGGAAGGTGTTGTCCACCGCGACCACGGCGCCGCCGGCATGGGCGAGCCTCGCGACGGCTGCGATGTCGGTGATGCGCAGCAGCGGATTGCTCGGTGTCTCGATCCACACCAGCGCGGCCGGCCGCGACAGCGCGGCACGCACGGCCGCCTCGTCGCCGAAGTCGATGAACTCCACCTGCCGCTCGCCGCGGCGCCGCCACGCCTCGAACAGCCGATAGGTGCCGCCGTAGCAGTCATGCGGTGCCACGATGCGCCCACCCACCGGCACCAGATAGCCGACGACCGTGATGGCCGCCATGCCGCTGGCCGTGACCACAGCTCCCGCTCCCTGTTCCAGTTCCGCCAGCGCTGAACCCAGAAGGTCGCGCGTCGGGTTGCCCGAGCGGGTGTAGTCGTAGGCGCGCTTCTCGCCGAAGGCGCGGAACGCGAAGGTCGAGGTCAGGTGCAACGGCGGCACGACGCAGCCGCTGTCATCGTCGCACTCGATGCCGGCGCGCACGGTGCGCGTGATCTGGCTCGCGCCGCTTTTGCAGGCCGGCTCCCAGGGGGCGATAGGGTCGGGGACTTTACTCACAGGATGCTCCGCGTGACTGTCGATCAGTCTCACCGGATCCCTGCGGAGCGTGTCCACCCAGAGCTGGGCAGACTTGTCGCGTCCATCCCTTCGGATGCCTTCGCATCCTCTAGGGCCACGCTAACCGCTCATCTGTCGACACCGGCTTTACGCCATGTCGCAGGAGTTGGCACCTTTCCAGGGTGGTTAAGCCTGGCGGTTGCCCCGGCGTCTAAGGGCCTTATCCCTCAGCCGGTCTCGATGAGTAACCGCAAGTTTAGGGGGCAGGATGGCGGGGCGCAAGCCCGCCGGCGGGGCGGAACGCCTGCGCATCCTGTGGCGGCTCCTTCCCCAGGGCCTGTGCCACCGCCCTGCCCGCGCCGTGCCTGCCGGGCTATGCTTTTCCCTGCCGGAATACGGCCGGCTGGCGAAACGAAGGCTCGCAAAGACCATGAAACCGACAAGCGACGCCGAGGCCGAGGCCGCTTCGGCGAACATCACCCGGCGGATTAAGGAGCTGGCGGACTGGCGCGGCGCGACGCTCGCCCGTGTTCGTCAGCTCATCCACGCTGCCGACCCCGATATCCAGGAGGAGTGGAAATGGCGGGGAACCCCGGTGTGGTCCCATGACGGTATCGTCTGCACCGGGGAATCGTACAAGGAAGTCGTGAAGCTCACCTTCGCCCGCGGAGCGGCCCTCAAAGACCCGAACAAGCTGTTCAATTCCAGCCTGGAGGGCAGCACGCGGCGCGCGATCGACCTGCGCGAAGGGCAGAAGATCAAGGAAGCCGCCTTCCGGCAACTCATCCGCGCCGCGGTGGCGGCCAACCGCGCCGCGCGCGCTGAACGCGCAGCCCGCAAGAAATAAGCCCGCCCTCCTTAGGGCAGGCGGCACTGCCTGAGCCTCCTTTAGGGAGTTGCCGGATGCATGGCCGGCGGATCGGCGAAGCGCTTGACCCCGACCGCCTCATAAACCTCGGCGGGGAAGTAAACCACCCCGTCCTTCATCACCAGGCTGATGCGGCGGATGTCGCTGATGTTCTGGGTGGGATCGCCGTCCACCAGGATGAGGTCGGCGCGCTTGCGCGGCTCGATGGAGCCCAGTTCCGCGAGACGTCCGGTGAAGCGGGCGCCGTTCCAGGTGGCGATCTGCAGGGCCTGCGCCGGGGTGAGACCCGCCCGCACATACAGCTCCAGCTCCCGATGCAGGGTGAAGCCTGCGATGCTATCGGTGCCCGCCTCGAGCGGCACGCCCGCGCGGTACAGCTGACCGACGAACTTCACCATCTTGTCGTAGGAGGCGCGGTAGGTCGCGGCATTCTTGGCCGTGACATTCATCGAGTTCTCGAGCCAGCCGCGCCGCACCGCGACCGGCACGTGATCGGCCGCGGCCGCGTAGCTGGGGTCGATCTCGCCCTGCAACTGCGTGAAGTTGCCCTCGAAGGCGGTGAGGGTGGTATCGAGCACCGTAGCGTGCTCCTTCATGAGGGCGACCAGATCCAGCACCGGCTGCGAGGACAGATCCAGCGCGTAGGCATGGTCGGCGAGCAGATAAAAGCGCGCGAGTGTGCGCGTGTCGTCCTTGGGACCGACGAAGAACATCAGCATGAGCTGGTTGATGTGCTGGATCTCGTCGTAGCCGGCCCGGATCGCTTCCGCCGAGCTCATGAAGGCCGGCACGTGTCCGCTGACGCGCATGCCGCGCTGGTGCGCCAATGCTGCGGTCTCTGCCACCCATTCGGGGTGGAAGGAGTTGTAGATCTTGATCTGGCGGTAGCCATGCTGTGCGTACCACTCGACCGCATCCTTGGCGCCCTGCAGATCCTTCACCTTGATGCCGTTGTTGGCCGAATAGGGACTGTCCCCCTCGATGAAGCCGCACGGAATGATGCGCGGGCCTAAGGTCTGCCCGGCATCGACCTCGGAGATGATCTGCTGCAGCCGCGCGTTGTTGTTGCCCATGTCGCGGCTGGTGGTCACCCCGCCACCGATCTGCAGCACCAGATTCCAGGCGTCCTCGTGCGCATGCATGTCGAACAGGGCCGGCATCAGCACGCGCCCGCCGCCCTCGATCACCGTGCCCGCCTCGCGCGCCAGCGAGCCGGCCGGATAGAGCGCGGCGATGCGATCCTTGTAGACGTACACATCCTGGACGGGCAGAAGATTCGCATGCTCGGCATCGAACACGCGCACGTTGCGGATCAGGATGGGGCCTGCCACGTGGTGCGCCAGTTGCGCGGCGAGCTCGTGCAGCCGCGCCCGCTCGGCCTCAACCTGCAGCCGTTCAAGCTCGGCGCCCTGCCCCTCGCGGCCCTCTTCGATGACCCGCACGAGTCCGGGAACGATGAGGGCGAAGAACTTCGCGTTCGCATCGGCCGTGAGCCAGATGAAATCCGGGCGCGTGTCGACTCCGATGATGGCGTAGAGACTCACCACTTCGGAGCGCTCGCCATCCTTCACGGTGCTGTCGAGCACCTTGGTCACCGTGAGCTCACCCCCCGGCAGAGCGGCGATCTTGCCCTGCGGCTGGCGCAGCGCCTGGCGCACGAAGGCCGCGACGGGCTCGAAGCTGCTGTCGTTCGGCACATAGGCCGCCGGTGCCGACAAGGTGACACTGCCGTGATCGGCGAGTGAGCGCCACTGCGCGCGGCCGCCCTTGACGGCGAACGACTCATCGATCGGGGCGCCGAAGGTGGACTTGCCGGTAACCTTCAGGGACGTCAGCGCGCCATCGCTCGAGTAGGTCGCCTGCTCCTTGAGGTCGGGCCCGCGACCGTTCTCCTTGTAGCCGTAGTCCACATCGACCTGTCCATCGGCATGCACGGTGGTCACCTGCGCGCCGGCCGTGTGCCCAAAAAAGACAATGCTGTAGCGGGTTGTTGTGTCGGCCAGCGCCCCCGTCGAGGCCAGTACGGCGGCCGCCGCAATCAGTATTCGCATGTTGCTCCCCTTCGCGCTCGCCGCGCACGGTAGCACGCCGCAGCGTTTCTGCGCGCGCCTGGCGGCGCGCGAGCGCTGGGCCGTTCAGTGCGTTGCGAGCCCCGCGGCATGGCGCTCTGCGTCCGCCGCCTCGGGGTTGCGGCCGAGCGCGCGCTGCGCCTCGGCGATGAGGCGCCACGCGGAAGCCTGTGCGGACGGATCGCCGGTGGCGAGCGCGAGGGCCTTCCTGCCCATGGCATCTGCCTGGGCCGGGTTGTTCTCGCTCAGGCGCACCCGACCGAGTTCCAGCCACAGCAAAGGATTGTCCGGCTCGATCCGCAGCGCCCGCTCAAGCGTTGCGGTCGCCGCCACATAGTCGCCACCGGCGGCCTGCCGGTGCGCCTGCTCGACCAGGGTGGCGGCCGCGGCTCCGACGCGAAACTGCCGCGGGGGGGCGGGCGGGGCCTGCGCCGGCGGGGCGGTCTCCGCCGGAGGCGCGTTCGGTCCGGCGGCCCCGCCTGCGGGTGATGGGGAACCCCCCGGCGAGGGACCGGCGAGCGTGCAGCCCGACAGGGCGAGGGCGATCAGCACGGTCAGCGAGAGGGCGTGGTTCACGCGCCGCATGATAGGGTCAGTGCGTCAGCTGGTGCAGCCACTGCTGCGCCTTCTCGATCAGGGTGCTGGCGGGGCTCGGGCTGTCCGGGAAACCACAGCCGGGTTTGGCCGGCAGCACCGCCCCTCCCGGCACCGCGATGGCCACGATATCCTGGGCGCAGCCGGGAACCGCCCGCAGCCCGGTGGGATACTCGATGTGTACCTCGGCGAGTGACTCGGGCATCGGCGCGTTCCAGGAGTTGGTGGGAAGCTCTGCCATGACGTGCGCCCACACCGGCAACGCGCCCGCCGAACCGGTAAAACCGGTGGGCTCGTTGTCGTCGTAGCCCACCCACACCACCACCAGGTGGCTGCCGGAGAAGCCGGCGAACCAGCTGTCACGATAGTCCGAGGAAGTCCCGGATTTTCCGGCCACCACCAGCGAGGGCGGCAACAGCGCGCGCGCCGAGCGTCCGGTGCCATGATCCATCACCAGCACCAGCATGCGATTCAATTGATACATCGCCTCCGGGGTTGCCACCTGCGTGACCTGCAGTGGGAAGGCCTTGAGCGGCTTGCCCTCGGCGCTGACCACGGCCAGCACGGCGCGCAGCGGGTTATGAAAGCCACCGTTGGCAAGGCCGTTGAAAAGCTGCGCGGCCTCCAGCGGCGTCACCTCCACCGCTCCCAGCAGCATCGCCGGCACCTGCGGCGGCGGCTGCGTCAGTCCAAAGCGCTCAAGTGTCTGGGTGACCTTCGCCACGCCAACATCGAGCCCGACCCCCACGGTGGCGAGATTCAAGGACTCCGCGAGCGCGCGCACCACCGGCACGGCCCCATAGACCTGGCGGGTGAAGTTCTCCGGCTGCCAGTGTGTGCCGTTGGAGAGCTTCACATCG
>DATBYD010000097.1:0-187589 GCA_036513855.1 Steroidobacteraceae bacterium | reverse complement strand
GCGCAGCGGTGGCCGCTGCGCATCGTGCTCATCGATCAGGGGCAGATCGCACGCGGTGTCGCCTACGCAGCGCGGCACTACCCCTACCTGCTGAATGTGCCCGCCGGCCGGATGTCGGCGACTTCCGCCGACCCCGGGGAGTTTCTGGAGTTTGCGCAACGCTCCATCCCGGATGCGACCGCCGAGGACTTTCTGCCCCGCGAGCTCTACGGCGACTACCTTGAATCATCGCTGGCGAGCGCCGAGCTGTCGGCGCCTGCGCAGCTGCGGCTGGAACGCGTCCGCGGTTTAGCCATTGCGATCGACCGCCCGCACCGTAATGGCGTGCTGCAGGTTCACCTGGCAGACGGGCGCCACGTGAACGCCGACGCCGTGGTCCTCGCCCTCGGCAATCCTCCTCCGGCTCGGTTGCGCGGTACGGAAGCCCTGCTCGGCAGCGCGCGATATGTCGAGAATCCGTGGAAATCTCCGCCGAGATTCCGCGCTGATGAAACAGTGCTCATCGTCGGCACGGGCCTCACCATGGCCGATATCGTCCTTGCTGGCAGCCAGGCCGCGCGCGGCAGAGCCCGCATCCACGCGATTTCACGGCACGGCCTGCTACCTGCGCCCCAGACATCTTTCCGGCAAACCCATCACGAGCATGACAGCGCTCCTTTGTTGCAAGCCGCGTCACTGTCGATCCGGCAGCTGGTGCGCGCCACGCGTGCACTGTCGCACGATCTGGCGCTTCGCAACGGCGACTGGCGCGAAGCGGTAGGAGTCGTTCGCGGCGTGGCCCCGGCGCTGTGGCAACGCCTGCAGCACAGCGAACGACAGCGGTTCCTGCGACACGTGCGCTGCTTCTGGGACGTGCATCGGCACCGGCTCCCGCAGAGCAGCTGGGCAGCGCTCAGCAAGCTGCGCGAGTCAGGGCATTTGCATATTCATGCCGGTCGCCTGAGCGCACTTCAGCACGCCGGCGATCGGATCAGGGTCAGCTGGCGCGCCAGGGGCGACGGCAACCCGACGAGCCTGCTGGTTGATCGCGTCATCAATTGCACCGGACCCGACTACGACCTCCGCCGCACGCATGATCGCCTGCTGCGCTCACTGCTGGCACAAGGCCTGGCTGTGCCCGACCCGCTCGGCCTGGGTCTTGCGACCGACGCGCACGGTGCGCTCAGGGGTGCATGGGGGCGTGGCGCCGCCGGCAACATCTTCTACATCGGACCGATGCTGCGCCCCGAGCACTGGGAGACCACCGCGGTCCAGGAACTACGCGATTACGCCGAGCGGTTGGCGCGTCATTTGGCACGACGTCACCTGCAGCTCAACTCCGCAGTTGTGCCGTAGCAGCGGCAGCCAATCGCCTCGCGTGCCGCGTCAGCTCCGTCAGCAGCGGGCGCGTGCCCCAAGGGCGTTATCCCGGATCGAATCCGTAGCGGGCCATGAGCGAGCGGCTTCACCTTGCGACCAAATCGAATGGGGAGTTGACGTCGTCTGCAGAAACGCAGCCCCGCCGCTACCGACAGTGCACAGAGCGTCGAAGACCCCCACGCGCCTAGCGCTTTGCGTCCCGCCCCCGCCGGATGAGCGTCACCGCAATGACGGCCGAGGCCGCCATCAGGAACAGGCTGACCGCGTTGAGCACCGGGGTCGCACCTTCGCGCATGCGCCCATACATCATGATCGTGAGGGGCGCATCAGAGCCGACCAGCATTAAGGTCGTATTGAAGTTCTCGAATGACATCAGGAACGAGATGGCCGCTGAACCGATCAATGCCGGACGCAGGTAAGGCAGCGTAATGGTGCGCAGCACCGCGGCCCGCGAGGCGCCAAGATTCAGCGCCGCGTCCTCCAAGGTCCGGTCGAAGCGTCGTAAACGCGCGCTGATGGTGAGTGTAGCAATCGCGACCACATACGAGAACTGCCCCAGCACGATCAGCGGCAAGCCAGGGCGCAGGAAGTCAAGCTCAAGCCCGAACACGTCGCTGCAAAAATCTGCCACCCGGCTGGCGAAGGCGAGGATCGAGATGCCCAGAATCACTCCCGGGATCACCAGTGGAGTGAGCATCAGCAGTCCGAGCACGCCTTTGCCGGGAAACTTCGCGCGCTCCATCAGAAATGCGTTGGCGGTGCCGACCGCCACGGACAGCGCGGTCACCCACAGTGCGACCAGGCAGCTGGTCCAGATGCTGCCCAGCAGCTCCTGGTCGCCGAAAAGCCCGGTGCGTCCCGCCGCCTCGTTGCCTACAAACCAGTCGAGCGTGAATCCGTGCCAGGGAGGCGCCGGATAGGGCGCGTTGTTGAATGCGAACACCGCCACGATCGCGAGCGGCAGGAACAGGAATACCAGAAACGCACCGACGTAGATCCCCGTTGCGGCGCGCAGCCAGGCTGGTCGTGGCAGGGTGGGTATCACGCGCGTTGCATCACATCACTGAAGCGTTGCCCGCTTAACCGCAGGCCCAACCAGACCATAGCCGTCGACAAGGCGAGCAGCAGGAAGCCGAACGCGGCGCCCTGCTCCCAGTTGAAGCGGGTAATGAACTGCGTGTAGATCTGTTCGGTGAACCATAGTGAATTCTTGCCGCCCAGCAGTGTTGGTGTCAGGTAGTTGCCGAGTGTCAGCATGAACACGACGATGCAGCCTGCAGTGATACCCGGAGCGGCGTGTGGGATCACGATCTCGCGCAGAATCGACCAGCCCTTGCCGCCAAGATCGTAGGCCGCCTCAATCAGCGTGTTATCCAGGCTCTCGAGGCTTCCGACCAGCGGGACGACCATGAAGAGCAGCGACGTATAGACCAGCCCGACGAGTATGGTCGCATCGTGATAGAGCAGCTCCACCGGCTGGTGGGTGAGCCCAAGGTGCATCAGCAGCTGCGGCAATACCCCGGATTCGCGCAGCAGGATCATCCAGCCAAGCGTGCGCACGGTTTCGCTCACCCAGAACGGAATCAGGCACACCATGAACAGCAGTGCGCTCGCGCGGCCACGCGCAAGTTTCGCAATTACCCAGGCAATCGGGAATGCAACCAGCAATGTCAGCCCCGTGGCGAGTGCTGAAAGCAGCGCGGTCCTGACGAAAACATGCCAGTACAGCGGTTCGCCGAAGAAGGTGCGGTATTGGGCGAGGCTCGCCACGTACTGGCGTGGCGCGACGCGTTCGCGAAAGGACAGCAGCGCCAGATCCACGTGGGGCAGGATGATCAGCAACAACAGCCACAGGAGCGCCGGCGCGAGCAGCAGCGCAAGCAGCAGGCGGCCATAAGCCGCACCTGTTTGTGTTCGGTCAGGCATTGGCGCCTGACGCCGGGAAGCACAGCGCCCGCTCCGGATCGAAACTGAACCAGATGCGTGCGCCGACCTTCAGATCTGCATAGGCCCCGGTCTGCGGTAGTGCGATCCGAAACTCGGCGTGACTCTTGAGTTCCCTGAGCAAGGCAACCGAGTTGGCCCCGTCGAAGAGCAGGCTGATGACTTCCCCGGTATGCGCGGTCAGCCCGGCCGGCAGCTCGGCGGCGGCGCGTGCGAGCACGGTCGCCTCGGGTCGGATGAATGCCTCCACCGCTGCGCCGACGGCAATGGCCCCATGGCGACGGGCGCGCACCACCCAGCCGGCCTGGGTGGCAAGCTCCACGATCATCCCGTCGACCGCAAGCGCCTTGCCGTGCAGATGGTTATTGGCGCCGACGAACCCGGCCACGAACGGTGTTGCCGGCCCGTAATAAAGCTCTTGCGGCGTACCAAGCTGCTCGAAGCGACCGTGATTCATGACGGCCACGTGGTCGGAAAGTACCAGCGCCTCGGACTGGTCGTGGGTGATGTAGACGAAAGTGGTGCCAAAAGCGGCTTGCAGCTGCTTCAGCTCGATCTTCATGTGCTCCCGCAGCTTCAGATCCAGAGCCCCGAGTGGCTCGTCCAACAGCAACAGCGTCGGCTCGAGCACCATGCTGCGGGCGATGGCGACGCGCTGACGCTGGCCGCCGGAGAGCTCGTCGGTACGCTTACCGCCCGCCCCGGCGAGTCCGACGCGCTCGAGCATGGCCTCGGCGCGACTCAGGCGCGCCGCGCGTCCGACGCCGCGGCGGGCAAGACCAAAGGCCACGTTCTGCGCCACTGACATCATCGGAAAGAGCGCCAGCTGCTGAAACACCATATTGACGGGGCGCCGGTTGGGAGCCACCTGCCTCATGCTGCGGCCACCGATGGCAATATCACCGCTATCCGGCTGAATGAAGCCGGCGATCATCCGCAGCAGGGTCGTCTTGCCGCAACCGGACGGGCCGAGGATCGAGAAGAAGCTACCGCGTTCAACAGCGAATGACAGGTTATCGACCGCCAGGTGAGTGTCGAAGCGTTTGCTGACGGCCCGAACTTCCAGATCCGTCGTCGGATCCGCGCGGGCGATCGTGGGCGAGGTCAATTGGCCGCCTTCACGCGGTCCAGCACTGCACCTTCGATCTCCTCAAGGCCCGCCGGAATCGCCGGATACCATTTGATGTTCTTCAGGCCGTCGGGAAAGGTTGCCGCAAACTGCGCGCGCAGTCGCGGGTCGGCCAGCTGGTCGGCGTCCTTGGCGGCGGTGAAGTTGCCGACCGACTTGGCAATTTCGGCGGCGATCTGCGGGCGCATCACGAAGTTGATCCACGCATAGGCGCCTGCCTCATTGCGTCCGCGTGCCGGCAGCGCGAACGTATCCATCCAGGCGATGGCCCCCGAGCGGGGATTGATGAATTTGATGTCGGGATTCTCGCGGTTCAGTGCCCACCCGCCCGAATCCCACATCATCGCTGCGTCTATCTCACCGGAGCGCACGCCGTTGAGCAGCTGGTCCTTGTTGTCATAGAAGAATCGGAAATTGACCTTGCAGGCGATGAGAGCCTTGCCGACCTGGTCCATCAAGGCCGTATAAGCCTTCTCGTTCCCGTACAGCGCAAACGGATCCTTGCCCAGCGCGAGGGCGAAGGCCATCAGGGTCGGCCGTTTCAGGCGCACGGCAGTTCTGCCGCGCAGATCAGGCCTGCACAGATCCATGTAATCGGCGATCTTGGTGCGCTTGGCGTTGTAGATCAGACCCTCGGTGCCCCAGATGTATGGCAGACCGTAGAGCTTGCCGTCGATGGTTGCGTTTTTCTTGATCGTCTCGAGCAGCTCAGGCACGAACTCGCCGAGCTGCACCTTGCTCGTATCGATCGGCTTGTAGATACGAAATTCCTGCTGCGCGCCGCTGATACGATCCTGCGAGGGCTGCGCCAGGTCGAAACCGGCGCCCCCGGTGGCGCGCAGCTTCGAGATCATCTCCTCATTGTTCGAGAGAGTCACCTGCGCCTGGATGCCGGTTTCCTTCTTGAACTGCGCGATCACATCTGCCGGTACGTAGTCCGCCCAGCTGATGATGCGCAGCACCTTGGCATCGTCCGCACGGGTCTGGGTCACCGTCAGCAGCGCGAGCGCCAGCAATACCGGCAATGCACGGTTCATTGACTTGTAGATCATCTGCCAGCCGCTCCTCTTCGCCGATTGCTGGCGCGTTGACAAGCAAGTTTTTGGCGAGGTAGTCTCAAAACGAAGCGAGTATGACAGCAGCGCGATAGCTTAGGATCAGGCTCTTGGGCCGCGCTCCCCCGCGTTCTTAGGCGCGCGGCGAAAAGACGCGGCATCAACCGGAAACAGCTGGAAATATAACATCGCCCCACTCACTTGTCGTCGGGCCTCAGGGTGCAGGCCTGCGCTTTGCGCGCGGCCGCCGCAAAGCGGCCGAGCCGTCCTCGTTGCAGGCCTCATCAGCAAGAGCACCGCCGCTCCCGCTGACGGGCGTGCGCGGGCCTTCATGCGCGATCGCCATGTTTGACCTTCAGGGCCATCGCGGTGCACGCGGCCTGTGGCCCGAGAACACCCTGGCCGGTTTTGCCCGGACGATAGAGCTCGGTGTATGCGGGCTCGAACTTGATTGCGCGCTCACCAGGGATGGTGTGGTGGTGGTCAGTCACGACCCTAAGCTCAACCCCGACTGCACGCGCGACGCACACGGACGCTTTCTCTCGGCGCACGGTCCACCGATCCGCTCCCTGACTTACCAGCAAGTACAGTCTTACGACGTAGGCCGGCTGCGCCCCGGGAGCGACTACGCCGCACGCTTCCCCGAGCAGCAGGCCGTGGACGGGGAGCGCATACCGCGTCTGGCGGATGTGCTGTCGCTGGTGCGCACGCGCGGCCACGATCGGGTGCGCGTCTCCATCGAGGTCAAGACTTTCCCTGAACAGCCCGAACTCACGGCGGCCCCCGAACCGTTCGTGCGGGCGCTGCGCGAGGATCTGGAACGCACCGGCGCTGCGGCGCTGGCCGTCATCCTCGCCTTCGACTGGCGAGTGCTGATCGCCACGCACCAGCTGATGCCTTCAGTGACGACCGCGGCTCTTACCGAACAGCAGCCGGAGGGAGATACCGTGAGACTCGGTTCCCCACAGCCCTCACCGTGGCTCGGTGGCCTTGATCCGTCTGGCTTCGGCGGCTCGATCCCGCGCCTGGTCAAGGCTTGCGGTGCCGGCATCTGGGGCCCGGACTATCAGGACCTCAACGCGCAGCGGGTCGACGAGGCTCATGCCCTCGGCCTGCGCGTCATTCCCTGGACGGTCGATGAGCCGGCAGACATGGAACGGATGCTCGCATGCAACGTGGATGGCATGATCAGCGACCGGCCGGATCGGCTGCGCGCGCTGCTGGAGAGTCGCGGCATCGCAGTACCGTCGCGCCCGCAGGAGCACTCGTAACATGGCCCGACCGAGCATCCTGGTGATCGACGGAAACCGCGCGGCAACCCGCGAGCAGCAGGTCGCCGCCGGCGGCCAGCCCTCCGGCGAGGGCTATGTGCAGGTGCTCAAGAGCCTGGCCGAGGTGAACTGCGACATCGTGCGACCGGCGGACGGACAAGTGCAGCTCGCCGCGGGGCGCACCCTTGAGAGCTACGACGGCGTGGCGATCACAGGATCGGCGCTCAGCGTCTACGACGGCGGCGCACATGTTGAACGGCAGATCGAGCTTGCCCGGGAGGTGTTTTCCGCCGGCGTGCCCTTCTTTGGCAGCTGCTGGGGTCTGCAGGTAGCAGTGAGCGCGGCAGGCGGTCGGGTGCGCCGCAATCCCCTGGGCCGGGAGTTCGGATTCGGCCGGCGCATCGAGCTTCGCGATGCGGGCCGCCGGCATCCGATGTTCACCGGCAAGCCGCCGGTGTTCGAAGCGATTACCGTCCACAAGGATGAGATAGAGCAGTTGCCGGAAGGCGCCGTGGTGCTGGCCAGCAACGACATGGGGCTGCAGGCGCTGGAATTGCGGCACGGCCGCGGTACCTTCTGGGGCGTGCAGTACCACCCCGAGTACAGTTACGGCGAGATAGCGGCAACCACCCTGCGCTACGCAGCGGTACTGATTGAAGAGAAGCTGTTCGTTGATCCCGCGGAACTGGATGCCTTTGTCGCCGACCTGCGCGCGCTCATGCGCGATCCGCAGGACCGGCGGCTGACCTGGAAGCACGGCCTGGGTCCGGCCATGCAGCACGAGTCGAGCAAACTGGCGGAGCTGCGCAACTGGCTGCGGGTCATGGTGCTGCCCTACTCACGGCAGCGTCACTGAAGCGCGCCATGAACTTCACCGAGCATCCCGACTTTGAGGCTGCCCGCTCGCTGTGCGAGCAACTCGCTGACGTGGCGCGCGAGATCGCCCGCCGGCATTTCCGCATGCCGCTGGCGGTGGAGCGCAAACCGGACGGCAGCCCGGTCACGGTTGCCGATCGGGACATCGAGACCCACATGCGCCGCCTGATCCGCGCGCGATTTCCCGGCCACGCCATCCGCGGTGAGGAGTTTGCCTCTGAGGGCAGCGGCGAGTTCATCTGGGTGCTCGACCCGATCGATGGCACCAAGAGCTTCGTCACCGGCTTTCCGCTGTTCGGATCGCTGATCGGGCTGACCCAGGGCGGCCGCGCGGTCCTCGGGGTCATCGAGGCACCGGCACTCCAGGAACGCTGGGTCGGCTGCGCGGGGCGGCCCACTCTATTCAATGGCAGCAAGGTCAGCACGCGCGACTGCCGCAGGATCGAGGAAGCCGTCATTTACACGACGACCGCTGAGACCTTCAACCCCGCCGAGCGGCGCTGCTTCGATGCGCTCAGTGCCCGCACGGCGCTGCGCCGCTTTGGTGGCGACTGCTACCTCTATGGCATGCTCGCAGGCGGTTACTGTGACCTGATCGTGGAGGCCGCCCTGAAAGCACACGATTACATGGCGCTGGTCCCGGTGGTCGAGGGCGCCGGGGGCCGGATCAGCGACTGGCGCGGCGCGGCGCTTGACATGAGTTCCGACGGGCGCGTGGTGGCGGCGGCCACCGAGCCGCTGTGGCGCGAGGCGATCGAGGAGTTGAAGAAGATCTAAAGCGCTCAGCCGCCGAGCGCCAGATCGCCCTTGACCGCCGAGCGGAAGATACGCGCGTAGTCCCTCTCGTCCGTGGGCCGCGGATTGCCGCCCGCCGACGGATCGAGCGAGGCTTCGTGACCTATGGTGTCGGAGTTGGTCAGCGGGACGCCGATGTCCTTGAGCGTGTGGGGAATCCCTAAACACCTGCGGAAATCCAGCACCCAATCGAACATCGCAGCGAAGGGCTCCCCGCTCAGGCCGAGCGTGCGGGCGATGACCTGAAGATGCAATTCGATCGCCGGGCGGTTGTGCACGATCACGTAGGGCAGCAGCACCGCGTTCGTCAGCCCGTGATGCGTGTTGAAATACGCGCCGACCGGATGCGCGATGGCGTGCACGCCGCCCAGTCCCTTCTGAAACGCCGTCGCGCCCATGCTCGCCGCCGCCAGCATGCGCGAGCGCGCCTCGATGTCCTTGCCGTTCGCGCAAGCGCGCGGCAGATACGTCTGAATCAGCCGCATGCCCTCAAGCGCTATGCCATCCGCCAGCGGGTGAAAACCGGGCGCACAGAACGCCTCGAAACAGTGCACGAAGGCGTCGATACCGGTGGCGGCGGTGATGTTGGGTGGCAGCCCGACGGTCAGTTCCGGGTCGCTGATCACCACGCCCGGCATCATCTGCGGGTGAAAGATGATCTTCTTCTGATGGGTGGCCTCGTTGATGACCACCCCGGCTCGGCCCACCTCCGAACCGGTGCCCGCCGTGGTGGGAACGGCAATGATCGGTGCGATGCCGCGTCGATCGGCGCGCGTCCACCAATCCCCGACATCCTCGAAATCCCACAGCGGCCGCGTCTGACCAGACATGAAAGCAATCACCTTGCCGGCATCAAGCGCCGAACCGCCGCCGAAGGCGATGACACCGTCGTGGGCGCCGGCGCGGTAGGCCGCCAGACCGTCCTCGATGTTGGCGGCGACCGGATTGCCGCGCACGCGTGCAAACAGCCCCATACCGGGCACCAGCTCCAGCGCGCTGCGCACCATCTGCGCATCGCGCAGGCCCTCGTCCGTCACCAGAAGCGGCCGCTTGATACCGAGCGTCGCGCAGGCAGCCGGCAGCTCGGCGATGCGGCCGGGACCTGCCCACACGGTAGTCGGGTAATTCCAATTGGCCTTGAGAGTTGCGCTCACGTGCTCACCCGCAGATGGAAGGATTTGGGTCGCGTCAGATGTTCATAGCCGACCACCGAGAGGGTGCAGCCACGCCCGGAGTCCTTCACACCCACCCAGGCGAGAGCGGGGTCCAGGTAATCGCAGCGATTCATGAACCAGGTTCCGGTCTGCACCCGCTCGCCGAGCGCCACGGCAGCCGCCGCATCGGCCGTCCAGACCGCGGCGGTCAGTCCGAACGGGCTGTCGTTCATCTGCGCAATGGCTTCCTCGTCCGAGTGTACCTTCATGACACCGGCCACCGGTCCGAAGATCTCCTCACGCATGACCGCACAGCTGCCGGGCGCATCGAGCAGCAATTGCGGTGCCAGATACGGTGTGCCCGCCCTGCTCTTCGCAAACTCGCGCTCCTCGATCACCGGCCGCGCGCCAGCCTCAATCGATGCGCGCAGTTGCGCGCGAATCGCCTCGGCGGCCGCGGTGCGTACCACCGGCCCGAGCGTGGTCTGCGGATCCAGCGGGTCGCCGAGCCGGTACTGTCGGATCAGCTCGACGCAGCCGCGCGTGAAACGATCGTAGACGCTCTCGTGAACGTAGATGCGCTGCAGCCCGCAGCAGGATTGACCTGAGTTGAAGTAGGCACCGTCCACGATGTTCTCAACCGCATGCGCAACGTCGGCATCATGACGCACGTAGACCGGGTCGCAGCCACCCAGTTCAAGTCCCACGCCGATGAAGCGCTCGGCCGCGGCACGCTGTATGGCGCGCCCGCCGGCCACCGAGCCGGTGAAGGCCACAAAGTTGACCCGCTGATCGCGGACGACTCGCTCGGTGTCGGCATGCTCCAGGTGCAATACCTGGAACAGGCCCGCGGGCAGTCCTGCGGCGGCGAAGCACTCGGCGAAGACTTCCGCACACAGCGGGGTCTGGGCCGAATGTTTCAGCACCACGGCGTTGCCGGCCATCAGTGCCGGCACCACGCTGTTGACCGCGATGAGATGAGGATAATTCCAGGCGGCAACCGAGAAAACCACCCCAAGAGGCTCGCGTCGTATGAATCGTCGAAAGCCCTGCTTCGGCCCCGGGTCCATGTCCGCGAGCGCCGCCGCGGCGATACCGCTCATGTAGCGGGCACGCTCGAGCGTGCCGCGCACTTCGCTGCCGGCAAAACGCGCCGGTCGTCCCATCTGCCAGGTGAGCTCGGTGGCGATCTGCACACCGCGCCGTTCGAATTCGCTGCAGAAGTGCTCGATGATCGCCGCGCGCTCGGCAACCGGCACGCGACGCCAGGACAGCTGCGCTGCGCGGGCACGCCCGAGGGTGTCATCGATCTGCGCGGAGGTGGCGGCCGTGCGTTGCGCGTACACGCTGCCATCGATGGGCGAAATACACTTGAGGCTCATATGATCTCGAAATACCGCGCCAGCTCCCAGTCGGTGACCGCGCGACGGAACTGGCGCTCTTCCCACTCACGGCTGGCCGCGAAGTGCGCCACGAACGGCGCACCGAACAGCTCCTGCGCGGCCTTGGAGCGCGCCAGCCGCTCGGCCGCTTCGCTGAGTGTGCGCGGCAGTTGGCGCTTGGCGGGCAGCTTGCGGTCGTAGGCGTTGCCCGTAATCGGTTCATCTGGCTCGACGCGGTTCTCGATGCCCCATAGGCCCGAGCCGATCGCCACGGCAATGGCAAGGTAGGGGTTGATGTCCGCGGCCGCGATGCGGTATTCCACGCGCTGGCTCTTGGCACCGCCCTGGATCACGCGCAATGCACAGGTGCGATTCTCTATCCCCCAGGTAGCTGAGGTGGGGGCCCAGTAGCCGGGCACCAGCCGGGTGTAGCTGTTGACCGTGCAGGCCACCATGGCGAGGAGTTCAGGCATCAGCGCCTGCTGACCGCCGACGAACCAGCGCATCTCCTCGGACATGGTGTGCGGCCTGGCAGGATCGTAGAACGCGGAGGATCCGTCCCGGCGTGTCAGCGAGATGTGCAGATGGCCACTCTGGCCGGGCAGCTCGTGCGACCACTTGGCCATGAAGGTCGCCATCAGTCCGCGACGCTGGGCGAGCACCTTCACGAAGGTCTTGAACAGAGCAGCGCGATCGGCCGCCTCGAGCGCGTCTGTGTAAAGGAGTGCCGCCTCGATCACGCCCGGCCCGGTCTCCGTATGCAGTCCCTCAATCGGCATGCGCATGTCGGCGGCCAGCTGCAGCAGCGCCTGATACAGCTCGGCGTGCACGGAGTTTCGCAGCAGCGAATAGCCGAAATAGCCCGGCGTCAGATTGTTCAATCCACGATAGTGCTTCTCGCGCACGCTGGCAGGTGTCTCGCTGAAGACGAAGAACTCGTATTCAGCGGCCGCCGCCGCGCCGTATCCCATGGAAGCGGCGCGCTCGAGTACCCGGCGCAGCGTCGCCCGCGGGCAGACCTGCTCGGCGTTGCCGGCGAACTCGCCGAGAAACAGCAGCATGCTGCCCTCCAGCGGCAGCGCCCGGCAGGTGGCGGGAAGCAGTCGGACCGGCGCATCAGGAAACGCCGTGTGCCAGCCCGTGAACGTGATGTTGTCGTACTGCTGGTCGTTGGAATCCCACCCCAGCACCACATCGCAAAATCCCATGCCCTTCTCGAGGGCCGCAAAGAATTTGTCCCGATCGATGTACTTGCCGCGCAGAATCCCGTCGTTGTCAAAGACACCGACCTTGACGTGCTGCAGGCCGCGTTCCTCGACGATCGCCCGCGCCTGCGCGTTCGAGCGCACCTCTTCTGGTTGCATGGGGCCCCTTTGACGACTACCGCGGTTGAGCGGCGGCTCTTTGAACCGCCGCCCTGTGATTTGCGCCGATGATTACGCGCGGCTGGCGCCTTTGGCAAGGCGCGGGCGGCGCCTGGCGGGGCGCCTCATGCGCTTCGGTGGCTAAGTTGACAAGGCGCTGCGCCGATAGGCGGCAGATTCCAGCCACTGCGCACTGATCTCGATGCCCCAGCCCGGGGCCGACGGGATGATCACGCGGCCATCCTCCACGATGTACGGATCGGATGAGAACAGGCCGTCCTGCCACGGATAGTAATCCGCCCCTTCTATCGACAGCTCGAGGTACTTGCCGGCGTTCGGGATTGCGCCCAAAAGGTGCATGGTGCATACGGTGACCAGCGAGAGATTCGCGCTGTGCGGCGTACACGGCAATCCGGCGGCGGCGGCCATCCGCGCGACCTTCAGCGTCCGGGCTATCCCGCCCATGTACATGACATCGGGCTGCACGACATCGACTGCGCGCATCTCGATCATGCGCGCCCAGGTGGCAAGATCCCAGTCCTGCTCGCCGCCCGTAACGTCCAGCTCGAGAGCATCGGCGACCTGTTTGGTCTCGTCGAGCTTCCAGTACGGGCACGGCTCCTCGTAATGGCTGATGCCCTCCGCCTCGAGCAACCGGCCGACCTCGATAGCACGCCGCGGAGAAAAACCACTGTTCGCATCGACCAGCTTTGCAACGCCGTCACCGAGCGAGCGCGCGACCTTGGGTACGATCGCTTCGCTGCGGCCGGGCCACTCGTCGACGTCTCGCCCGCACTCCGCGCCGACACGCCACTTGAAAGCGTCGAAGCCTTTTTCGTCCCGAAGTCGCACCAGACGCTCAGCTTCATCCTCGGGCGAGATGTCACGCCGCATCGATGAGGCATACGCGCGTAACGCCCGCGGCGTGCCACCGAGCAGTTCGACCACGGGCTTGCCGGCGAGCTTTCCGGCCAGGTCCCACAGTGCGGTATCAAGGCCGGCAAGTGCCCGGCAGCGGTAACTGCCCGGGAACTTGTGCTCGCGCTCCTCGATGCGCTCGATCAGAGCGGCGATGTCGCAAGTCGGCGCACCCAGTGCCCAGGGTGCCACCTGGCGGTGAAAGATCGCCGCAGTGATGTCGGCATTGTAGGTGGACGTCTGGCCCCAGCCGACGGCACCGCTCTCGGTGGTCAGCCGGACGAAGCATACGAATTCGTTGGAAAAAGTCTCGAGGCTGGCGATCTGCATGACTCAGCCCGAGGAAAGCACGAACTGGTTCCCGTCCGGGTCCCTGAAGGTCGCAAAAGTACCCCAGGGCTGCTGCTGCGGCTCACCGGTGAACTCGACGCCCCGCTGACGCAGCTGCCGGTAGGTGCCTTCAACGTCATCGCAACTGAAGGCGCCATTGAAGAATGTGCCGATGCGGTCCTCGTGTCCGTCGGGCGTAAACAGGACAAAGCGCGTCTGCGAATTTGCAATTCGCAGCTCGATCCAGCGCTGCTTCTCGTTGAACGGCTGGTCAGTCGCCACCTCAAAGCCCAGCCGCGTGGTGTAGAACTCGAGGGCGCGCGCCTGGTCCTTGGTCGGAATGCCGACGAACTTGAGGTGAGTAATCATCTGATCGGACCTCCTGCAGTCGAACACCCAACAACTATTATGGGTCAGCCACGCGGTTCAGTGTATTTCCTGATGGTATAGTTGTTAATAGCAATGCAACGCGTGACCATCGATGCCTACGTGACCGATGTGCTGATGCCGGACCTGGTGGGCCACGACCGGCGACCGGCAGCCTTCGTGGTGTACCTGTTTCTGCTGAGGCACAGTCGTCAGGACCCGCGTCATGCGATTTCGATGAGCCTGCAGACCATCGCGACCCGGACCGGGCTGTCGAAATCAAGCGTGCAGAACTCCATTCGCCACCTCAAACGACGCAGGCTGCTCGATCCGGACCTCAAGGCGAGCGTGACCGCGCCGGTACGGCGTGTCGTGCGTCCGTGGGTGAGGTGAGCGGCAACAGCAGTTGCCGATGCAGGAGCTCCATTTCGACGTTCATCAGCGCTAACTGCTTTTCCAGACATTCGCGGATCAGCGCCTGCTCTGCAAGGCGTGCCGCCGCCGGCTCTACCCACCGCGTTACCAGCATGATCGGCAATCGGCCCTCCTCCTGATAGAGCTGCCTTATCCACCGGTACAAAGGCCGCAGCCTTGGCGAGCTCACCCACCAGGGCAACTCATCCGGCAGCCAAAGCCGTGCGGTGCTCAGATGCTGCAACAGCCGCCGTCGCGGGGCTGCGGTCTGCCCGACATAGCGGATGTTGCGAATGTCACGCGGATCCGACAATGAGTAGATCGCGATGCCGCCCGGCGTGACACCCGAATCGTCGTACAAGTGGCTGAGCAGGCGAGCGCGGATGTGGCGCGCCAACTGAGCCTTCCTCAGCAGCGGTGCTTCGCTCATTGGAATTTGCCGGCCCTGCGCACGGGTTCAGCTCCCGCGGGTCCTGAAGGTAATCGAGTAACGCAACTCCTTGGTCGGGGAAACGGCGTGCTGCCATTGCCAGCGTGCCGGTCCGCGCAACAGGTAGGCCGATCTTGGCGCAAGCTCGATCGCGCAGGCCGTGCGCTGGCCCGGCTTGGGCGGCCAGGGGCGGAAGCGAAGTCTTGCGTGGCCGAGCAGCGAGACACCGACGACGTCCTCAAATTGAGGAACGTCGCGGTGCCAGCCGAGCGGCGTGGCCGGCTGGTACTCCGCAATCATCGCATGCTCGATTCGAGAGACCGGAATGTCCGCCCACCGCGCGATTTGCGCACGCAGCGGATGCAGAAATTCCGGAATGGGGGGCGCTTCAGTCAGCTCGTTGAGGGCAAAGTCGTATCGACCGCCGAAGGCGACGATGCGGCGCCGGGCGCGCCACTGTTTGTACTGCGCTTCCTGAAAGGGAAGCGACTGAATCAGGGCGAGCAGATGCGCTTCCCCGGCGCCGGTCAGAAAATCCGGCGCGTACACAAAACCATCCGGCAGCGCGGACTGTGACGCAAACAGCTCCCGTTGAATCACAACTCATTATGCACCGCACCGGCATAAGCCCGGCGTCGCTCGTTTTGCCCAGTAGTTCTGCACCCGCGCTACTGGATGTCGGCGCGATGCCGAGGCCTTTTGAGGCGCTTCGATGAGGTCCTCACGGTCAGCCGGTTTGGTCGGCCGATGGTCGAGCGCCGCCGAGAATGCCGCCGCGGCTCGCGTTGCCGGTGCGGGCGGCCCTCGTACGTCGTTCAGCAGCCCGCAACTTGGGCTTAGGCATTGGCGGCGCGTGCTGCATTAACGAGAGCCCGGCGCCGGATCGCAGCTGTCGCAGCATTGAACTCGCATTAAGCAGCCCTTGCTGCGGAAACTCTGCGGCGGCTGTGGCGCCGGACCGGCGGCGCACCTTATGTCACCACCGTACATGTCGCGCGCCAGGCACAGCACGCGGACCCGTCGAATTTCTTTACAGGAAAATCTGTGAAATTACCCTAGCGCGGACCGTGTGCATTAGCGCTACACTTTGCTTAGCCCATCAGGGTCCCATGGACGCTCAGAAATGAATCGGGAATGACGGAGGACACGTCAATGAAACGAGCCTATTTGATTTTGGCCGCCTCCGCGTTGGGCTTCGTGCCGCTCGCGCAGGCCGCCACACTACTCGACGAGAACTTTGACGAACTGACACCTATGCTCAGTGCAACATCCGTTGGCGCGTTCTCGGCCATCGATGGTACTAATGTCGACATCGTCGGCGGAAGTCTTTTCGGCGGTTTGTGTGCGGCGCCTGAATCCGGCAACTGCATCGACCTCGATGGCAGCAACGGAAACCCGCAGGGAATCTTGCGGACCACCACCGCCATCACGTTGGAGCCAGGAGTGAACTATTTCCTGAGTTTCGACCTCATCGGTTCGCAGCGCGGGGTGACTGATTCGACGACGGTTACTTTTGGCAGCTACAGCAAAACATTCGTCTTGCCTTCCGCAGACGTTACAGACGGTATCGTCAGTAACCAGCTCGTGACGGTAAGCTCGCCGACAGCGGCGTTTCTGACTTTTACGAGCAACACTCCAGGCGACATCGGCTCTGTCCTGGACGATGTAGTCATAACCAGTTCCGCGCCGAGCGCCGTTCCGGAGCCCGCCACACTCGCGCTGATGGGCTTCGGCTTCGCGGGTCTTAGTTTGAGCCGACGGAAACGCAAGAGCTGAGCCAACCTTCACCTGCCGAGCCGAGGGACGCCCGCGACGACGCGGGCGTCCTCATTTTGATCACCCGATAAAGGCTGGGCCGCACGGGCTTTTGCGGCTGCAGGTTGAGCTGACGCGTCGGGGCGGGCGCAGCCTGTGCCAACTGATCCCTGACCGGCGCGAAAGATGCAGCCGGAGTACTTTCCCGGGCCGTCACCTGTTAGATTTCGCGGTGGGATTTGCTGAGAGAATCACTGCGCCTGGGGGCAGAGGCTCTGTGGCTGATGCTAAATCGCCTAATATCTTATCTTCCCGCTGGCGCCCAGGATGAACTCAGACGCTGGCATCACAGGCGGCACCCTGCCGCGCGGATCGCGGTCAGTACCGAAAGCTCCGGAGCAGTTCAGACAGCCGTCGCGGATCAACCGGCTTGGTGAGGTGATAGTCGAATCCCGCGGAGAAGGCCCGTTCACGGTCGTGTTCCTGGCCCCATCCGGTGATCGCGATCAGCCGCGTGTCTTTACTGAATCGACTGGCCCTCATCCTGCGGGCAACCTCGTAGCCATCGAGCCCTGGCATGCCGATGTCAAGGAGCACGATGTCCGGACGAAAATCCTCGAAGGCGGCAAGCGATCCAGGTCCATCGTGCACGGCAGTCACGGCGTGACCTTCCATCCGTAACAGGTCCGCAAGCGTTTCGGCCGAGTCGCGATTGTCGTCCGCAATCAGCACTCGCCGCCTGACGGGCGCGGGCTCCGCAGTCGCTGCGCCCGCCGCGCTTCGGCCCGGCTCGGTTGCGCCCCGCATTGGCAGCCTGACCGTAAACTCGCTTCCCCGACCGAGTCCTGCGCTGCTCGCCTCGATCTTTCCCCCGTGCAGCTCGACGAGCCCCTTCGTAAGAGCAAGCCCGATCCCCAGCCCGTCCTCTGCCCGGTCCCTTGCCGAGGAAACTTGCGTAAACATCTCGAAGATTCCCGGCAATGACTCCGCGCTGATGCCAATCCCCGTGTCGGTGACCCGGATGATCATCTCCTCGCCTTCGCATTTGGCGCTGAGTCGAATGAGCCCCTCAGGGTCGGTGTACTTGGCGGCATTCATCAGCAGATTGGACAGGATCTGCGCCATGCGCAGAGGATCGGCATTGAATTGGATCGGCCTATCCGGAGTCTCGACTTTGAGGGTATGCCGCTTGGCATCGATTCTCGGGCGCGCCGTCTCGACCGCCGCGTCAATCATTGCCGCAAGGTCGGTCGGCTGGACGCGCAGCACCAGGGTTCCGCGCGTCACGCGCGAAATATCCAGCAGATCGTCAAGCAGCAGCGACATGTGTTGAATCTGACGCTCAATGACGTCGTGACTCCAGCGTTTCTGCGCGTCACTAGCCCCTGAAGCCTGGGCGATGAACGCGGCCTGCCGGATCGGTGCCAGCGGATTGCGTAGCTCATGCGCCAGGGTGGCGAGGAACTCATCCTTGCGCCGATCGGCCTCGCGCAGCGCGGCTTCCGCCCGACGCCGCGCGGTTACATCGTGAAAAACCATTACCGCGCCGGAAATCTCGCCGTTGGCGTCGCGAATCGGTGCGGCGCTATCTTCGACGGCAACCTCGCTGCCGTCCTTCGAGATCAACACGGTATGGTTGGCGAGCTCAACGATCGCGCCTTCGCGCAGAACCCGCCGGATGGGATTCGGCGCCGGCTGGCGGGTGTATTCGCTGACGACGTTGAATATTCGCTCCAGCGGTAAGCCGCGCGCTTCGGCCGACTGCCATCCGGTCTTGGCCTCAGCCACAGCGTTGAGGAATGTGACCCGACCGAGTGTGTCGGTCGTAATCACGGCATCGCCAATGCTGGCTAAGGTCACCTGGAACCATTCGCGCTGCTGGCGCAGTTCCGCCTCCACCAGCTTTTGCGCCGTAATGTCGCGGAAGCTCCAGACCCGGCCTATGTTGCGACCATCCAGGTACTCGATGGTCGAAAACCGCTCGTACACCCGCCCATCGGTCAGTTCGAGCACGTCGATACTCTCGGGCGGGGAGGTCGCGTAGATCGCCTCGATCCGGGAGAGATAGCCCTCTGAATCCGCAAGCCGGGTGGCGCACAGTTCGAGCAGGCGCTCATGCCGTCCCGCGTCGATGAGCTCCCGCGGGATGCTCCACATTCGCAGGTACTTCTCGTTGAATCCGGAAACCCTTCGCTCCCCGTCCGTCACCAAAATTCCATCGAAGGTCGACTCCAGCGTCGCCTGCATCACCGCAAGGGAGCGGGCAAGTTCCTGCGTCTTCAGCTCCAACGCCTCTTTGGCGGCGATCAACTCTCGTTCTGCACGCTGACGCGCACGGTGAATGCTCTTGGCATTCTCAAGCGCTGCCGACCGCAGCCGCTCCTCCTCCTCTTCCTCTTCCTCGCTACCCATCAGTGCACGCCGAGAACTTCGGCGGCGAGAGTCGTGCCGAGAACGCGTGCTGTGATCTTCGCGAAGGCGGTGTCGCGTGTCGTCGACCTGTCGTCACAGAACGGAGAAAACCCACAGTCATCCGTGGTACCGAGCTGCCCTATCGGGATGTACTCGGCCGCCTCGAGTACACGGTCGCGAACCTCCTCGGGAGTCTCGATGTGCGGATCGATCGGCGCGACAACCCCGACGAACACCGTCTGGTCGGGCCGCAGATGGCGGCGGATGGTTTCGAGTACGCCGCGCCGGTCGGCCTCCCCGGCCAGTGCGATGTAGAGGCTTCCGACGTTCAGCTCGAACAGACTCGGCAGCAGCTCGGCGTAGTCGACATCTGCGCTGTGCGTGGAGTCGCGGTCGCCGCCGGGGCAGGTGTGCACACCGATGTGTCGGCGGTCGGCAGCCGAGAAGCGTGACAGGGCGAGATTGTTCAGGTCGATGAAGCTGCTGAGAAGGTTGCCGGACGGATCGATCTTCATCGCGAGCCTCCCCTCGGTGAAGTCGATCTGCACCTTGCAGGCACCCTTCTGCAGGCAGCGGCGCACTTCGGTTTCATGTTCGCGCAGCAGATCGTCAATGAACTGCTCGCGCGAATAGTCGTGAATTCCCTCTGCCGGATACATAAGGCTCAAGGCCGAGGGCGAGATGACCGCCTGCTTGATCGGCACGTGGGCGTAGCGAAGTGCCACATCGAGGTACTGGTCCGCATACCTCTTGTAGCGAAAAGGTTCGGCGGTCAGCAGCAGCATGCGTCGTGTATGACCGGCTGAAAACGGGATCTTGAAGCCGTTCGGACTGGTGTTCTTGAGCCCGTGGACGCTGTAAGTCCAGAAGTTGTGATATTTCCTTTGCTCGCCGTCAGTAATGACCGGCGAACCGGTAGCCTCCATGCGCGCGATCGTGTCGCGCGTTGCCTCCTCGTACAGGGGATCCAACGCAGGGTGCATCCCATCGCCACGCGCCTCGATCGCCTGCAGCAACTCGAGGGGGCGCGGAATGCTCCCAATCGGCTCGGTCGGCAGCGGCATGCTGTTGTCCCCCTCCTGGCGAACGCCAAGCGCACGACGGCGCTCATATCGCCTCAGCGACCAGAATTAAGTAACCCGAAAACCACCGCTCGCATTCGTGAGCGCAAGCGAGAGCGGACAAAGATACTTGGACTGGCAGGGCGGCAGGTCCGACATCTTCAGCGTCGCCACCGGCAGTACCTGGCCGTGCACCTCACTTCAGGCCGCCACCATGTGTGCCGCCGCCCAAAGCTACCGGAGGCATTATCGCAGGCTTGAGCGGCGGCGTGTGTAGCGCCGCCTTGGCGCGACGGGCGATTACCGCACTGTCGCCCGCCAACGGGGCGCGTTGCAGGCTCAACAGGCGCTGCCGCGCTACTGGCACTGCAAAGCCAGATCCGAGATGGGGCACCAAAAGCGGTCGGCCAAGCTCAAGCGGAAATTGCTGCAAGCAACCTCGCGAGGGCAGCACTTCGAATAGAATCTGTTGCTTACGCACTCAGCAGGCCTGTGCGCCGCTCCCGCGCAAGGCTTCCTTCATTAAAAAGGAATAACTCATGGCGGGCATCAGCTCGATTTCAACCCTCGTAAACACGCCAGCCAAGCGACAGAAGCTGCAGCAGCAGTGGCTGCGATCGCTGACCAACAACGCGGCCAGGGCGCAGCACGGCTCGCTGGGAGCGGAGGAACTGGGAAAGCAGACAGAAGAGTTTCTGCAGCTCCTCAGCGAGGCCACCAAGAGCGGCAGCGCCGATATCGAGTCGGCTGGCTACAAACCGCTGCGGGAGTTCCTCGAACGGCTTTCGAGATCGCGCGCGCAGCACGGCTTCTCATCGAGCGAAACGGCCTCGTTCATCTTCTCCTTCAAGCAATCGCTGTTCGAGCAACTGCGAGTCGAGCGCGGCGCAGATTCCGCAGGGCTCGCCGACGACATCTGGACGGGGACTCAACTTCTTGATGCGCTCGGCCTGCATACCGTGGCGGCATACCAGTCCGGCCGCGATGCCATCATCAGGCGCCAACAGGAGGAAATGCTCGAACTGTCTACCCCGGTCGTCAAACTGTGGGACGGGATCCTGGCCTTGCCGATGATCGGCACGCTCGATTCGGCGCGAACTCAGGTGGTGATGGAATCGCTGCTCAGCAGGATTGTAGAGACTGGCTCGGAAGTTGCGATTCTCGACATTACCGGCGTACCGACAGTCGACACGCTAGTCGCCCAGCACCTGCTGAAGACCGTGACCGCACTGCGGCTCATGGGTGCGGAGTGCATTATCAGCGGGGTGCGGCCGCAGATCGCCCAGACCATCGTGCACCTTGGCGTCGACCTGCAAGGCGTCACCACCAAGGCGAACCTGGCGGACGCCCTGGCTCTGGCGCTCAAGCGCCTCGGTTATTCGTTTACACGCTGATCATGACAGAACGGATACCAATCCTGCGCATGGGCGAGTGTCTGCTCGTCTCCATCCAGGTTGATCTGCATGATCAGATGGCCCTGCAGCTCCAGGATGATCTTACGAACGCCGTGCAGCGCTTCAGCGCGCGCGGCGTACTGATCGACATCTCGGCTGTCGAAGTCGTGGATTCGTTCATCGGCAGGATGCTTGCCGATATCTCTGGAATGGGGCGAATCCTCGGCGCGCGCACCGTTCTGGTCGGTATGCGCCCGGCCGTGGCAATCACGCTGGTGGAACTCGGCCTCTCGCTCCCCGGGGTCGAGACCGCCCTGAGCGTCGAGAAAGGCATGGCGTTGCTGCGCGCCGGAAACTCCTAGCAGCGATGAACGCGTCTGAGGCACCTTTGAAGTCCCCCAACGACATCGTGCTGGCGCGGCAGCTGGTGCGACGCGCTGCGCAGCAGATCGGTCTATCGCTGGTCGATCAGACCAAGATCGTCACCGCCGCCAGCGAGCTGGCCCGCAATACGCTCACTTACGGAATGGGCGGTGTCATGACCATGGAGCAGCTGGAGAACGGCGGGCGTCAGGGACTGCGTCTTAGCTTCATCGATCACGGACCAGGAATCGCTGATCTGGAGCTTGCGCTCAAGGACGGCTGGACCTCTGGCAGCGGGCTCGGCATGGGCCTCCCCGGGGCGCGCCGCTTGGTTAATGACTTCTCGATCGAATCACGCGTTGGTGAGGGTACGCGCGTGACTATCGTGCGTTGGAAGTAACTGTGCAGTTGTTAGGAACAGAGCCCCAACGTCGCCTACTGATCCGCGATCAGAGCGGGATTGGCGAGGCGAGGCGAGACGCGCAGCGACTGGCCAGCGACACTGGCCTGGATGAAACCGTGATTGGTCGCGTCGGCGTGGTCGCGAGCGAACTGGCTACCAACCTGTTGCGCCACGGTGGCGGCGGCGAGCTGCTGCTACAACCCGTTCCGATCGAGCCCGGCGCTGTCATTGAGGTGATCGCAATCGACCGCGGACCTGGCATGCCAAGTGTCGAGACCTGTCTTCGTGACGGATATTCCTCCGCCGGCACGTCCGGGACCGGCCTTGGCGCGGTCAAGCGCCTCGCCGCAGAGTTCGATGTTTACTCCATGGTCGGCCGGGGAACCGTCGTCATGGCACGTGTCGGGGCAGGCCGGCTGAGTCACATCGGCGCCATCTGTACGGCCAAGGAGGGTGAATCGGAGTGCGGAGACGTCTGGAGATTAGCGCAAAGAAACGCACACAGCGCGCTGATGGTCGTCGACGGCCTTGGACACGGCACGCTGGCGGCGGAAGCTGCGCGGCTCGCCGCCGAGGCCTTTCAGAAGAATCCGTTCGACGAGCCGCGCGCCCTGATTGAACGCATGCACCAGGCCTTGTCCGGCACGCGCGGCGCCGCCGGCGCGTGCGCTCATCTGAATGGCAGCGCGGCAGTCCTCTACGCGGGTATCGGCAACATTGCTGGCCGCCTCGCCGGCGCAGAAAGCTCGCGCGGTCTGGTATCCCACAGCGGCACGCTCGGCTTTCAGGCTCCACGGGTCCAGCAATTCGAGTACCCGGTGCTGGAGGCCTCACTGCTGATCATGCACTCCGACGGCCTGTCGGCTCGTTGGGAGATTGGCGACCACCCCGGACTGCAACGCCATCACCCGGCCATCATCGCCGCGGTCTTGTATCGCGACCACTGCAGAGGCCGCGATGACAGCACGGTAGTGGTGCTTAGCCGATGAGCGAAGCTGACTCTTCCAACTTTCGTGACTCCACGCTGCACCTGCGAGAGCAGGAAGCGCAGATCGCGGCCCTGCGCACCGAACTTGAGGAAACCAACCGTGGAGTCGTCGCGCTGTACGCCGAACTCGATGACAAGGCCGCACAGCTCAGAGAGGCGCTGGAACTGAAAAGCCGCTTCCTGTCCTACATGAGCCATGAATTTCGCACCCCGCTTTCCTCGGTTACGAGTCTTAGCGGCATTCTGCTGCAGGGACTGGACGGCCCACTGACCGCAGAACAGACCCGGCAGGTGGAGTTCATCCGCGAGTCAATTCGCGAACTTACCGAGATGGTGGACGATCTGTTGGACCTCGCCAAGGTGGACGCCGGACGCGTCGTGATCTCGCCCGAATGGTTCGAGATGGTTGATCTGTTCGCAGCATTGCGCGGCATGTTCAAGCCAATCGTGGCAAGCTCGGCCGTGTCGCTCATATTCGAGGAGCCACAAGGGGTTCCGAAGATGTATTCTGATGACCGACGACTCTCGCAAATACTCAGAAATTTCATCTCCAACGCACTCAAATTCACCAAGGAGGGCGAAGTGCGCGTGAGCGCCTGCGCTGTTGGCACCGAAGAGATCGAATTTGCGGTCACCGATACCGGCGTCGGAATAGCGCCGGAGCACCTGCCCGCGCTGTTTGCCGACTTTGTCCAGGTCGACACGCGCTTGCAGAGACGCCTGCGCGGCAGCGGGCTCGGATTATCGCTATCGAGAAAGCTCGCAGAACTGCTCGGCGGCCGCGTCGGCGCCCAGAGCGAGCCTGGGGTGGGCTCCCGGTTCTGGGTGCTCATTCCGGTGACCTACAGCTGCGAAACAGCGCGGGTCGGCAAGCTATGAGCATGCCGCCCAAAGAAGCGGCCGTGCAGCGTCTGCTGGTCGTCGATGACAACGACGCGTCCCGCTACGCGACAGTGCGAGTGCTGCGCGCGGCAGGTTTCCAGACCGAAGAAGCCGCAACCGGCCGGGAAGCGCTGGCACTCGCCTCCAGCGACATCGACCTGATCGTCCTCGATGTGAACCTCCCCGACATCGACGGATTCCAGGTATTCCGCGAGCTGCGCGCACAGAAAGACACCGCTGATCTGCCGATCGTCTACCTGTCTGCCACCTTCACCAACGATGAAGACATCGCTCGCGGGATGCGCGCCGGAGCCGACGGCTACCTCACGCATCCCGCCGACCCGGTGGTGCTCGTCGCCACCGTGCGAGCGCTGTTGTTCGTCAAGGATGCACACGCCGACAAGAGAAATGCCGACGCCAGGTTTCGTGCGCTGTTTGAACTTGCGCCCAACGGCATAGCGATGCTCGACTCTGAATTCGTATTCGCCGATGCGAACCCGGCCTTCTGTCAGCTGCTGGGCTGCAAGCGAGAAGCGATTGTCGGCAGAGCTCTGCAGGACATCGTGGCGGTCGGCCACGAAACGCAGCTGGGCGAACTGAAGACCGCACTCACCAAGGATCGCAATTGGCAGGGTGTCATGCGTGTGCCGCAGGCCTGCGGAGCCCTGGCGGAGACCGAATGGCAGGTGACCCGGGATCCGGGCACCGGGGCCTGCATCGCGATCATCTCGGACATCACGGCGCGCCGCCAGCTCGAAATCGAGCGCGAGCACGCGCTGGCGGGTGAACAGGCTGCGCGTGCCGAGGCCGAACGCAGCAACCACCTCAAAGACGAGTTTCTCGCGACCTTGTCCCACGAATTACGCAACCCGCTCAATGCCATTTTGGGATGGGCGGAGGTACTGCGTAGGACCCCGAATCTCTCGCCGGCGATCCTGCGCGGAGTGGAGGCGATCGAACGCAACTCCCGGGTGCAGGCGCACCTGATCTCGGACTTGCTGGACTTTGCCGGCATACGGTTCGGCAAGATGCGCCTGGAAAAGCGGCTCATCGACCCAAGCCAGGCGCTGCGCGCCGCCATCGAAGTGGTGTTGATGGACGCCCAGACGAAAGGTGTCGCGATTCACGTGCGGCAGCTCGAGCAGCGCCCCTCGCTGATCGGCGATGAAGCGAGGCTGCAGCAGGTGTTCTGGAACCTGCTCACCAACGCGATCAAATTCACTGCAAAAGGCGGCCGGATCGATATCGCGGCCCGGCTAGATGGAAACCACTTCGAGGTGACCATCGCTGATACCGGCAGCGGCATCAGCCCGGATTTCCTGCCGCGCCTGTTTGATCGATTCAGTCAGCAAGATTCCGGCAGTGCCAAGAATTTCTCCGGCCTGGGCATCGGACTTACCATCGTGCGTCATCTGGTGACGATGCATGGAGGCACCATTAGCGTGGCAAGTCAGGGGCTCGGACATGGCTCCAGTTTCACGGTCCGCCTGCCTATGGCAGAGCGGGATGCGGATACACCCTCAGTCGCCGACCGCACTGCACTTGCGGGGGTCAGGGTTCTGGTGGTTGAAGACATGGACGACACCCGTTCGCTGATCCTGCGCCTGCTCACCGACGTCGGGGCAGAGGTGCGCGAAGCGGCCACTGCGGAAGAAGCGCTCAGCGAGATTGCGCGAGACACCCCGAACGTGCTGATCAGCGATATCGGGATGGCGCGCACAGATGGGTACCAGCTCATTCGTGCGCTGCGTAACGGCGGTTACCCGGCAGATCGACTGCCCGCGGTCGCACTGACGGCGTTTGTGCGAACCGAAGATCGCTCAGACGCACTCGAAGCCGGCTTTCAGATCCACCTAAGCAAACCGATCAGCGCAGAGATGCTCATTGCTGCGGTCGCGAATCTGACTGCTGCGACCTGAGGGGCGCCTCATAGCCGCTCGCTAGGCGCGCCATGCAGGGCGGCACGCCGCGCACCTCACTGCCGCGGACGCGTTAGATCCATTCCGCTGCCCAAGCCGCCGCCGCCGTTTGCAGCGCCCGCAGGAAGATTGGCCAAAAGCTCGCTGAGCTTGGCGACGTCGAGTGGCTTGACCAGATGCAGGTCGAATCCCGCCTCACTCGAACGACGCCGATCCGCTTCCTGGCCCCAGCCGGTCAGGGCCAGCAGAGTCACTCGTTTGCCCCATCTCTGGGCGCGGATCCGTCGCGCGACCTCGTAGCCATCGAGCAGCGGCATGCCGATATCGATGAGCGCAACGTCAGGCAGATTCCGCTCGGCAACCTCAACTGCCAGACTGCCGTTTGCGGCGCTGAACACTTCGTGGCCCTGCAGCCGCAGAACCTCCGACAGGCTCTCCAGCGCGTCGGAATTGTCGTCGGCTACCAAAATGCGGCGACACACCGCCGCTGCCTGTGACCGTCGTGCCGCAGGTTCCTTGGCGTTCTCGGTCAGTGTTTCGCCGGTGTACAGAGGCAGCCGGATCACGAACTGGCTGCCGCGGCCAGCGCCCTCACTGGAGGCGGTCACCGAGCCGCCGTGCATCTCGAGCAATCGGCGCACGAGAGCCAGGCCGATACCCAGTCCGCTCTGCGGGTGGTCCGCCTGACGATCGAGCTGAGTGAACAGGTCGAATATCAGCGGCAAGCGCTCCGCAGGAATACCTATGCCGTCGTCGCGTACACGAATTTCGACCTCCGCACCGTTCTCGGCCACGTCGAGCCAGATGTGGCCTCCCCTCTCGGTGTACTTGGCCGCGTTGCCGAGCACGTTGCCGAGTGCCTGCGTAAGGCGCAGCGGGTCCCCGTTGACCCGCAACGGCCTGCCGGGAGTGTCGACCGTGAAGATGTGTTCGCGCTCCTGAAGCAGGGGATGTATGGTCTCGACCGCACGTTCGACCAGCGTCGCGACCTCTACGGGTTCCGGGGACAAGGCAATCTTGCCGCGCGTGATGCGCGACACATCAAGCAGATCGTCAACCAGCCGGCTCAAGTGTGCCAACTGCCGCTCGATCACCTCCTGCGACCAGCCCAGTTGCCGTGCCGAGGGGTTAGTGCGCATCAGATACAGCGCGTTGACGATGGGCGCCAGCGGATTGCGCAGCTCATGCGCCAGCATCGCCAGAAACTCGTCCTTTTTTCGATCGGCGTCCTTCAGCGCCTGCTGAGCCTTGGCGCGTTCAGCGACCTCCCCCTGCAGGCTGCTGTTGGCGCGCCCCAGTTCCGCGTTGGCTCGCTGCAGGATCGCATTCAATCTCTCGAGTTCCCGAGTCTTCTCCGCCTGCAGCATCTGGTTGGCGGCGCCCAGCCGCTCGTTAGCCACCGTCAGATTGCGGTTCAGCTCGCGCAACTCGCGACGCTTGCAGTACAGCTCGACCAGCACTGCGACCTTGCTGCGCAGGATCTCCGGCACCACCGGGATAGACACGTAGTCGACCGCGCCGACCTTGTAGCCCTTCAGGCGGTCCAGCTCCGTCACGTGTACGCCCGTGACGAAGATGATCGGCGTTTTCTCGAATCGCGGATGCTCATGGATCAGCCGCGCCGCCTCGAACCCGTCCATGTCCGGCATGCTGACATCGAGCAGCACCACGGCGAACTCCTCGCGCATGAGCTTGTCCAGCGCCTCGAGTCCCGAGTGAGCCAATACCAGATTGTGACCCAGCTCGCTCAGCACCGACTGATAGGTCAATAGCCGCGCCGGCTGATCGTCAACCAGCAGAATGTTTACCTTTTCGCCGAAGTCCATCTGTGCGCGGGCCCGCGGCTCTGGACCAGCTAGCGGTGTAGCCACATCCGCACCATAGACAGGAGCTGGTCGGTATTGACCGGCTTGGCTACGTAGTCGGAGGCGCCTGCTTCGAGACACTTCTCGCGATCGCCTTTCATGGCCTTGGCCGTAAGAGCGATGATCGGCAACATCCGAAACTGCTGGTTGCTGCGGATACGGCGCATGGTTTCGTAGCCGTCCATTTCCGGCATCATGACGTCCATCAGCACCAGCGACAGGTCCTCGGTGCTCTCGACCAGGTTGATGGCCTCCTGGCCGTTGGTGGCGGTGATCACCTGCATGCTGTGGCGCTCGAGCAAACTATTGAGTGCGAAGATGTTGCGGATGTCGTCGTCGACCACCAGCACCTTGCGGCCGCTGAGGGGCTCATCGCTTTCGTGCAGCGCCTCGATCATCTGCTGCTTCGAGGCCGGCAGGTCGGCGATCACACGGTGCAGGAACAGCGCGGTCTCATCGAGCAGCCGCTCCGGTGAACGCACGCCCTTGATGACGACGCTCTTGGCGTTCTTGCGCAGCTCGCTCTCCTCGTGATCGGACAACTCGCGGCCCGTGAACACGATGATCGGCGTGCGCCGCAGCTTCGCATCCTCCTGCACCTGCGCGAGCAGCTCGAAGCCGGACATGTCCGGCAGCCGCAGGTCGAGAACGACGCAGTCGAAGCTGCCGGTGCGCATGGCCTCCAGAGCCGCGCTGCCGGTACCCGCGGTGGTGATCTCCACATCCGAATGTCCCAGCAGTTCGGTGACGCTCATCTGCTCGGCCGGATCATCCTCGACCACCAGCAGCCGCCGCACGCGGGATTCCGTGAAGTCCTTGAGCCGCTCGAACGCCTCTTCCAGCCCCTCGGTGGTGACGCTCTTGGTGATGAAGGAGAAGGCGCCGCGCTCGAGTCCGTATTGGCGCTCATCCTCGACCGTCAGGATCTGCACCGGGATGTGGCGCGTCTCGGGATTGCGCTTGAGCTGGTTGAGTACCGTCCAGCCGAGCATGTCCGGCAGGAACACATCGAGCGAAACGGCGCTCGGTCGGTGCTTGCGTGCCAGTGCCAGCGCATCCGCACCGGTACGCGCCAGCAGCACCTTGAAGCCGCGCTCGCGTGCGAGGTTGAGCACGATGCGACCGTAGTGCGGATCATCCTCCACGACCAGCAGCACGGCATCGTCGGGCTTGAGCTCGTCGCGGTCATCCGGAATCTCCTCCTGGCGCACCACCGGCAGCACCACCGGCTGGTACGCGGCGGCGGTCGCGGCCACGCCCGGGCCCTGCAGCCCCCTGTTGAAAGCGGAGCCCATGTAATTCAGCGGCAGATACAGCGTAAAGGTGCTGCCGCTGCCGGAGATACTGCTGAGGCGGATCTCCCCGCCCAGGAGGTGGGCCAGCTCGCGGCTGATGGCCAGTCCGAGACCGGTACCACCGTACTTACGGGCGGTGCCCGCATCGGCCTGCTGGAAGGCCTCGAAGATGATCTTCTGCTTCTCCGGCGGAATGCCAATGCCGGTGTCACTGACCGAAAATTCCACCACCGAGGGAGCCTGGCCCAGTAGCGGATGCTCAGCGCCCCAGCCACCGGTGGCGATGCCGACGTGCAGTCGTACGCCGCCGCGCTCGGTAAACTTGAACGCGTTCGACAGCAGATTCTTCAGCACCTGCAGCAGGCGCTTCGAGTCAGTCGTCATCGCCCGCCCGAGACGCGTGTCGAAGTCAGCCGTGAATGACAGCTTGCGGGCATCGGCTTCGTGCCGGAAGTTGCGCTCGATGGTCTCGCGCAGATGCGTGAACAGCAGGTCCTCGCATTCCACCGTCACCGTGCCCGATTCGATCTTCGAGAGGTCAAGGATGTCGCTGATGAGGTTCAGCAGATCGGTTCCCGCGCCGTGGATGGTCTTGGCGAATTCGACCTGGCGCGACGACAGGTTGCCGTCCGCGTTCTCTGAAAGCTGCTGGCCGAGGATCAGGATGCTGTTGAGCGGCGTGCGCAGCTCGTGCGACATGTTGGCCAGGAACTCGGACTTGTAGCGCGAGGTCAGCGCGAGCTCCGCCGCCTTGTCTTCCAGGGCGCGCCGTGCCAGCTCGATCTCCTGGTTCTTGCGCTCGACCTCCACGTTCTGCTCCGCGAGCAGCTTGGCCTTGTTGGCCAGTTCCTCGTTGGTCTGCTGCAGCTCCGTCTGCTGAGTCTGCAGCTCGCCGGCCAGCTGCTGGGACTGCGTGAGCAGTCCCTCGGTGCGCATGGTCGCCTCAATCGTGTTCAGCACGACCCCGATGATGCTGCCGGTCAACTGCTCGAGGAAGGCGAGGTGGGAAGCGGTAAAGTCGCCCAGCGAACCCAGTTCCACCACCGCCTTCACGTGTCCTTCGTACAGCACCGGCAGTACGATGACGTTGCGCGGACGCGCATTGAACAACCCGCCGCTGACCTGGATGGAATCCGACGGAATATCCGTCAGCAACAGTCGCTGCCGGTCGGCGGCCGCCTGACCAACCAGGCCTTCACCCATCGCGTAGCGCCGCGGCTCATGATTCGCGTGTCCCTCATCCGCGTAGCTGGCGAGTTCCTTCAGGCACGGCCCGTTGGGCGCGCCGTCCATCACATAGATGATCCCCTGCTGGGCGTTGACCAGAGTTGCCAGCTCAGACAGCAGCAGCTTGCCGACCGTCACCAGGTCGCGCTGACCCTGCATCATGCGACTGAACTTGGCGAGGTTGGTCTTCAGCCAGTCCTGTTCGGTATTGCGCTCGGTCGTCACGCGCAGATTCCCGATCATGGCGTTGATATTGTCCTTGAGCTCCGATACCTCCCCGCGCGCCTCCACCTGAATCGAACGGGTCAGGTCGCCCTTGGTCACGGCGGTCGCCACCTCGGCGATGGCGCGCACCTGGTTGGTCAGGTTTGCAGCCAGCAGGTTCACGTTCGCCGTCAGATCCTTCCAGGTGCCCGCCGCGCCCGGCACGTGCGCCTGGCCACCCAGGCGCCCCTCCACACCCACTTCGCGCGCGACGCTTGTGACCTGGTCTGCGAAAATCGCCAGCGTATCCGTCATGCTGTTGATGGTGTCAGCCAGGGCATTGACTTCGCCCTTGGATTCCACCGTGAGACGCTGACGCAGGTCGCCGTTGGCAACCGCGGTCACGACTTTGACGATGCCGCGCACCTGGTTGGTGAGGTTGTTCGCCATCACGTTGACGTTGTCCGTGAGGTCCTTCCAGGTGCCGGCCACGCCGGGCACGACCGCCTGGCCGCCGAGTTTGCCCTCGGTACCGACCTCGCGCGCAAGACGCGTCACCTCCGCCGCGAAGCCGTTCAGCTGGTCCACCATGGTGTTGATGGTTTCCTTCAGCTGTAGGATCTCGCCCTTCACGTCGACCGTGATCTTGCGCGACAGGTCGCCGCGTGCGATGGCCGTGGAGACTTCGGCAATGTTGCGCACCTGGCCGGTGAGGTTGCGCGCCATCGAATTGACGTTGTCGGTCAGGTCTTTCCAGGTTCCGCCGACACCGGGCACGATCGCCTGCCCGCCAAGCTTGCCCTCGGTGCCGACCTCGCGCGCCACGCGCGTTACTTCGGCAGCAAAGCTGTTGAGCTGATCCACCATCGTATTGACGGTTTCCTTCAGCTGCAGGATCTCGCCGCGTACGTCGACCGTGATCTTGCGCGACAGGTCACCACGCGCGATGGCGGTGGCGACCTCGGCGATGTTGCGCACCTGCCCGGTCAGGTTGCTCGCCATCGAGTTGACCTTGTCGGTCAGATCCTTCCACACGCCGCTCACGTCCTTGACGTCGGCCTGACCGCCGAGCTTGCCTTCGGAGCCGACCTCGCGCGCCACGCGCGTCACTTCAGCGGCGAAGGCGTTCAGCTGATCGACCATCGTGTTGATGGTCTGTTTCAGCTGCAGGATCTCCCCGCGCACGTCCACCGTGATCTTGCGCGACAGGTCACCACGCGCGATGGCGGTGGCGACCTCTGCGATGTTGCGCACCTGGCCGGTCAGGTTGCTCGCCATCGAGTTGACATTTTCGGTCAGGTCCTTCCAGACCCCACTGACGCCCTTAACTTCCGCCTGTCCACCGAGGTTACCCTCGGTGCCGACCTCGCGCGCCACGCGGGTCACTTCTGCGGCAAACGCATTCAGCTGGTCCACCATGGTGTTGATGGATTCCTTGAGCTGCAGGATCTCACCCTTAACGTCCGCGGTGATCTTGCGCGACAGGTCGCCGTTGGCGATGGCGGTGGCAACCTCTGCGATGTTGCGCACCTGGCCGGTGAGATTGCCGGCCATGGAGTTCACGCTGTCGGTCAGATCCTTCCAGGTGCCGGCCACTCCGGGTACCACCGCCTGGCCACCGAGCTTGCCCTCGGTGCCCACCTCACGGGCCACGCGCGTGACTTCGGAGGCGAACGAGCGCAGTTGGTCGACCATCGTATTGATGGTCTCCTTCAGCTGCAGGATCTCCCCGCGCACGTCCACGGTGATCTTGCGCGACAGGTCGCCGCTGGCAATGGCTGTCGAGACTTCCGCGATGTTGCGCACCTGGCCGGTCAGGTTGCCGGCCATCGAGTTGACGTTGTCGGTCAAATCCTTCCAGGTGCCGGCGACTCCGGGCACCGCCGCCTGGCCGCCGAGCTTGCCCTCGGTGCCCACTTCGCGCGCCACGCGCGTGACCTCGGCCGCGAAACTGTTGAGCTGATCGACCATCGTATTGATGGTGTTCTTCAGCTCGAGAATTTCGCCCTTTACGTCCACGGTGATCTTGCGCGACAGGTCGCCACGCGCAACCGCGGTGGTGACCTCGGCAATATTGCGCACCTGGCCGGTCAGATTGGTGGCCATTGCGTTGACCGAGTCGGTCAGATCCTTCCAGGTGCCGGCCACGCCCGAAACGATCGCCTGGCCGCCGAGCTTGCCTTCCGTGCCGACCTCGCGCGCCACGCGCGTCACCTCGGAGGCGAACGAGCGCAGCTGGTCGACCATGGTGTTGATGGCTTCCTTCAGCTGCAGGATCTCCCCGCGCACGTCCACGGTGATCTTGCGCGACAGGTCGCCATTGGCGACCGCGATGGTGACCTCCGAAATGTTGCGTACCTGGCCAGTCAGGTTGCTCGCCATCGAATTAACGCTGTCGGTCAGATCCTTCCAGGTACCCGCGACTCCCGGCACCGCTGCCTGACCGCCGAGCTTTCCCTCAGTGCCGACCTCGCGCGCCACGCGCGTGACTTCGGATGTGAACGCGCTCATCTGCTCGATCATCGTGTTGACGATCGTCGCCGATCGCAGGAATTCTCCCTTGAGCGAGCGCCCGTTCACCTCAAGACTCATGGTCTGCTGCAGATCGCCCTTGGCGACGGCGGAGATCGTGCGGGTGACTTCCGTGGTGGGCCACAGCAGGTCGTCGATCAGCGTGTTGACCGAGCCCTCCATGGCACCCCAGGCCCCGGAACGTCGGTCGCTCGACACGCGATGACGGGTCTTACCGTCTTTGCCCACGATCTGGCCGGCACGCTCAAGCTCGCGCGCCAGGCGCTCGTTCGAGGTGACGATCTCGTTGAAGGTGTCGGCGACCTTACCCACCAGTCCGGTCTGATCCCCGGCCAGCCGCACGGAGAAATCGCCATCCCGAACCGCCTGCAGCGCGCGCAACAGTCTGCGCAAATCAAGCTCGCTCGCCGCGGTAGCGTGCCCGTTGGATTTGGCGCGACCACCATTGGCCTTGCGGCTACGCGGCTCACGTTCCGGTGACTGCATTAGGACACTCCGGGAAAATCGATCGCACGGGAAGGCCGCCCGCCCCGATCATAGGACAGTGCTTGCCGGCCCTCCTGTGAGCGGTCGCGCATTACGATCCGTTGCCGCGGGAAGAGTTGCACCCTGCCCCCCAATCGCCACGCAAAAAACCCCGTGGCAGTGATGTACGAAAATCCTACCAGTCGCTAAGTCTTATTGTTCGAGACAATCGCGGCTCAACAGGCGGTCGCAAAAAGCGCGACTGCAGCCGCCGCAATGGGCTGAATGCTACCGTCAAGCTTATGGCCTTGAATGTCGGGCAGCGTCGCTCATCAGCTGTAGGAATTGGACTACGCTGGGGGAGGCTCGGATACAATGGCGTAAGCGTGTCCCTGAGCGCCGCTGCCGATAACGCCAGATTGACGCGTAGGAGAGGGTCATGACTGCCAGCCGTACTTCCGCGAGACGCGACCCGGGTTACTCGGGTCTGACCACGACGGTCGAAACTCTGCCGACGCCCTACTATATCGATCCCGCCCATTACCAGCTGGAGCTGAGCCAGATCTGGTACCGCAACTGGATCTACGTGTGCCGCTCAAGCGAGGTCGAGTCACCGCGCAGCTTTCGCACTCTTGAACTCGGTGATCAGTCGATCCTGGTGGTACGCGGCGAGGACCGCGTCGCGCGCGCTTTTCATAATACCTGCCGACATCGCGGCGGCGCACTGTGCCGGGCAAGCGAGGGTCGCTTTCCGGCGACGGGGATCGTGTGTCCATACCATAGCTGGCGCTACAGCCTGCGCGGTGATCTGGTGCAGACCTCCTCGCAGCAGCAGCCCGACGGATTCGACGCACGCGATTTCTCTCTGTACAGCCTGCCGGTCACGGAGTGGAACGGTTTCGTCTTTGCCGCGCTGACGGCCCACCCTCCGCCGTTTGCGGCGAGCTTCGACCTGCCGCTCAACCGGCTGGACGACTGGCAGATGGGCGATCTGGTCGTGGGGCAGCGGCTGTCGAAGACCATCCGCTGCAACTGGAAGGTTTTCTGGGAGAACTACAACGAGTGCCTGCACTGCCCGGGCGTGCATCCCAAGCTCACCCAGCTGGTACCGATCTTCGGCCGAGCGCTGCTCGAGCGGCGCGATGACCCGGCCTGGCAGGATCACGCCAGTGATGATGACCCGAAGTACGGAGGCGGATTGCGCCGCGGGGCGGAAACTTGGTCCATGGACGGTAAGCCCGCCGGCGTGCCATTTCCGAAAGTCAGTGCCGAAGATCGCCAGGCAGGGCACATCTACATGACGGCGGTCCCCTCGGTGTTCATCGTGGCGCATGTGGACTACGTGCGCGTGGTGCGCCTGTTGCCGCTCGGGCCCGAGCGCACCCACATGAGCATCGAGTTTCTGTTCCTGCCCGAAACACTCACCGATCCCACGCGCGACATCATGAATGCGGTTGAGTTCACGAACATCGTGATGAGCGAGGACGCCGAAATCTGTGAGCTCAATCAGCGCGGACTACACGCCCTGCCGCATCAGCGCGGCGTATTGATGCCGGAAGAGTATGCGATACGGCAATTTCAGGACTGGGTCAGAGCCGAATTGACGCGCGCCTAACACCTGCCCAGGCGAGCGTGCGGCGGGCGGGGTCACGGGCCGCAGCGCTCACCGCTGCGTGCCTGTGTGCGTGCAACCATTCGCCCTCGCCCACCACCGCTGGCGAGGAGCGCGCGCAGGCGGGCGCCGAAGAGAAGGTGCTCCACGTCTACAACTGGGCGGACTACATCGGGTACGACACCATCGCGCGCTTTGAGCGCGCGACGGGCATCCAGGTGGTCTATGACCTCTACGACTCGAATGAGACCCTGGAGGGCAAGCTGCTCATCGGCGACTCGGGGTACGACGTCGTCAGCACCAGCATGTCGCACTACGCTCGCCAGATCCGTTCGGGACTGTATGAGCCCCTCGACAAGGCGCAACTACCCAATTGGAAAAACCTCGATCCCGCGGTTCTCGCGGTGCAGGCGCAGGCGGATCCCGGCAACCGCTACGCCGCCCCCTACCTGCACTCGATGAATGGCTTTGCGTACAACGTCCCGCTGATCCGGGCGCGCATGCCGCAGGCGCCGGTGGACAGCCTGGACATGCTGTTCAAACCCGAGGTGGTTGCGAAGTTTGCCGACTGCGGCGTCAGTTTCCTCGACTCGCCCGATGATGTCGTGCAGCTGGCGTTGAAGTATCTGCAGCTCGATCCGAACTCGCGGCGTCCGGAGGATCTGCACGCCGCGGAGCAGCTGGTGATGTCGGTGCGCCGCTACCTACGCGTGTTCGACTCCAACGACTACGTGGAACAGCTGGCCTCGAATGAGTTGTGCGTCGCGATGGCCTGGTCGAGCGACTACTCGATTGCCGTGCGCAAGTCACGGGCAGCCGGCCTCGAACTGCACCTCGCCTTCACGCTGCCGAGAGAAGGCTCGAATATCGCCTATAACGCCCTGCTGATCCCGGCCGGGGCGCCGCATCCGCACGCAGCGCACGCCTTCATCAATTTCATCCTCGACCCGCACGTGATCGCCGATATCACCAACGACATCCACTACGGCAACGACAACCTCGCGGCACGCCCGTTCGTCAATCCGCAAATCGTCAACGACCCGGCCGTCTACCCGCCACCCGAGCTGCGCGCTCGGCTCTATCTGCCCGCCGAATACGACCCCAAGTACCAGCGCTTGCTCACGCGCACCTGGACACGCATCAAGAGCGGACTGTAGCTGTCCCGTGAACGCCCGTATGGCACGCCAGTCATTGTTGTAGGTACTTCGCAAGCCAGGCGTGCACTTCCTGGTAGAAGTGGCGGCTGTCCTCGGGCTTTAGGATCCAGTGCCAGGCGTCCGGCCACACCAGAAGGCGGCTCGGCACGTGCATGCGCTGCAGGGTGCTCCAGTTCTCCAGCGTGTTGCCGATGGGCACCCGGAAATCGCGCTCACCGATGCTCAGCAGCATCGGCGTCTTCCAGTTGGCAGCGTAGGTAAGCGGACTCTGCTCGCGCCAGATGGGATTGTTCATCCAGGGCGGGCCGCCGTTGTTGAGCTCGCGGCTGTAAATCGAATCGCTCTCGCCCCACTGGGTGGTCAGATCCACCTCTCCCGCATGGCTGATGATGCAGCGGTACCTTGTGGTGGTAGCCTCGAGCCAGTTGGCCAGGTGGCCGCCATAACTTGCCCCCGCAGCGCACATCCGCGAGCCGTCGATGAACGGATAACGCTTTAGCGCCTCATCGACCGCCAGATTGATCTCCTCGCCGGGCGTCTTAAGCGGATCGAGCTTGATGGCCTGGGCGAACTTCTCGCCGAAACTCGTGGAGCCGGTGTAATCGGTCATCAGCACCACGTAGCCCGGGGCGCCCAGCAGGTGATAGTTCCAGCGCAGTCCGATCTGGTCGGGATTGTTGCTGGCCGCGCCCCCGTGGATGAGCACCAGCAGCGGATACTTTCTGGTGGCATCGAAGGCAGGTGGCAGCACGATCATGTTGTGAATGCTGCGGCCCTCGGCGCTGGTGAAGAAGAAGTGCTGCGGGGACGACCAGTCGATCGCCGCCGCCGTCGCGGTGTCGATGTTCGTGAGATTGGTGTGCCTGCGCGCCTGCGGATCGATGCGCACGATCTCGGCCGGATTGACCGAGCTGCCGTAGGCGGCGATAAGCACCGGCCTGGGGCTCTTTTTGGCAATCTCGAGCGCGGTGTAGCCGCCGACGGCGGGCGCGACGACGAGCACCGGCTGTCCGCCGCCCGCCGAGACCCGGTAGAGGTTCTGCCTCCCCGCCTCCGGAATGAGCAGGTACACGCTGCGGCTGTCGGGTGTGAGCGCGAAGGCCGCGACTTCGCGATCGAAGTCGCGCGTGACGGGACTCGCCTCCCCTGCGGCGGGCCACGGCACGCGTTCCAGGCGCTCCTGGTGATAGATCTCGTCGTCCTGGGGCGCGTACTTGAAGAAGAGTGCGCCGCCACCGGGTGCAAACTTGGCGCTGCTGTAGACCCCGGATGCCGGGGTTAGCGGACGCGGCTCAGCGCCTCCGTCGGCGGGCATCCGGTAGAGGTGGTAGCCAACGTGTGCGAACGCGGCATTCCAGTGCTCGGACGTTGCCGCAAAGACGATCTCCTGGCCATCCGGGCTCCAGATCGGGGCCAGTGACACCGAGGTATCGTCCGCGACACCGGAAAAGCCCGGTGTGCGGGCCAGCGCGGTGGGTGACAGAATGTCCTTCGCGACGGAGCCATCCTGCAAAGACTGCACCATGATGGTCGGCTGGCGCTCATCGAGCCAATGGTTCCAGTAGCGCACCGGAAAGTGCTCGTAGACACGCACGTTGTACTTGCGCTCCTTGTGTTCGGCGGCGATTTTTTTGTTGGCCTCATCGTCGAGTGCGTTCGAAAAGACAGAGGACTCGAACAGCATCGCCTTTCCGTCCGGACGCCACTGCGGATGTGCAGCACCGCTCGAGAGGTTACTCAACCTGCGCGCCTCACCGCCTGCGGCGAGATCCAGAATGTAGATCTGCTCGACCTCATCCCCCTCGCGCTTGGTCGCAAAGGCAATGGCATGGCTGTCGGGTGACCAGGCAACGTCTTTCTCGGGCGCCTTGGTATTCGTCAGACGGCGCGGCGGCTGACTGCCGTCCACGGGGATAAGCCACAGATCGCTCACCTCCTTGTCCTGATCGTACGAGGGCTCGAGCACGGAGAAGACCACCCATTTGCCGTCCGGGCTCACGGAAGCGTCGCTCACGCGCTTCATCATCCAAAGCTTCTCGTGGGTGATCGGCGTTCTTTGCGCCGGTGCTTCAGCACTGACGGCGAGCGGGAGCAACAGGCAGGCAGTGGCTATCGCCAGGCGATTTTTGTTATTCAACATGACGCCAGAACCTTTTCACGTGCGGGGGACGGGTAGGATAGCAGGACGTAAAAGGGAGGCTTCGATGATGAGCACGGGCAATCGTGTCGAAAGTTTCTGCACGCGTTTCGGAATCAAACGACCCATTCTGCTCGCGCCGATGGCAGGCGCATCCGCGCCGCAGTTGTCGATTGCGGTCGCGAACGCCGGCGGCCTTGGGGCCTGCGGCGTGCTGCTCATGTCGCCTGAAGAAATCACAACCTGGTGTAAGGAGGTCCGCAGTCACGGTGGCGGGGCCTTTCAGCTGAATGTGTGGATTGCCGATGGTGCGCCGCTGCGCAACGAACCGCACGAGGCCGAGGTGCGCGCCTTCCTGTCCGGCTGGGGTCCGCCAGTGCCGGCGACCGCCGGCAATGCGCGGCCGCCGGATTTCGAGCAGCAGTGCCAGGCCATGCTGGCGGCGCATCCGCCGGTCATATCCTCCGTGATGGGGCTGTTCGCTCCGGCGTTCGTCAGCGCTCTCAAGCAGCGCGGCATCGCCTGGTTCGCGAACGTCTCGACGGTCAGCGAGGCGCGCGCGGCCGAATCCGCCGGGGCCGACGTGGTGGTGGCACAGGGCATGGAGGCCGGTGGTCATCGCGCCAGTTTCACGGCGTCCGAAGCTGAACGGCGCCAGGTCGGCTTGATCGCGCTGCTGCCGGCGATCGCCGACGCCGTCAGGGTCCCGGTGGTCGCGGCCGGAGGCATCGCCGATCCGCGCGCGGTGGCGGCCGCGCTGTTGCTCGGCGCGAGCGCGGTCCAGATCGGCACCGCATTTCTGCGCTGCCCGGAGGCGAGGATCAACAAGGCCTGGGCCGATGCATTGGCCCGTACCGCGCCGGAAGATACCGTGGTCAGTTGCGTCTTCAGCGGCCGCCCGGGACGCAGCATCGCCACGAATTACGTACGTGCCGCCATGGCACCCGCCGCGCCGTCCCCGGCCGCCTACCCGGTGCAGCGCGCGCTGACCGCGGCCATGCGCGCTGCCGCGCTCGCCGAGAACGATCTCGAACGCATGCAGGCCTGGGCGGGACAGGCCGCAGCGATGGCACGCGAGCAGCCCGCGGCGCGGGTCGTCGAGCAGCTGTGGCGGGGGGCCCAACAGCTGCTGGGTATGCCTTAGCCGCCCCGATTCGCTTCAGCTGCCGAAGCTCTTCGCGATCGTCAGTCTGATCATGAAGGGCTCGAGCGGATGCTCGTGAACATCGGCACGCCCGTCCGGGTATGAGCCGACCTCCCCGGCCAGGCGGTCGACATACCAGAACTGCGCAGCCGCAGCGCGGGTATTGAGGAGGTTATAGACCCCGAGTGTGGCGCCCCACCCCGCCGTGCCTGCGTAGTGCACATCAAGGTTCAACTGCCCGAACCCTTTTGCATCGACCTGACCGGGGAGCGTCGGGGCGTTCGCACAGCCACCGACCCCCGGGAAGTCCTTCATTGCCGCAGCATCCACGCACGGTCCCGAAGAGAGCGGGTAATGACTGAGATAGCGGTACCCGAGAGCACCGCTCCAGCGACCGAGGTTCGTCACGTAGAGCGCCAGGTCCCCGGTCGCGACCGGTGCATTGGGAATGTAGGTACCCAGGTGACCGGTACCGTCGTCGAAGTCGCGCGTGAAGCGCGCGTGGTTTCCTGAGTAGCTGCCGTACAGCTCCAGCCACTGCCGAATCTGGTAGGTGAGGTTGAACTCGAATCCGTAGCGCCGGCTGGGTGGTCCTGCGATATCGGTGCCGATGTCCGGATCGTAGGTCGTCTCGGATTGCTGATACAGGTTGTACAAAGCCAGGGTGAAGGTCAGATCACGCCGCGGCTGGGTACGAAGCCCGAGCTCCTCGCCCAGCTGGCTTGCCAGTAGCGGCGTTGGCGGCTGCGCGCCGTCGCTGCGGTCCTGATTGACACCGCGCAGGTCGGCGCTGTGAAAGCCGCGGCCCGCACTTGCGTACAGCTCGACGCTGCGACTCGGGGAGAAAATCAGGCTGGCTTTCGGCTGCCAGAGTGACTGGCTGACCGTTCCGGCGTTGGAGAAGCCTGCCAGTGCATGCAGCGATGCAAGATAGTCAACGTCGGTGCCGTGCTGGTAGTCGTCGCGCACACCGATGACGCTGCGCAGCCGCGCGGTCCAGTGGGTGACCGCCTGCGCGTAGAGGCTGCCGCTGAACAGATAGACCTGGTCCGAATTTGAAAACGCGGGCGGGTCGGTCTGCGGCGGCAGTGGCAGGCGATCCTCGCTCGGCAGCCGGCCGACGCCAAGCGCGTCATAGCGTGAGGCGACCCCCAAGGTGAGTTCGCTCCTGAGCGACTCCCCCAGCGCAGGCCAGGAGCACTCGGCCGCCATTCCGATCACGTGCCGGTTCTCGAACTGATCCTCCTGGTCACCGTGAACCGGGTCGACCAGGTAGTGCGTGAAGTCGTTGTAGAGGTGCAGCTGGTTGTAGATCAGGTAGCCGTCTGCGGACAGGCGGCCACTGCCGCAGCTTTGCCGATACTGAGCAGAGAGGCTGGCGCGCTCAGCGCGACCGCCGTCGGTGGGGTTCAGCGTGCCGAAGCGGTCCGAGACCAGTCCTTCACTGATGGCCCGCTCCGGGATGTCCGTGGTGTTGGTCCACAGCTGGTGGTAGTACATCGCGGTGATCGAGTAACTGCGATCACCCTCCGCCTGGCTGTAACGCAGCACCAGGTTCTCCTTACGCGCATCATCAGGAGTGGTGAACGGTCCGTCGTAATGGCGCACTTCGGCCGCCGCCAACAGCTCCCCGCCCGCCAGCGGCTGCGAGCCGGCCGCGAACACTCGCTGGTAATCGAAGGTGCCGACGCCGGCACTGGCCTGCTCAGGAATGGAGTCCCGATAATCGAGGCGCACCGATCCAACCGAGCCGAAATCGCCGACTGAGGCGTAATACGGTCCCTTGGTGAAGCTCAGGGCGTCGGCGAGCTCGGGGATGATGAAATTCAGATCGGTGTAGCCCTGGCCGTGCGCATGGGTAGGTTGATTGACCGGCATGCCATCGACGAACACGGCAAGATCGGTGCCGTGGTCGAGGTTGTAGCCTCGCATCAGAAACTGGTTAGCCTTCCCCTCCCCGCTGTGCAGGGTGACGATGAGACCGGGCACCGTCTCCAGCAGCTGCCCCGGACGGTACGCGGGAGTCAACTGCAATTCGTCGTCCGCGACAACCCCCTCGCTGGCCGTGGTGCTCTCGCCCATCAGATCGAGCCGCGCTGCGGTGACGGTCACCTCCGTCATCGAACCCGAAGCGACGTCGAGCGTCTGGGCGCCGACAAATCCAGGCCACGAGGTCGCCAAGGCGACGAGCGCGCGCCACGGCGCCGTGCAGCGGCCGGCAGTCATTGCGCAAGGAATGCACGCTGTATGAACCACACCAGTGCCAGGCTTGCGATGGCCGCCGAACCCCAGGGGAGCACGGCGCGACGGTAGGCGCTTACTCGACGCACAGCATAGGCGATCGGCATGACCGCGAGTACCAGCGCCAGTTGCCCGGCCTCGATGCCGCAGTTGAACGCCACGAGGCTGAGCAGACGCGCTCCGCTCGGCAGTCCCATGTCCGCCAGCACCGAGGCGAAACCAAAGCCGTGCAGCAGGCCGAAGGCGAATGCGATGCGCGCGCGCGACTCGGTGACCGCAGGAAAGATGTTGTTCAGCGCGGCCACGATGATCGAGGCTGCGATCACCGACTCGGTCAGGCGGCTCGGCAAGTGCACTACGTTCAGGGCCGCGAGTGACAGGGTGATGGAGTGGGCGAGGGTAAAGGCGGTCACCACTTTCACGATGCTGAGCAGTGCGGGCCGTGCGTTTTCCACCGGCTCCCACCGCCCGTGCGCGCGTACCAGCACTGCCGGCAGCAGCAGCGACAGCAGAAACAGCAGATGATCGATACCGCTCCAGATATGCCAGGTTCCGGCGCGAAAGTACTGTTCGATTGCCCGCCAGGGCGAGGAGCGCTCAACCGATAAGGTGGCCGGGGCATCCGCGCCACCGAGCACGAAAGTCTGCACCAGGCTGCCAGCGCTCAGTCGCAGCAAACCGCGATGCGAAGGGTCGATGCCCGCCATCATCGTGTATTGGATCTGAAGCTCCCGCACGAGCGCCGGGCAGCGCGCCGTGAAGGGCAGCCAGGCGTAGTTTCCGTCCACGCGCGGGTTGACCTGCAAAGACCCGAGGCGCACGGCGCAGGCAGAATCGGCGACCCCGACGCTCAGGTGCTGCGCCACATACGCGGCGAGTTGCGGCTCGGCGGCCCGCAGCTCCCCCCAGGTCACCTGTCCATCGCGGTTTGCATCCACGCCAATCGCAAGCTCCACGTCACGCACTGCCAGCTCGATCGAGCCGCTCAGATCGCGACCGCGCACCTCCACGTCGAGGAAGCCGTTGCTCGCCACGTGCGCCTGCGCCGCCGTCGCGGTGAGGACGAGAATCAGCGCCAGCCGTTGGCGCACCTTCATGGCGCCGGCTCCAGGTACGGGCGCAGGCGAACGTCCTCAATCGCGTGCAGATTTGCGAACTGCGCGGCCGCGGCAGCTGCGCCGTTCTGGTGCGCGGCGTGGGCCGCGCGCAGCAGAATCAATAGGTCGGCCGGCTCGCGCTGGACTTGCCAGTTCTGTCGCGCGGCGGCCAGGGCCGCGGACGGTTGCGCTTCGACATCGAGCAGGAAGCGCGCCTGCTCGCGGCGATGCACCGCCTCGTTGCGCTGTTCCTCGACCGCGAAGGCATTGGCAAGCAGTGCCCGGGTTTCGGGCAGCTGCGGGTCGTTGAGCTGCCGCTGAGCGATCGCCATGCGCAACAGCATCGGCTCCATCGATTCGAAGCCCTTGAGCAGCTCAAGTGTGTCGACGGCGCGGCCCTGCTGCAGCAACAGGTCCGCGTACGCAGCACGCGTGTACAGGTCATCGGGGGCAAGCTGCAGACATTCGACAAACCAATGGGAGGCGGCCCGCTCATCGCCCAGGCTTTGAGCCATCTCGCCGAGTTGCGAGTAGCGCCAGGCGCGCGCAGCGACGGACAGGGACTGCTGAGGCAGTTGCCGAACCGCCTGGTAGGCGGAGTGCAGATGTCCGCTCAGGGCGCGCAGGCTCTGCGTGCACAACTGCGCCACGGCCGCATCGCCTGCGATCAGCCGTTCGCAGGAGAGCTCGGCTTCATCGTAGCGACCCAACACCCGTAACACCGTCGCGCGTGTCACCCATGCCTGGGCATCGTCGGGTCGTGCGCGAAGTGCCCGATCGAGTTCATTGAGGGCGGCATCGAAGGAGTGCCGGCTCTGCAGAACCGTCGCCTGCAGCACCAGCGCCGCCGGATCGGGCGGCGAGCGCTGCAGCCAGGGCGCCAGCACCCCTTCCGCATAGCCGAGAAACCTCAGATCCCCGGTCGCACGCGCCTGCGAGACGTAGAACTGCGCCAGCGGCAGCGCTACATCGCGCCGTTGCACTGCCTGGTGGCGAAGCTGGATGCTGGCATGGGTGGCTCCCGCGGGCAGATGGGCGAGAACCTCAGCATCGTTGCCGGGAACATATGGGGTCGCGCCGGCTGTTGCGACCAGGGCGAGCGCGAGAACCACTGCGGCCGCCCGCCGCCCGCGGACAATCCGCGGGCGGCGGCAGCCTTGCAACACCGATTGCGACATCATCGCTTTAGGGGCCGCTGATGCTGATCGGTTGGGTGGTATCGCTGGTATCGGAAAGCACCACTGCGCCATTGTTGAGCGCGTACGGCTCCGTGGTTTCCGATTTCTGCAGCGCCTGAGCCCACACGTCTGCGGTATCGAAAGAGCTCGTGGTGCTGGTGGTGCTACTGCCCGTGCTTGCAGTGCCACTATCCCCATCGCTGCCACCGCAGGACGCCAGGATGATGGTGGCCAGTGCCGCCGCGCCGATCGCATAACGGTTGCGGTTCATGGTCCTCCTCCTTTAGTCGTTGGCACTGGTCGGTGAACCGGCGAGCGGCGTGTTGACGTACGGGAACACGCTCAGATAGTCGGCCGGGTTCGGCTCGACGCCGTCGGTGTAGTGCAGCTGGCGCGAGGCGTCCGATGAGGGGTCCGGATCAGCCGCGCTGCCGTTGAAGGGCGACAGCAGGATGCCCATGGCCACCCGCAGCGTGATGGTCACCACGTCGTCGACCGGGCGGCGACCATTCGGGAAACCGGCGGAATCGCCTCCCAGCACGCCCAGATCGCTCTGCGCTGCCACCGGTGTCACCGGGGTGCTGGTATTCAGACGCAGCATTTCCGAGGCGGTGACAGTTGCTGGCTGGTTCAGCCCCTTGATGCCGGTCAGGAAGGCCTCCTCCAGATCGGTGCGCGGGTAGACATTGGGTGCTCGCACGCCCTGAGCTCCGAACAACACCTGCAGCAGCACCGGCAGTGACGGGTTGGTCACGTAGTCGGCAAACTGCCCATCATTCTTTGGCTCAGAGGAGTTGAAGCGATCCTTGTCAGGCAGTCCGATGACCAGCTCGTTCACCAGCGGCATCCCCAGGCGCGATACCTGGGTCCAGGCGCCGCCCTCGACTGACGGGCCGGTCGGCTGTGTCACTTTACCCACACTAGCCACGCTGTTGGCGCTTTGCGGGAACGGATTGAACACCGCAGCCTGGCGAATGCTGGCGGTCGTCCAGCCACCGATGACCGGATCACTACCGGCGGTGAGACAGGCAGCGGCGACTTCGAGAACCAGCGACGTGACGTTGTAACCGGCCACGGAATTCGGCGCGAGCTGTCGGGCGTTCACACCGGCGGGCGCCAGTTCCTGTACCGGGTACTTGATATTGACCAGGTCGAAGGTCTCGCCAAGATTGACCACGAACGGGTCTTTGCGCTGACCGACGAACACCCTGCCCGGCTTGCTGCACCCGGGAATATTGATGTTGTAGATGAACGCATCGGCGTAGCTGGCATAGTCAGGAATCGACTTCATACCGATATTGTCGTAGGGAGCGGCGAAGGTGGCACTGCCGTTGACGGCATCGGTCACGAGCGCGGCCTGCCCTGTGCGCCGGTCACCCCGTACCAGGGTCAGGCTATAGCTCTCCAGCACGTTCTGAGTGCTGGTGCTGGTGGCACTGAGGGGACCGATGTTCACCAAAGGCACCGGCACCGACTTGCCGCCCGCCGGTACCGTCAGTCCCTTGTCGGCAACCTTGAAGCGAAACTGGAACGTCAGGTCTTCCTTGCCGTCGCCGTTGTTGTCGACGTGAATTTCGTAGAGGGCGTTGGGATCCATGGTGTAGTAGTTCGGACCGCCCTGCGGGAATTCAAACGGCTGGTAATTGGCGATCAGCGTCACGTAGCCGGCACGCCCGGGCTCATAACTGTTGAACATGTAGAAGTCGGTGCCGTCGACCTTCGGGCGGGTTGTGATGAAAGGAGCTTCCCGGTGACTGGAGGCTATTGCCGCGCAGGCGAGCGCTGCAGCCCCTGCACCGGCCACAATGCGATGGGGTATCGATAGTTTCATGGGCGTTCCCTTAAAGAACAGGAGGGGTTTGTGGTCTTCCCTCACTGCTACGAAGCCGCCCGTGCAATGGATGCAGGCCGCGTGAAGATTTGCCGCATGAATTTGCGCCGCAGCGTTCCCGGTGAAGGAAGTCGCGGCCGCCACCGCGCCTGGGGTGTGGTCGGCTCGGCGCGAGCGTGGTCGGCACCGAGGGTAGGGCTCGCCAAGGCCGGCTCGGCCTCAAGCCGGGAACGCGTCGGTCAGCCTATGGGCACGGACTGGTAACGGGGGTCGTGGGGCGGGCGCGCAAAGATCCGTCGCAGCATCGGCTCGAAGACTTCCAACTTCTCGGTCGGATAGTCCGGGTCGAACGAGCACTGGTCCCAGGCGGCGCAAAAATGCACGCACGCCTCGTAACCCGGGTGATCGCGCAGGCGATCGCGGGCATTGCGGTCGCCGCCGAAATGATGCACGTAGTAGTAATTCTGGAACAGGCCGTGCTGCGCCACGATCCAGGTTACCTGGGCGCGCACGTAGGGCCGGATGATTCCCGCCGCCACTTCGGCGTGGTTGTAGGGGGCAAGCTCATCGCCGATATCGTGTATCAGCGCCGCCACGATCATCTCCTCGTCAGCGCCGTCGCGCATCGCGCGCGTCGCCGCCTGCAGCGAGTGCGTCAGCCGGCTGACCGGATAGCCCTCGAGCGAATGATCGAGCTTGGCGAGACTCTCCAGCACGCGCCCGCCCAGTCCGGCGGCGTATTTGCGCTCGGATTCATCGAGCAGCAGGTAGTCCTCGCGGGTGCCGTGCTGCATCTGCCGGAAGCTGACCGTGTGGCTCATGCGCTGCGCCTCATGTCGCTCGCAGCACCGAGTCTGCGGCGCAGCACGCGATAGAGACTGCGCGGTCCGTCGATGTCGATGTAGCAGCCTTGCAGGTGACGCAGCCCCTCGGAGGGATCAAAGCCGGTTCGCCCGTGCAACAGGCGGCAGTTGTCGAACATCACCAGGTCGCCTGACTTGAGAAGGAAGCGGATCTCGAAGTCCGCCGCCCGCAGGCTGTGATCGAACAGCCGCCGCGCCCGGAAGTAGGCGTCGAGCCTCTCCGGGCCGAACAGTGGCACGAAGTCCAGCCGCGGACTGAAGTGAATCGCCTTGAGCGCGCCGGTGACGTCAAGTTCGATCGGCGGTGCGCTGGCGGTAAGTTCGGTGTCCGCATCGATGTACTTGAAGCGCACCGGGGTCGTGGCAAGGATGTTGAACGCCTCGCGATGCCTCTGGCGCAGGTCCTGCGCGACGGCGAAACCGTCCACCAGCGTCGACAGTCCGCCAGTGGTTTCGTTGACGAGGCAGTGCAGCAGCTGGATGCCGGGCACCGGTGCGCGATAGGGATTGTCGGTATGCGGATCGAGGGAGACGGCGGTGTAGGCGAGGTCGGTGGCGTCGGGAGTCGAGCGCACGTTGAACAGTGCACCAAAATTCGTTTCGCGGATGAAGCCGAACATGGCGCCCACCTTGAGCACGCTGTCGGCAGCGGTCGGCACGCCCTCGAAAATCACGAAGCCGAAGCTCAGGAACGCCTCGAGCCACGAGCGCAGCTCGGTCGCGGACGGATCGGCGCGCCAGTGCGCCCGCGGCAGATCGGCCAGCGCGCCGTTCCACAGCCGTGGTGGCGGGCAGTCGTGACTGTTGGGCGCCAGAGCCGCTTCCGCGAGCAGCTCCTCGGCGCTGAAGCTCGCCTCGTGACCATCGCTGAACTTGACGCGCAAGATCCCCGGGGCGGGCTGGGATACCGACAGGATCTTCAGATTGATGTCGAAATCGGACGGATCCTGAAGCCGCTGCTGGGTTTTCAGATCCATGCTGGTGGCGTCGCGGCAGCGCTCGCGCAACCACAGCGGATGAACGGCGTGCTCACTGCCGTCCGGCTGCACCAGCTTAAGTTCAGCCGGCGCACCGATCCTCAGACCCGGCGAGCGTTGTATGACAGCCACGCTGAAGTCTAGCGTCGCCTGCGGATTGGTGTCCACGCCCCGCAGGCGCCGCGGCAGCCGGCCGCGCTTATGAAAAGCTCGCCGGCCGGCTCCCCGCGGAATCAAGGCCACCAGCGGCAAAACGCTGCGCCAGCTCGGCCACCAGCTTGGAGCGCAGCGCGTCGCGGTCGGTCGAAGCGGGCACTCGCACCCGCAGTTCCAGTGTCGTGCCGGTGGCATCGATCCGGGTCAGAAAGCATCCGATCACGGCCGCCTGATCCAGCGCCTCACGGGCGGTGGTGAGTGCCAGCTGGCGGGCGGCCTCGGCGTCGGTCTCCCGGCTCACCTGGATGACGATCGGCAGGGGCGGCGCCACACGCGACTCGCTCAGGTTGATGCTCACCTGGCTTGCGGCAATGCTGTTGGGCAGCACCACCAGGCGCCCGTCGGGGGTACGCAGCGTCGTGTAGCCGAGCGAGATCAATTCGACACTGCCAACCTCGGGGCCGGTCGGCGCGGTGACCTGCAGCGTATCGCCCAGACGGAAGGGGCGGTAGATCGTGATCGCGACGCCGGCCACGAGGTTGCCGAGCGTACTCTGCGCCGCAAGGCCGATCACGACCGAGGCAATGCTCGCGCCCGCCAGCAGTGCCGTGCCCATGGCGCGCAGCACCGGTATCAGGTGTGCGTACAGGATGAGCATGATCACCCAGATGGATGCCGTGCCGATCTGCTGCAGGAAGCTGACGGTGGTGCGATCGATGTGCGCATGACCCTGGCGGGTCAGCGCGGCGTGCACGCCCGCCCGCAGCCCGCGCGCCAGCAACAGCGCCGCCAGCACGAAGATCAGCAGGTAGATGCCCGCTCCGATGAAGGTGTCGGGCTTGAGGAAGGACAGCATGTCGTCCAGTCCGAGCGTCAGATCATGCATGGCCCGAGAAACATAGCACAGCGCGGCACGGGGCCGGGCCGCGGCAATGCGTGCGCGTAGTCGCGCCTACGGCTACGGTGTATCGTTTCCGTACCTTGCACAGGAGCGTTGAAGCCATGAGCGTGAGCCGCCGCGAACTGTTGAGCGCCTCGGCGCTGCTGCTGGGGGGGCCCGGCTTTGCCGTGCGCGCGGCAGCCGACAAATCGCCCGCAGACCCAGGGCCGCTCGTCCTGTGTTGGAACGAGAATCCCTACGGACCCTCGCCGGCGGCGCGCCTTGCGGTGAGTCACGCCATCGCGCACGGCTGCCGCTACCCGTCGGACGCCGAAATGAACGATCTGGTGGCGGCGATCGCCCGACAGGAGGGCATCGCAGTGGAGCACATCGTCACCGGCAGCGGCTCCGGGGAGTTGTTATGTGCGCTCGGGCTGCTGTGCGCCCGTGACGGCGGTGAGATCATCGCCGCAGAGCCCTCCTACGCGGAACTGACCGAGTACGCGAAGCTGCGCGGCGCGACGCTGAAGTTCGTCCCGGTGGACACGCAGCTGCGACACGACCTGCCCGCCATGCGTGCCGCCGTGTCGCAGGGCACGCGCGCGATCTATCTCTGCAATCCGAACAATCCGACCGGTACGGCACTGCCGGCCGCAGACATCCGCGCCTTCGTGGAATCGCTCCCGGAGCCGGTCCTGACCATCGTCGATGAGGCGTACATGGACTTCGCCGGAGCAGGCGTCGGATCGGTCGCCGATCTGGTGCAGCGCGGCCGGCGCGTGGTCGTGCTGCGCACGTTCTCCAAGATCCACGGCATGGCCGGGCTGCGTTTCGGCTACGGTGTCACAAGCCCGCAGCTTGCCACCGAACTTGCCGGCGCGCGCATGGCCACCCCCAACATCTTCGCCGTGCGTGCCGCCCGCGCCAGTCTTGCCGATGAGGCGTTTCGCGCCGACTGCGGCCGCCGCATCGTAGCAAGCCGCACACGCGTCACCACTGAACTTACCCGTCTGAATCTCAGGTACGCCGAGCCGCACGGCAATTTCGTATTCTTCGATACCGGTATGCCGCTCAAGCGCTTCACCGAGCTCATGCGCCAGCGCAATATCCTGGTCGGCCGCAGATTCGCGCCTTACGAAAGCTGGTGCCGCATCACCATCGGAACCGAGCCGGAGGTCTCCGCCTTCCTGACCGGACTGCGCGCGATCAGCGCCCCGGCTTGAGGCTCGGCTCGAGCAGCAGGCTCATGCAGGTGAGAGCCGCTTCCGCCTTGTGCAACTCGCTCACGTCGACGCTGCGTGTCCTCACCCCGGCCGCCTGCAGGCGCCGCTCGGTCCTGGGGTAGGCGCTGCTCACCAGCGTGGTTGCACCTACCGTGAGGGTGTTGGCCGCGTAGGGCTCGCGCTCCTGCACCTCGATCACGACGGGGCAAGCGAAGGCCGCCGCCTCGACCCAGGCCGGATTGACCAGGAGGACTCCCGGCGCGATGTAGGTGCAGGCGCTCTTCAGGTGCAGACATCCCTGCATCTTCACCGCCTGCACGCGGTAGCCGAAGGGCTCGAGTGCGCTCGTGAGCTGTGAGATCCCCGCCTGATTCGTGCGCCCCGATGCGCCGACATAGAGCGTGCGCTCGATCAGCAGCACGTCGCCGCCCTCAAGACACCCCGGCTCGCTGATGTGCAACACCGGTATCCGGCCGCCCAGTGCCTCGGCGACGCTGGCCGTTTCGCCGCGGCGCGAGACGGCACCGGGCCTGGTGACAACCGCAACCTGCGGCAGCAGGACCGCAGTATCTTCGACAAATACCCCGTCGGGGTGTTGGGCGAGTGGCGGCAGCCACTCCAGGGTGCAACCGAGCGATTGCAGTACGCTGGTATATTCATAGTGCTGGCGAACGGCTCGCGCGCCATCGATAGCAGCGCGCTCGAGGTACGACAGCTCGCACTTCGCAAGGTTCGGACTGACCTGTCTGACCAATGCCAGCATGACGCGACGAGTATAACGGCTCGCGTCTCGACACCGGCGCCCACGCCGCTCTATGGTAGCGGACATGGTCGCCATACCGCACATGGCAGGCGCCGATCTTGCGTTGTCCGTCGCGCTCGGAGTGGCACTGGCGGCGGCAGTCGGTTTCAGAGTATTCCTGCCGATGCTGGTGATGAGCGTCGCGGCACACACCGGTCACCTCGCACTCGGCAACGGCTTCGCCTGGCTCGCGAGTGCCCCGGCGCTTGTGATGCTGAGCGTCGCGGCAGTGCTCGAGGTGCTCGCCTACTACATTCCCGTTGTGGACAATCTGCTCGATGCGATTGCCGCGCCTGCGGCACTGCTGGCAGGAACGCTGGTGTCGGCCGCCGTCATGATCGAGCTGCCGCCGATGGTGAAGTGGACGACGGCGGTCATCGCCGGCGGAGGCGCCGCCGGGCTCACCCAAGGTCTGACTTCGCTGCTGCGCGCGAAGTCCACCTTGATGAGCGGCGGCGTGGGTAACCACGTGATCTCCACCGGCGAGCTGGCCGCCGCATTGACCGTCTCACTACTGGCACTCATCGCCCCGCTGGCCGCGGTCGCCGTAGTGGCGCTCATCGCCTGGTTTACTGTGCGCCTGGTACGCCGCCTGTACCGCAAGGCTGCGCCGCTCGCTGGCGCCTGAAGGTGTGGTGAGACACAGCCGGGCCCGGCCCATGCACGAAGCGCAGGCTCGTGGCGGCGGCCGGCCAGCTTTCGGGATTAGGATTCGTCCGACATGGAATGCGTGACCGTGCCGACTGGCGCTGCGCACCGCAGCGGGCGAGAATCCGGATACTCTTCTTAGTCGTGCGAGCCCACGCATATGATTCGCAAGCTCAACTCAGGTCAGTACCGCCTCTACTCGCGTAAGGTTGATCCGCGCACCAAACGGCGGCGCAATTTGGGCACTTTCAGTACCCGCGCGGCAGCTGAAAAGCACGAGCGCGCAGTGCAGTACTTCAAGCGCAAATAGGCGTAGCCAACGCGCGTGGCAATGATCGGCGCGGCAGCCGCTGCCCGCGACCGCCTACCCCAATAGGGCTTCGCGGCGCGCCAGACTCTGCGCGCTCCACACCTCACGACTCCTGTAGTACTGGCTGAAGCTGCGCACCCCGGCAGGGATCAGCACCCACGGTTGCTTGGAGTCGGTGTAGATGAGCACGTCGGGCGCCAGACGGTCCGCTTCATCGAGCGTGCCGACGCGAACGAAACTCATGATATCGCCGAGCCCACCGTAATGACTCCATACTGCAACCTGGCACGCCGGACAGCGTGCGACCGTCTGTCCCTTGCCACTGTTGCTCGGTGTCGGCACGGATTGCGGGCGGCCACCGGTGAGCTCCAGGCAGCTCGATTCGATCAGGGCATTAATCGCAAAGGCGCTGCCGCTCTCGCGCTGGCACCAGCGGCAATGACAGCAATGCACGATCAGCGGCGCCCGCGTCAGCCGGTAGCGCACCTGGCGGCAGGTGCAGCCGCCCTCGGCGGAAAATTGCGCTGCCTCACTCACTCAGCCGCGCGCAAGCGAACTGGTAGCCTCAGCCGGAACCGCTGAGGCAGCTCTTCATGAACGCCTTGCGGTCATCGCCGGTGAGACCTTTGGTCTTTGCGTCAGCATTACAGCTCTTCATCTTTTCCTGCTGACTGTTGCCCTTTGCGGCCGCAGCCGGCGCGGCAGACAGACAGCTCTTCATGAAGGTCTTGCGGTCATCACCCGTCAGGCCCTTGGTCTTGGCATCCGCATTGCAGGAGGCCATTTTCTGTTGCTGGCTGTTTTCCTGCGTCGCCTGAGCGAGTGCAGCCTGACCCGCCACGATGGACAGCGCAGCACCGATTGCAACCAGCCATTTCGAGTGTTTCATACAGTCTCCCTTGCGTGACGTAGAGCGGGCATTTTAACCCCAAACACCGCCAGCTACTCCATGTCCGGGTAGGGACCCCGCCCACCCTCGGCGACGAAGCGCTCGATGCGCGCCTGCAGCACGGGCAGCGGCACCGAGCCGAGTTCGAGCACGGCGTCGTGAAACGCGCGCACGTTGAAGCGCTCGCCGAGGGCCTTTTCGGCGCGTGCGCGGGCCTCGAGAATGGTGCGCTCGCCCAGGTAATACGACAGCGCCTGTCCGGGCCACGCGATGTAACGATCCACCTCGGTACCGATCTCGCGCTCGGGTAAGGCGGTGTACTGCCTGAAGTAATCGATGGCCTGCTGGCGCGTCCAACCCTGTGCATGCAGGCCGGTGTCGACCACCAGCCGCGCGGCGCGCCAGATCTGGTAGCCGAGCATCCCGAAGCGCTCGTAAGGGCCGTCGTACATGCCCATCTCCAGCCCGAGCTGCTCGCAATACAGCGCCCAGCCCTCGCCATAGGCGGAGATGTAGGTGAGCTGGCGGAACGCGGGCTGGTCCTTGTGCTCCATCGCGATCGGAATCTGGAAGGCGTGCCCGGGCGCGGACTCGTGCAGCGTGAGCGCGGTCAGGTTGTAGAGCGGTCGGCTCGGCAGGTCGTAGGTGTTGACCAGATAAACCCCGGCGCCTCCGCGCCCCGCGGTGTAGAACGGCGCCAGATCGTCCGGCACCGGTTTGATGGCGAAGCGGGCGCGCGGCAGGTAACCGAAGAACTGCGCGGCCTTGCCGTCAAAGCGCTTGGCGATCCAGGCGGCGTGCATCAGCAGTTCCTCGGGCGTCTTCACATAGAAGCGCGGATCGCTGCGCAGAAACTTGAGGAACGCCGGGAAGTCCCCCTTGAAGCCGGTCTCGTGCATGGCCGCGACCATCGCCTCGTGCAGGCGCTGCACCTCGGCGACGCCCAGCTGATGAATCGCATCCGGATCCATGTCGAGAGTTGTGAACTCGCGGATCTTGGCGCGGTAGAAGTTGCGGCCATCGGGCAGATCCGTGGCAGCCAGAGTCGTGCGCATGCCGGGGACGTACTCGGTGCGCATGAACTTCAGCAGTTCCACGTACGCCGGCTGCACCACTTCCTGGATGGTGTGCAGCGCCTGCTCGCGCAGGCTCGCCTGCTTGGCCGCCGGGATGCCCGGCATGTCCTTGAAGGGGGTGTAGAAGAGACTCGCCTCGGGGGTCGCCTCGGTGACCGCGGTGATGGAGGTGTCGCGACCCTCCATGGTCACCCGCGGCGGCGTGAACCCGCGCTTCATCCCGGCGCGCATCTCGTCCATCTCCTCGTGGAAATAGCGCGGGATGTCGCGCATCTGCGCGATCCAGTTGTGATAATCGGCCGCGGTACGGAAGGTACGGCGTGCGGTGTAGCCGATGTCCGTCCAGAAGGTCGTATCGGAGTTGGCCGGCATCTCGAAAGTGCGAAAGCGCTGGTTGTCGATCAGCACCGCAATCTGCGGACGGTAGACGTCGTAGTTCACCCGCTCCTGCGCCGAAAGGCTGGCGCGCGAGATGGCGTCCACCCGCTGCAGCACATCCTGCCAGTAGCTGAGCCGCCTCTCTTGGTTTGCCGGATCGACCTTCGGCAGATGGTCAATGATGGGCCGGGTACCGTCCTCATCATCGGGCTGCTGATCGGTGCGCCACTTCCACTCGCTGGTGTAAATCGCGCGAAACCGTGCATCCGCGTCCTGCTGGGGTGACTGGTGCGAGCAGGCGCTCAGTGCGCCGCCGAGCAGGCCCCATACAAGAGCTGACACCAGGGAGCTACGCATGGCTGTCCTTCCAGGGCGCGCGGTATCTGCGCGCGCGAGCGCCGGCCAAGGATACTCGTTGCACGCGGCTTGCGCGCTGCGGTACAAGGGATCCGTCATGTGGAAAGCCATTGCCGCCGTTGCAGTGGGGGGCAGCCTCGGAGCGCTCCTGCGCTGGTGGCTGGGAATCGTACTCAACCCGTATTTTCCCGCCATACCGCCCGGCACGCTCGCCGCCAATCTCATCGGCGGTTACATCGTCGGGGTGGCGGTCGCCTTTTTCGCCAGCTATTCGGCGCTGGCGCCGGAGTGGCGCCTGTTCGTCATCACCGGATTCTGCGGCGGGCTCACCACCTTTTCGACCTTTTCTGCCGAGGTCGTGACCCTCATGCAGCAAGGACGCGCCATGTGGGCGCTCGGGGAGGCCGCCACCCATCTTGCGGGCTCATTCATCATGACATTCGCCGGCATCGGCACGGTGGTCTGGCTGCGCGGCTGAAGTCCGGCAGCGCGCACCCGTCACGGAGGCACGACAATGCAAGGCTCGTTCCTGAGATTCTACGTGCACGAGGGACAGCGGCATGAACGGCGCCTGGTGTGGGAGTGGCTGCTCGAGCAGGCGAACGAGCTGGGCATCCGCGGCGGTTCCGCCTTTCGCGCCATGGCGGGCTTCGGGCGTCACCACGTGCTGCACGAAAACACCTTCTTCGAGCTCGCCGGCTCCCTGACCGTCGAAGTTGAATTCATCGTCAGCGACGAGGAGGCCCACAAGCTGCTGCAGCTGGTGCGCGCGGCGGGCATCCGCGTGTTCTACGCGTGCCTGCCGGCGCTGTTCGGAGTCATCAACCCCGACCCGGGCGATCCGAACCAAGAGTGATCCGGTAGCCAGCCGTCTCGAGCGCTGCGCGCTCAAGGCAGGCCAAGTCTGAGCAGATTTGCCGATCGCACCGGCGGGCGATGAGGACAACAGATCGCGCCCCACCCCCCAAGATCAATCGCCGCGCTCGATTGTGTGCAGCGGCACCGCGGCCGAAGCACCGAGCGTCGGGCGATTCGGCTCGGGAGCGGTAAGGGGCTGACAGGCTCTGAAGCTCGCCAGACAGCGCACCGTGAGCTCCTGGTACTCGCGCGTGCCGGTGACCTTCCACGCCAGCTCCTCGGGCTTGAGGTCCCGCACGATGCGCGCCGGCACCCCCAATACCAGCGTGCGCGCCGGCACGATGAAGCCTGCCCGCACGAAGCTCGCAGCGCCCACGAACGCCTCCTCCTCCACCACCACATCGTCCATGACGATGGCGCCAATGCCGACCAGGGCGCCGCGGCGGATGGTGCAGCCGTGCAGTACCGCGGCGTGGCCGATGTGTGCATCGACTTCCAGCAGCGTGTCCTTGGACGGGAAGCTGTGCAGGATGCAGCAGTCCTGCACGTTGGAGCCGGCGCCCATGATGATGCGACCGAAGTCCCCACGCAGCGACGCGCCCGGTCCGACGTAACAGCCCGCCCCTACGATGACGTCCCCGATCAGTACGGCCTGTGGGTGCACGAAAGCGCTTGGATCCACCACCGGTATGAGTCCGTCGAGCGAATAGACGGCCATGGGGTCGCCTGCGGGCGCTAAGGCGCCCGCCCCCTGCCGAGGAAGGCGCGTATGCCGGCCTGGAATTCCTCGCTGCGCAGCTGCGCGCCGAAGATGCGCGCCTCTTCCTCGATCCGCTCGAGCACCTCGCGCGGATCCCCGCGCAGCAGTCGGCGGGTGGCGGCGAGGGCGGCGGCGGGCTGGCGCGCCAGCTCGGCCGCAAGCTTGCGCGCCTCTGCCAGGACAGCGTCCTCCTCGACCACGCGATTGACGATCCCGAGCCTGTGCGCCGCAGCCGCATCCAGTGGCGTGCCGAGCAGAAGCAGCTCGGCTGCGCGTTGCCGGCCCACCAGGCGTGGCAGCAGCAAGGAGCTGCCGGCTTCCGGCACCAGCCCAAGCGCGACGAACGGCATCGACAGCCGCGTGCCGGCAGCTGCGACCACCAGGTCACAATGCAGCAGCATGGTCACGCCGATTCCGACCGTCTGTCCGTGCACCGCCGCCACCAGCGGTTTGCCAAAGGTTGCCAGCATGCGCAGCAGCTGCATCACCGGATGCTGGGTGTCGAACTGCGGGCCACTCAGGAAATCCTGCAGGTCGTTGCCGGCGCAAAAGCCGGCCCCCTCCCCGCTCAGCAGCACCACGCGCAGCGCCTCATTGGCCTGTGCCTCAGTCAGTGCGGCACACAGCGCCTGATACATCGCGAAAGTGATGGCGTTGCGCTTCTCCGGGCGATTCAAACGCAGCTCGCACACGCCCGCCGCGCGCGAAACGAGAATCTGCTCACTCATGCGGGCAGCTTGCGGCAGTGCCCGGCAGCGCGCAACTGCGGCGCCCCTGAGCAGACTCGCTCTGCTTAAGTCTTCACGGCTTTGCCGCAGGCGCGGCCTGAGCGCGAAAGTCAACGTCGCTGTCGGCGGCCAGCCATACCAGCACCGCCCAGGCGGCCACATTCTGGTCGAGCTGCTCACGGTCGATCTTGTCGAGCGTGTCGTCGGGCGTGTGGTGGATATCGAAGTAGCGCGTGGCGTCCTGGCTCAACAGAAACCCCGGCACGCCCGCTTCCACCGACGGCCCGACATCGGTGCCAACCTCCTCCGGCGGGCGGTCGCTGGCCAGCACGCCGATCGGCGTCAGCACCCGCAGGGCGGTTTTGGCGAAGGCGCTGTCGATGACGCCCTTCGGCAGGGCCAGCGAGTAAACGCGGTCGGCGCCCAGATCGCTCTCGCCGGTGAGCACGTGGTTGGCCAGCTCCGCCTGGTGGCTCGTGGCGTAGGCATGACCGCCGAAGGCGCCCCCTGGCGGCAGCGGCTGAGCCACCTCCTCCGAGCCAAACAGCACCACCCGCACGGTACGCCGCGGCCGGTGCGGCAGATCGCGGATCAGCTTTGCCGCGGCGGTGATTATCGCAGTCCCGGTACCGTCGTCGATCGCGCCGGTGCCCTGGTCCCAGCTGTCGAGGTGCGCGCCGAGCAGCACGACTTCCTGGGGGCGCTCTGCGCCGCGCACATCGCCGATGACATTCTGCGAGTGGGCGTCCTGCACGTAGGAGGCGCTCGAGAACAGACGGACCCGCACCGTCTGTCCGAGGGCCGCGAGACGCTCGATCTGGTCGGCATCCGGGGCCGACAGCGCGAACGAGGGCAACGGCACATGGCCGTTGCTGTAGCGCGTAGTGCCGGTGTGGCCGATGCGATGGCTGTCGGTTCCCACCGAACGCAGCATGAAGGCAATGGCTCCGTGCTGGGCGGCCTCGTACGGCCCCTCGACGCGCGCCTGCACGGCCACGCCGTAGCCGGCACCGTCCTCAGTGCGCACCATGCGCTGCGCCACCATGACGATCTTGCCCCCGAGTGAGCCGGGCGGCGCCTCCTTCAGATCCGTGAAGGTCGGAAAAATGACAACGTCCCCCTCGAGGCCCGCGGCGGGTGTTGGGGGAGACTCCCCGAGAGCTGCAATCACCAGCGGCTGCACGCTCGGAGCCACGATCTGCCCGCCCTCGCTGCCGCGCACCCAGGCGGTCACCGGGAAGCTCTCTATGTGCACGTTCTCGAACCCGAGCGCCTTCAGGCGCGCGGCCGCCCACTCCGCCGCCAGCCGCTCACTGGCCGATCCGGCCGGCCGCGGGCCGAACCGTGTGGTCAGCTCGCTGGTCCAGGAATACGCCATGTTGTGACCGGCCATCGCCGCATCACGCAGCTGCACCGCCACGCTCTCGGGTGATGGAGCAGGTGCGGCGGCAAAGGCGTACGGCACGACTTCGCATACCAACAGCGCGCAGGCGAGGATCCGCAGCACTCGGGCACAGCTATCAGGTTGATGGCGCACTGGGAGCTTTCGATTGCGCTTTCGCAAGGATCGCGCATTCTACGCAAGCCACCCCGCGTGCACCATCCAGATTTGGCCGGCAATCCTTCCGCGCGCGCATGCGTCTAGGTGGGCAGCTGCGAGATCGGCAATGGGTTCGCCAGATGGAACCCCTGCGCGAAGTCCACGCCAATCGCCTTAAGTTGCGCCAGTACCGCCTCGTTCTCGACGCACTCGGCGACGGTTGCGATCCCGAGCGCGCGGCCGACCTTGGCGATCGCCTCCACCATGCTGCGGTCGATGGGATCCTCGGCGATCTGGCAGACGAACTGACCATCGATCTTGAGGAAATCAACCGGCAGCGATTTGAGGTACACGAACGAGGACACCCCGGTGCCGAAATCATCCAGCGTGAAGCGGCAACCGCGGCCCTTTAGCTCGCGCATCAGGTAGCGCGCGTTGGCGAGGCTCGTCACGGCTGCCGTCTCGGTGATCTCGAAGCACAGGGCGCCGGCGATCCAGGGCTCCGCGACACTCTGCAGCACGAAGTCCACGAATGACTGCTCGTTGAGCGAGGTGCCCGACAGATTGACGGCCAGCAGCGGCAGCGCTTGGCCGCGCCGCTGCCGCTGGCGCAGCAGCTCGATCGCCTGAGCCACGATCCAGCGGTCGATCACCGAACTGACGTTGTAGCGCTCGGCAGCCGGGATGAACTCGCTCGGCGGCACCAGCACCCCGGCATCGTCGCGCAGCCGTACCGTGAGCTGGTGAAAGCTGCGTGCGTCGCGCGCGTCGAGTGCAACGATGGGCTGGTAGAACAGCTCGAGCCGATTGTCCTCTGCGGCGCGCGTGACGCGCGCCACCCACTGCATCTCGCGATGTCGGTGCGAGACTCCGCCGGCCTCGTAGACATGAATACGATTGCGGCCCGCGTCCTTGGCGGCATAGCAGGCGATGTCCGCGGCGCTCATGACGGTGGCCACGCTCTCGGTGTCGGCGCGGATCTGTACGATGCCGATGCTCGCCCCGACCGACAGGGTGCTGGTGCCCCACACGAAGCGGAAATCCCGGATCGCCTGGCGCATTGCCTCGCCGATGCGCGCCGCCAGCTCGGGCGTGCATCCCTCCACCAGCACCCCGAACTCATCGCCGCCCAGACGAGCGATCGTGTCCGAGGCGCGCACCCGCGTCTGCAGCAGGCCCGTCACGTCGCGCAGCAGCTGATCGCCGGCCTGGTGCCCGCAGGTATCGTTGACGACCTTGAACTGATCGAGATCGATGTACAGGAGCGCACAGGCGCCCTCGCCGCGCTGCGCGCTGAGCAGGGCCTCGTGCAGGCGGTTGTCGAATTCGCGCCGGTTGATAAGCCCGGTCAGCGCATCGTGACTCGCCTGCCATGACAAGGCGCGTTTCAGGCGCCGCTCGCGCGTCACGTCATGGAACACCACCACTGCACCTATAACCTGCCCGGCACGATCGCAGATCGGTGCCGCCGACTCCTGGATCGCCACCTCGCTGCCGGTACGCGTGACGAGCACGGCCTGATCCGCAGGCGCGCCGCTGCCGCAGCGGCCGAGTGCGCCGGTGAGGGAGTTCTCGATCGGTTCGCGGGTGAGCTCGTTGACGAGCTTGAGGACTGCGCCTATCGGCTGGCCGCGCGCCTCCGCCAGGCTCCAGGCGGTGAGGCTCTCGGCGACCGGGTTGATGTACTCGATGCGTCCGTGCGCATCGGTGCTTATCACTGCATCGCCAATGGACTGCAGCGTGACCTGCGCGCGCTCCTTCTCGGCGAAGATGGCCTGTTCGGCACGCTTGCGCTCGGTGATGTCGGCGATGGTGCCCTCGTAGCCGATGATGTTGCCGGCGGCGTCGCGCATCGCGCGCGCATTTTCCAGGATCACCAGCTGCGCCCCATCGCGGGTGCGCATGAGGAATTCCGCATCGCGGATCTCCCCTTCCGCCTCCACCCGGCGCGTGAACTCGGCGCGATCGGCCGGGTTCCAGTACAACGCGGCGGCGGAGGGCAACGCGTACATCTCCGCGACGCTGGTGTAGCCGAGCATGCTGACGAAGGCCGGATTCACCGACAGCAGCCGGCCATCGCGCCCGCTTTGATACACGCCCTCGGCGATACTCTCGAACAGGCCGCGAAACTTCGCCTCGCTGCTGCGCAGGGCCTCTTCGGCGAGGCGCCGCTCAATGGCGATGCCGGCAAGCTGAGCGGCGCGTGCCATGATCTGCGACTCCGCCGCAGTCGGCAGCCCGGGGTCGGCACGGTAAACCCCGAGCGAGCCGAGCACATGTCCCGAGGCAGACTTGATCGGGGTCGACCAGGCCGCACGCACGCCCGCCGCCAGCGCCACATCGCGCCGATCGGCCCAGAAGGGATCCTTGGTCACGTCCGCCACCAGCACCTGACGGTCCAGGTACACCGCCGCGGCGCACGAGCCGTTGCGCGCGTCCACGGTGGCGCGCCCGAGCGCTGTGCGCAGCGCATCCGGGAGGTGCGGCGCGACCATGTGCGAAAACGCCTTGCGGTGCTCGGCGAGCACGCTGGCCGATGAGATCATGCCAGCGCCGGCCGACTCGATGAAGCGCGTGATGGAGGCCAGCACTTCCGGCAGCGGCGCGTTGCGCGTCACCTGCTCGAACACTCTGTGCTCGGCGGCGCTCATGCGCTCGGCGCGCTTACGCTCGGAAATGTCGGCGATGCTGCCGCGCACCAGGCGGCGGTTGCCACTCGGCAGCCGCACCAGACGCACTTCACAGACGATCTCGCGGCCGGCGGAATCGTGATGCGCCCATTCGAATACCGGTACGTCGCCGGCCAGCGCCCGCTGGATGTAGGCGTGCGCGCGCTCCTCGGAAGAGGCCCCGTCGGGTTGCTGCGGCGGGCTCAGGGTAACCGGACCGACCTCCTGCAGGCGCGAGAGTTCGAGCCCGAAGAACTTCTGCGCGTTGTCATTGGCGTCCACAAAACGGCCGCTGTCGACGTCGAGCACGACGATGGCCTCGGGAGCGTGGTCGACCAGCAGTCGATAGCGCGCCGCGCTCTCGCGCATGGCCTGCTCCGACTCGCGCCGCTCGGTCACATCGCGCAGACACAGCACGAACATCTCGCGCCGCGACAGCGGCGCCTTGCTGACGGCAATTTCCGCAGGGAAGGAGACCCCGCTCTTGCGCTGCGCCCACAGCTCCCGCCCGGCGAGGTCGCGCGCGGTGTCGTCCACGCTCGCGGCCAGGCGCTGCAGGGCCTCGGGAATGGATTCGTTGACGGCGATCTTCGGCAGCAGCAGATCGATGCGCTGACCGACCACTTCCGCCTCGGCATAGCCGAACACGCGCTCACCGGTGGGATTGAAGGTGCGTATCAGGCCGTCCTCATCCACCGCGAGCACGACATCCTTGATGTGGTCGAGGATGACCTGAAGGTGCTCGGAACTTTGCGCGCGGGCCTCGACGGCGAGCGCGCGCGCCTCGTCGGCCATCAGACGCATGGATTCGACGATTCCGCGCCGCTCCCCGTCGATGGTCACATAGTGATCGTTGATCAGACGCAACAGCATCGCCAGATCGGGGCTCGCGCTGCCGGTACGCAGCTGCAGCTCGCGCAGCTGCGCGCGCAGATTCGGGTGCAGCTCGCTGTGGGTTTCCGCGTTCGATTGCGGATCGGCGCGCACGAGCGTGGTGGTCGCTCCGGGAGCTGCGTCGGGCGCCTGAGGATGCGTCCAGAGAGTCTGCGAGTTTGACATAACCAAGGGGGAAGGGACCGACTCGGCATCATACGGAGCGCCTCCCGAGTTCCCCGTGAAGCCTCTCCCGAATCTGTCCAGTCGGGGCGACCCGTCACGCCCCAAAGAACCCGGTCCGCGAGCTAATGCGTAGCAACAGTCTGCGCGGGCAGTTTCGCCGGCAGATCCGTCAGGCCGGCACCGGCGATCAGGGGCATCGAGAACGTCTCGGTTGAGCTCTGGCCGCCTGATTCGACGGTCAGGGTCGCGCTGAAGGTAAAGATTCCATCGCGCTTGGGCAGCACCTTGATGAGGTGCTCGATGGGAACGCCCTGCACGGGCCGCTCGGTCGCGGGGATCTGTGCCCCGTCCACCAGCTCGAGCCCCTCGTCGGCCTGCACCTTGCCGGACACACGGTCCATGGTCCCGGTGAGGGGCACGATCATCAGATCAACGTCCACCGGCTGGCCGAGATCGGGACGCCCGCGCAACTCGAATTTTACCTGCAACGGTACGGCGCCGGGCTTATTGGCGGGGACCGCACTCACCATGTTGCGCAGGCGCTGCTCCTGGGGGTTGGCCGCCTTCTTCGCCGCCGCCGCTGCAACGGCATGCTTGGCCGCTGCCGAGGGCTGACCCCCGCTGCAGCCCCACACGGCCCCCGCCACTACGGCGAGCCACACCAGGTTTCTGCTGAAGCTCCACATACTCGTGCGCGCAAATCCTTCGGGCATTGATTAAGTAACATGCCACGCAAGCGCTGCACAATAACGCGTCTGCGCGCGTCGGTGCAGCTACCTGGTCGGCATTTCGTTCAGACCGGCCCGCCTCTCAGCCCTGCAGTAACGGAGGCGACTCCATGGTTGCGATCTGCTCCAACAGGTCTGTCAGGTAGCCCTCCCAGTAGCGCGGCTCGGCTGCCCAGGGAAAGGCGCGCGGAAAGGCCGGATCGCTCCAGCGGTGTACCACCCACGCGGCGTGATGCAGCATGCGCAGCGTACGCAACGGCTCAATCAGCAGCACCTCGGTGTAGTCGAAGTCGCCAAACTGCCGGTAGCCCTCGAGCAGCTGCGCCCACTGGTGCTGCTGCTCCTCGGCGGATCCGGACAGCATCATCCACAGGTCCTGCACCCGCACACCGGTGGCGCAATCGTCCAGATCCACGAACACCGGACCGTGCTCGTTCCAGAGCAGGTTACCGAGGTGGCAGTCGCCATGAAGGCGTATCTCGCTCACCCCCTGCGCGGCGGCAAATGCCGCGCCGACACGCTCGAGCAGTGCCCCGCTGACTGAAGAATATCGTTCACGCAGGGCATCGGGCAGCAGCTCGCTCTCGAGCACCCGAGCGCGCGCCTCCCACCCCAGACGCTCGACACCGATGCGCACGCGCGTGAGGAATGGCCGGCTGGCGCCGATTTGGTGCAAGCGCGCGAGACTGCGCCCGAGCAGCTGCCGCGCATCCGGCGCATCCAGTTCGGGGGCACGCCCGCGCATGAAGGGGAACGCTGCGAAGCGGAAATCGCCATATTTGAGCAGCGTTTCTCCGGCAATGACCAGCGGGGCGGCGACTGGCAATTCGGCGGCCGCCAGCTCCGCGGTGAACTGGTGCTCCTCGGCGATCTGCGCATCGCGCCAGCGAGCCGGCCGGTAGAACTTCAGCACCAGCAACCCGTCGCGGGCACCGAGCTGATAGACGCGGTTCTCGTAGCTGTTGAGGGCGAACAGCCGCCCGTCAGGCTCCAGTCCGAAGGCGGCCGCGGCGTCCAGCACCACCTCGGGCGTGAGTCCTGCGAAAGGTTGCCGCTCATCGCCGCGAGTTTTGTTTATCATCGCTGCCCCATGAAGAACGGCAGCATATTAGTCACCGGCGGCGCCGGCTACATCGGCAGTCATACGGCGCTGCAGTTGCGCGCGCGCGGCGAGCGGGTGGTGATCCTCGATGATCTGTCGCGCGGCTTCCGCCAGGCCGTGCTCGACACCCCGCTCGTGGTCGGGCAGGTCGGCGATCGGGACACGGTGATGCGGGTACTCAGGGAGCATGAGGTCGACACCGTGATGCATTTTGCCGCCTATACCATCGTGCCCGAGTCGGTCAGCGACCCGCTGAAGTACTACGGCAACAACACGTGTGCGACCCGCGCGCTGCTGGAGTGCTGTGTCGCGGCGAACGTGCGTCACTTCGTGTTCTCCTCCACCGCCGCGGTGTATGGCATGCCAGCCAGCGGCGAGGCCGCCGAAGACACCCCGACCGCTCCCATCAATCCCTACGGCACCTCCAAACTCATGTCGGAATGGATGCTGGCGGGGCTGGCGCAGGCCTCGCCCCTCACCTACGCTGCGCTGCGCTACTTCAACGTGGCCGGCTCCGACAGCGGGGGTCGTATCGGTCAGGCGACCCCCAACGCGACGCTGCTCGTCAAGGTGGCCTGCGAGGCAGCAGTGGGCAAGCGCGCCGAGGTCGCCATCTTCGGCACCGATCTGCCAACCCCGGACGGGACGGGCGTGCGCGACTACATCCACGTGGAGGATCTGGCGGCGGCCCACCTGGATGCCCTCACTTATCTGCGTGGCGGCGGCCCCTCCACCACGCTAAACGTCGGCTATGGTCACGGTTACAGCGTCCGGCAGGTCCTCGCGAGCGTCGAGCGCGTGTCGGGTAAGCGGCTGAAGGTGCGCGAGGAGCAGCGCCGCGCGGGAGATCCTCCGGCGCTGGTGGCACGCGCGGAGCGCATTCGCTCGCAGCTCGGCTGGCAACCGCGGCTCGATGACCTCGACACCATCGTGCGCACGGCCTACACCTGGGAGCAGCGGCTGTTACGTGACCCGTGGTAAATCCTGCCATCCGCGCTGCATCTCACGGCACGTCAGCGCTTCGCTAGGTAGAATGGCGCTTCATGCGGTGGGGGCGACCCAAGTCTTTGAGTGGATTGATGCTGGTAGGGCTGGCGCTGATGGCCGTACCGCTGCTGGTGGCGATTCTGACGGCCGTGCTGCAGATCCGCGATCTCGCGGATACCGGTCAGAAAATCGTCATCCAAGGCGTCACCGGCGCACGCGCCAGCCAGGCGCTGTTCGGTCAGCTGGCAACGCTGGAGCGCACCGCCCAGGTGTTCGAAGTGCTGAACGACCCGAAGCTTCGCGACCAGTACCGCACCCAGGACGAGGGCCTGAGTACCACGCGCGAGCAGCTGCGGCGCCTCGCGACCGGTGATGAGGCGCGCCGCACGCTGCTGGAGTTCGGGCAGCTGCAAGGCAGCATCCGGGCGACGGTGATGAGCGCCCCGGTCAGCAGTGATGCGGCGGCTGCCTCGGCGCTGTCGGGTCGATTCGGTCAGCTGTCAGCGCTCGCGGAGCAGGTGGGGCAACAGAGCAATGCGCACGTGGACGCGGAGGTCGCAGCTCTCGAGGAGCGCACGATCGAGGCGCGCAAGCGCCTGCTGTGGCAAGCAGCGCTGCTGTTGCCGCTGGCGGTCGTCGCCGTCTTCGTACTGACCGTCGGTGTCGGGCGTCCGCTGCGCCAACTCGACCGCGCGATCAGCGAACTCGGACAGGGTACCTTCACCAACCCCATCGCCGTCGCCGGACCCCATGATCTTGAGCGTCTCGGCGGGCAGCTCGAGTGGCTGCGCCAGCGTCTGCTCGAGCTGGCGCACGAGCGCAATCGTTTCCTGCGACACATGTCGCACGAGCTCAAGACACCGCTCGCTAACATCAGGGAAGGCACGGAACTTCTGATGGACGGGGCGGTGGGCGAGCTCGATTCCAACCAGCGCGAGGTGGCGGCAATCCTGCGAGAGAACGGCATCAAGCTGCAGCGCATGATCGAGAATCTGCTGTCCTTCAGTGCCTGGCAGACCTCCAGCGTCGGCCTCGAAGCCACTGAATTCAGACTGCGTCCGCTGGTCAAGCAGGTGCTGGAAAACCAGCAGCTGACTCTTCTGTCGCAGCGCGTGCGGCTGGATGTACGCGTGGACGATGTGACCCTGGTCGCCGATCGCGGCAAGATCCGGCTGATCCTCGAGAACCTGCTGTCAAACGCGGTCAAGTACTCGCCCAAGGGTGGCACCATCCACCTGCAGGCCCGTGCAGCCGGCCCGCAACTGGTACTCGATGTGGCCGACAGCGGCCCCGGCATCCCGGTGGAAGACCGTGGGCACGTGTTCGAGGCCTTCTATACCGGCCGGGCGGCTAAGAGCACCGCCGTGAAGGGCACCGGGATCGGGCTGTCGGTGGTGCTTGAGTTTGTCGCGGCACACGGCGGCACCATACAGATTGTGGATGGGCAGTTTCCCGGGGCGCATTTCCGCATTGCGATGCCGATGCGGGCGATCGGCGAGGGCCCCGTCAGCTCCGACACCAATGCGCATGCGCATGCAGCCTGACGAGCTCCCAGCCCGCACCCAGGCGGCGCGTACCGGCCGCGCCGGCCTGGCGCCCCCCCTGTACGCGATGTTGGCTCTGCTGGCACTGGGCGGCTGTACGGCCGTTTCAGGTCAGCGTACCCCGGCGCCCGCAGCAGCGGTCGACCCTGCCGCGGCCACCTCGGCCCTGCTCGCCGAGTACCTGCAGCTGCTGCAGAGGCTGGTGGAAGGCCCCGCTTCCGAGCAGGCGGAGATCGTGGTCAGCGCGCAGCACGCCTATGACACGGCACCCACCCCGAGCCACGAGCTGAAACTGGCACTCATCCTGGGCACGGCCGGCCATCCGGCCACCGACCAGCCGCGCGCCCAGGAGCTGCTGCGCGAGCTCATGGCGAACCCCGAGATGCTGCTGCCCGGGGAGCGGGCACTCGCCTTTCTGGAACTTTCGCAAATTGACGACCATTTGACGCTGGAGTCAGAAAATCGCAGGCTCCAAGCGGAGGCGGTGCGTGCAGATCATGAGCGCATGGCCACTGCCAGTCACCGACTGCAGGCGGAGGTTGAAGAGAACGCGCGCCTGCGCCGGGAACTTGAGGAGGCACGTGCGAAGCTCGATGCCATTGCCAACATTGAGCGTTCGATGAATGAACGCAAACCCGACAGCACCGGAAGGTAAATGCTAAGCAATCTAAGTCATCTCAGTAACAAGGACACCATCTTGAACCAGCCTGGCAAACGCAAGGCACGCATTCTGGTGGTCGACGACGACCCCGGATTGCTGCGCCTGTTGACCATCCGCCTGCGCGCTGAGAGTTACGACGTGGAAGCGGTGGAAAGTGCCGCGCAGGCCCTTGCTGCATCGAGCCGTTTCAGGCCCGACCTGGTCATCACCGACCTGCGCATGGACCAGATGGACGGCATCGGCCTTCTCAAGGAGCTGCAGAACCGCTGGCCGGGCCTGAAAGTCATCATCCTCACCGCCCACGGCACGATTCCGGATGCGGTACAGGCCACGCAGATGGGCGCGTTCGGCTTCCTCACCAAGCCGGTGGACAAGCAGGAGCTGCTCGACCAGGTACAGAAGGCGCTGCGCATCTCAGGCTTCGGAGCATCGGATGAGGACTGGCGCGCCGAGATCGTCACGCGTAGCGCCAGCATGGAGGAGAAGCTCGCCCAGGCTCACATGGTCGCGGGAACCGATGCGCGGGTGCTCATCACCGGCGAAAGCGGTACCGGCAAGGAGCTGCTGGCGCGCGCCATCCACCGCGGCAGCCCGCGGCGTAACAAACCCTTTGTCGCCATCAACTGCAGCGCGATGGCAGAGAACCTGCTGGAGTCGGAGCTGTTTGGCCACGAGAAGGGTTCCTTCACCGGCGCCACGCGTGCGCACCGCGGCCTGTTCATGGCCGCCGACGGCGGTACGCTCATGCTCGATGAGATTGGCGACATGCCGATGCGGCTGCAGGTGAAGCTGCTGCGCGTGCTGCAGGAGAACGTCATCCGCCCGGTGGGCAGCACCGATGCCATCCCGGTGAACGTGCGGGTAATCTCAGCCACGCACCGCGACTTGCAGCAGCTCATGGCGGCCGGCCAGTTCCGTGAGGATCTGTACTACCGCCTGAACGTGGTACACATCGAGATGCCCTCGCTCAACCGGCGCCGCGAGGACATCCCGCTCCTGGTCGCGCATTTCCTGGCGCAGATCGCCAAGGAAAGCGGCGTGCGCAAGATCTACGCGCCCGAAGCGGTGGAGCTGCTCGCGACCGCCGACTGGCCAGGGAATATCCGCCAGCTGCACAACGTCGTGCGCCAGAACGTCGCGCTGTCGCAGACGCCGATCATTCCGGTGGAGCTCGTGCAGCAGTCCCTTGGCGGTACGCCCGGACGTTTGCCCTCCTTCGATGAGGCGCGCGATGAATTCACGCGCAGCTACCTGTCACAGATCTTGCAGATCACCGGCGGCAACGTGAGCCAGGCGGCGCGTCTGGCACGACGCAACCGCACCGACTTCTACAAGCTGCTCGCGCGGCATCAGCTGACGCCCGAGGAATTCAAGCAGCGCTAGCGCAGGCCTGCGCGTTTTTGGGAGCCAGGCTCACCCGATGGCTCAGGTTGATGCTGGGCCGTTCGATGAGCCGATACGCGATCCAGGAGGCAACGAGGCTCGCTGAAATTCCCGCGGCCAGTGCGAGCCATTGATTGACGTAACGCAGCGCCAGCGATTGGGCACTCCAGCCCACCACAGGATGAAACAGATACAAACTGTAGGAGGTTCTGCCGAGGAACTGGGAGACCCGATCGGTAAGCCAGGCATCCATCGCGTTGCGACGCCAGGCGAGGTATATCAGGGCGGCCGTCACGGTCGCTGTCACTCTCCAATCCCCGTGCGGTGCGAAAGCGGAGCCTGCCAGCACCACACAGCCGACGGCCAGGTAGAGCACCGAGGCCTCCCCGGCCACCGTCCAATAGCACAGCGCTCCCAGGGCAAAAGCCCACCAATACGGGAACATCAGGCCATCGGGGGTGTGGATCCAGCTCGTGTTCAACACTGCAGAAGCACCCATCAGGATCATGAAGCCCAGCAGAAAATACGAGCGGCGTACACCGATCCTCTGCGCACCCCACAGGAGCAGGATCAGCGTCAGGTAGAACTGCACTTCAAGACACAGTGTCCAGTAGACCGAACTGATTTCCGGATATCCCAGTAACGTCTGCAGGTAGACCAGATGCGCGGCAACCTGTGCCACGCTGATCGAGTTCTTCGGCACGCCCAATTTTGCAGCGATCCCCATCATCAGCAGCACGACGACGATGTTGACCCAATAAGGCAAGTCCAGGCGAATCATCCGGCGCAGTGCAAACCGTCCGAGGAATCCCAGGCTCATGCGGCGCCCGGCCAGCACGGAAGTGATCACGAATCCGGAAAGCACGAAGAAAATCGCCACGCCGAGATAGCCACGATCGGTCAGCGCCGCAATCCGGGTGCGGCCCACCAAGTGATAGAGCAGGACGAGCGTTGCGGCAATGCCGCGCAGTCCGTCCAGGAATCTCAAGCGCTTCTCGCGGCGCGGGGGCTGCCGCTGGCTTGGTCCGCTTGCCTCGATACTCGGCATGGAGGCTTGTCCTGCTGGATCGCTCAGACGGTCTGGACCGTAGCGGATGGTCCGCGGCTGCGGATCTGCACGAGTTGCTGCGCGCGGCACACATTGGCGGGCGCGACGGCGCGAGCCACGCGATCAGCTCCCGACGTCGGCGGCGGGCGCCTCGGGGGACACCGGGGCGTCACTGGCAGCGCTTGGCGGATGCCGGCCAAACTGCGCGGCATCGATGCTGTGCTTACCGAGCAGGTCGTAGAGCGTCGGGCGGGTGACTCCCAACAGTTCCGAGGCGCGCGACAGGTTGCCCTTGGCGACCGCGAGCGACTGTCTGACGGCCTGGGCTTCGGCGCGCTGGCGCGCGACGCGCAGATTCAAGTATTCAGGATCGTCGCCTGGATCCTCAAGTCCGAGGTCGGCTGCCGTGACGACCACCCCTTCCGCCATAATCACCGCTGTCTTGATGCGGTTCTCAAGTTCGCGCACGTTGCCGGGCCAGCGATAGGCCTGGATGGCACGGATGGCATCCGGGGCGAGCCCACGGGTGGGCTTACCAAAGCGCTCGGAAATCTGCTGCAGCAGGAACTGCGCGATCAGCAGGCTGTCGCCCTGGCGATCCCGCAACGGCGGCACGCGAATGGTCACCTCGCTGATACGGTAGTAAAGGTCATCGCGAAATCCCCCGCTGCCGATCAACAGGTCGAGATTGCGGTTGGTGGCGCAGACGATGCGCAGGTCGAGCGACAGCAGCACGCGCCCGCCGATGCGCTCGACGGTGCGCTCCGCCACTACGCGCAGCAGCTTTGCCTGCAAGGATGCTGGCATCTCACCGATCTCATCGAGGAACACGGTGCCACCGTCGGCGGCCTCGAGCTTGCCGGCCGTGCGCTTGGCGGCACCGGTAAAGGCGCCCTTCTCGTAGCCGAATAGCTCACTCTCGAGCAGCGTGTCGGGGATGGCCGCGCAGTTGATGGCGACGAACGGTTTGTGCGAGCGTCCCGACAGGCGGTGCACCGCGCGCGCCAGCAGCTCCTTGCCGGTACCGCTGTCGCCGAGCAGCAGCACCGTCGCGTTGGTGGGCGCCACCTTCTCGATTGCGCGGCACAGGCTGCGCATGCCGTCGCTAACCCCGATGATGCCCTCGAGCGCCATGGCGCCGGTGCGCTCGCGCAACCTCCAGTTCTCTTCCTCGAGCTCGCGGATGCGCAGCGCGCGGCGCACGACGATCGACAGCACCCCGGCGTCGAGCGGCTTGTGATAAAAATCAGCCGCTCCGAGACCAACCGCCGCGACCGCCAGCTCGCGCGCGTCGTGCTCGGTCATGGCGATGATCTTGGTGTCGGGTGAGATATTGAGGATCTGGCGCAACAGCTCGAGGCTCTGCGCAGCCACCGACGGCTCGCGCGCGAGGCCCAGGTCAAAGAGCACCACGTCGGGCTCGGTGCGGCGCACTGTCGCCAGCGTCTGATCCGAGGCCTCGCAGCTGGTCACCTCCAGATCGGAAAACACCGCCTCGAGTTCACGGCGCAGGGCGCGATCACTCTCGAGGATCAGAAGTTTCCGACGCTGCGTCGAGGTGGCCATCAGCGAGCTCCCTTCCCAAGCAGAACCACTTCGGCGGTCTGTACGAGGATCGCAAGATCAAACAACAGGTTGTTGTTCTTGATGTAATACAGATCGTACTGCAGCTTCTCGAGCGCATCCTGCTCGGAAGAGCCGTACGGATAGCACAGCTGCGCCCAGCCGGTGATCCCCGGCTTCACGCAGTGGCGCTGCACGTAGTACGGGATCTTCTCCGACAGTTCTGCCACGAACTCCGGCCGCTCGGGGCGCGGACCGACGAAGCTCATGTGCCCGCGCAGCACATTGATGATCTGCGGCAGCTCATCGATTCGCAGCTTGCGAATCACGCCCCCGACCCGCGTCACGCGCGGATCCTCGCGACGCGCCCACTGCGCGCCGTTCAGCTCCGCGTCCTGGCGCATGCTGCGAAACTTGATCAGGCGGAACGGACGTCCTCCGAGGCCGACCCGCTGCTGGCTGTACAGCGCTGGCGCGCGCAAGCCGTCCTCCAGCTTGATCGCAATCACGGTGAGGAGCATGAACGGCGCGGAGACCGCCAACACTCCGATGCTGGCAAGTACATCCAGGGTGCGCGAGGAAAACAGTCGCAGCGGATCGCGCCGGAAGCCCTGCCCGAAGATCATCCAGCTCGGATTGAGGACATCGATGCGCACGCGCCCCGTCTCGCGCTCAAGGAAGGTGAGTAGTTCGGTGACGTCGATTCCGGCCAGGCGGCACTCAAGAAGGTCGCGGATCGGGAAACCGCGCCTTCGGTCATCCATCGCCACGACGACCTCGGTAATGCCGAGCCGGTCGCACAATGCGCACAGGTCTCCGGCCGGATCGAGCAGTCGCTCCGAGGCGATCGAGGTGTCCTCGCCCGCTGGCTGGACAAACCCGACGAGCAGAAAGCCGCGGCGGTCAGCCGAGCGGCGCAGGTTCGCAATCGAGCGGGCCGAGGTACCGGCCCCGTACACCAGCACGCGGCGCTTGAACAGGTCCTGATCGACCACGCGCGTAAACACCACTCGCGAGGCGAGTACGCCGCAGCCGGTGAGGAACACCGCCAGCGCTGAAACGCCCCGAAATAAGTGCAAACGCGGGACGAGATAAAACAGCGCTGCGAGGGCCCCGGAGGTGATGGCCAATGCGGCCACCAGGCGCACGAAAACGCCGGCGAGTTGCGCGCGCTGGCGTCCGCTATACAGCCCGAAAGCGAGCAGGCAGGTCACCACAATGGCGCTGAACAGCAACCCGCGCGGCCACACCGGGCCCAGTTCCAGCTCCAGCAGGTGCAGGTGACGGATCGGGGTGTCAAATCGGATCAGTACGGCCGTATAGAGCGCGAAGAAGGCAAACACGCCCTCGATGACCGCGAGAACCGCGATCGATACCGGCAAAACCTGTCCAAAAACGCGGATCCGCATGAAGACCGTCTGACGCTCGCTCTAGGGCCCGGGAGGCCGGCACTTTACACGACAGTGTAAAGAGCGGGGCAGCCGGCACTGTGAACATGGTCACAGTTGCCAACGTGAGGCGGCCCTATCGGTGCACAACGGCCGCCCGGAAGCGACGATCCTGGTGCCGCGGCGTGCCCGGCCCAGCTTTAGCGGCGCCGGCTACGCCTTCGAACGCTTGACGGCTGAACTCACGTCCGCAGCCACGCCGCTGCCGATGCCACCGAAGTGCCAGCGCTGAGGAAAGAAAACGCTCCCGTAGCGATTGTCGATCAGGCGGCTCGACCCGTAGATCGGCGTCTCCTCGACATCCAGTTGCAGCGCGTTCTCCAGCGAGTCAGCCGCGCGCGGGCTGCCGCCGGCATTTATCCACAGCGAGAGCTGGTAGCGCCCGGGCAGAAGGTTGAGCGCATCCACCTCCAGATCGACGTAGCCGGTTCCCGCCGGGATCTGCGGCAGATCGAGCCCGTGCAGCCAGGTGCTGAATTCGGTGACCAGCGTGCCAAGCTCGGTAGAGATATTGAACGCAAAAGTCGCCCGCTCGATGGTCTCGTTCGCGCGGTAGTGAAGGCGAAATACAATGCGCTTGCCCGCCCGGATGACCGGTTGCAACTCCCCGTGCTCCGAAAGGTATTCCACGCGCGTATAGCGAATCTCGCCGCTGCCACGCCGACCCTCCACCGCCGCGAACTCGTTGGCGCCAGCGCCAGCGGACGCGAAGGTCGCCATGTACGCCTCTATGACCGCGTGGGTGGGGCCGTCGAGCCGCACGCTGCCGTCAGAGATCCATATGCCGCGCGAGCACAGATTCTCAACGGCGGCCATGTTGTGCGAGACGAACAGCACGGTACGTCCGCCACTGCGCAGATCCTGCATGGCCCTGACGCATTTCTTCTGGAATGCCGCATCGCCAACCGCCAGCACCTCATCGACGATCAGTACATCCGGATCCAGGTGCGCGGCCACCGCGAAGCCAAGCCGTGAGCGCATACCGCTCGAATAGCGCTTGATGGGCGTGTCGAGGAAACGCGCCAGACCGGAGAACTCCACGATCGCCTCGAGCTTTGCGTCAACCTCCTTTTTTTTCATGCCCATCACGGAGCCGTTCAGAAAGATGTTCTCGCGCCCGGTGAGCTCCTCGTGAAAGCCGGCGCCAACCTCCAGCAGCGCTGCAACGCGCCCGCGCGCACGCACCCTGCCAGATGTCGGATGGGTGATTTTCGAAAGTACCTTGAGGAGCGTGCTCTTGCCGGCGCCGTTGCGGCCGATGATGCCGACCACCTCCCCCTCCTGCACCGTGAAGGAGACATCACGCAGCGCCCAAAGTATTTGCGTCGGCGCTCGCCTGCGGAACGGCTGTCGTAGCACACGCACGAGCTGATCACGCAACTGGGTCTCCTGTCTCAGGGCCCCAAGCTTGTAGCTCTTGGAGAGGTGTTCGACCGTGACAGATTCAGTCATGACAGATGGGTGGCCTCAGACAATATCGGCAAAAACGCGCTCGGTGCTTCTGAAGTGCCAGCTGCCGAGCAACAGTAGCAACAGCGTCACCGCCCACGAGCAACCCAACACCTGCCAACCGACGTTGCTGCCCCGAAACAGGCAGGCGCGGAACCCCTCGATCACGCCGGTCATCGGATTCAAAGCCAGCACGGCATGGAAACGCTCCGGCAGGAAGCTCACCGGGTAAATCACCGGCGTCACATACAGACCGATTTGCGTCACGAACGGAATGGTGTACTTGACGTCACGGTAGCGCACGTTCAGCGCTGCCAGCAGCATGCCTACCCCAAGGACCAACAGCACGGTCTGAGCGACAAAAATGGGGGCGAGCAGCATCGTCCAACTCGGAGTGATGTGGTAGTAAAACAGCATTCCGATAAGGAACACGGAACTGACGAGCAGATCGAGCAGCCCTCCAAAGGCGGCAGCCGCCGGCAACAGCACGCGCGGAAAGTAGATCTTGGTGATCAGATCGGAATTGGCGATCAGACTGTTACCGACCCCCGCAAGCGTGACCGCGAAGTATGTCCACAGCACCAGCGCCGAGTACGAAAACAGTGGGTACGGCACCCCCTCGCTCGGAATTCGCGCCAACCTCCCGAAGAAGAAGGCAAAGACGACCATTGTCAGGAACGGCTGCAGGACAGCCCACGCCACGCCCAGTGTCGCCTGCTTGTAGCGTACCTTCACGTCACGCCAGGCCAGGAAATACAGTATTTCCCGGGACTGCCAGACTTCGGAAAACCATTCACGCATTGCGCATCTACCTGAATTTCATGATACCAAAATCCGGACTCAGCCCGACGCCGGAACAGCGGCGGCAGGCAAATCAGAGTACAGGTCTCCGAGGCGGATGCTTTGCCGCTCGCCGCACTCGCGCGCCCGGCGCAACGGTGAACTCAAACCGCGATCGCCACTACGAACTGGCGCACTCGCCGGTTTGGTCAAGGTGTGGTCGGTACGTTTCGAATTCTCCGGTACAGCAGTTTCGGCAGATCGACGCACCAGGATAGCGCGCACATCGGATCGGACCGGAACAGGTAGAGGACCTCCTTGAAAGTGTTGCGCCGTAACTTCAACAGGTGCAATGCGGAGTAAAGCGCTGTGACCCGTCGCTCGGCGATGGCCCGCAACATCAGCTGCCGATCATCGGGGCTTAGTGGATAACTGGCGATCACCTGTCGGCGTAAGCGGATCTCGTCGGCCAGCCTGACAAGATGCGACACCGAACCGCGTGTCGCGTTGCGCCAGGTGCCAAGTCCTGCGCTGCCGTAGACCAGGGTTGGCCGTGTGCAAAACATGATGACGGATGAGCGCACAAGCAGCTCCCAGAACGCGAGCTGATCCTCGCCGGCGCGGCGGAACTTAGTCGAGAAGCGAAGCTCCGGCATGACCGCGCGCCTGAATACCACCGTAGCGGTGGCGAATGCACACCCGGCACCAAATAGCGCGGATACGCCCGCCGTCCAGCGCAGGATACCAGGCGCCCCCTCAACCGGCTGGGAGTTGTAAAGAACGTCGCGGCGCGAGTGGGCATGGAAGTAGTCAGTGCTCTCTCCTTCGGTCCGAGAGTTCGAGAAGAAAAAATCGGCCCCCCGTGATAGCGCCGTCGCCGCGTTGCGCAGGTGCGAGGGCTCCCAGCAGTCATCGCTGTCCAGCAGGGCAACCGCCGATATGTCTTCGGCGATCGCATCGAGAGCTGCATTCCTGGCGGCAGCGACCCCCTGGTTTTCCTGGCGAATGACGGTCAATGCGGGTAGCGCCTCGTACAGGGCGGCCGGGATCTCGTCAGCCGCGGCTCGCGGGGAACCGTCGTCAACGACGACAACCTGAGCCGGGCGGTATTCCTGAGCCGCCACGGAACTTAGCGCCCGCTGCAGCAAGCCGGCGTCCCGTTGGAAATACGGAATTACGACACCGATGCGTGGTCCGGCTCGTGGTTCCGAGTCCGCGGACGTCATCGCCTACCTTTCATCACCGCGCTTGAGCTCGCTCAACTTGTAATGATGCGCCGGGCACGAATCTTGCGGTACACGAGCTTCGGCAGATCGACGCACCAGAACAGCGCGCACATCGGGTCGGAGCGGAGCAGGTAGAGAATCTCGTTGAAAGCGCCTCTTCTTCTTCGTTTCAATAAATGCAACGCGGAGTTAAGCGCCGTGGATCGTCGCTCAGCGATCGCAAGCTGCATCAGTCGCCGATCGCTCGCTCTCACTGGGTAACTGCCGATCACATGTCGACGCAGACGAATCTCATCGGCGAGCCTGACAAGATGCGCGACGGACCCATGTGTCGCGTTCCGCCAGGTGCCTAGCCCTGCGCTTCCGTATACGAGGGTTGGCCGCGTGCAAAACATGATGACGGATGAGCGCACAAGCAGCTCCCAGAAAGCGACGTGATCTTCACCCGCCCGGCGGAACTTCACCGAGAAACGGAGCTCCGGCATTATGGCGCGCCTGAATACAACCGTAGCGGTCGCGAAAGGGCATGCATTGCCAAATAACGCGGGTACACCTTTGCACCATTGCAAGATGCCGGGCGCTCCCTCGACCGGCTGGGACTCGGAAAGAAGGTAACGGCGCGGCTGCTGGTCAAACCAGGCCGTCGTGTCTCCTTCGGTCCTGGAATTCGAGAAGAAAAAGTCGGCGCCGCGCGATAGGGCGGTCGCCGCGTGGCGCAGATGGGAAGCCTCCCAGTAGTCATCGCTGTCCAGTAGGGCAACCGCCGACACGTCGGCCGTGAGTGCATCGAGAGCTCTATTCCTGGCAGCAGCGACACCCTGGTTGGCCTGGCGGATGACGGTCAAGCCGGGCAGTGCATTATGTAGCGTCGGAGTGATTTCCTCGGCAGCGGCCCGCGGCGAGCCGTCGTCGACTACTACGACTTGAACGGGACTGTGCTCCTGCGCGGCAACTGAGGTTAGAGCCCTCCTAAGCAGCCCCGCATCCCGCTGGAAATATGGAATCACGACACCGATGCGCGGCGCGGGTCGCGGCTCGGCGCCCTCTAGCGTCATGGTCGGGCGCTTCCAGACGCCATCTGCTCACCTTGCTTGCGCACGTTCCCTGGGGCCGATCGCCGCCGGCGGGCGGCGAGACTGACAATATACAAGATGGCCGGAATGCGCATGGGTAGATTCTCGGGTCTTCTGGCAGGAACGCCGGAATCTGCATGCCCTGCTGGTAGTCCCCCTCCCGGAGAGTCCGTGCGCCGTGCCTCTGCGCGGAGTCTTTGATAATCTTCCGTAGGCCGTGATGCCACCAAGCGGTCGGGTGAATCACGGCGGGGGAGTAAATAATGAGAACTTGGCTCGATCTTACCGATGGTTTCCCTATCCGCTTCGACGTGGAAAGGATGAAAGCGGATCTGGAGCGCTTTCAGAATTCCGAGGCGTGGCTCTCGCACTACGACCACGCCCTTTCGCAAGGCTGGCGGGCGATTCTGCTCAAGAGCAAGAACGGCGACGTGTCCGGTCCGCAAGCCCAATTTCCGTCGTGGGATTTTTCTGACTATCGTCGGACGCCGTATGTTGATCAGCTCCCTTACTTTCGTGAGCTGATGGACCAGCTAGAGTGCCCGCAGGGACGCATGCGCATCATGCGGCTTGCCCCGGGCATGGTAATCAACATGCACTACGACATCGGTGCGGAGGTCGGATGCCTGGCGTTCCGGCAAGTTCGTCTGCATGTCCCGATCGTGACGAACGACCGGGTCACCTTTTTTGTCGGCGGCGAGAAGATCAAGATGCAGGCAGGGCATCTATATTACGTGAATTTCTCGAAGCGCCACTACGTCAGGAACGACGGAGACGAACCGCGCACTCACCTGGTCATGGACCTTAAGGTGAATGACTGGTTAGCCCAATACTTCCCTAAGCCGCAACGATGGGAACAGGTCGAGTTCGCCGCGGCACGCGCTATCTGGCCGACGTTCTGGCGCGTGCGTCGCTGGCGCGTGAAGATGACGCGCTTGTTCTGGAAACACTACGAGGGTTCTCAGGCTCAGGCGGCGGTTCATAGAATCCGCGGCAAACGGCGAGCCGCGGCATGACTTGAGCGGTTCAGCTGCGACCGCCTGCAACACGAGGCAGGCCACACGCTGCGGCCGACGCCTCGCGCACTCTCTGGCTCAGCGGCGCCTCAGCGAATCCCCGAGACCTTCTTGGCGAACGCTTCCGCCGATCGATCCCAGGAGAATTGCAGGGCGCGATCGATGATCCTCTGCGGGTAAAAGCGCCGGCCGCGTGCAGCACACATGGCAGCCTGCAATGCCCCGACCGTTGCAGGATCGTATAAAACTCCGCAGTCATCAGTCACCAGCTGCTCAAGCGTCCCCAGCCGCGGCGCCACCACGGGTCGACCGAAGCTGAGCGCCAGCATCGCCGCACCCGAAGTCAGGATGTCCCGGTAGGGAAGTACGACCGCATCACAGGCGTTGAGATACAGCTGCAGCTCATCGGAGGCGACGAATTCGTCGCGGATGGTAGTTCGGTCGCCGACGGCGGACCGGGCGGCCTGTGCGACCCGCCGATAATAAGCCTGCGATTGAAATTGGCCGACAATCCACAGCAATGAGTCGTCCTGCAGGGCCTGGTGGCTGCGCACAAGGTACTCAAGATTCTTGTAAGGTTTGCATAAGCCAATGAATAGGAACACATACGCGTCCTGCGGAATGTTCAATCGGCTGCGCGCCTCCTGGCGCGTGACGGTGTTCGCATAGAAGCCCACCCAGTTGCCATGCTCCAGCAGCACGAATTTGGAAGGCGTGATTCCAAACTCATGCTGGACCACTTCGGCGGAGCTTTGGCCGTGCACACCGACGCAGGATGCGAGCCTGACGACAATGTACCGGCCGAGGCGCTGCGCCAGCGCCCGCCGGCCACCATCGTGAGGGTACAGATTGTGGGCCGTCCAGATGATCTTCGCTCCGCGAAGACGCAGCGCCAACATCAAGACGAGGAAGCGCAACAGGCTCACCCAGGTTTTGAGCCGTGATTCTGGGTGGTAAAACAGTAACGAAGGCCAGTCAAGGCTGATGACGTCACCGGATCGGACGTTTCGGTACAGCCAGCGGCCGGACCATTTCGCCTTGTGCACTTCAAGCCCGGATCGCCGCAGCGCCGCGTGGAAACACGCGGTGTAGTCATTGAGTTCCGAGGTGAACGTCAACACACGGTCACCTGAGCGCTGCGCAACTGAGTCTCTCACCGTCAACGACGTCCCATCGCGCGGCTCTGTTTGGTTTTCGGGTGCGCCTCGATCATGGGTTAGCGGAGTGACTCGCTCCGATGTCGGCAGAAATGACCACCGTACTTCGAATGTATGGCTTGAGAGCCTGCATGTCCACGCACAGCCGGTATTCAGAACTTCTGCCGGATGACAGTCACGCGCGCTGCCTAGCGTGCCCGATCGCGCCACCGATACAGCGACGGCAGAAGGCGGCCTCGCAGCATTTGCACGCAGCTCAGCTGCCTGCGCGCCTGACTCAGGTAGCGTTTATAGTCGCTGGTCTGCCCAAGGCCGGCAAGAAAGTCGTATACGACAACGCCGCGCCCGGCGGCCGCCTCCATCGCGTAACCCAGATGAATGAGGCCGAGCGAGAGGCGGCTGCTGAAGCCCGGATCGAATCCCATCTTCACGTTGTATTGGCGCGCGCCCTTGCGCACGTCGTACAGCACGGATACGACCTTGCCCCCGACACGCAGCCGCGATAGCGCCAGTTCTCCCCGGCACGCCAGCCGGGCCGCAAGAGTGGTGTGAAACGCCAGACGCTGGCCGGTGAAGGCCGGCTTCCTCCACCGAAGCAAGTGCAGCCGGTTGAGGTCGCCGAAGCCGCCGTCAATCTCGCCAGCGGCGAGAGATTCAAATCTCACCTCACCTTGCTCGGCGAGGCGGCGACGCAGGTTCCAGATGCTGCGGCGGGTTGACTGTCCCAGCTCGCGCAGGTAGGCAGGAAAGCCGCTGCCCAGGTCCGCCTGATAGCTGACAACGTGATCCAGATCGCGCACATAGTAGCCTCTGGCAGGTACGCGGCGCGTAAACGCATCGCGCCACTGCTCGCCGGCCGCGGTAAAGCCGATCACCAGTTCAGTCCAGGTATGCTCCTCCAGCAGAACCCGCACGCAAGCGATGCGTACGGTGTTCAGCTCGGTGGGCAGCGCTATGACGTCGAGGTACTCGGAGATCAGCGGTTCAGGATCGCGCCAGGCAAGCCCTATAACCTGCACCGAGCGCGCAAGCACTACACCGCCGCGGATGACCAAGCGACGGTAGAGGGGCGCAAGCCCCACCAGGTCGGCCCCTCGGTAGAACGCCAGGATGTGCGGAGCTCGCCCGAGCGTGCCCCCGTAGCATTGCCACCAGTGCGTCAGCCATTCCCAAGACATGAAGAGCGGATCTGCGCCGGATTCTGCGAGCAGTGCGCTCCAGGTTGACTCGCTGCGCAGCCACTCCTCCGTGCTCCAGCTGCGCACGCTAAGTGCGCTCACGGTGCCAGCCCCGCTGGTGAGACGGCGGGCATCAGGTGTCCTTGTCACCCGGAGTGACATGCCATACGAGACGCTCGGCCGTGCCATCATTCGAGTGAACCTGGAAAACGGTGTCGGCGTGGCGCGCGATGAACCCCACACCCCGGAAACACGCGGCGTCTGGGTGACGCTCGCCGAGCTGAATCCGCAGCGCGGTGCACTCTGGCGTGGCGAGGCCGCGCAGAATGCACAGTGCGAGCATCGCCCGCAGGTCCGCGGCACTCAGCGCCGCGAAGTCGTAGATGGAGTAGCTCTGATCCAGGGTATCCTCGGCAAACACCAGCAGCCCTCGGACCTGCCCCGCCCGGCTGAACGTTGCAAAACTGAATCGCGTATGCGGGTGCTGCGCGTAGCGCCATCGCAGCGTGTCCGGCCCGATGTCATGCATTGCGCCCGCGATGGTTGGCGGCGCAGCCGCGAACTCCAGCAACGACTCCTCAAGAACCTCCGTCACGCGTAATACCCCGCCGCGCGGCACGTGCCGGCGCGCCAGCAGTCGCGCGATAGCGCGCACCGGCCGGGCGATATGTGCCGCCAGCCAGCCGCTGCGCACCAGCGCACGCACGTAACGCGTGGTGTCCAGCAGGTAGACGTGCGGAACCAGCCCCCCGAGCGTCACCCACCCGGCCGCGGTCAGCGAGCGCTGCGCAGCCTCGGTCGGAATGACGAACGCCGCTCGCCCGGGGAAGTGCTGGTCAAGCCAGGAGGTCATGAAACGCATGAGCTGCAGACCCAGTCCACGGCCCCGCCAGGGAACGTCGAGCGAAATATCGCCGAGCACCGCGATCTGCGTGCGTGTTCGGTCGATCCAGTACGGGCGGAACACCGCCGATCCCATGCCCACGCGCTGTCCGTCAGGCGTGAGCAGCCAGAAGACCCTGGTCTGCGGAGCATCGGGCAACACCTGATAACGCCAGCGCAGGTACTCGAGAGTTTCCGGGTGCTCGCGATTGGCATTTCGCAGCCGCAGGATCTCCGGCTCAAACCCCTCGAACCCGGTCACCTCACAGTAAAACCCCTCGTTCGAATGCATGCGCGGGTCTGCGCCCGAATCCTTGTCAGTGCCCACGGCCCGGCAACCCCTCGTCGCGGCGGCACAGGGACAGGTACAGGCGCGCATGGCCTGAACACATCCTCTCCAACGAAAATCTCTCCTCGGCACGCTGGCGTGATGCCCGCGCCATCGCGATGGTACGAGCCGGATCCACATACAACGTAACTACGGCGCGTGCCAGCGCCGGAATATCCTGCGGTTGCACGACGTAGCCATTAACTCCGTCGGCCACCGCTTCTGCATTACCGCCGACGTCGGTCACAATCATCGGCAAACCGACCGCCATCTGCTCGACAACCGCGTTGGAGAAGCCTTCGTTGCCACTCGGCGTGAGGCAGCCGACGTCCATACTCCAAAGACACGGCAGCACATCTGCGACTTCTCCGGTGAACAGCGTGCGCGAGCCCAGCGCCGTGGCGGCGATGCGCTGGCGGAAATGACTCAGTAGCGGTCCTTCGCCAACCACCAGAACCTTGAGCGACGGGATTGCGCCAGCTGCCTGCGACAGCGCTTCGAAGAACGCGCCGTGGTCCTTCTCGGGACGAAACGCGGCAATCATTCCCACCACAAAATCCTCCGCGGCAAAGCCAAAGCGCTTGCGCGCCTCGTTCCTTTGCTCGATGGAAGGAACCGCGAAGCGCTTAAGATCGACCCCATTGTAGATGATCGTGACACGCGAAGCGGGCAGACGATCGTTGGCCATCACTGCAACTCGCACCGCCTCGGCGACCATGATGAACGCCTCAAACAGCCACTTCAGGCGGCGGTTGAGAAAGACGTGAAGGGGCTTGCGCAGATCTCCTGTATCACGCTTGCTCGACACGAGATGCCTTGCGCCTGATAGCCATGCGACTAAGGCACCGTAGGTATCGGCCTTCTGGTGAAAGGTCTGGACGATGTCGTAGCGGTTGCGGCGAATCATTCTCGACAGTCGCCACGCCTGCAGCGCAGCGTTGGGAACATACTCGCGTCCTACCGGTAAGTGCACCACGGCAACGCCGCGCGCGCGCAGATCGTCCACGAGCGGGTTTGCGCCGAGATCGAACGCCACCACGGAGCAGTGGAACCTGTCGGGCAGTCCGCAGATCAGCTGCGCGAGATGCTTCTCAGTGCCCCCAATGCGCTGAAAATAGTCAATCAGGAAGAGAATCTCGATCCGATCCGACACCACAGTCCAATCAGCGCGGGAGCCCACATGTCCCCACGCCGCGACGAGTATATCCAGTCGCGGTTTGCCCGTGCTGTCCGGACGAACGGCCGCATATCGGAACGATGCGGTCTGCGCCTGCGATAGGGCCGATGTCCGGAGCAAGGGGCGCCTGTTCACTTGCGTCCGCTGAGCAGATCCGCCTCTTTGCCGGCGAATGCGCGTGACGCGCCTCTGGTGCCCCCGCGGTCGCGCGGGACACGTGACGCCGCCCGCGTTCCGCGCGACTCACATCTTCCTGATGGCCGCCATCTATATTGCTACGATTGTTTATCGGTCATGGTTATGTGAAGCTGCCCGTCCGCCCATAGCAATCACTGCGATACTCTGAGACGCCTCGCTACATTTCGGACAGGTTCATGAGCCAGGATCCATTGGAAGCCCGTCTTGGCCGCGAGGCGCAGTTTCACGACAGCAAGTACGGTGGCGGCGACCTCTATCCGCGTCATTATCGGGCCGTACCGACTCAATATGTTTACACGCAGATGCGCGACGCGATTGGCGATCTGCACGGCAAGCGTGTGCTTGAGTACGGATGCGGTGAAGGCTGGCTCACGAGCGACTTGGCACGCGCGGGTGGAACGGTGTGCGCCTTCGACATCTCGACGCAGGCCGCCGAGACCACCCGACAGACCCTTGCCGCAGCACAGCTGCTCGACCGCTGCTCGATTGAAGTAATGCCCGCGGAGCGGCTGTCGTACCCGACCGCGTTCTTTGATGTCGCTGTGGGCTTTGCAATCATTCACCACCTGGACCTGGCGAAAGCGCTCGCGGAACTGCACCGCGTACTGAAACCAGGCGGCGTCGCCTGGTTCGCTGAGCCTCTGGCGACCAACCCCCTGATCCAGGTCTATCGGAAACTGACACCGCAGTTCCGAACGCCCGACGAGCAGCCGCTTACTCTGAGTCAGCTGCCGTCGCTGCTCGCGTCCTTCGGCTCGTTCGAGCACCGGGAGTTCTATCTGACGGCACTCGGTGCCATTGCCCTCACCTACCTGCCCGCAGGCATGCGCATCTTCCCGGCATTGAGCGCAGGGCTGCATCGTGTCGATAGATTTCTACTTCGCGCGATCCCGCCATTGGGGAACTGGGCCTGGTATACCCTTGTGAAAATCACAAGGTAGGCCCGCAGGCTCCTTCTAGCCGCTCCTGGCAGGCGCACCCCCTGTCGTGGGCCCTGCGCGCCGACGGCAGTGCGCGCGCTGCAGCGCGAGTGATGTGCGAGATCGGTTTTATGTGAAGCGAGGCCCTGTACTGGCTGCGGTCGGGGGTTAGACTTCGGGCAGTTGTTCGACGAGCCAGTCGCGTGCTTTCGATTCCAACTTCATCGCCGCGCCCGTCGCGTCCACATTGTCGTTTCCCTGCGACGCGCTGAGTTAAGCGATTTGCAGGCAAATACAAGGACATCCGAATGGCGACTGAAACGCGGCATCCGGCGGTGTCGGTCTGCGACGACGAGGCGCGGAAGCTGCGTCGGTGAGCGAAGTAAAACTCTTGCCTAAACAGGTACTTAAGCAGGAGCGTAACCGATGTCCCGGCGGCACGGATCTTGTACATAGTCTTCGCTCGGTGCAGCGAAGCCGCTGGCGCAAAACGAGTCTTCGAAAAATGGAGTTTGAACTCATGCAGAACCACACTTCACGGACGCCGCGGGCACGCTTTAGCGACGTGCTGAGATCGGTGGCGGGACTCGCATTGCTGGCGGGGGCTGGCCCTTTGCTGGCTGTCCCCGTCGTAAGCGGCGTCAGCGGCGCGCTGGATCACAAGGCAGCGATCACGATCAGCGGGAGCGGTTTTGGTACCAAAGCGACGGCTGCGCCGCTGGTCTGGGACGACGCGACCGGCAGCAATCTGCTGAGCACTTGGGATGGGGCGTGGCCGAACCTCGTTCCGGGTTACAACACCAGCTACTTCGACCCGATACGCGGCATCGCACCTCCGCACAGTCATGACAGCCGATACATAGCAGGAGCTCACGCGACCAACCAAGGCGCCTACTCCGGTTATGACGTGATGGTTTTCAAGAACATCACGCTGCAGCCTTTCCCGTTCTACATCTACGCAAGTTGGTACCAGCGCGCCGACAATGACTGGAAGTTTGGCGGCGACAATAACTTCAAAACGTTCGACTACTCGGCAGCCAACGAGCCCTACGCACAGAGCAACTGGTACGTCTGCTACGGCCCTCCCCACCCCGGCAGCACAAGCGACAGCGCGACGCAATGGGCCATCAACGACGACGGTAAGTCGCTGATGATTCCGACCGATGCGGCCGGAAGCAGTAATTGGTGGGGCATGGCGGTAGACCCCATGGGTGGCAAGTGGTCGAAAGTCGAGACTGCCATCAAGGTGACCGATCAGCTCGACGGCTACGTGATGGTGTGGGAGAACGGTCACAAGGTAATGAACTACCAGGGTCCCACCGACCGGTACAGCGGAGACAGACGCAGCATAGCCATCGGCGGATATGCGCGTGTGGAGGTTCCGAGCAACTGGCGATACTACGCTGACGCCTACATCGACACCTCCCTGCAGCGGGTCGTGTTAGCGAACAAGCCGGTACTGACTCAGGCGACCATCATCGAAAATCAGATCCCCAGCACGTGGAGCGACGGTTCGATCAGCGCTACGGTGAATTTGGGGCAGTTCAACCAGGGAGAGACGGCGTACCTGTTCGTGGTGGATGCGACCGGAACCCCCAGCGCCAAGGGGCTCGCGGTCACGGCGGGAGGCCCGGCGGCGCCCCGCCCACCCTCGGCCGTTGTGGTGCGGCCGTAGCGGTGCACTAGAACTGGAAATACAGGAAAGGCGAGTTACGGCCGCCGGCCATCACCGCTAGGCAGGCGCCGAACGCGGCGGCCATTGCGATTTGGTAGCTGCGCGTCCAGGTACGCTCCTCGTTGAACTCGAAGGCGTTGCGGCCGACCATGGCCCAATATCCGGCGAGCAGAAGCAATGCCGCAAGCACGGACGAATTGTCCAGGACCGGCCCGGCCACACCTGTGAACATCGTGCGCAGCAGCGAGCCCGCCACGGCAAAGCTGGGTGCACGAAAAAATACCCAGCCTATGAGCACCAGCACGAACATCAGTGCCTGACCGCCCAAGCGCGGCAGCGCATCCCAGATGCGCGGGACCATGCGGTAAAGACAGAGCAGCACCCCGTGCAAGCCACCCCACACCACGAATGTCCAGTTGCCCCCGTGCCACAGGCCTCCGATCAACATGGTCAGCATCAGATTGCGGTAAGTCGCCAGCACCCCGTAGCGGTTGCCTCCGAAGGGAATGTAGAGGTAGTCGCGCAGGCAGCTTGACAGGGAGATGTGCCAGCGCCGCCAGAAATCCGACGGGTTTACGGCCTTGTAGGGCGAATTGAAGTTCTGTGGGATTCGTAGTCCGAACAGGAAGCCGAGCCCGACGGCCATGTCACTGTAGCCGCAAAAGTCAAAATAGAGCTGGAAGGAGTACGCAAGCATGGTCTGCCATGCTCCCAGCGTGGAAAGCGTGGCGTAGTTGCGGAACGCCGGGTCGACGAAGGCGGCAAGGCTGTCGGCGACCAGGACTTTCTCGACCAGGCCGATCACAAAGAAGCTGATCCCGAGCAACAGCCAGCGCCCGCGCTGTGCGCTGCCCAATCCCTCCAGATCCGCCTCGATCTGCCGGAAGCGGACGATGGGCCCGGCAATCAGTTGCGAGAACAAGGAGACATAGGCGCTGAACTCGAACAGATTCCGGGTAGGCCGGATCACGCCGCGGTAGGAGTCGACGATGTAGGTAATCGTGTGAAAGGTGTAGAAGGAGATGCCCACCGGCAGAACGATGTCAAAGACCGGAAAGTGCGCGCTGACGCCGAAACTGTCGGCCAGCCACTGGCCCGATCGCATTACAAAGCCTGCGTACTTAAAAAAGCCAAGCAGGGCCAGGTCCACACAGACCGGAACAACGAGAGCCAGCCTGCGGATGCGCGGCTGCTGGTAGCTGAGAAACGCGAGCCCCGCGCAATAACTCACCAGCGTTGAAAACGCCATCAAAAGGCAGAAGCGCGCGTCCCAGTAGCCGTAAAACACGTAGCCGGTCAGCGCAAGCCACATATAGCGGTGCCTGGCCGAGCGCAACAACCAGAACACCGCGTACGTTACCGGCAGAAAGCCGAAGATGAATATGAAGCTGTTGAACAGCACCGTGAATTCGCTCGTCAGGGCCCGGTGACGCGCAGCTGCTGCGAGATGAGGCTCGCCATGAGTTGCGCGCCTCGGTCATCGAAGTGATTGAGGTCGGCGAAGCAATCGAAGCAGCCATTGAGCACCGCAGCCGCATCGATCAGCTGCACGGACTCCTGGCGGGCCGCTTCCCTGACGATCTCGTTGCCGGCGCGGTCAAACTCGACGAACACCGGCAACGCCGTGTTCGGGGCCCAGATGCGCATCTCCCAAAGATCCGGCAACACGCGCGGCTCAATCGGCAGACTCGCCCGCTGTGCGTGAGTGAGCAGAATCACCCGCGCGCCGGAAGCGCGTATCAAATCGACCAGTCCCGTCAGGTCGTCGCGGAAGTTCGCAAGCGCCCGCGGCGGCGGCGAGCGAAGCTCCGGGGCCGCCGGTTGCGCCGCAAGCTCGGCGCGAACCTCCCGTTCATTTTGGTACATGGAGACCCAGCGCGGTATGACGCTGCTGGCGACGCCGCGCAGCCGCTTGATGAACCTCGATTCGAACGGATGAACCGGCGTGGCTTCTGGCGCAAGCTGGCCTGCCCCCGCAAGCGGCGGGGAGACCGCAGCGGCGGGCAGCGGCGGCCTGTCGCGCGAAGCCGGCGCCGAAGCTTGCGACGCCGTCAGGTAGAAGAGCGGCGAGGGATAGATGAGCACAACGGCCGGGTGCAGTCTTGACACCCAGTAGGTCCAGTACGGGCGCATGCTGCCCAGCGTCATGCCAATGACCGCGGTATTCACGATCTCCACACAACCTTGCGTGGCAAGCCTGTCGGCGAGCTGGCTTGAATAGTTATGCTCCGGAGACTCGTAGTAGCCGAAGGTCTCCGATGCACCCATGACAACGACTCGCGTACATCCCTGCCTGGGATCCAGTGCGATTTCCGGCCCGCGGAACCCAAGACTGTTTAACTTCCAGTTTCGGAATTGAGCATGCGGCCGGCCGCGGCGGCCGAACCAATCCCGCATGATGAGATCCTCGTACTGGGGATTGGCGAAGAATGGAACCGAGTGAAACATCGAGTCATCGAGTCGCGCCGCCACCTCGGCTGCGCACAGGCACGCCGCCACAGCGAGCAGCCCCCAAACGAGCCGCACGGCAAGCGGGCGCAGCGCGCCGTCTGATGCGGTTGCCTGTTTGTCGAGCGCCGCGCTCAAACGACGCTCTCGGGCTGCACACCCGTCTGATACTGCCGCAATACCTCGGCAAGCACGCCAGCCCGGGTCGTCCAGGCCGCCGACAGTTCCGCCCGCTTGACGACTGCGGCGGTCTGCAGGCGTAGGCGCTCGAGTCTCAGACGCTCGAGCGAACGACGGATATCCGGCGCCGTGTTGTCGGTGTACAGCGCGCTGTCACCGAACAATTCCACACTGGCGGTGTTGTTCGACAGCAGCATCGGCTTTGTGGCGGCCAACCCCTCGTAGGCGCCGCACACCAGACAATTGTCCATGAGCGTGAGGTCAACCACTGCGTCCGCGGACTGCAGCAGCCTCCAGTACTCCTCCTCAGCGAGGAAGCCGGTAAAGTGCACGTTGGCCGGAACCGCCTGAGCGGTAGCGGGGTCAAGCTTGCGCCAGTTTCCGGTGACGTACAGATCGATCTCCGTCCCCCGCACGGCAGCCAACACCGCTTCAACCGGTTCATCAGCAGCAAAGGTTGCGATCAGCACGACATTGAAATGGCCCGCAAGGTTTCGCGTGGAGAGCATCGGAGCCACCGGCAGGCGATCCGCAAGCGTGAACGGCCGACCGCCGTGCTGCTCGACGGCTGCCGCGAGCTGCCGATTGCTGACGATAGTCAGATCGGCCTTGCGTACGACCCAACGCGACAGCCGCCGTACCCAACTCTGCCGGTTGATGAACGGCAGCACGGCTTCGTTATGAGCATCCACGATTAGCCGGTAGCCGAGCACCGGCCGCAGCCCCACCGACAATGCGCCGAGAATCAGCGACGGATTCTGCACCAGCAGGACGGCCGGGCGGCGTCGCAGTAACAGCGTGATGGTGCGCAGGCCCAGCAGAAGGTAGCGCAGGACGCCGCGGCGCCCCGTTTCGAGTACTGCGAGCTCAAGGCCGAGGCCCGCGCACAAGCCGCTCGTGCGCCGGTGCTCGAACCATGTCAGCGCCAGTGCATCCTTCATGCGGCAAACGTAGCGGCTCGATGCGTCGTTCCCGCGGCGATGCTGGTCGCCTTGTGCCGTGTGTCCCACCAGAGCTGGAACATCAGCATGGAGAACAGCAGCTTGCTGTGCTTGCGTGCTCCGCAAAGGTGCTCGCTGCGCAGGCGCTCGATCTGCGCCCAGTCGAAAACCCCGCAGTCGGCCACCGCGGCCTGCGTCAGGGTGTCCTGCAGAAGGGCCCTGAGCGGCCCGCGCAGCCAACGCCCCATGGGTGCCTCAAAGCCCTGCTTGCGGTGCCTGATCACCGCCTGCGGCAGCCAGCGCGCGGCGACCTGCTTGAGGATGTGCTTCTGATTCAGGCCGCGGATCTTCAGGCGCGACGGAATCGTCATCACCTCCTCCACGAGGCGGTGGTCGAGGTACGGTACGCGCAGCTCGAGTGAATGCCACATGCTCAGTCGGTCGGTAAGCGTGAGGATGTCATCCGGCAGGTAGCAGCGCAGGTCAGTTTTCAGCGCGCGGTCGACGCTGGTCCCGTGTTGAAAGCCGTCGAAGGTGTCTGTGAGTGTCGCCGCGGTCGCGGCGAGATTGATATGGGCCGCCACCTCCTTCAGGTACAGTCGCGAGCGCTCGGCTGCCGGCAAGCTGGTCATCGAATCCTGATAACGCATTGACGGCGGCTGCGAGGAAGAGCGCGAGAATCGCTTCAAGTGATCGATCACGTCCGCGGAACTCTTAGGTTCGGGAAGCCGACGAATGAGCGGGTCCAAGACTCGCTCGCGCAACCAGCCGGGCACGCGACCATAATGGTCACCGACGCGCACCCCGAGATGCCGGCGGTAACCGCCAAACAGTTCATCGCCGCCGAGGCCGGTCAGCGCCACCTTGACGAAGCGCCGCGCCTCCTGACTGACGTAGTAGCTTGGAATGACGGAATCATCGGAAAACGGCTCATCGAACGCCGTGACGATGTCGCCGATGATGTCCGCGACATGGGGCTCGACGTTGATCTCGTGGTGATTGAGGCGATAGCGCTTGGCAATCATGCGTGCGTATACGCGCTCATCGATAAATGCAGGCCCCGACTGAGCAAATCCGACGGTGAACGTCTCGACCGGCCGCTCGCTCGCCGCAGCCATCATCGCCACCATCAAACCGCTGTCGATGCCGCCTGACAAAAATGCGCCAATCGGCACATCGCTAACGAGATGCGACTCGACCGCGCGCTGCAGCGAGCTGTCCACGCGGGCTACCCATTCGGCCTGCGTTCGCGGCACAGTTTGCGCGTCGGGCACCTGCCAGAAGGGCCGCTCACTCATCTCCCCGCGCGGCCCGATGCTAACGGTCGTGCCGGGCAGAATTTTTCTGATGTCGCGGTAGATGGTCCGCGGCGCCGGGATGAACGTGTACGCCAGGAACTCGTCCACCGCCTGCCAGTCGATCTGCGGCGGCACCAGCCCGGACGCCAGGAGTGACTTCATTTCCGAGCCGAACAATATCCCGCCGGCAAGACGGGCTATGAACAAGGGCTTGATTCCCAGCCGGTCACGCGCCAGCAGCAGCGTTTCCTTGCGTGCATCCCACAACGCGAACGCGAACATGCCCTCGAGCTCGCGAACGAGCTCCGCACCGTGCTCCTCGTAGAGGTGCACGATCACTTCGGTATCGGATTGCGTACGGAACTGGTGGCCACGGGCAATCAGTGCCGCCCGCAGCGCCTTAAAGTTGTAGATCTCGCCGTTGTACACCGCGGCGACCGAGCGGTCCTCGTTGTAGACGGGCTGAGCGCCGCCGGCGACGTCGATGATCGCGAGCCGGCGCATTGCCAGGCCGACGCCGCCGGCAAGCAATGACCCCTCGCCGTCCGGGCCGCGACGCACGAGAACGTCGTTCATCGCCTGCAGCATGCTGCCGGGCCAGCCGGCAAACGAGACGAAGCCGCAGATGCCGCACATGTCGTCTAACTCCGGTTCCGTGGAGTGGTGCGACCGATGCGCGCCGCAGCAAGCATGCGACCGCCCGCCACGGCAGCGCCGCGCGGACGCCCGCGAAAACTGCGGCTGGCGCGCGCGGCCAGGGCCGCGGCGTTCTCGCGGGCGGCGGCCGGCGCAAGTTTAATGGCCAGACGCGCCGTGACTACCGTCAGTCCGCCGTAGAAATACCAGTACGGCTCGGACAACCCATATGCGGCGAAGCTGAAGAACAGGTCGACGGCCACCACCACCACCAGCGAACTTGCGACGCTGTGCAGGAATCGCAGTCGCTCATTCTCCGTCCCGGCGGCACTGGTCACCTGCTGTGCGATCCGACAGGCGCGCACGAAGCTCCAGATCAGTGCCAGCAGCAGCGCCAGCCCGATGTAGCCAAGCTCCTCGGCCGCCTCGGTGTACAGATTGTGCGAAGGCAGATCCACGTTACGGAAGTGCACGTTGGCCTCGCGCGAGGTGCCCAGGCCGTGCCCGAAGAACGGCCGGCGCAGCGACACCTTGAAATCCCCTTTCACGCCCTCGATGCGCTCCTGAGCAGTGGCCGCTCCTGGGGCGTTGCTGGACACGATCGAGAGGTAACGTCCCTTTTGCAGGCCCGTCATCAACGACACCGCCACGATGCTCACCACCACGGTCGCGGCCAGCAACGTCACGCGATGCTTGCTGCGCCAGATAACGAACAGGCACAGGAACAGGAAGGCGAGAAAGCCCGACCGCGATGCGCTCAGCACGAGCGCATAGCACATCGCAGCGGCGATCGCGACCCAGACCACCCGTCGCAGCGCCGTGTCCGGACGAACCAGGAAATGCAGCATGGGCAGCGTTAGGATGATGACGAACGCAAGTCCGTTCGGATTAATGATGTCCGACGGTGCGCCTGAGAGCCGATCCATGACCTCCCAGTTGCCGATCGAGGTGCTCGAGCCCCAGTAACCCGACTTAAGGTGCATGACGAGCGGCTCGAGCACGCGGTAGGCCTGCGTAAAAACATAGATGCCCAGCAGCCACCTGAGCTTGCGCGTCGTATCCACGATGGCCAGCACCAGGAAGTAAAGGCTGATCGATTTCGCGAACGACTCCATATTGACAAGGACGCTGCCCGGCCACTCAACGAGCGGGATGGTCACGAGTATGTAGCCCACGAGGATCCACAGCCGCACGGTCACGGGATCCATTTGCTCCCGGGGCGGCGGGCTGCCCCTCCTGCCAACCGCGCCCTTGCGCGCGGCGAGTGCGCTGGCGATGACCGTCGCCAAGGCAAGCAACAGATCGAGGTGGATCGTGCCCAGCGGCGCCCAGCGTCTGGTGAAATGCAGGAAGTAGCTGATGGTGAACGCGCAGAACAGCACGAAGGCGACGTTGCGAGCGCCCTGTTCCTTTACGGCGGCGGATGTCCTGCGGACGGCAATTCTCATATGTGTATTATGTCACGCAGGCTTCCGGCGCCGCCGCGTTCACGCAGTGTGCCGCGCTTCGCCACAAGATTCACGATCGTGGTTCACTAAGCGCACGGTATACGTCGAGGTATCGCTGCGCCATCTGCGAACTGCCGTACGGCTCAGCTGCCGGCTGACCGGCGTCGGCGCATGGCCGTGGAGCGGGCGTGTGCCACATGCGCAGCAGCCCTGCGGTGAGCGCTGCCACATCACCCGGCGGAACCAACAATCCGCGTCTGCCTCGCTCGAGCAGGTCCGGGATGGCGCCAACCGAGGTGGCGAGGATCGGCACACGCCACTGCATGGCTTCCAGCAACACCAAGGGCATCCCTTCGGTCAGCGAACTCATCACAAAACCGCAGGCATGCTGCAGCAGCCTGTCCGCTGCCTCGACATAACCGGCGAGCCGCACGCTGCCCGACAGGCCGAGCTCGGCAATGCGTCGCGCCAGCAGTGCGCGCAAGGCTCCATCGCCAACGATGAGAAGTTGCTGTTCGCCGTCGCCTTCGGCGCGCGCCCGCGCAAACGCCTCGAGCAACAGCAGGAATCCCTTCTCGGGCGACAGTCGACCGATAGCCACCATGGTCGGGGCGCGGAGGGTGAAATCGACCAGTTCATCGGGAAGTGCGCCGGCACCGGCGGCTGCGAGGTCGCTCAGGCGCTCGGCCAGCGGCGGGATGCCGTTCTCAATCACCTGCCGCCGGGGCAGCGCGCGCAGTGCAGGCAGCTGCAGCATGCTCGGTGTGACGACCACGACTGAGTCAATCCGCCGTAGCGCCAGTCGGTCGAGCCACTCGTACAGCCACAGTGCGCTGAACGCCCGCGCCCCCGTCCAACCGTGCAGAGTGGTAAGCATCGGGCCCCGCGTGCGCCGTGGCAGGGGTCCGAGCAGGATGTTCGGCTTGTAACCGTGCGAGTGCAGCACGTGGGGTGCCACCCCACGGACGACCCGCAACAGCTCGCGGATCACTCCGGGGGTGGGGCGTGGCGCAACCCGTATCGGAACCACCGGCAGCCCCCACGACCCTGCCAGTGCCTCGAACGGGGTTTGTCCGGTCCCAGGGTCGCGGATACTGCCTAGCGCAGGCTGCAGACCCGACCGCTGCTGCTCGCGCGCGAGATACAATAGAATACGCTCCGCACCATAGATGCCCTCGCTGTGGACAAGATGAAGAATCCGCATTGGGTCAGAACTTGACGGACGTGCGCTCATGACCTGGCAGAGATGCCGGGGACTCATTACCTCGGATTTGTGGCGGTATGCAGGGAAGTCTGGCACCGGGACGTTCTGGGAGTTCTTTTTCTCCGCTCCGGGGTTCCGTTACACGGTGCTGCTGCGACTCTATGCCTGGTCTTGCGATAAGCGCTGGCGCAGCCTGGGCGCGCGCCAGGCCGTCGTGCTGCTGCTGCACCACTACACGATCCGCTTTGGAATCGACATCTCGCGGGATGCGCGTATCGGCAGCGGGTTCTACATCGGCCACTTCGGCGGTATTTTCGTGAACGAGGGAGTGGTCATCGGCGACAACTGCAACATCTCGCATGGCGTGACACTCGGGCAGCTGAACCACGGCGACCGGGCCGGCTGCCCGATCATCGGCAACAACGTGTTCATCGCGCCGGGCGCCAAAATCATCGGGCGGATGCAGATCGGGAATCACGCCTTGGTGGGAGCGAACGCGGTTGTGATGAACGATGTTGCGCCGCATACCAGTGTCGGAGGTGTCCCGGCACGCCCGATCTCCCACAGCGGGTCCGACGGATATGTAAACCGCACGGACTACCCGGTGGTTCCTGCACGCTGACCGTCCGGCGTTGCCAGCCACTACCGTGGCGCCCGATGGGTAAGCAGCGAACGCAGGATCGCACGCCAGGCGGGCCAATAGCCCGGGTGAAAAGACAGCGCGCGCAGGTAGTCCCCAAGCGCAGCGCGCCAGCGATGCTCGTGCCACAAGATGCAGTCGCCGCGTCCGGTGTAGGTGTGGGCCCACGCGGTGCGGATCACCGCGGGCTTGACCAGCCGGGGGTTGCGGGCAAGGAAGGCCTGCATGGTCCGGATGCCGGACTCGTAGCGCCTGCGGTAGTTCTTCGACATCTGCCCGGACCAGACGCGGTAGCGCACGGTGACCTCTGGTATGAAGTCAAATTCGCAATGAGCTGACAGACGCAGGAACAGCTCGTAGTCATCCCCCATGCGCACCGACTCATCGAATGCGCCATACCGCTCCATGCATTCGCGACGCACCACGGCGGTCTGAAAGCTGACGAAGTTATCGATCAACAGCGGCCCACTTACCCGGCCGCGGTACATCGTGAAGGGGCCCTTCGGCAGCGGCCGCCCCTCGGCATCCATGCGTTCGAAGTCCGAGTACACCACCCCGAGTTCCGGACGAGCATCAAACAGCGGCATCTGCCGCGTCAGCTTGTCGGGGAGCCATTCATCGTCCGCATCGAGGAATGCCACAAACCGCCCGTGCGACAGCGCGACGCCCTGGTTTCTCGCGCGCGCCTGCCCGCCGTTGGGCTGGCGCTGCACGCGCACGCGCGCATCACCCTGCCACTGTCGCACGATCGCAGGAGTGTCATCGGTCGAGCCGTCATCTACGATCTGCACCTCGACGTTCGGATACGACTGGGCGAGCGCCGAGTGCACCGCGCGCGGCAGGTACTGGCCCATGTTGTAGCTGGCGATGACGACGGAAACCAGGTCGCTCTCGGCGCCCACGGACATGTCAGATCCTACAGATCGAGAAACGGTACTTGCCGGAGCGCTCCTGCGGGATGCGCTCAAGATACCGTGCGCTGACGTTGATCCCGGGACCAAACACGGTGCGAAACTCTGCCAGCAGAGACTGCTCTGTGCCGGCGCTGAAATCAGGCGCACGCACGACGTTGAGCACGATTTCGTCAGCTGAGGGTTGCACCACCTGCAGCTGCTCCAGACCCGGGATGGCAGTCAGGGTACGCTCCACCAAGGACACGCCCGCCACCAACGAGCCGTCGCGGCGCTTGAGATAGTCGGCCACGCGGCCGATGACCCGCTCCATGAGCGGCAGCCCACGCCCGCATGGACAGCTGCGGTCCGAGGGCACCCCGACGTCCTCGATACGATAGCGGATAAAAGGCATGCCGCGGTTGAACAGATCGCTGATCACGATCGCCCCCTCCTCCCCAGGCGATGCCGCCGAGCCATCCTCTCGCAGGAACTCGATGTACAGGTGTTCGATGTTGAGGTGCAGCCCTCGGTGCTGCTCGCATTCGCAGGCAATCAGCGCCACCTCCTCGGAGCCGTATCGATCCGTGACCTTGCAGCCAAAGACGTTCTCGATCACCTCGCGCTCATTCGCCAGCAGCATCATCGAGGTGGAGATGATGCCGTGCGGTCGCAGATCGCTCACGCGCTTGTCTTGCAGGTAGCGCGCGAGGATATAGAGCGAATGTGCGTGGCCGAACAGTATCTCGGGGCGTTCGCGCCGCCAGCTGTCGATGAATTGCCCGATCGAGCGGTCGTTGAGGTTGATGGTGTCGAGGTAGAGAAAGCGGTCGATCAGCTTCGCGCGCAGACGGCCTTTCAGCGTTTTCGGCAGTTGCGGGTTGCCCCACAACGAGGCGATCTTCATGCCATGGAAGCACCCTGCCCACTGATCCGCGCGCAGCGCATCGGCCGCGCGCAACTCGAGCCAGTCCTGATCAAAGTAGGTCGTGAGCGCCACCCCCGTCGAGCCGCCGGTTCGGTGCTCGCCGAGCGCGCTGCGCGCGAACTCATCCGACAGCATCTCATCAGTCGAGCTGCGGATAATGGCCTTGGTCAACAGCGGCAGTGCCGTAAACGCCTCGAGGCTAAATTCCTCCGGATCAAAGCGCTGCGCGCGGAACAGCCGCGCATAATAGGCAGAGTGCGCGGCGGCGTAACGCAGTATCAGCCCGAGTCGCTGCCGCTGGCGCTCGCGCAGGCTCTCCTGCGGCAGCCATTGCGAGCGCTCGAGTGCGCGCAGGTCGCGCAGCCTGTGGCTGCGATCCTTCAGATCCCATAACGGGTGGAACACGTGCCGCGACAGCGCGCTCATCAGCGGCATCGCTTTACCCCGCGCGCGGCTGCCATAACACCTGCTTGTCACCCCGCAAAAAGCGGCCGAAAGCCACCGCAGAGGCCAAGTTCAGCAGCAGGAAATAGTAGCAGTAGCGCGTCAGTGAACCGGTGCGCACACGCTTCGGGCCCAACAACGCCACCAGCACGAGTAACGCGGCCAGGCATTGGCCCGCGGCAAGCGCGAGGTAGACCACGCCCTGCTGCACGAGCAACCAGTTGAGCGCCGCCGCCACCGCCAGTGGCGCGAAGCTCAGGTAGCGCAGCAGCTTGTGCGAAGCCAGCTGCCAGCTAAAGAGCGGGTAGCGCAGGGGATTCAGCAGCGTGCGCTTGTCCCACAGCGCCCAGAAGGCGCGCAGCGCCACCCGCACGCGCATGCGGTACTCGGCCGACTCGCTCGACAGCGTCTCCTCCTCCAGCACCGCTGCAGGCACGTACACCGCCCGGTAGTCCTGCTCCACCACCGACAGCGGCAGCACGAAGTCGGGAAGCTGATCGGAGCGCATGGGCCGGTACAGCGAGCGCCTGATCGCATCGACCCCGCCGTCGGAGCCGACGACCGAGCCGACAACTGACTCGAACGACCGCAGCTTGTTTTCGTAACGCATGTAAGCGGTGCAACCGTCACCGACCAGCGAGCCGTGCGGGTCCACATACAGCATCCGCCCGAATGCATACCCGACCTGCGGATCGGCGAACGCGGTAACCAGGCGGCGCACGGTGTCCGGCCGATACATGGAGTTGGCGTCCGCGAACACCACGATTTCCCCGCGCGCCCGCTCAACCAGACCGTTGAGAGCGGCCGTCTTGCCGGCGCGCGGCTCCTGGCGCAAGAAGCTAAGCCGCGGTTCCTGCGCGGCAAGTCGCTGCAGGATTGCATCGCTCCCATCGGTCGAACCATCGGAAACGACCATCACATCGAGCAGGGCGGCAGGGTAATCCTGCTGCAGCTTGTTGCTGACGGTCGCCGCAATGTGCGAGGCCTCGTTGTAGGCGGAGATCACGACCGTGACGCTGGGCGTGACCGGGCTGCCGCGCACCGGGCGCGCTCGAACCACGCTCAGCAGCGCGATGCAAAGCGGATAGCCGGCGTACGGGTACAACCCGCACAGCAGACACGCCCAGAACACGAGCTCAAGTGAATCGTGCATGAGATGGTTCGCCGCACGGTTTCACTGCGGGTACAGCAGCTGCGGGCTCATCGGGGAGGTTGGCTGCAGTCCGTACGGTCCCAATGGCGAGGTGGTGGCGCCGCGCGGCGCACCGGCCCCCGGCACCGGGAGCGAATAGGACACGATCAAGCCCACCTGATTGTCCCCGTAGGCATGGGGGGAAAGCTCATAGTGCGAGTAGACCAAACGCAGGCCGACCCGTTGGCCGACCTTCCAGCGCAGGCTGGTGAGGAAATTGATCGTATTGAGCGCGCCGCCGACGGTGTAATCATCGTGCTCATAATTGCCACCGATGTCCCAGTTAAGTACCGCACTCAGCTGCCGCGAGAACAAGGCGCTCACGATCTTCGAGTCGCGATTGTCGACGGGCGTAGCCTCGTAGCGCTGACTGATGTCCAAAGCATCGATCTCGAAGGAGGTTCGGCTCGCTTGGAAGCGCCAGGTCAGCCCGTACTCGCGGTCCGTGAAGGGCTGTCCATTCACCACGCGATTGGGGGCGGTGGTGGGCACCGGCTGGTCGATGTTCAGGCGGAACAGGTTGGCCGCGTCGGTGATCTCCTGGAGCGCGTGCACCGAGACACGCTGGCTAGGGGTAATCAGTCGGGACAGATCGACCCTCCAGTTCACCCCGCTGGGTGCCTGATTTTGTGGGCGCTCGAGGGTGCCGAGGATACCCTCGACGCTCTGCAGCGTGGTTTCGTGCAGCTCGGTGTAACCGGCGGAGAGATCTGCATCGGTACGTGCATCCGTGAACTTGAGACCGGCGATGATCATGTCTTCGCGGAAGTCGGTGTTGATCGTGGTGTCGGCAAACTCGACCTTCTCGCTGGTTCCCGACAGGTAGGCGCCGGTGGTATTCGTGAAGGCGCGGCTGATGATGAGATCGCCCCCGTAGCTGTGATCGTTGATATTCACGTACAGCGGCGATTTGGAGTTGCTATCTACGATCGAGTAGAAGGCATCCACGGTCACCGTGGTGCGCAGCGTCGGCCGCAGCGTCAGGCGCGGACCAGTGGTGAGGTAGTTGATGGCCTCGAGATTATCCGGCGTGATCGGCGCGCTCGGGTTCAGTACTGCCTGGTTGTAGGTGTCCCGGGCAGTCCAGGCCAACAGGCCCGGCACGATTTTTATGTCCCCGGAGCCGTCGGCGTAGCCGAACGGTTGCGTCTGAAACTCCGAATGCAGGTACTTGATCAGCGCGAGGTCGGAGTCGAGGCGGTAATCCAGGCGCGGCCCGATGTACGAATCGTCAGCCACCAGACCGAGCATAGCTAGAGTATCCGACGGTCCCCCGCGCACAAGTTCGACATTGTCGTTGTAGATCAGGCCGGCCTCGACTTCGACGTAATTGCCCTGATGAGCGTTGGAGGCCTGATCGAAGAACAGAGTCTGGCTGGTTACCGGGCCGACCTGCGCGAAGGCCGGCGGCACCAGCAGCGCCAGCGAAATTCCGAGCGCGCGCGTTTTGCATCGCCCCTTCATAGCTACGCCCCTTCAGCGGGTCAGGCGCCGCTGCTCTTCTCGCGCGGCCCAGCGGTGTTGCCGTACTGGTAGTAGTAACCAGGCGGTCCCCGCACACTCTGGTTCAGCACAAGCGAGATCGGTTTTTCTTCCGCGATTGTATCAATGGCCTCGAGAACCATGTGCTGCGGCGTCTGGTCGGCGCGCACGACGATTAGGATCTGGCCGGCGATCTGTGCAAGCGCCTGGGACTCGGTCGTCAGCAGCAGCGGCGCCGAATCGAACAATACCATTCGCGTGGGGTCCTGGGCGGCCAGCTGCGTCATCACCTGTTGCATGCGCGCGCTGGCGAGCAGCTCCGTCGCGTTGTCATCCGCTCGACCTGCGGGAAGAAAAGTCAGACCGGGCACATCTGTCGGCATAATGAGGGACGACACCGACAGGCTCGGATCCTTGATGATATCGAGCAACCCGAACTCGGTTTGCGCGCCCAGCACCTGGCTCACGCGCGGGTTGACGACATCGCCGTCGACGAGCAACACGGTCACATCCTCTTCCAGGCGCATGCTTAGGGCGAGATTCAACGACATGAAGGTCTTGCCCTCGCCGGGCATCGCACTTGCGATCATCATCAGATTACCGTGTGGCAGAGCCTCCACGCCGCGGCCGAGTGCGCGGTTGATCAGGGGTCGCTTGATCTGGCGGTATTGCTGCGCCAGTTCGCGCTCCTGGTGCGGCGGAGGCAGCAGGCCCGCCGCGCGCAGGGCATCCTGATTGATGGCGATCGTGCGCGCCGGGCCCGGCACTTCGGCTTCGGTATCGGTGTCGGTGTCGTTTTCACGTCTGCGCATCGCGCCAGGTGCGGATACGCCGTCAAAGGCGGCCTGGCGCGCCGCGGCGGCGCCGCCGCGCGAAGCCTGCAATCGCTTGAGGGCGTTCTCGATAACGCTCATGCCATCACCCCGTGCAGCAGCTGCGATGTCAGGTTCTGCGTCAACAGCATGACGATGGCCATCAGCAGCAGGACTGCAGTTGCGGCCGAATACACCCACAGGGCGCGCCGCTCGCTGGCCTTGTGCCTCTCAAGCCAGGTCATGCTCACGACGCCGAGCACGGGAAGCTGAGTCAGCTCGGTCAGCTGGCGGGCGGAGGTGAACACGGGCCGCAGCTGGTGCATGAGATACGCCACGCCGACTCCGATGAACAGCCCGCCGAGCAACACGATGAGGATGAGATGGGGCCGATCCGGAGAGGCAGGCGCGGCATTGCCCGTCGGGGGATCAACAACTTCGAAGCGCACCACTCCGGTCGCGTCAGCCTTATCCGAAAGCTTGGCGCGATTGAGCCGGTCAACCAGGGCCTGGTACTCGAGGCGTGTCACGTCGTAGTCGCGGTTGAGACGGGCAAATTCCGCCTCGACCTCCGGGGCCGTATTGATCACCTTGCGGGTGTCCGCAATCTTGGCTTCCTGCGAGGCCACCATGCGCCTGCCCGCGGCCACCTCGACGTCCGCCTGGCTCAGCTGGAGCCGGATTCCCTGGTAGACGGGGTTCGCGCCAAGTCCGGTGTTCGCGATGGCGCTGGCATCGCCGCGCTTGACGGCGGCGAATTCGGACTGCTGGCGCTTCTTGAGGTCCTCAAGCGTGCGCTGAGCGGCAATGACGTCCGGATGCTGATCGGTAAAGCGCAGCAGCAGCTCATCGAGCCGTGCCTGGGTCTCGCGGATCTCGGAGGCGGTGTCCGCGCCGCCACCGCCCGCGCCGCCGCCCGACATGCCCCCAACCAGGGGTTGCTCACCGGTGAGTTGCCGCTGAAGCTCGTCGCGCTTCTGCTCGGCCAGGGACAGGGCGAGGCGCTGCTTCTCGAGATCGTCAGTGTCCGCGCGCAGACGCGTGAAATAATCGCCCGTGGCGCCCGGTACCAGCCCGGCGTTCTGGCGCTTGAAATCGGCAAGGCGTCCCTCGGACGCCTGCAGCTTCTTGTCGTACTCGGAGATCTGCTGCGTCAGGAACTGCTGTGCCTGCTCGGATCCTTCCTGACTGCCGCCGAGCGAGCTGGCAAGAAAGAGCCGCAGCAGTTGATCCACTACGCGATGGGCGGCGCGTCGGTCTGGATCGGTATATGTGATGGTGTACAGGTCGGCCGGCTGGTTTCTCTGCTCGCCGCTCGCCTCGACAATCAATCGGGCACGCAGGCCCTCGATGATGCCGGCCTGCTGCGCGGGCGTGGCACTCGCGTAAGCAGGCAGCGCCAAGCGCGCGACCTTCTCTAGCTGCGGGCCGCCGAGCAGCGCCTCGCGCACGGCCGCCGCCTGTGAGGCAATGTTCGACTCGACCGCAATCCCCTGCGTGACCTGGCTCAGGCGCGTGCGGGTATCGATGTAGACGCGAGCCCAGGCGCTATAGGTATCGGGCATGGCCAGCACCACCAGCCAGCCGATGAGGCAGGCGGTCCAGGCCACGAGCATCGCCGTCCAGCGAAAGCGCCAGACGCCGCGGACCTGCTCGAGAATGAATTCGACGGCAGCGTTCATCGTCAGAAGATCGACTGCGGCACGACCAGCACATCGCCGGGCTTCAGCGCCACGTTCTGCTTGACGTCGCCGCTGTTGACAAGATCAGCAAGCTTCACGTGGATGATCGTCTCATGCCCGTTCTCCACCCGCACGATGCGGGCGCGGTTGCCGGAGGCGAACTGGGTGAGCCCGCCAACCGCCAGAACGGCATCCAGAACCGTCATGCCCTCGCGGTACGCCAGCGCCTCCGGGTGGGTGACCTGGCCTACGACTTTCACCAGACTGAACGCGCTTGCCGCCGTGGTGATGATGATATTGACCTTGGGCGCGCGAACGTACTCGGCGAGTACCGCCTCCATGTCGCGGGCCAGCTTCGGGGGGGTCTTGCCGACCGCAACCATGTCCTCGACGAGCGGAGTCGAGATCTTCCCGTCGGGGCGCACCGGCACGGTGACCGACAGCTCGGGGTTGCGCCACACGAACACCTGGACCGTATCGCCCGGACCGATAATGTAGTCGTCGGCGACGGCCTTCACCTGCGCCTGACCCGGCGCCGCGGGGGTCTGGGCCGGCAGGCTGGACGTGCAACTGATGATCAACGGGATTACGACCAGCCAGAGGGCCAGCATCAGTTCGCTTGGTCGTCGCATCGCACTTCCTGGGTTCAAAAGTTGAGCCTATCAGAAGTTACGGGAACGCGGCCGGCTCAATGCCGTGACCTGCTCGCGCCCGCTTGTGGACAGCTCGGCCGGGTGTTTGTTGTCTATTCACCCGCCGCAGTGGCAGTACTGTCGACCGTACTGTCTCTTTATCGTGACGAAAGCTTAGCTGCCCGGCGGGGTCGTACAGTGTGAACGCAGTCACAAAGGCTGGCCATCAGGCCGAAACGTCCCTTGCGACATAAGGTGTACCCGAACGGTCATCGCACGGCTGCGCTTTCGGCGAAACCCCGCAGGTCGAGCCGTGCGGCTGCGCAATCCGGGCGGCAGGCCGTCCGGAAGGCGACCAGGAACGCGGACGGATGCCCCAGCGTTGCGTTCAAGCCATACCAGAGCTGCGAGGCAATGGGGTTTACAAAATCCCGGCCGGCGGCTCGGTAGCGCCACCACATCAGCTGCAGCCCGTAGGGCGAGACCCGCTCCTCGACCTCGCTTTCGCGAAACGCACCTGCCGAGGAGTTCACCACCGTGTCGGATCGCAGCTGCAGCCCACCACCGAAGAGCGTGTTGTCCGAACCGACCAGCTTTGCGCCCCGGCGTTGGTTACGGTAGGTGACGGCAAATACCTCCACCGTATCGTCGCCAGCTCTGGCAAACGCCATCCGCTGTTCGAGATCCGCGCCCTCGAACACCGGTTGCCAGGAAGAATGGAAATCGACCGGGGCGGGTGCCCAGGGCGCACGCGGCACGGCGGCGATGGCCGTGAATGGCGGCGGCGGGCGCAGCATGCGTACTGCCGCGCTCGCCCCCGGAAGCGCAACGAGCACGACCGCGGCGATGACGAACCCTGCGACGTCAGTGCCCGCGTGGATGTCGGGCGCAGGCGCAGACGCGGCGGTAATGTCCGCCGGCGGCTGCGGGTCCAAGCGTGCCCTGATCCAGAAGAATGCAACCAGCGCCACACCAAACACGCCCCATCCAAACCAGTAGTGATTGGCGAGCAGTGAGCTGTGCATGTCGGTGAGATAACCGACCTGAATGATGACGTACACGCGCACCCAGTTGCCGAGCAGCGCGAGTGCCGTCATGAGAGTCAGCTGCGCAACGCGCGTCCTCCACGGGTCGCGGCGCAACTCACCGTGCAGCGCTGCCACTGCCAGACCGACGATCATGAAGTGCAGACCGCTGCATCCTTCCTGGATCTCGAACGTTCCGTTAGGAATGTGGACCAGCGCTCCTGATATCCAGGTGTGCGGACCGGTAATTGCAAGTGCCACGTGCATGGCCGCCACGGTCAGAGCTTGCAGCGGGTTGCTCAACTGCCCCCAGGAGGGCTCGGCGAAATAGAGAAACAGCACCGGGAAGAGGAGCGCTCGACCGACCACCGGGCCAAAGGCCGTCGTCGCCGCGAGCCAGAAAATGGCCGGAAGAATCGTAATGTGCAGATCCTGGATGCTGGCCCGGTAACACACGAGCCAGACGAAGCTGCAAACGAGAAGTGCCGCCAGCGCTAGGGGCGAGACGCGCGCGTGCGCACCCGTGAGCGCGTCGCGGTCGCGGATCGCGAGGGCGATAGACACGGCAAGGATCAGCCATCCGTGTGTGTAGGTGATGTTGACGAAGTCCGTCCACTGCTCACCCAACACGATGGTGCTGGGCGCATAGACGACGGCTACCAGCACCGCCAGGGCGAGGATCATCCACACGCGCGGGAAATGGCTCATCCGCATAGAGTAGCGAACGAGGGTGGGCCAGCGCCGTGAAAACACTCACGGCGATGCTCGGGAGCTGCAACGATGGCTAGCTGATCGTCAGGCTGACCACGTCAGACAGGGCGCTCTCAACACCGGCGCTGGTGACGGCCCTGATGGCGAAGAACCAAGTGCCGGGCGCCAGATCGTCGATGACATAGGTTTGCAGACCGACCGTTGTGATCTGGACGGTCTGGTTAAGATTCGACGCGCTGAGCCCGTAGTAAACGCGATAGCCGGCCAGATTGGTGAGCGCGGCGCCGTTGGTGGTAGTGGTGGGCGCCTGCCAGGATAGTGTCGCCGTGCCGCTGGAAGCGGGCGCACCGCTGCCGGTCGATGAGCTGGAAGAAGCCGCCGCCGCGGAGTCAGCGAAGGTAGAGCCACCCTCGTTACAGCCCGCCAGCAGCGATGCCACGAATGCCAGTACCAGTATCAGTTTCAGCGATTTCAAGGCACACCTCCACGCAGGCGCCCGCCCAGGCAGGCGCACCCAGTAAATTCATCCCCGTGAAGCCGGCCGCCGACGGACCCAGCGAAAGACCGAAGCGCGGCAGACGAGTGGTGCAGTGCAAGGGCTGTGCCGCAGGCCCGGATGCATTGCTTTTCAGTGGCTTAGAGGCGGGGCGCTGGTAGGATGCGGCTAGAGCGCCAGCGGCGCGTCGCGCGCAACCGACGCCGAGAGCTCGGGGGCACGGCCAGGAACTTGTATGTCAGTGATTTATCAAAGATTATCTACGTCGCGGCCGACCGACAACACGCAGAGGAGCGGACCGTATGTGTCACTGCGTGATGGGCCGCACGATTTACCCCAGATATGTCGCATAGAGCACATACCCGGTGCGGCCGTTTGCTATTCTTGTGACGCGGTTCATGTCGATGGGCGTTACATGCTGAAGGCGTGATCCGGGACGTCTGCACGGGCAGACAGCTTGCAAGGTCTTGTCTGATACAACAATGATGGATTCGCGGCACGGGTTTTGCTTCGTAAGGTGGCCCGCACCGTGATGGCTACGGATCGGTCATTGGAGGATATGTCAATGAAGAAGCTCGGTTTGATTGCTGGCGTTGCCAGTCTTGCCGCGGTAGCGGGTGTGCTGTGGAGCATGCCGGTTGCGGCCGATACAACTTCTGACTGGCGCCAGGCTCAGGACAAGTGGCCCGTTAGCGAAGAAAACAAGGACACCAGCAACAACGACACGGATCCGGCAGCCGCCACGGGTGTACCCGAGCCGGCCACGCTGGCGTTGCTCGCGCTGGGCTTAGGTGGCCTTGGCTTCGCGGCGCTCGCCCGCAAGCGCGTTAAGGTCTAACCGCCGACTTTCCACGGGATAGAACGGCTCGTTCCTCGAGCCGTTCTCTTCCAACGCGCTGACCTTAGACGCCTTTGGCGTCGCGGATTATCGCGCCCTGATGGAACGGAAGCCGATTGCATTCATAAACAAGGACACGCGCGCTTGCCACATTCGACCCAGTCTCGCGCTTACCCTGCCGATGCAATTGGCTATGTCCCAAAGGAAGCGGGCTACAGCCGCAGCACCGCAGTCGCCGTGCCTGCGCGCCAGGTCAACGCGTTTACCGTCGATGTCGAGGACTACTTTCACGTCACCGCGCTCAGCTCGGCGGTCAGCCGCGACAGTTGGGCGACACGCGAGTCACGCGTAGAAGCCAACACCGAGCGCCTGATGCGCGTGCTGGCCGAGCGCGGGGTGCACGGAACATTTTTCGTGCTCGGCTGGGTCGCCGAGCGCTCGCCGGCGCTGGTACGCCGCATCGCCGCTGCCGGTCACGAGATCGCCTGTCATGGCTATGCGCACCGGCTTGTCTACCAGCAGACCCAACGCGAATTTCGCGAAGAGACGCTGCGCGCCAAGGGCTGCATTGAGGACCTGATTGGCCAGCCGGTGCTCGGCTACCGGGCGGCGAGCTTCTCCGTGACGCCGGCCTCGCTTTGGGCGTTGGACGTGCTGATCGATCTTGGCTTCCACTACGACTCGTCCGTGTTCCCGATCCACCACGACATCTACGGGCTGCCTGGCGCCAAACCGGAACCCAATCGACTGACCGCGCCCTCCGGACGCTCGCTGGTCGAATTCCCCATGTCGGCCGCCAAGTTCTTCGGCGTGCCGGTGCCGGTCTCCGGCGGCGGCTACTTCCGCATCCTGCCCTACTGGCTGACGCGCGCGGGGTTGAAGCAGATCAACGAGCAAGGCGCGCGTCCGTTCACCTTCTACATGCACCCGTGGGAGTTGGACCCGGGGCAGCCGCGCATCCGCGTCAACTGGTTCTCACGCTTCCGGCACTACACGAACCTCGAGCTCTGTGAGAGCCGGCTGCGGCGGATACTCGGCGAGTTCGCGTTCACCACGATGCACGAGTCATTGCGTCTGCGCGGCCTGCTGGCCGCCTGAGGCATCCGCCGCCACCGCCGGGTGCTCCTGCGTGTGCTCGCGCGCGATTCCCGGCAGGATGACGGTCACTACCAGGCCATCGCCCTCGAGGTTGCGTGCGTCAATGCTGCCGCCATGCAGCGCCACCGCACGCGCCGCAATCGCCAGTCCCAACCCCTCCCCGCCGGCGCTGCGGTGCCCGCGCGCGGCATCCACGCGATAGAACGGCTCGAAGATCAGCCCGAGATCCTTCTCTGGTACGCCCGGCCCATGATCGCGTACGGTGACTTCCACCGGCTCGCGTTCCGCCAGTCCGCAAGTGCCGCGCCGCGCGCTGACAGCCACCACCGCGCCCGCGGGGCTGAAGCGCACCGCGTTGCGGATCACGTTTTCGAACGCGCTGCGCAGCAGCTCGCGATCGCCCGAAACCAGCAGCCTTCCGTAGGCCTGCACGATGACCTGGCATCCCTGGGCATCCGCCTCGATGGCGACATCGGAGACGATGTTGCGCAGCAGCTCACCGACATCGACGCTCAGGCGCTCGAGCTCGTGCGCGGGTCGCTCGAGGCGCACGAGTTTCAGGGTACGTGCGATGAGCTGCTCGAGGCGGTCGGCTTCACAGGCGATGCGCGCCAGATGGCGCTGCGCGCCACTGTCTGCGCGCCGCGCCAGCGACAGCGCGAGCTGCAGTCGTGCGAGCGGCGAGCGCAGCTCATGAGAGACATCGCGCAATAACTGCTGCTTGGCCTCAAGAAGCTGGCGCAGCCGCTCCGCCATCGAGTCAAGGTCGGCGGCCAGCAGTCCAAGATCATCCTGGCGGCGGCGCAGCGCCGGCAGCACGCGCACGTTGAGATCGCCCGCGGCCATGCGCCGCGTCGCAAGGCGCAGGCGATCCACCGGCGAGGCCAAGTAACGCGCCAGAAAGAAGCACACTCCGGCACTGGCGAAAAGCGCAATCGCGAGTATGGACAGTGGCACGCCGGGCAGTTCGAGTTCACCGAACAGGCGCGGGCCATCGCGTACCGGACCGATGACGACGTGGTAGGTGCTGCCGCCGGGGGCGACCAGTACCAGCGCCCCACCGATGGGCGCTATGGCGCCGGCGGCGCGGGCCGCGGACTGCCCACCGGGTGCGCCCGCCAGCGCTGTGCCCGGGATGCCGCTCAGGGAAGCCGGCAGCGGCCGACCGAGCATCTCCCGCCCGCCAGGATCGACGACATAGGTGCGGCTGAAGGGCTCCCCGGCGAGGGATTGGAGCCAGGTTTTCAGTGCCTCCGGGCCGCCGGATTCAAATGCGCGCGCCGCCTGCGCATACAGCTGGCCGCGCTGCACCCAGGGACGATCGGTGCGGTGGGCCGTCGCGTTGACGGCAACCGTGACAGTGCCGATGAGAATCAGGGCCAGCGCAATCCAGAACGCCAGAAAGATCCGCCAGTACAGCGAGTGCACGCGTCAGACCTGCGGCACGCCTGCCGGCGTGCGCGTAGTGGTGAGCGTCAGCGCGTACCCCGTGCCGCGTACGCTCTGCACGCTGACGCGATCGGTGTGCCGGGTGAGCTTACGCCGCAGGTTCGAGACGTGCGTGTCGAGACTACGATCGGTCGGCAGCAGCCGCCGTCCCAGCGCCTGGGTCATCAGATCATCGCGCGTGACGGTGCGTGTGTCGGCGCGCACCAGTAATTCCAGGATCCGCAGTTCCGCTGACGTAAGCTCAAGGTCCTTCTCGCCGACGTCGGCGCGCCGCGCGCGCAGATCGAGGCGCAGCGGTCCCCACTGGATCAGCCCCGCGCCGGCAATATTTTCCCCCGGCATGCGCCGCAGCACCGCCCGGATGCGGGCGACGAGTTCGCGTGGACTGAAAGGCTTGGCAAGATAGTCATCGGCGCCCAGTTCCAGGCCGACCACCCGATCGACCTCCTCCCCGCGCGCCGTGAGCATGATCACCGGCACGCGGCTGGCCGCGCGGATCCGGCGCAGCACCTCAAAGCCCGACAGCTCCGGCAACATGACGTCCAGCACAACCAGATCCACCGGTCCGTGCGAGAGCTGCTCCAGCCCCGCAGGTCCGGTGCCGGCGGTGAGGGTGAGAAAGCCCTCGGGAGCCAGGTATTCCACGAGCATGGCGCACAGGTCCAGGTCGTCATCAATGACGAGCAGGGTCGGCTTGTCGTTTCCCGGGTCCCGTGACTCCATGGTACGAAACGATACACGCTTGGGGACCCGGTTGGCCGGAGGCGCTCCGAAACGCAGATTTCTTTGCAATTCTTTGCCGGTCAGCTACCGCCTGGAAGGCACCGGGTGTGCAACCTTACCCGGTCTCCTCCTGGGGGCGGCTGGCGTGATCCGTGCCGTCGCCCCACTTTTTTGCAGCCGCCTACGCCGGGTTCTCAAGGCTGAACGCCTGGCGGTTGTCATCGTACGCAAAGGCTTCCGCGTAGCGACCCCAGCTGATGATGGTGCGCAGAGTCTGCTCGGCGGACTCCTCGGCCATGTAGTCCTCGAGCTCATCGAAAAAGCGGCTTTTGGGAGCTGTGTGGCTGGCGCGCTCGTCAAGCACCCGGCGGATATGCGCGGCGAGGGGCACGTAGGTGATCAGGTGCCGCGCGAACAGCTTCTTGCGCTCGTCCGTTTCGCTGCGCGCGAACTCAAGTCCGGCCTGCGTCAGCTTGATATCGCCGCCCTCGACCTCCGCGAAGCGCAGCATCTGCAGAGCCTCTGCAGCCGGAAACAGCTCGTCGACCTCCAGATGCTGCTCCTCCGCGATCACCGGCAGGTCTGCCTTGCCGTTGTAGGGCGGCTCATTGACCGCCTCCATCAGCCCCTGCAGGACGTTGGAGGAGACATGTATGAGGGTCGTGCCGATGCCGGTGCCCGCGAAGCGTTCAGCCTTTGGCCCACTACGGGGCTCACCGCGCGGCTTGGCGGTCATTTCCACGTACACCCGCTCGATCAGGGCACGAAAGCGCGGGTCCTGGGCATGGCGCGGCTGCGGCAGGTCGACGGCGATCTCACTCACGACCCGGCCCGGATTACTGGAGAAGATCAGCAGGCGGTCGCACATCTGCACGGCCTCCTCGATGTTGTGCGTCACCAGCAGCACCGCCTTGATCGGCAGCTGGCCCTCGCCCCAGAGGTCGAGGAAGTCGTTGCGCAAGGTTTCGGCGGTCAGCACATCGAGCGCCGAGAAGGGCTCATCCATGAGCAGCAGGTTCGGATGCACCACCAGCGCGCGGGCAAACCCCACCCGCTGACGCATGCCGCCGGACAGCTCGCGCGGGTAGGCGGACTCGAAACCGTCGAGGCCGATCAGATCGATCGCCTGCAGCGAGCGCTTGCGCATCTCAAGCTCGGGAACACCGAGCGCCTCGAGACCGAGCTGCACGTTCTCGAGCACCGTCAGCCACGGAAACAGCGCGAAGCTCTGGAACACCATCGCGATCCCCGAAGCGGGACCTGACACGGTGTGGCCCAGATAATTGACCATCCCCCCGGAGGGCGCCTCAAGCCCCGCGATCGAGCGCAGCAGGGTCGACTTGCCGGAACCCGAGCGTCCGAGCAGACCGATGATCTCGCCCGGGCGCAGCGTGAGATTGACGTTCTCGAGCACGACCAGTTCATCGCCATCGGGCTTGCGGAAGGACTTGCACACCCCCTGCACGTCAAGCAGCGGAGCGAGGTTCAATGCGGGTGCGACGGCGTTCATCGGCGTCTCCTCGGTTTCAGGTCCTCAGCTGATGCGGAACTTGCGCTCGGCGCGCGCGTACAGCGGTCGCCAGAACACCCGGTTCAGCGTGACCACGAACAGACTCAGTATCACGGTTCCGAGCACCGTGCGTTGGAAGTCCCCCGCGCTGGTCGACTCGGCGATAAAGGCACCGAGTCCGTGCGCCGTGAGGGTTTCCTTGCCCCAGCTGACCACCTCCGCAACGATGCTGGCGTTCCAGGAGCCGCCCGAGGCGGTGATCGCTCCGGTGACGTAGAACGGAAACACCGCCGGCAGGGCTATCCGGCGCCACCACAGCCAGCCGTGCACGCCGAGATTCTCACCCGCGTAGCGCAGATCCGGCGCGATGGCCGAGGCGCCGACGATCACATTGAAGAAAATGTACCACTGCGTGCCGAGGATCATCAGCGGGCTCAGCCAGATGTCGGGCGTCAGCTTCAGCAGCACCACGCCCGACACGACGATCGGAAAGAGCAGGTTGGCCGGAAATGCCGCCAGGAATTGCGCGATGGGCTGCACGATGCTCGCCGCGCGCGGCCGCAGTCCCACCCATACGCCGATCGGCACCCATATGACACTCGCCAGCGCGATGAGCACGGCCACCCGCAGAAGCGTGATGAAGCCGAGCACGATGACGTGCCCGATCTCGGCAGGCTGCACCTCGCCCAGCACGAACCGGGTGATCCTCCACAGCGCCACAAGTCCGATCAGCAGCAACGCGCCATACCAGGCGAAGTCGACCCAGCGCGCATCCCAGCGCGGAGCCGCCGGCGTCGTCGGCGCGGCGAGCGCGGGGCGACGCTTGTTCCCGCCGCGCAGCATGGCGGCGAAAGCGCGCACGACGAGACTTAGCAAGCGCGAGCGGCGCATCATCGTGAGCGCCCATGCCCGGTTTGGTGTCAGGCCCGCTTCCTGATCCAGGCGGAACCAGTCCGCGCTCGCCGTCAGCGGACGAAACAGCAGCTGATCGAACAGCAGGATCACGACGAACATGGCGGCAATCGCCCAGCCGATGGCGTGGAGGTTCTTTTGCTCGATGGCGAGGGCAATGTAGGAGCCCACCCCTGGCAGCGTAACCGTGGTATGGCCGACCGTAATGGCTTCGGCGGCCACCACAAAGAACCAGCCCCCGGACATCGACATCATCATGTTCCAGATGAGTGCCGGCATGGCAAATGGCACCTCCAGGCGCCAGAAGCGCATCCACGGCCCGAGCTGGAAGTTGCGCGCGACCTCCACCAGCTCATCCGGGATGCTGCGCAGGGAATGGTAGAAGCTGAACGCCATGTTCCACGCCTGGCTGGTAAAGATGAGGAATATGGCGGCCATTTCCGCGCCGGCCACGCGTCCGGGCGTGAGCCGCAGAAAGAACAGGATGGTGATCGAGAAACTCAGGATCGGCACGGACTGCAGGAAGTCGAGCAGCGGCACCAGGATCACTTCCGCCCGGCGGCTCTTGGCGGCGAGCGTCGCGTAGGTGAAGGTGAACAGGAGTGATGCCACCATCGCGATCAACATGCGCAGCGCCGTGCGCGCCGCATAGCCGATCAGCGCCGAAGGGGCCAGCGAGATCGGCGTTGCCCGCAGCCGCTCAAGCGAACCTGACAGTCCGTGGGCCGCCTCCGCAGCGTAGATGAACAGGGCAAACACCAGCACGAAGGCGAGCACGTCCCAGCCGCCCGGGACGTAACGGGTCCGCAAGACGGAAATGGGCAGCCGATCGAGACGCATCCGCCGGAGTGTGCCCGAACGAGGCGACGATTGGCACCGCGGAAGTCACCTGGGCGCACAGCCACTCGGGTGTCCCGCAACCTGGGCGCGCGGTGCAAAACACGCTGCGAGTGTCGTACGATACTTTCCCATGAAGACAAACCTTGTACCGGCGGCCCTGGCCGCCATTCTGGCCCTGGCTTTCGCTACCCTTGCGCACAGCCAGGAATCCTCCGGCATCAAGTCCACCGTCGAGAACGATGCCAAGGCCGTCGGGCACGCCGTCGCAGACGGTGCCCACGACGTCGCCGACAAGTCCAAGGAGGCGGCCAAGGCCATCAAGAGCGGCGCCCACGACGTTGCGGACAAGTCCCGGGAGGCCGGCCACGCCATTGCGGGGGAAACCAAAACGGCCGGAGGCGCCATCCGCGATGATTCGAAGAAGGCGGCCGCGGCGGTCTCGCACGGCGCTCAAACCGTCGGCAAGACCGTCAAGGGGGGCGCTGATAAGGCGAAGGACGCTGTAAGCGGCAAGAAGGCGGACGAGCCCGAGCCGAAGAACTAAGCGCCGCCGAGCGCCCCACCGATGCGCGCGTCAGGCGGCCTGCATCTGAATTACGTCTCACCGTCCGAATACCAGGCGGCGCGGTGGGGCGATGTGTTGGGCGTGGCCACGTTCAACGGCTCACCCGAGTCGGCCGGCGGGTCGGCGCTACCGGAGATTCCGGTGGCGCAGGTGAGCACTCCGGTACTGGCGAACGCGGCCAAGGTGTACGAGGTGTGGCGGTGCGGCGAGGGGGCCGAGTCCGGCCGGCACGAGCGCGTTCGGTTCAGGCGCACCGGCGATATGCTGTTTGGCTGCATCGCGGTAGACGAGCGTATATCCCCGCAAAGTCACGGCAGCGCTCACTCGCCCCTGCACGAAGCCACGACGCAGGCGTACCGGCAGGTCTGCGCGACACTTGACGCCGAGAAAATCCCGCACCTGTTGCGCGTCTGGAACTACCTGCCAGACATCAACCGTGATTCGCACGGCATCGAGCGCTACCGCGAGTTCAACAGCGCGCGCCAGGATGCCTTGCGGGCCAGCGGGCGCGCCCTCATCGGCAACGTTCCGGCCGCCTCGGCACTCGGTGCGCCGCGCGACAGCCCGGTGGTTGTTTATTTCCTGGCCGGGCGAACCGCGCCGACCTTTGTGGAGAATCCACGGCAAGTGAGTGCATACCACTACCCGCCGCAGTACGGGGCGCACAGCCCGGTGTTCTCCCGCGCAAGCCTGCTGCGTCAGGCGGGAGGACTGACGCTGTTCATCTCCGGCACCGCGAGTATCGTCGGGCATCGCTCGCTGCATGCCGGCGACACCGCCGCGCAGACCCGCGAGACGCTTACGAACATCGAGGCGCTGCTCGGGGAAGCGAACCGCATGGCGCCGGGTGCACATTTCTCCCTGGGCAGCCTCGCCTGCAAGGTCTACGTACGCCGCCCCGCGGACCTGCCCATCATTCAGGCCGAACTCAACTCCGCGCTGGCGCAAGGCGCCCGGGTGATCTACCTGCAGGCGGACATCTGCCGCCAGGATCTGCTGGTGGAGATTGAAGCGGTCGGAATGTGCCCGCTCGCGGCCGACGCATGAAGCGGCGCCGCGCCCTGCCCGGCTGATGCGAGCGCCGCACGTGCAGCCACGGGCGCTCTGCACAGCCGTGGCGCTTGCGGCAACCGCGTTCGGAGCGGTGCGCGCGGACGAAAAGCCGCTATGGGAGCTTGGTCTGGGGCTCGGAGTGGTCGCTTTCAACGACTATCGCGGCGCCGCCACCGCGCACCTGTATCCACTGCCACTGCCTTATTTCGTGTACCGCGGCACGCTAGTGAAAGCCGACCACGATGGCGTACGGGGCAAGCTATTCAATCAGAACCGTATCGAGATCAACCTGAGCGTGAACGGCACGACCCCGGTGCGCAACGACTCCGCGCGGCACGGGATGCCGGATCTGCGGCCGACGCTTGAGGTCGGGCCTCAGCTTGAGGTGCACCTGTGGCGCACCTCCGATGAGCGCCTCAAGCTCGACCTGCGCGTGCCGGTGCGCGCGGCTTTCACGATCGAAGCCGTTCCGCGCCTGATCGGCACCTTCCTCGCGCCCCAAGTCGATCTCGATATCGCCCAGTTCGGGGGCGAGGATGGCTGGAAGCTCGGGCTGCTGGCCGGCCCGCTGTTCGCAGATCGGCGCTATGACGGTTACTTCTATACGGTCGCGCCGCAATACGCGACCGCCGGGCGTCCGGCCTTCGAGGCCGAGGGGGGCTATGCGGGGACGCAGGTGCTCGCAGCCCTGACACGTCGTTACCCTTCCTATTGGATCGGTGCCTACGTGCGTCACGACACACTCGCCGGCGCGAGCTTCGCCGACAGCCCGCTGGTGAAGCGCGACAGTTATTGGTCGGCCGGCATCGGCGTTGCGTGGATCATCCGTCAGTCGACGCACCTCGTCGAAAGCAAAGAGTGAAGCGTTCCGACACTCACCTGGTCTTGATCCCGAGCTACAACCCGGGCAGCAGGGCACTTGAAACGGTGCGAGCGGCCCGTGCGCGCTGGGATCCGGTGTGGGTGGTTGTGGATGGCAGCACCGACGGAAGTGCCGAAGCGCTCAAGCAGCTGGCGCTCACCGATCCTTCCTTGCGGGTGCTCATTCGCGCCCGCAACGGAGGCAAGGGCGCCGCCATTTTCGATGGTCTGGTTGAGGCGCAGCGTGCAGGCTTCACTCACGCTCTTACCATGGACGCGGACGGTCAGCATCCGGCGGATCGCATCGCCGCCTTCATGAGCGCCTCGGCGGCGACGCCGCAGGCGATGGTCCTTGGCGATCCGGTATTTGACGCGAGCGTACCGCTGATCCGTCTGCGCGGTCGCAAGATCTCCAACTGGTGCACCAATGTTGCGACTCTGTGGGCCGGCATCCACGACACCCTGTTCGGCTTTCGCGTGTACCCTATTAAACCGTTGCTCGAAGTGATGCAGCGCAGCCACTGGATGCGACGCTTCGATTTCGATGCCGAGGCGGTAGTGCGCCTGAGCTGGCGCGGTGTGCCGGCCGTGAACCTGCCGGCCCCGGTGCGATACTTCACGAGCGCAGAAGGCGGCGTCTCACACTTTCGCTACTGGCGCGACAACGTGCTGCTGACCTCAATGTACCTGCGGCTGTTCGCGGGTTTCCTGGTGCGGCTGCCGTTGTTGATTGCCCGGCACATGGGCAGAGCGCACGGCAAGCGGGTTGCCTAGCGCGCGCAGGCCCTCGCTATTGCACGCACGCCATTGGCGTACTATGTCGCAGCGCGGCCCAGCGTAGTCCGCTATTTTGTGAGGCGGGTTGCCGGAGTGCTTGAGATGATGGTTGGTGGCGGACGGCAAGCCGTTGTTGGCGCGTGGACCAAGGCAAATACGCGCTTCAAAACGCCATCGGCCAACCGGGACGGCGCAACGCGGCGGTGCCTGAGGGGCCGCAACATTCGTTCGGCATGAAAAGATCACCGCTAGTGAGCAACAAGTTTGCCCATCGCGGCCCGGCGGGCGCTGCCGCGCGCGCTGCAGTGAAAGACGGTGCTGGCTGATGCGCGGGCAACCCAAGACCATATGGAACATTGCCGCCAACGTCACCGGGGTCATCGTCAACATGATCTCCGGGCTGCTGGTAATGCCGTATCTGATCCAGACCCTCGGCAATGGCACCTACGGCCTGTGGATCCTGATCGGCACGCTGACCGGCTACTTCGGCGTCCTGGATCTTGGAGTGTCGGCCGCGGTGGGCCGGCTCATCGCCATTCATCGCGCCCGCCGTGAGCCCGAGCAGATCAGCGCCGTGATGTCGACGGCTCTCGCACTGTTGCTGGTCGTATCTGTCGGCGTCTGTGTGGCAACCTGCATAGCGCTGCCGCTGTTCCCCGTCCTGTTTACCGTTCCGGCCTCCAGCGCACTGGATGTGCGCTATTCACTGATCCTGGTGGGTTTCAGTCTGGCGTTGGCGTTCCCATCCTCCATTTTCAGCGGCTTGCTGTGGGGTTTTGCGCGCTTTGACCTGCAAAACGCCGTCGACATCCCCACGCTGATACTCCGCACGGTGCTGACGATGACGCTGGTCAGCACCCATATGCCTCTGATCACTCTCGGTGTCATCGTGCTGGTCGTCAACACACTGAACTCTGCTTTAAAGATGCTCGCCTGTTACAAGCTGGTTCCGCACCTGCATCTGTCCTTGAAGAATGTTCGCCGTAGCAGGGTCCGCGAGATCTTCTCCATTGGTGGCTGGCTCAATGTCATCGCGTGGTCGCGCACCCTGATTCCGCAGATTGCTCCCACACTCATCGGCGCACGTCTCGGCAGCGCTTCCGTTACAAACTTCACGGTTGCCCGCCAGCTGGTGGTGTATGCCAACATCTTCTCGAACAACGCCACGCAGGTGATGACGCCCGCAGCCACTGGCGCATACGCGACCAAGTCAGTTGATGCCCAAAGACGGCTTTTTATAGAGGGCGGCAAGTTCGCCTACGCGCTGACACTTTTCCTGGCTGCGGGGATTTTTTGCCTGGGGTTGCCGTTCATCCATTGGTGGCAACATGGCCTGCAGGATGCCGCCTACCGACCGCTCCTCATTCTGATGCTCGGCGAAACTCTGCCGATGTCCCAGTGGCTCACTTACAGCGTCCTGCTCGGCGCTGGCCGACAAAGAGCGCTCGCACTGCTGGCAGTGAGTGAAGGCGCTTTGTCGCTGCCCTTGATCGTCGGCCTCATTGGCAGCGGCGGTGTCACCGGCGTGTCCGTCGCAGTCGCCCTGGCCGCTTTCGTGGCGCGGGGAGCCGCCTACTGGGTGTATGGCTGCCGGATGCTGCGCGTGTCGCTCATCGCATACACGAGGGAAGTATTTGTACCCGTTACGCTCGCTGCGGCACCGGCCATCATCGTCCTGTATGCCGGAGTGGCGGCATTGCACCCGCAGTCCTTCGGTTCAATATTCGCACTCGGGCTGGTCTACAGCACAGTTCTTGGCGCGATTCTCGCCTGGGCGGTGTTTGGTTTCACGCGACTGAGAGCCATGCTCGGCTGACCGGTGACTGGCGTCACGGTCGAAATAAATGACGCGGACTAATCGAAGTTACGCGACGGCCGGAAAGATGCTGAAAACTATGTTCATGCCGTAAGGTTCAAGATCGAAATCCTTCAGGCAACGGCAGTTTTTGAGGTCGTAAAGGGAGATGTGGGTCGCCTCTTCGACCATGCCTTCCTCGAACACCCGCTTGACCCACAGAACGTTCTCGTGGATTCGCGTCTTTCGGACGCGGGTAAAGCCCACCCACATCCTGTCGTCCTCCAGTGGCAACAACCCGCGACACCAGCCGAGCAGCGCGTTCGGGTCATCGAGCGCCTTGAAGTCGACAACTCTCTCGACCTTGAGGGTCTCGGCATTGGCCACGACCAGGCGCCCGTCCACTAGAGTAAAGTAGATATCGCTCCCGCGTACCAGACCGTCATGCGGTGACTCGAGCGCGATGTCGATGCGTTTTTTCGGGTCCGTCAGGCAAATCGCGTCTCGCTGGCGCAAACGCGTAACCCACACTTCGCTGCCCAGCTCGAAGGCAAAGTTCGGATGCGACTGATGCGGCTTGGTAGTTTCCACTTTCCGGTAGTCGATGTCGCGGGAGAAGCGCTGCCAGGGCGGTTCGTCCAGCGTGCTCCACTGCTCGATGAGCTCACCCCGAGGCGTCATCCTCACGACCATATCCAGCCCGGTGCTGACGACCAGAAGGCTGCCGTCGCGGGAAGGCGTGACGTGGTGCACGTCGTTGAAGCAGGGCAGCGAGACGTAGTTGATGATCTCGAACTGCGGCAGCTTGAACACAAGAATCTCGGTGTTCGTGCATGCGTACAGGAAGTCGCCAACTAGCGTGCCGCTCTTGAATATGGACGATGAGTGTTCGTGGGCCTGCGCGTCGCTGCGCGTCTTGTATTCAACGCAAGTCTGTACAGATCCGGACTCGGTATCCAACTTCAGAATCAGCGCGGACTCGTAAAGATTCCACTCCTGCTCCGCCTTGAGGAGCAGCTTACGCTGCTTTCCGCCTAACACGTACAGACAGGACATTTCCTCATCCTCACTCGCGGGATCGAGCTGCGAGCCGTAGCGTCTTGTTCAGGTCGTGCCCGGCTCGCACACTGTCGCTGCTCACACACTGTCGCTGCGACGCGTCAACTTTACCATCGGCGGCCTGGCAAGACTCATCGAGCTGCTCTGAACGAGAAACCGATGCCTCCGACCCTGTGACTCGGATCACACGTTAGTCGCGAAACAGCGCCAAAAACCTTTTGCGAGAACTCGAGAGCGGCGCCAGGATCACTTCCGCCCGGCGGCTCTTGGCGGCGAGCGTCGCGTAGGCAAGCTCAACGAAGCTGAAGACTTTGCGCAATCATGCGCGGTCTCAGCTCACCGATATCGCTCGTACTCGCATGCAGATAGGTGGATCGACATACACCGGTTCGATAAAGCATAAAGGGTCCCCGGTCGTGTCATGGGGCTATGCTACGATACGAACGAGTTTTGGTTCCGCGTGAACAATGCCTGAGCCCCTCAAAATCCGTCGCTTGGGTGAAGCAGACGCGGACTCGATCGCGGAATTTTTGCGGGCAATCGAATGGAATCCTGATGCGACGCCCGACAGCACGCGCGAATTCCTCCGAGCCGCGGCGGCGGAGAATCCCTTCGAGCCCGGCACCGGGCCGCCAACGGTGGGCGTCTTCGTCGGCACTCGTCTGGTTGCCTACGTGACCACCATTCCCACGCGCTTCTGGAACGGCAAGGAGTTCGCGGCGGCCCACTGGCTGAAGGGCTACGCGGTACTCGAGGAGTACCGCAACGGGCCCATCGCCTACCTGCTATTGAAGGAAATGCTCAAGCATGTCGGGCTAGCTGCCTCGATGCCCGCCACGATAGCGCCGCGAAGACTGTCGGCGGCACTGGGTATGCTCGATCTTGGTGCCGTGCCCAACTACATCGAGCCGCTGCGCCCCGCGCGTATCCTTCGCAAGCTTGATTTCGAGAGCCTCGGTCTCAACGGCGTGCCGACCGCGGTATCGATCACCGCCAAGGTCGCGAAGATTCCACTTTTTGCCTATGCGCTCGGCGCGGTGGTCAAGCTGGGCCTCACGGCCCTGCGGCTCCCGAAAGCATTGGCCGGGCGCGGACTGACGACGCAGCTCGCCGAGTGCCTGCCGAGCGAGCGGGCGCTCGACGATCTTTGGGCTCGCGCCCAGCGTGTTTCCGGTTGCTCTGCCACGCGGTCGGGCGCCTATCTGCGCTGGCGCTACGGAGGTGGCGCGAACGGGCACTACTGCTTCGCGTCGGTCTCGCGCGGGGCCGACCTCGTCGGGTTGGCCGTGCTCGGGCATCCGCAGCGACTTGATGACGCTCGGCTCGCGGGACTTGGTATCGGATCCGTGGTTGACCTGGTACTCGACCCGGACTGTCCCGGTGCACTGCAACGCGTGCTCGCAGTCGCACGACGCTGGGCGAGGTCTGCGAACTACGATGCGCTGCTGCTGACCGCGTCCCATCGCGAGCTGCTTGGGCCGCTACGCTGGGCTGGGTACCTGCCAACGCCGGGCAACATTCACGTAATGCTGCGCGACCCTGGTGCCAAGCACGGGCTCAGCACCGACGTCGCCGCCTGGAGGGTGACGCGGGGTGATGCCTGGGGCGATCACCTCTAGCCAGCGCAAATTTCGCTTCGTCATGCCAAAAGAACTCTCCCGCAAACTCCGTCGCAGCCCATGACGAGCCGCTCTCCCGTCCCATTCCCAGACGGCAAACAGTTTGCCTTCTCGATTTTCGATGACACGGACGTGGCGACGCTCGCGTCGATTCGCCCGGTTTACGAACTGCTCGACGGACTCGGATTTCGTACCACCAAGTCCGTCTGGCCGCTACCCTATCCCGGGGATAGTTGGTACCAAGGATCGGACACACTCGATGATCCCGAGTACGCCAGCTATATATGCCACCTTCAGGAACGTGGCTTCGAGATTGCCTTTCACGGCGCTAGCATGGAATCGAGCGAGCGGGCGCAGATCAAGGCAGCATTCGAGGTCTACCGGCAGAATCTTGGCCGCTATCCGGCAGCCTACGCCGCACACGGCGGCAACTGCGACAACCTGTACTGGGGCACCGATCGCTTCCGCTTCCGGCTCTGGCGCGGGTTGTACGCGGCGCTCGGCGGCCGGCGTGAGCGGGCTTCCGAGGGTCATCGCACAGAGTCACCGTTCTACTGGGCAGACCTGGCCGCGCAGCACCTGCGCTACGTGCGCAGCTTCACCTACGATGACCTGAACCTGTGGAACATTACCGCAGCCATACCTTACAGGACCGCCGGCACTCCCGGCGTGCGCGCCTTTTTTCCAAGCTCGTTTGCTGACAACGTCGCGGAGTTCATCGAGCTCCTAAGCCCGGCGCGTCAGGGGCAACTCGAGCGCGAGCGTGGCCTCGGAATTGTCGGCACCCACTTCGGCAAAGGCTTCGTGCGGGACGGCCGCGTCCACCCTGACGTAGTTGAGGTCCTCACGCGCCTCTCCCAGCGTCCTGGGTGGTTCCAGCCGGTATCAACGGTGCTCGATTATCTCGCGGACGCGCAGGGCGGGGTTGTGCTACTTGACGGCTACCGGCTGTTTCGTCTGGAAGGCCTGTGGTTCTGGCACAGCATGCGCAGCCGCCTCAAGCGCAGAGCATACGAAAAGACCGAATTACCCTACCTGCAGCGCGCGATCGAGCGGCGCGCCGGCCGCTCAGGCTGAGCGCTGGTTTCGACGCGCTTGGCCGACCGTCGTGGCAGATCACACGGCGCATTGCGCCATACTTCACGCAGCGTTTGACGCGTGTCGCAAAAAATGCACGGGAAGGGCGTTTGCAGCTCGGCAAGCTGTTAAACGCCCGTAGAATGCAAGGCCGAACAACACGGGTGCGATGTGAGCCCAACGACTACGCCGCCGGTGCCTGCTGTGGTCAGGGCGGCACGCTCAATGCCGTGGGGGTCGTCTCCAGGCGCACGTCGATTTGAGGATCCACGCCAGATGAATGTCTTGTGGCTCGCACACGCTGTTCCCTACCCCCCCAAAGCCGGATTCCTGTCACGCAGCTACAATCTGCTGCGAGAGCTCGCGCGCCGTCAGTCCGTCGATCTGATGGCTTTCATCCAGGAACCGTGGGTGCGAACGCTGTTTCCCACCCTGGAGGAAGGACTCGAGGAGTCGCGGCACGCGCTTGAGAGTTTCTGTCGCAGTGTCACCTTCCTGCCGATAGATCGTCTGCGACCGCGCTGGGGCAAGCAGATCACCGCGCTGCAGGCCCTGCTGAGCGGATCGACATACACGACGTCGTGGCTCGTGAGCGAACCGGCTCGATTAGCGATTGCACGCCAGGTGGCAGCCAATTCATACGACCTGGTGCATTTCGATACCATCGGGCTGGCGCCGTATCGGGCTGTGACCGGCCGCATCCCCGCGACATTGACGCATCATAACATCGAGTCGCACATGATGAAGCGCCGCGCGGAAAACCAGCGAAACATCGTGGCTGGCGCGTATTTCCGGCTCGAGGGGCAACGGCTGGAGGCAATCGAGAAGCGAACCGCAGCACAGTTCGCGGCGCATATCACCTGCTCCGATCTCGATGGCGAGAGGCTCCACGAAATTGTTCCCGAGGCGAACGTCGTGGTGATTCCGAATGGAGTCGACTGCGAGTTCTTCTCCTCACAAGCTCGACCGACGCGCCCTGAGTCAGTCGTTTTCGTCGGATCGATGAACTGGTATCCGAACGTCGACGCAATGCTGTTCTTTCTTCGCGAGATTTGGCCCGGGCTGAAAAAGCGCGTGCCCGCGGCAACCATGGATATTGCCGGCAGCAGTCCGCCCGCTTCCTTGCTGAAACTGGCGCGTTCGTTGCCTGATGTCGCGGTGCATGGTTATCTGCCCGACGTCCGTCCGCTGATCGACTCGGCAGCGGTTTTCGTCTGTCCGATCCGCGACGGCGGCGGTACCAAGCTCAAGATCCTCGATGCGTTTGCAATGAAGAAGTGCGTCGTAGCGCACCCCATTGCGTGTGAGGGCATCAATGTCACGGCCGGCAGAAACGTGATCCTTGCCAGCACTGCGGAGGAGTTCGTCGCTGAAATCAGTCGCCTCTTCACGGACGATGCCAGGCGTCTTGCAATCGCAACCGCCGCCCGCCAGCTGGCAGAGAGTGAATACTCGTTTCAGCGCATCGGAGAGCGGTTGAACTCGACGGTTGAAGGTATCGTGCAGCGTTCAGACGCGTGCGCGCGCCGCTGAGGAAACCGACTCCGCACGCCGGCCAGCCAGCTGCCGCAATCCCCTCACAAACTCGAATCCAAATTGATCCGGCGTGGCGAACCAGTCGGCGATTGGGATGCGCTTTAGATCGTAGGAATTTGTGCCAACCGCATTTACGCCGCCGTAACTTGAGGCACAGCAGATAAATCCGAGCTCGCGAACGAGTTCGCGCGAGCGCTCCGAGATATGCTGCGGGCCGCCAAACGGATAGGCGAAGAGTTGCACCGACAACCCCAACTCCTGACTGATCTTCTCCCTCGAGGCTTCGAGCTCCATGCGCTGGGTCTTCCCATCTGCGCTGCCCATGTCGATATGAGTGTCCGTATGAGCTCCGATCTCGAATCCCTGAGCAACGAGAGAACGCACGTTATCCCAGCTCATCCAGCCCGGCTGCCGCACCAATTCAACGTCCCACGGCGGTATCACCCGGCTGCCAATAAACCCGCTGGTGATGAAGAAAGTCGCCGGCAGCCGCAGGCTGTGCAGAATGGGCGCGGCGACCTCAAAATTGTCGAGATAGCCGTCGTCGAAGGTGATAGAGACCGTGCCGCTCAGGGCCTTGCCTTCGCGACAGGCGGCAACCTGCTCCGAGAGGGGAACAACCCGGGCGTACTTACGAAAAAATCTGCAAAACGCCTCGAACTTGGCGGAGCTGCAGGTCAGCGAATCCTCCGGTATTTGATCGTTCACGCGATGGAACGCCACGATCAACATACTCGACCCGAAGGCGCGGTCGTAGAGGCCGGAAATTCCCGCGAGCCGACCCATGACGGTCTTGATCATTCTTTTTTTATCGAGCACGCACGCACCTTGACCAGCCCATCATGCCGGGCGACTCCCCGTATTCTCTGTGTGCCATAATCTCCTGGCCGAAATGTCGCACGACATTGGGCCCGTCGCCAAGAAGTGGTTCCGGTTTTTCAACTCATCGGGGTGGCCCCGGAGCCCCATATTTCGTTGAGCATATGATGCGCCTACAAACGCCGCCGCAACTCGGCATTGAACATAAATCGACAGCCGCCGTGCGCTGCAAGGGTTCACGATGACCAGGCGTATCGCGGACCCCCCGCTGCGCGGTGAGGCAATCGGCGCCAAATCTCACTCTCCATGACTACGCCACGGCAGTATGGCCTGTATTTCCTTCGCGCCATAGGGGGTTTTGCCCTCGCGAAGTATCTGACGCGCAAACAGCTGCGAATTCTCTGTTATCACAGCTTCTCGGTGGGCGACGAGCACGAAGTCGCGCCGGTAATGTTCATGCGTGCGAAGACTTTCGAGCAGAGAATGCGGATTCTCAAAAAGCGCCGTATACCCGTCGTGACGCTGGACGAGGGTGTGAGAAAGTTGCTGCAGCGCCAGATCAGCGATGCGGAAACCGTCATCACGCTCGACGATGGTTGGGTATCGAATCTCACCATCGGTGCGCCGATTCTGGAAGAGTACGGCTACCCTGCCTGCATCTACGTGTCCACCGAGCATCTTGAGGCAGGCACCGAGGTGTTTAACGTCGCCCTCTCCTACATGATCCGCCGCTCGGGACGGCAGGCGCTGACGCTCACCGGCCTGCATCCGCAGATAGACGGAACCTACTACATCGGCAAGGACCCGGACGAAGCAATCCTCGCCTTGATCCGCGCCGCTGAGCGCGCAGTTCCTCTCGCCGAGCGACAGCAACTGTTGCGCCCCATCGCGCGCGCCCTTGGTGCCGACCTTGACGACGTGCTAAGAAACGGACGTTTCCGGCTGCTCTCCCGCAGTGAAATGCAAGAGGCCTTCCGTCGTGGGCTCGACATCCAGCTCCACACCCACAGTCACCGTCTCCCCGATGCTGGATTCGACGCGATGGCCGAGGAGATAACGAACAACCGCAAGACGATCGCGGACGTTACCGGCGCAGAAGCACGTCACTTTTGCTACCCGAGCGGCCAGTACAGCGAGCCGCATCCCGAGTGGCTGCGGAGGCTGGGTATCGTATCCGCAACCACCTGCAACCCGGGCTTCAACGACGTGAGTACCCCGGTAATGCTGCTCAATCGCTTTCTCGACAGCGACAGCAGGAGCAATATCGATTTCGAGGCAGAGATCTGTGGGGTCCGCGAATTGGCCCGACGTCTGCGCCGCAGCGCGACGCGCGCGGCGCACCGGCCTCGGCACGATCGCTCGCTCAGCGGATCGGATTCCAGATGATCATCCGCTCGCCCTGGAGGTAACGCAGCGTCGCAATGAGCGAAGCGAGATTCGTCAACAGGAAGTAGTACGGCTTACCAAACAAGCCGAGTTCCCGACGTTTGTCCTGCAGTATGAATCCAACTGCCCCGGAAACTAACAAGCCGATTTGCCCGAGGAGCAGCACGAGATAAAGCCGCTCGCTAACCAATGCGACATTGGCTGCGAGAGCGCCAAGCCACAGCAGTGGTGAAGCATACCGGAGCACCTTATGCGACCACAGTTGCCAGGCAAAGAACCCGTACTTCAGCGGGTTCAGAAAACGGCGTTCGCGAATCAACGCATTAAGACTGCGGATCGCCACGCGTACCCGCATGGACAGTTCGTGCCTTCCGTGGTCTAAGGTTGCCTCAAAGCACAGGGCGTTCGGGGCGAGCACGGTCCGCAGACCTTGCTCTCGCATCCTCATGGCAATGACAAAGTCGCTGATCAGCGCCGGATGAATGGGTCGATAGTCGCTCCGGCGCACCGCGTACAGGCAACCGCTGACCCCGATCAGGGACCCAAGCGAGCTCTCCGCGGCACGTAATCGCAGTTCGTAGCTCCAATAGGTTTGCCCCTCGCGGCCAGTCACGTTATCGACTCCCGCCACGTAGACCAGCAGGCCGCCCACACACCCGACATCCGAATCGGCAAACCCCGCGACGAGGTGCCTTAGCGCCTCCCCATGCAAGCGGGTCGTCGCGTCGGTAAAGACCAGTATCTCGCCCGTGCCCGCAGCTGCGGCGGCGTTCTGGCACGCAGTCTTTCCCCGTCGGCCCTCAAGGCGCAACACGCGGACCCGCGCCGGGTCGTAGCAGGCCGCGATCTGCTCCGTCGAGTCTGACGAGCCATCGGAGGCCACGACGATATCCACGAGTTCGGACGGATAGTTGAGTCCAAAGAGGTTATCGAGCTTGGTACGGATGCAGCGTTCTTCGTTGTACACAGTCACGATGATCGTGACCGCAGGAAGCGCATTGCCGTGTCCCACACGCCTTCCCACCCAGGCCGCCAGCATCCTCACGGCAAGCGGGTACAGGACGTACACGTACAGCAAGACGCTGCAACATCCCCAGAAGACGAGTCTAGCCATGGGAAGCGACTGTATTTCTTGTTCTCGCCAAGCGCTCGGTTAGTTGTCGCAGTTTAGCAGCAGAACCTCCTTAAGTCTGGGACAATGTTAACAACATGATTTTATGTAGAATTTTTCGTTGTAGAAGTGCCGAGGACGCGCTTGTACGCGCATTGCCGCGGTGCAGGCTAACCCCCCGGTCCACCCGGCGTTCGCACAACCCCAACGCCGGCCGCGGCTTGAAGTGCGACCCATCGACGGCCTCTGCGCCTGACGGACCCGCGGGGACTAATATGTCTCATGGCAGGTCACTTCGCGTCCCACCATTTCCAATCAGGCCTTGCATGACAGCAGAATGACCACGTGATCGCCCGCAAGCGGGACACTTGGGTGGGTCGCGCGTGTGATGATCTGGGTGACTTCCAATCCGTTGCGCTGAAGGCATTGTTGTGCCGTATCGACGGTGTAGGACTTTCTGAGGGGCTGAACGATGCGATGGCGCACTTTCTTTTCGGCCCACTTCAGCAACGCGATCGGACGGAACCGTGGGAACAGATACTCACGCACCTTAACGGTCAGGCGTTCGAGCCGGGTCATGTCCGTTTGCATGAGGGCGATGTAGCGTCCGGACGGCTTCAGCACACGGTGGATTTCGGCCGTGGCCGCGTCCGGGTCTTCAAAATGCTCCATGACTCCGACTGTGACGACCAGATCGAAGCAGCTCGGCGGAAACGGTAATTCCTCAGCCCGTGCGACAGCACAATCGGCGGTCGAGCGCCGCTTCGCTCTTAGGAGCGCATGGACTGACGGATCAATGCCGAACTTGGTGGCGCCAGTCAGAGCTGCAAGCAACATACCCTCGCCGCACCCGATCTCAAGGACGTTATCGCTGGGTGAGGATTGAGCCAGGTCGCAAAAATACTTCAGGAACTGCTCTGAGCGACCCTGGTCCACCCAAACATCCTCGCGGTGACGATAGATATCGTCATAGATCTCGCGAAGCCTCTGACCACTGTCCCCTGCCGATCCGGCAAGAAAGCAGGGGATCCCCTCGACAACTGAGTACACGACTTGGCAGGTCGAGCACCTGTACTCGACGAGTGGGCTCTTGCATCTGGGGCAAACGTACATTTTCCGATCGACCTCAAAGTCCGGCGCGGGAGAATACCGTAGAATCGATTTTCGCGGGAAACGCGTTGAGGCCCGCCAATCTGGAATGAGGTCTATCGCCCTGAAGTCGGAGCCTTCAATGGCGAGTTCCGCGTGAAGCAGGAGTGGGTCTGACTGGCACCAGTGCTGCAGCAACAAGGACGCGAGTATTGACCAACGAACGCGTTAGGCATATCGAACTAAGTCGCTGCATGCGCCGTCGCACTTAACTGTACGGGCAGCAACACGCCCAGTTCCGTAAGCTTGTGGCAGACGCGCGTTTGCTCGTCTTTCCACTAAAGATGGCCGGTCTGAGAACTGCGGGCCAACAGTCGTATCTGAATGCCGTGGCTCTTCGCCGTCATCGTCACGATGCACGCTCCATTCTACAACGCGGACGGACGAAACCGGCCGCTACTTCTGCAGGCGACGTGGCAGCGCTGCGGCGAGTAATCACGGACTCGTTGGCGTCCCCAAAGAGCATCGCGGTGCGAGAGACCGGAAGGCAGTCAGCTTTGTCTCCCGATCAAGAATGCACCTGGAACCAGTGCTGGCGCCCGCCAAGCCGCGCATAGCGCTCAAAGCAGCGCTCCGGCCGAGCGATTGCGGATAGCCAGCCGGAAGATAGCGAAGCCAGGATGCGACAGCTTACGAGCAGATTAAGCGAGCAAACCTTTTGCCCGTTGTGCCCCAGGATCAGGATCGGCACGCACAGCCACGCCGTTGCCAAATCAGCTGACCGTGAGCGTCGGCGGGTTTGGGACTGGGACAGCGCCAGCGGTCCCGGAGCCGAAGTTACAGCCGATCTGTGTTGGCGCAGTTGCTCCGCCCCACGCGCCCATATCGCAAGCTGATCCCGACGAAGTTCCGGTCGTGCTACCAGTGCCCTTCCCAAGTGATCCCGAAGTGAGCTGGTACGCTTGCGCAGGCAAGGTGGGCGTACCCCCGACAAAGGTCGGAGTCCCGGTAATGTCGTGAGAACCGCCGCCGCTCACACTCTTGCTGCCGAGGTTGTAATCCAATATCGCAACGGTGCCGCCGCTCGTTTCTACAGGAGTCACGCTGCCGGTGCAGATATTGTTATAGATCGTCATGCTGCTGCTGTTGGACATGCCGATTTGAATGGCGGCGGTTCCGCCGCTCATGACTAAGGTGTTGTTATAGACCTTGACCGGCGTTGTGAAACCATGGGGCCAGTTGCTCGTGGCCGAATAGCCGGAGATCCCGTTCAAAGTGGCGAGCACGATGTTATTCCTAAAGATCGTTGTCGCGGTCAAACCCGAGGCTGGGTAGCCGGTGAAGTCCTGGAGCCCATAGCTCTCGATGGTGTACATCGAAGTATCCTGGTAGTTGTACTGCAGGATAGTGCCCTCATCCCCCGTACCCGTTGTACCGCTGCCGAAGCTCTTGCCATAGATGTTGCCGGCGTTGATTACGGTGTTGTACTGGATCGTTCCGTTCTGGCAATAGCCGGCGTTGATAGCATTCAGGTGATCGTTGCTGCCAGTCGTCCAAGGCGCGTTGTTGTAGAAGAGATTATTCGTCACCAGCCAATTGCTGCATCCATCCATCCATAGCGCCACGGCATTATCCAAGCTATCGCTGGAGTTGTGGCCGCCGCCGGTGAATTCGCAGTTCTGGATGGTCACCTGACCAGTTATCGCAGGGCCATCTCCAGATGAAAGCCCCCCGATGCGGATGCCCTTATATGAGAATCCGGTGATAACCAGACCGTCGATGATGAGATTGCCAACAGCGTAAGAGTTGCCACTCGGCGGCCCTGAACCAGTGTGAGCAATCAAGGGGCCTTCCGCGTGAACCTCAGCGCCATAAAGTCCGGACGACCCCTTCATATCGAGCGTTGCGGCGAGCGCTGCATATTGCCCACTCGAATTACAGCTCGCGAAATAATTTGGCGTGCTTGATGTGCCGCCTGGGAATTGCAGCAAGCCGTTAGATTCCTGTGATCCCTCCCCGGGCGCAGCACCTTGTAGCACGCTGCAATCATAGTTACCGGCGATGATACCAACACTGACTCCGGTGCCATTTAGCTTATTCCAATTTGTCCGATTATTGGAGTTAATAGCAGCCATTGACAAACTAGTGATCGCCCACGGCGATGCGAGCGTCCCGGGATTGCTGTCTGACCCGGTCGGTGAAACGTAATAATTGAACGTGGATGGTGCGCTCTGCGCCCTCGCAGTTGTCATCCACGACGGCAGCAAGATGCCCGCCGGGATGATCGCTCCGCCCATGCGCAGGATATCTCGTCGGGAAACGCGAGGATCAATCGATCTTAGTGCGTAGGTCTTCGAGCGGCTTCGGTCGGTCATGTCGTCTCCCAAGCTGACAACTAATAGTAGCGTCCGTTGATACTTTTGAACTGTGGGCATCCACCAGCGAGGAGCCATCCTAACGACAACACTGCAAGTGATACAAATGTCGCAGATTCGCGCCACATTCCCTTGTGAGCTGAGTCGCACTCCGATTGCAGTGCGCAGGCTCCGTTCACATGCTTCATGGGAGTGGAGCAGCAGACGGCGAGCGCGAGATCTTTACTCAATCGTGCGTGTGTCAGCTCTCAACGTTGGCCGCGTCGACTGCCGTACGACATCTGCTACTGTCGTCTATCTCGACGTCTGTTGCCCAGGTTAGCGGGATTACTCTGGCTGCGGCGAAAAACTCAGTACGAATGTCTTGATTGTTGAGTACCCGAGCAAGGCCCAGCCGAGTGTCACAGCGTACAGAACACTATAGCCCGCTCCCACCAGGAAAATCCCGCGGAAGGTTTCTGGCGCCACCGCCGCTGACGCAGCGTACAGCACTGCGATTGGCAGGGACGCTGCGATCGTCACGGGTACGAACACGCGCCTAACATAGGCACGTGGTCGCACACCTATCAGTCGACAACCGTACAGCCAGGGAACTACCCCGCGAACCAGAAACCCGGTCAGCGCCACTGCTACGCAAACACCTGCCATTCCGCTCTTCAGCATCAAGGCCATGATCAGCGGGAAGGAGATCGCGCCTTCGGCGATAGCGAGAAAGCCAAGGACTTTCTGGCGATTTGCACCCAACAGAACGCTATAAGTCAGCCACTGCGACATCGGCAAACTCTCACCCAGCATCAGCACCACGAGCAGTCTATATGCAACGTCCTGTAGCCCATGCTGCCACCAATGAATGAACGGCAGCCCAAGACAGAATAGGCCACCACAGAAAAAGAGCGTGAGTGCATAGGCAAACTTGCCGCCTTCGATGAACAGCAGAGTCTGCTCGGCAACCGATTGCCTCGCATAGGCCGCAATTGCGCGCGGCGCCATTACCTGTGTGGCGGAAATCGCGAAGATGTTTATATACGAGACCAGTTGACGCGCAACTGTGAAGCTTGTGACGGCGGAGCTCCCAAGCCGAGTCCCGATGAGTGTCGGCGCGATTTGCGGAATCAGCGTTCGCGACCACGAGATGACGCTCATCCAGCCGCCGATTGAGAAGATCTGGCGAACCTTGCTTACGTGAACGTGACTCCATGAGATTTTAAGGTTTGGCTCCAACTTGAAGCACAGGATCATCCTGACAGCGCTGCTCGACGCGGCCAAGCTGAATGAAATCGCTCCGAGGCTGGTCAGCGGCAGTGAAGCGCTAACCATCGTCATCGATAAAACCGTGCGGAGTATCAGTGCGGGGATGTCGACTGCGTTTTGCAGATCAAAACGCTCATGGCCCCAAAGAAATCCCGAAAAAATGGATGCGGGGAATGTTAGCGCGAGGGTAAGACCCACGAGGATCAGCGAATAGCGCACATCCAGCGTGCGATCCGCAGGAACTGCAAACAGCAGAGGGAAGACCAATAGCACAACGCAGGTTGCCAGGCATACGACCACAAACACAATCATCAGCAGCGCGCACGCCGTCGACATCACTGCATTGACGTGTTCGACTTCGCCACGAGCGCGATGGGCTGCGATGAGTCTGCCCACCGCCGCAGAAACCCCGAGGTCCAGTACTCCGAAGTACCCGGATAGGGTGCCAATCAAGATCCATAAACCGTACGTGCTGGTGCCAAGGGTCTGTATGAGGTACGGCATCACCAGCAGGCCGGAAACCATGTTTACGACCACACCGGCAGTATTTGCGCCGATATTCCAGACAGTCCTGGGTTGGCTGACCATTATCGTGAGGTAACCTGCAGTAAGGTGTTCTGACCAGCCAGTCGGCGTGCGCGCATATCTCGCGCCTCAGGTGATCATCCCAAATTTTCCGATCTCATAACACGCAGCGCATCACAGCGCGCTTGCTGCCCGCCGATCGCTTCAAGACCGCGGTTCTTACGCGCTGTCTTACACACATCACACTGCCCAGCAGGCGTTTGGATCAGGTCGACGCTTCGACGCTCGATCAATCAACCGACACTTAACGCGATCGCCGAAGCCTGCATCCGACCCCAGGCGTCCAGGCTGAACCGAACGGACCGGTGGTCAGGCGGCGAGCGGCAGTGCCGGTGTGTGCTACGGCGCCCCGTCCGATCGCATGTCATGTCCAATACAATGGCAGCCCGCGCGTGGCCGCACCGCGCGCCTTCCGTGCAGCCCAGCCGGCTGCTCACTGCCCGGCCGGCGCTTCGACCCCGGAGTTCCGACGAGGGTATTCTTAGGCGTCATCCAGATCGTCGCCGAGCAGTCGATGCCCAGCGCGGTATGCTTCAATCAATGGTGCGTATGCTCGGCTATCGCCACCCAGGGCTGCTATCTGATGTCCGATGTACAACGCGTGCAGGTGGTGATAATCCCTGGGGCTATACCCACAGTTCTCCAGGGCGGCGTTCACGACTTGCCGTAAATGATGCCGAAAGCGCCGGCCGACACGAATTGGAAGACGGGCCGACTCTAGAAGCGCGTCCTGCAGAAACCTCAATAGGTCAGCGCCAATAGGATAGGCGGCCAAAAAGTGTTCCCAGTCGACAAGCACAAAGTCGCCGGATGGCGTGACAATCAAATTGCCTGCCGTAAAGTCCCCGTGCACGGCCGACAGCCGCCAGCCCGCAGCTCGAGCGGCGTCGACTGCCGCACGAAAGTCCCGATGAAAGTCATCACTAACCTCGATGTCCTCGAGTTGTTTCTCAATGGCCGTCCAACTCGACTGATCGTCACGGCTACCAACAATGTTTGAGAGCCGACCGCAGAACGACACGTAAGCCACAATCATCCGCGAAATCAGTTGCGATACCGTGCGATGGTCGTAGTGCTTCGGCAATAACAGGGTAGATAGACTCTGTCCCTGAATATATTCATATCGGCGATATATGCGTCCTGCTATTTTTTGGGTTCCCATTGGGACTGGCCAACGCATCGACAGCCCCGACACCTCGGGGGCTAATTGCTGTTGTAGCGTCTGCAAGATCTTGAATGAGCGCTCCTGGCGCTCTTTGGCATCTTCGTGACCTTTTTTTTCCACCTCAAGCACTTCGACTGGGAAGCCGCCACTACAGAGTATTCCCAATGTCTTGTAAGGCACATTTAGCTGTACCACTGTCCGATTGGGAGCCAGAACCTCAGACCAAAGCATCGGTCCCTTACCGACGGCTACCGAGTCCTTTTGAGCAAGAATCACAACCTCTCCCTCGAGGGTTCGATACGTAAGTCTGTTCTCCGTAAGCGCCCGGCGCAGCACACCCGCCATCGAGGCAGGAGGATTCACTCGGCTCAGAACCGCCTTTCTGCCGGCATGGTCATTGATGTCATACAGCACTCTCTGTCGGTTGTATCCATCAAACACTCCTTGTACGAACACCTTGCGATATCCGGCGCGCAGAAACATCTTCCGGTACTGCGAAGGCGTGTACGTATAGGTTCTGTAGCCGCGCACGACATGTTCTGCGCCGTAGAATGGTCTTGCTCTCAAACGACAATACAAGTCAGCTAGTGCTCGAGGCATCAGGCTTGTGAATGCCAAGCCCGAGTGATCGCGAGCACCCAAGAAAGCCGAGGTCGCGTACCTCGTCTCGATGCCGACGTACAAATAGCCGCCAGGTCGCAGCAGTCTCAAGGCACTTATGAGGAACTTCTCTTGCAATTGCTTCGGATCTCCGTCACCCCACAGACCGATGTATTCGAAAACCCCGTTTAGGGTGATGAGATCAAACGATTCATCAGGGAATGGCATTGCCATCGCGCTGGCAATGATCGGAAATACTCGCAGATTGTCCTGGCGCGCGCGAATCTGAACAAATTCCGCGCGTTGCGGAACCGCCTCCAGGGCAACTACACTGTCCGCGTACAACGCCATGTCGCACGACATGAATCCCATGCCGGCACCGACGTCCAGTACGTCTCGAATCCGATCCCACGGCATCGCATGCAATAAGTCAGCCCGAACGGGCGAGAGCAGATGCTGACTTATGGGCTGACCGCCGACATACCGCTGCAACGCTGTGCGCCAATTGACCTCTCTTGCACCTTGCAAGAGTTGGCGCATCTTTTCACTGCCCGTTTCGCCCCAGTACTCTTGCCCAAGCAAGAAGCGCGGCATGCCAGCGTGGATAGTGACGCACGGCCGGCCGGTTCCCGCGCAGACCGAGCGTGCAGTCACAACGCTGCGGCACGTTGGACAGACGAGTGGAGCCGGGAAGGTTTTAAGCGCCGAATCGACTGGTGTCGTGCCGTTGTCCACTTGCCTTTTTACCGGATTGTTAGGGTTGCGGCCAAGCGGTCATTACTAATGTCCTAAGCCACGAACAACCAAGCGAAGCCCACACTAGCGTCGCCGCGTGCAGAACGCCAATCGCGCAGAGAGGTGCCGACACTATTTCCCCAGTCGCGGTGTACAGCGCTGCGCTTGGCAGCGCTGCGACGATCGTCACAGGCGCAACCACGCGTCTGATATAAGCACCAGGTGACACCTGTAGCACTTGGCAACCGTGTAGTCACTGAACCACCCCACGGTCCAGAAGCGTGCGCCATCCGGATGAGATCCCGTGAACACAACGCGTCGCTTATGCCGAGCGAGCGGGCGAGTCGCCCTCGCACGGCTCGTTCCGGGCCAATGCCAAACCAGCATGAGCATCAATTCTTGCGGGATCGACCGAGGCGCTGCGGCCGCGGCCACGCGATTCACAACGAGACGCTATATTCACGCATCCAGGAAGTAAGCATTATGACAGCGTACAGGCCGTGTTCGGTTGCCAGGTTCCGCCGGCGATTCACAAGACGCGACGCGGCGTTGGCGGACAGGACTGACTGAATCTGCTCGCGGCAGTCATCCCTCCAGGCCTCGACGATCCTTGGACTCAGCCATTGCAATATTGGGATTGTAAAACCCTGCTTGCGGTCGATATCGAGACTCGGCGGTAACAGCCGCCTAGCGAGGTGCTTGAGAAGAATCTTGCGTTCATTCAGAGTAACTCGCAGCCGGTTCGGGACACGCTGGTAGGCAAAATCGACGACGCGTCTGTCGAGAAATGGAGCGCGAACTTCCAGGGAACAAAGCATGCTGGCTCGGTCGACTTTTACCAGAATGTCTTCCGGCAGATATGATCTAAAGTCAGCGGCCATCGCAGCGCCGGGTAGTCCGCGCGCCGTCTCCACTAGGCTCCGGCGCCACAGTTTGGGCGGATGTTCCGGCAGCCTGCGAGCGAGCCAGGAGCTGACACGTCCCAAGTCCGTGTAGTCCGTCCAGAGGGCTGACTGTGCGATCCCGTCAGCAGTGGTCCCCTCGAGTGCCATGAGCGTATTGCGCCCCCTCGCCCCGGGCGGCAGAACACGCTTCGCGATCGCCGCAACCAAGGCGCGTGCAGCGCGAGGCAGATGACGGTGTAACCGATCCCGGCTCAAAACGCTCTGATACGCTAGATATCCGCCGAAAAGCTCGTCACCGCCGTCCCCTCCGAGAACCACTTTACAGTGCTGGCTCACGGTCTTCGCGAGCAAGTAGGTAGGGATCATCGAGGAGTCCGCGATCGGCTCGTCGTACTGCGTTGCAAGCTTTTGGATTAGGTCGACGCTCGATTGATCAAGCGGGAGTTCGACATGATCGGTGTGTAGATATTCGGCAACGGTCCGCGCGAAGCGCCTCTCATCGAGTTGTGGATGATCTGGCAGCGTCACGGTGAACGTGCGGACCCTGTGCTTGGACGTGCGTGCCGCGATAGCGGTGACAAGACTCGAGTCGATTCCGCCGCTCAGTAGGACGGCCAGCGGAACGTCCGCCACGAGCTGCTCACTTACCGCACAGGTCAGCAGCCGCTGCAGCTCGTCCGTCAATTCTTCGACGCTGCAAATGTCATCGCTACGAGCGGGCGGAATATCCCAATAGCGCCGTATCGCCGGTACGCCACCGAGCGGCCACGTCAGACAGTGCGCCGGCATGAGTTTATGCACGCCTTGCAGGATGCACTGATTGCCTGGTACGTAACCGAAGCTCAGGTAATATGCCAGGCCCTCAGGTGACAGACGCCGTGGGAATTCAGGGTCCGCCATCAACGCTTTCAATTCCGACGCGAACACTAGTCCACCGCGATGCTCTGCCCAATACAAAGGCTTTTCGCCGGCGCGGTCGCGCGCCATGAACAACGCCTTGCGGATTTGATCATAAATCACGAAGGCGAACATGCCGCGCAGCCGTTCAACGCATTGTTCGCCCCACGCGTCATAGGCCGCCAACAGAACCTCCGTGTCGCTGCGGCCGGCGAAGCGCGCCCCGCCGGCGGCAAGCTCCCGACGGAGCTCGCCGTGGTTATAAATCTCTCCGTTGAATACTACGACGCTCGTCCCGTTTGAATTCTCCATCGGTTGCGAGCCGGTAGCCGACAAATCGAGAATAGCGAGGCGGCGATGGCCGAGCACAACCGAGCCGTCGGACGCCGACCAGATTCCCGCGGCATCGGGGCCGCGATGCGTGATCTTGTCGCGCATCACGGCCAAAAGCTCACCCGTGAGCGCGCCTGGGCAGCCGGCGTATCCGACTATTCCGCACATCGCTCGCTACCTAGCCGGCACTGTGCGCCGCTGCTCTGCACATCGATCGCGCAAACCCACGCGAGGCCGACACAGGGATTTTCAACATAATTCCGGCCTGGAAAGGGTCATGAGCATTAGCTCGGACGCACGCAGCTAGTATAGACTTGATAGTCTACCGCGGCAGATAAATTGGGCAGCCAGCCGAGTGAATGCACCGCCGACCGTGCGCATCCTCGCGATAATGGAGGCAAGATCTGTCACCGGGCCAGCCAAAAACCTCATCGGCTTCTGCCGCTGGCTAGGTACCGCGGAAGGCGCACAAACCGGGCTCAGGGTGGCCATAGTAACGTTTGACAGGAGCGCGCAGATGCGTGGGAGCGACGCATTCGTGGACGCCGCGCGCGCCGCGGGAATCGACACGCACGTTATCCGTGAGCGACGACGTTTCGACCTCGGGGTGATTGCGCAGCTGCGGGAAATCGCTGCGCGGGAGAAACCCGACATCATCCAGACCCACAACAGCAAGTCACATCTGCTGACCAAGTCGCTGCCCGAATTGCGAACTGGCCGCCTGTGGTTCGCATTTCAGCACGGGTATGCTTATCCAGATCTCAAGCAAAGACTGTACAACCAGGTCGATCGCCTGACTCTTCGTTCAGCCCACCGTGTCGTCAGCGTCTGCCAGGCGTTTGCGCCTCGACTCGTCGCCTTTGGCGTGAAGCCCGAACGCATCCGCATTCTGCACAATGCCGCGACTCCCATGCCGCCAACCTCGGACCTGGAACGCGCGCAACTGCGTGATCAAGTTGGCATCCGCAACGGCGAATGGGTGCTGCTCACGATCGGACGGTTGTCGCGAGAGAAGGGCCACGCCGATCTGCTACGGGCGCTGGGACGGCTGCGCTCGATCCGGCAAGCCTGGAAACTCGTTATCGTCGGTATCGGCCCGGAACAAGATGTGCTCGGGCGACTGGCCCACTCGCTCGGCATAAGCGAGCGTGTCGTGTTCGCCGGATTTCATCCGGACGTCACACGCTTTTTCGCGATCGCCGACGTGTTCGTGCTGCCATCGCACAGTGAAGGTTCGTCAAACGTATTGCTCGAGGCCATGATGGCGCGGGTACCGATCGCCGCGACAAGCGCGGGCGGAAATCCGGAAATCGTCCTGGATCAGGATACGGGATTATTGGTCCCGGTCGGTGATTCACGAAGGCTGGCCGCTGCGATCGTGCGATTGCAGAGCGAGCCGGATCTCGCTTCGCGACTCGCAGACTCGGCGTTTGCGCGCGCGGCGCGCGAATTTTCGCTGGAGCGTTATCAACGGCGGCTTTGTGCCTACTACGCTGAGGCGCTCGGGAAAGCGAACGAAAGGGCGGCGTATTCCGCAGCATACTCCGGTGACGCGAACTGACATATTCGCGGGGAACGATGCGGAGGCCCTGGGATGCGTCTATTAGGCCTTATTCCAGAACCGCCATTTCATCCCAGGAGTTGGTCCGGTTCGTCCGCAAATTTCTTCAACGCGTTGCGCGCCGAACACATCCTTGCAGGTGCCGTGCACACTCGGCTGGCGCCGTTACGCGAGCGGCTCGAAAAACTCCGCGTACCGTCATGGCCGTTGGAGCGCTGGAAGGAGCAGTACCACGCGAGTGTACCGCGCTTTCGCGCCCTCACGGAGATTGCCCGTAGTGAGATCGGGCGCTTCCGAGACATAACTGGCATCATGCAAGTGGGCGCCTGGTTCTCGTCCGGGTCGGTCACCGATCTTCCTTGCTTCAGCTATCACGACACCAACGCCGCGCTGGGGTACCGGCACTACGGCCGCGGCTTGCTATCTGAACCTCGCAAGCGTGAGCACCTGCGGTGGGAAAGCGGCGTATATGAACGACTGCGCGGAATATTCGTCATGAGCTCGTGGTTAGCGTCATCGTTTAGTACCGATTTCGGCGTCCCGGCGCAAAAGCTTCATGTGGTCGGCGCCGGGATCAACACTGGCAAGCTCCCGGCCGTCCCGGTCCGCGATTTCTCGCGCGCGAGATTCCTGTTCGTGGGTAAGGACTTCCCGAGAAAGGGTGGACCGTTCCTGCTGCGAGCGTTCACAGAAGTCAGGAAGCAAGTCCCCCACGCAGAGCTCATGATTGTGGGACCGTCCCTCCAGATCGATCAGCCAGGCGTGAAGTGCTTGGGATTCCTGTCCCATGCAGTACCAGAGCACGTTGCACAGCTCAATCAGCTGTTCCTCTCCGCCACCGCCGTTGTATTGCCCTCAGTTTACGAGCCCTTCGGGATCTCTTTACTCGAAGGCATGGCGTTCGGACTACCGTGTATCGCGGCCGACCGGTGCGCAATGCCGGAGATCGTGCAGCATCGCAAGAGCGGGTTGATCGTGGCCGCCGAGGATGTCTCGGCTCTCGCCGCAGCGATGGTCGAACTTGCGCTGAGCCCGAACGATGCCGCTACGATGGGCCGTGTGGGTCGCTCGCGCGTGGAAGCGGATTTCACCTGGAATGCGGTGGCGGGAAAAATCAAGGCCATCCTGGCGGACTCTTACGGGCTGTGAGCGCTCCCCTCCTCGCCCCCGGCGCCGTAGCCAAAGTACCCGTAGTAGTAGCTCTCGCCCGGTCTCACTCGGGTATGGTTCACAATCAGTCCCTGCAACTTATTCCTGTCAACCTGCGCCAGCGCATCAGCCACCGCCCGGCGCGGAGTTACCCCCGCGCGCGCAACCAGAACGATCTGCGCCGGGATTCGAGTCAGCGCGCGAGCCTCGCTCGATACCAGTAGCGGCGGAGAATCGAACAGGACCAGCCGTCGCGGATTGCGCGCAACAAGGCGTGCCACGATCTGACCCATGCGGGCGCTGGCCAGCAGCTCGGTGGCACCTTCTACCAGCCTGCCGGCCGGCAGAATCTGCAGTCCACGCACGTCGGTGCCTACGACCAGGGACTCAACGTCCAGGGAGGGGTCAGCAAGCGCGTCGAGAAGGCCGGGCTCCCTGCGAACTCCGAGGATCTCACTGATACGTTCCTTGGGCGCGTCCGCGTCGACCAGCAGCACGGAGGCATCGCGCTCACGGGCCACGCTGAGCGCCAGATTGAGGCTCGTGAACGTCTTGCCGTCGCCCGGCAGCGCGCTGGTCACTATGATGAGGCGGACATCCGCGCCGCCAGCCAGCGCCTTCTCGATGAGCGGGCGCTTGATTTGACGATAGTGGTCGGCGAAGCGCCGCTCGACACCCTGCTCGGGAAGGTACCCCGCATCGCGAAGCGCCTTCAGATCGATTGTAATGCGCTTGGAGGGCTCTTGGTCTTCGGGCGCAGGTGCAACGACCTCGGCGGGCCGCTTCGGGGCACCGGCCGCAACATTCACACTGCGCGGCGCCAGCACGCCGCGCCCCGCGTCGGCCTCTCCGACCCGGCGCAGCTTTGCGAGCGCGCTCTCGATGAGGCTCACGCCTGCACCAGGTGCTTTAGCGCGGTCAGACTCAGGCGGTAGCCTGTCTGACTCAACACCAGAGCGACAGCGAATGCCACGAACAGGCAGACAGTCGCCATCGAGATCCGCAATAGGTCGCGACGGAAGGCCCGTTGCTCGCTCTCAGGGAACGCGGCGGTGACCTGTCCCAGCAATGGCACCCCCAACGCCTTACTCAGAGTTTCCGCCGAAGAGACCACCGGGAAGAGATAGTTCAAACCATACGCCAGCGCGACGCCCGCAGCCAGCGCGGCGGCCAGGATCCCTGACAGGAACAATTTGCGACGCGGCCAAACGGGACCAAAAGCCGCTGCGGGCGGTTGCACGACCTCGAAGCGAACCGCTCCTGCGTTGGCCGCGCGCTCGCCCAGGCGTGCCTTCTGCAGGTTGCCGAGCAACGCCGTGTATTGCGCCCTGTTCACGTCGTAGTCACGGTTGAGCTGCGCGAATTCCGCTTCGACCTGCGGCGCAGTGTCCAGGGAGCGGCGCAGCTCGGCCACTTTGGACTCGTGTTGCGCCAGCTCCGTGTTCAGGTCCGCAATGTCCACATCCACCTGATTGAGCGCCAGCTCGACGCTCTGATACACGGGATTTGTGCTGGCGCGGCTGGCAGCAGCAGCGTCCGGATCGCCCGCGCGCAAGCCCTCAATCTCGGCTGCCCGCCGTCGTTTGAGCTCCTCGAGCGTCTGCCGCGTGGCGATGACGTCGGGATGCGCGTCGGTGAACCTCAGTAGCAGCTCATCTAGCCGCGCCTGCGTCTCGTCGATCCGCGAAAGGGTATCCATAGCGCCCTTGGATCCTGCGCCGCCGGCGGCAGCTTGTCCGGGCGCAGATGCGGCAGCAACCGCGACATCGCCATGGAGCTGCCGGATGAGGGCCGCCCGCCGGGACTGCGCTTCGGCCAGCTTGGTTCTAACGTTGTCGGCCGCCTCCGACTCCTTTTGCAGCTCGGCGAAGTAGCCGCCCTGCTCTGTCGGCATCAGCCCGATGTGGCGGGACTTGAACTGCGCCAGTCGGTCCTCCGCCGTCCGCAGTCGCTTTTCATAGTCGGCAATTTGGGTTTCAAGGAACTGCTGGGCGTTTTCGGACCCCACGCGCTTGCCCCCGAGGGTTTCGTTCACGAGCGCATCCAGCAGTATTCCCACGACACGTATGCTCCGTGCACGGTCGTGGTCCTGATAAGCAATGTGGTAAATGCTGCCGGCGGTGTTGCGATCCTCCTCGTGACCGTTCGCACTGTGCACACTGATGTCGATGCGATTGCGCAGGTCTGTAAGCAGCTCCTGGCGCTGCCGATCGATCATCGATGCCGGCAGCACGCCACCCTCGCGCGCGACCCGCAGCAGGGACGGACTGGCGAGCAGCGACTGACGCACAAAGTTCAGCTCGGCGTCAACGTCTTGTTCCACGGTGAGCCCCTGCAACGCTGGTCTCAATGATGTGCGCGTATCCACAAATACGCTGGTCCCCGCTTCGTACCGGTCTTGCAGGCCGAACACGACTAGCCATCCCACGAGCGCGAGCGCTGCCGCAACCGCGAGCGCCAGCCAGCGAAAGCGCCACCCACCGGTTACCTGGTCCCATATCTCGTTGATGAGCGGATTCACGTGCGCAGCCTCATGCCGTTACGCGCCATCGATCGCGGTTTGTCCGCCGCATCGACACGATGCCACGCGTGACCAAGGACTTGCTAAGGGCCTGGGAGTGTATTTTCGTTTTCCTCGTCCAGTTGCGAATGTTATCGCATCAGGGCATCGCAAATCCTCGATGCTCGGCGCAGAGTGTGATGCGGTACACACGACTCGGGTGTGAACAGGCAATCGGACCGAGCAGCGGTCAAATCGCCGCAAAATCAAAGAATTAGCTGTGGTCGTCGGGCTGCAGGCCCATCTTCGGCGAAATTTGGCGGCGCGCGCGGGTCAGACGTTATGGGAAAAACCATTGAATCGTGGCGGTTGTTCTGGGTGCTGGCGCTCGCGACGAGCACGGCCATCTGTCTCGGCTTGCCCGCTACGGACTTTCATTCTGTTCGGGGGATGGAGTTCATCATCGTGCGCTCGGTACGCTGCGCGCTGCCCTTATTCCTTGTGGCCTTCACCGCATCGTCGCTTGCGACCCTTTGGCCGAGCCGCGGCACTCGCTGGCTGCTGTCAAATCGTCGCTACATTGGTCTCGCATTCGCCGTCGGAATGGCCTGGCATTTCAGCTTCGTGGCGTACTCCATCTGGTTGTTTGGGAACAGATTGAATGCCAAAGCCACCACGCTGGATGTGATCGGCCTTATTTTCCTGCTGCTGCTGACGCTGACTTCCTTCCGCTGGTCCAAGCGTCGTTTGAGTTCTGCGACCTGGCGGCGTCTTCACAAGACCGGCGTATACGTGATCTGGCTGCTCGCCACCGAGATCTTTCTGGGTATCGTGCGCGGCGGCGGGGGTCTGTCGGATTATGCGTTCCTGAGTCTGTTCCTCGCTGCATGGCTGCTGCGCGTCGCCGCCTGGATAAAACAGCGGCTGCGCTACGCGACGGTGCGGGATTCCGCGACCCTCAGCGGCAGTCCGAGAAGTTCCAGATAGCGATCGACAATTGCATCGACCGCATGGTTTTTCCGTAGATTCTCCATCGCGTTCTCGACCAGCCGCGCTCGCAACTCGGGGGATTGCGCGATTGACGCCATTGCAGTGGCGAGTGCGGCGGAGTCCTGCGCGGGTACCGACAGACCTCTATCGCTATCCAACAGCCTGGGAATGCCTCCTACCGCGGTTGCCACACACGGCACCCCCGCGGCCATCGCCTCCAACAGCACCATCGGCAGGCCTTCGCTAATTGAGCTCATGACGAACGCATCGGCTGCCAGCAAGACCTCCGACACATCGTTGCGAGCACCGAGAAATATTGCACGCTCGCCGAGTTGCAGCGCGTCGCGCTTGGCCTCCAACCTTGCGCGGTCGGTCCCTTCTCCCACCAGATACAATCGCGAGCGGCGGGAGATCTGCGGCGGCAGAGCCGCGAAGGCATCCAACAAGGTACTCAGGTCCTTGATGGGATCCAGACGTCCCACGTAAAAGAAGGCAAAGACCTCTGCCGTGATCCGAAGCTTCTGACGCATGCGACTGACGCACTCCGGGGTCCTGCTGACCAGTCGGACCGCATTTGTCACACAGTGCACTTTGTCGGCGGAGACACCGAGCACCGTGCGAAAGTAATCAGCCTGCGTCGGTTCGACCACCGTAATGTCGCTCGCATAGCGGCAGTAATAGCGCGCAGGTGCGCGATTCTGCACTCGCTCCCCCCACTTAATCGCGTGCTCCGTCATGACTACCCGGTTAACCCGCGCCAGCCACGACGGAATGCCGCACAGGATCAACGCGGCCGTATGATGTACGTGCAAGGCGCTAATCCGCTCCTTGCGCAGCATTCGCCAGAACTTCCACAGATAGAACACCCGCCCGAAGACTCCGCGGAACCTGTCGTAGTTCATGTCCAGACAGCGGATGCCGGATGCCTCCAGTTGCGCTCGCATCGGCCCATCCGAATCATGGAATGCGAAGCACACGACCTGATAGCCGCGGCGTTTGAACTCAAGGGCCAGATCGACACCGACCCGTTCGGATCCGCCGATGCGAAACGTGAACAGACCCTCTGCGATTGTCGGAGCTGCGCCCATCTTTTCCGGGGACGACTCAGGGGACGGAGCGGGCCGACGCAACGACAAGCCATTGCGGGCCGACCGCGCGTACGAAGTCTGCCAAGGCGTCGCGCGCTTGAGCACAGTCCGGGGAACACGCAGTCCTGAACGCGAACAATGCCGAATAGGGCGGCGCGTCCAGCGCATGGACTCCGTACCACAACTGCGCCAGCATCGCTGTCACGAACGGGCGGCCACCAATATCGTAGAAGGACCAGATTACCGAGCGCTGCCCGTGCTCATCGATAACCACCTCTTCCCGGTAGGCCCTGCCGCCCCCATCGACCACCGCGACCGTCAGCGCGGTCAGCCGGCCGCTGCCCGCCAGCGAGTTGCCTTCGTTGACCAGCTCCCGTCCGTGTGTCTGGGCGTGGTATCCGATCGCCACGGCCTCAACACTGCGGCCTGCGAGGTCCCGATAGCTTCCACGCAGCTCCTCGTGCAGACCGACGAACACGGGTCGCCAGTTATCGTCGGTCGTTGTCAGCGGGCCGCGCCACTCGGCACGCCCTGGCGGCAGACGCAACTCGCGGGCCGCCGACTGATCGCCAGCTGACAGTCCCAGGATGCCGACCAGAATCGGAGCGGCAACGAGCGCGACCAGTGAGGTTACGTATACGTCACGCGCCGGCGAACGCGCTCCCTGCGCGGTGGGCGCAGTCTGCGCTGCATTCGGCAGCGCGCGCCGTGTGGCGACCCACACGAATACCACCAGCGCGAGTACGAACAAGACATATCCGAACAGCAGGTGATGACGCGTCACGAGTACGTGGCGCATCTGCGTCGTATAGCCGACCTGGATCAGTGTGAGGACACGAATCCAGTTCGTGACCAGCGCGACGAGCGCCATGCTTGCCAGCAGTCGCAGCCTGCGCCGTAAGGGTGCCTGCTCGAGCTCGCCTAAGAGCGCTGCGACCGCCAGTCCCTGCGCGAGAAATCCCACGCCGCTGCAGGGCAGTTCCACGCTGAATCTCATGTCGCCGGGCAGGTAAATCCCGGTTCCCACGACGGTCGCCGGGACGCCCACTGCCGGCGCGAGCCATGTCACGATCCATAGCGTCAAACTCTGCAGTGGCGCGGCAAGAACGCCCCAGGCGGGCATGCCAAAGTACAAAAACCCTACCGGAACGGCGATCGCGCGCGTCACTGCAGTTCCAAACGCGCTCCACACGCCCAGTAGGATCAGCGCCGGCCACATCAGCAGCTGCAGCGAGGAGATGCCCGCTCTCCAGAAAATCAGCGCGGCAATGCTGCACGGCACCAGAAGCGCAAGAGCCCACGGCTCACTTTGCACCGGCAGCTTGGCGACTCGGTCTCTGGCTCGAAAAAGCAGCCAGATCGCGAGAGCCGCCACGAGCAGGCCAGCACCGCCATAGCCCAGATCGTCCGTCCAGTAGTGCCAAAGAGCACTGCTCGTCGGCCAATAGGCAGCGATTGCGATCGCGATCAGCCCGGCGATCCGCAGATCAATGGCGAGCGCGGATACCGACTGATTGGCGGCAGGCGTGTGGATGTGCAGGTCCCTTCGGTTTCCATGCATCCTATCGCAGGAGTCTTTCCTTCATCCCCGGCGAGGGCAGCGGACTGTGATGCACTGCACGTCGGTGCGCTTTACACGACATAGGCATTGTTGCGGCGCCATCAGAATTCCTCTTTCACTCAGTAATTATTTGATTCTCAAGGGTAAATACCGCCATGGTGCGCGGGGATCCCCGACTAAAGTCCTTCGGCTCACGTGTCGGTTTTCTTACACCGCCACTGCCATACCGGGAGCAGATTAAATCGGATGGGATACCGATCAATCGCTTAGCTCGCTGGCCCGCTCCTTGCAGCTCCCAAGCGTGTCTTCGTGGTTTTGGCAGCTTTCAAGGAGGCCACTGTGCAAAAGATGATCTGGGCAATTGTCGCCATGCTGGCGGTTGTGGGCTTGGGAACGGCGCCGGCGCACGCGGGAGTTACCTGCAAGATCGTTGCGTCCCTGTGTCCTCCGCCTCCGAGTGGCGGTAGCGGGGGTTCGCACCCGGTACCGGAGCCGATTTCGCTCGCCGTCCTGGCCGCCGGTGCGGGTGCTGCGGGACTCGCCGCCCGCAGGCGTCGTAAGAAGTAGTTACACCGCTTTTCTAAATAAGCCTCTCAGAAGCGCGCGGTTCGGTTATGCGACTGAACCGCGCGCGGCTGCGCCGTTCTTTTCACATAATCACCTCGTCGAGTCAGTCAAGCGCACTCCGCTGCGTTGCGCGTTGACTCGCACGCGTCCCATTCCAACCTAGTCACTCGCCGCGCGCGATCGCGCTGGTGCGCTGCGTCGCCCCTCACAAACCAACACCTCGGACGCATGTCGGCCCGTAGAGACATATTGCGTGTTGTCACGCGAGACGCTCTACTCCGACGCAAGCAAGGGCAAACCCTCCGCGAGGAGGGGACGCAAAGCCTCCGGTCTCAGGCCGACAACAGTGCTCGTCTGAGATAGCGGGGTTACCGGTACCGCAGATGCGCTGCCGTGATCGTCGACTCGCACGGGGGTCTTACCTGCTCTTGCAATCTTAAACGGCAATCCTGGATTGCACGGTATGGTTTTTGCGGTCTCAAAAAATCTGCGTCGCCTGCGCCTGGCTCTGCTGGGATGCGCGGTTGCGCTTAGCCTCGTCGCCTGCGGCCAGGTGGGTGTCTCAGGCGGGAATTCCCCCCTTAGCAGCTCTGCGACGTCCACGGGCAGCGGCAGCACGACGACTCCTGCCGCCCCGCCGGTCATTTCCGGGACCCCCGCGGCGAGCGTAGTCGCCGGCCAGAACTACAGTTTCACGCCAACTGCCACGGACGCCGCCGGCAACACGCTGACGTTTTCCATCAGCAACATGCCCGCCTGGGCGAGCTTCGATCCCAGCAGCGGAACCCTGTCGGGAACTCCGACGACGGCCAGCGTCGGCACCTTCGCCAACATCACCATCAGTGTAAGCGACGGCACCACGAGCGTGCCGCTCGCCCCGTTCTCGATCACTGTGGTGGCGCCGCTCGCTATCTCCGGCAACCCGCCCACCGCTGCCGTCGTCGGTACGCCCTACTCATTCGAGCCGACCACCAACGCAGCGCTGGGCACGTCACTGAGCTTCTCGGTGCAGAACCAGCCGGCCTGGGCCAGCTTCAACCCGACCACCGGCACGCTGTCGGGCACGCCCACGCAGACCGGGCCGTTCGCCAATATCGTGATCAGTGTGACGGACGGTTTCCAGACCAGCTCACTGCCGGCCTTCACCATCACGGTCTCCAGTCCCAACCCCGCGAACCCGCCCACCATCTCCGGGCTACCCGCCAGCGGAGTGACGGTCGGGTCGACCTACAGCTTCACGCCGACGACCACCGATCCCAGTGGCAATACGCTGACGTTCAGTATCCAGAACCAGCCGGCCTGGGCGAGCTTTAGCACCTCCACCGGTTCGTTGACGGGAGCACCGACCTCCGCCCAGGTCGGCACCTATTCGGGCATCGTGATCAGCGTGAGCGATGGCATACAGTCAGCCTCGCTACCCGCGTTCTCGATCAAGGTCGTGGCGCCCCTCACACTCTCGGGCAGCCCGGCGACGCAGGTGACCGTCGGCAGCCGTTATTCATTCACTCCCACCAGCAACGCGCCGGCCGGCACGACGCTCACCTACTCGATAGCGAACCGGCCCGCATGGGCGACGTTCAGCGCCGCGAGCGGGATGTTATCCGGCACACCGACCTCCAGCCAGACGGGCACCTACTCGAACATCGTGATCAGCGCGACCGACGGGGTGCAGTCGGCCTCGCTCACGGCGTTCTCGATCCAGGTGGTGTTACCGCTGGCGATCTCCGGAAATCCGCCGACCACCGTGGCCGCCGGGAAGAGCTACTCATTCCAGCCGACCACCAATGCGCCGAGCGGCACAGCGCTTACCTTCACGATACAGAACAAACCCGCGTGGGCGACGTTCAACACCGCCACCGGGGCACTGACGGGCACGCCTGCGACTTCCCAGGTTGGCACTTACGCCAACATTGCGATCAGCGTGAGCAGCGGCACGCAGTCGGCCTCGCTCGCCGCGTTCTCGATCACGGTTACCAGCTCCGCGAGCGGCCCCACGATCGCCGGCAATCCGCCCACATCGGTCAACGCCGGGGCGGCTTATAGCTTCACACCGACAACGACTGATCCGAGTGGCAACACGCTGACGTTCAGCATCCAGAACCCGCCGTCCTGGGCGAGCTTCAACACGGCCAACGGCGCACTCACCGGTACCCCCACCACCGCCAATATTGGCACGTACTCGGGTATCGTGATCAGCGTCAGTGACGGCACCACGAGCGCATCGCTGCCTGCCTTCAGCATCACCGTGAACCAGGTTTCCAATGGCAGTGCCACGCTCACCTGGACCGCGGTGACGGAGAACACCAACGGCACACCGCTGACAGGGCTTGCGGGCTACAAGGTCTTCTACGGAACTTCGCAGAACTCCCTGAACACGAGTGTGACGCTGGCCAACCCGAGCCTGACGACGTATACCGTGACGAATCTCTCCTCCGGAACCTGGTACTTCGCCGTCGCCGCGTACACCAGCAGTGGCACCCAGGGTGTTCTGTCCAACGTTGGCTCGAAAACCATTAACTAGACTCGCGAGCGCGGATCTCGAAGGGGCGCCTGAGGCGCAGAAAGTGCTTTTCCAGCGCGTGATAACTGCAGAACGCAAGCAGATAACTCACGCCAAGCACTGCAAGGGCGTAAACGAACACCGCGGGCAGCGGCGGATTTTTGCCAAATTTCGCGATCAGCCAGGGTTCGCCGACGAGCTTGTGCAGCAGATTATGGAAGACATACATGGCGTAGCTATATCTTCCGCAGGAACGCAGCGGTGCCCAGGCCAACACAGCACCGACACCCTTTGATGCGCGGCCGTCGAGCATTGCGGCCCAGGTGACGAACGCAGCCGATGAGAAGGCGAGCAGCGTATAGCCGAGGGTTTCGCCGCTAAGCTTGTACCGGTTATAGAAATGCGTCAGCGGAATCCCCAACAGGACCACCAGGAGCGCAACGACGCCGACCAGGTGATGCAGCCGCGTGCGCAGTGCCTCGCGCCACGCAGGGATGCGCAGCAGGCACGCACCGGCGCCTCCGAGTGCCAAGGCGTCCATGCGGCATGCGGTGTTCACATAGAGCGTCCACGGGTCTACGCCGTAGGCGGCAAGGGCACATCGCAACAGCAACGCCCCCACTGCGATCCACAGACACACGCTCAGCAGCTGGCGCGACGCTAGTCCCCAGATCAGCAGCGGCCAGATCAGATAAAACTGCTCCTCGACGGCCAGCGACCAGAAATGGGCGAATCCATACGGCACTGATTGAGTCCAATTCGCCGTAAACAGCCATAGCGGCGCCTGATCGTGGCTGCTGAACGGCGCGGGAGGCATGTGCACTCGTGGCACGAGCACGAGGATAACCAGTAGGACGGTGTAATACAGCGGCAGGATGCGCAGCGCGCGCTTCGCATAGAAGTCGCGAAAGTAGTGTGGCGCGCCGCGCGTATCAAGCAATCCGCCGGTGATCAGGAATCCGGACAGCGCAAAGAACAGCTGCACGCCGATCCAACCCATGTTCGAGAGCATGGGCAACACATGAAGCACCCGGCTCGAAGGGACGAGCGGCATGGCGGTGGCGTTGTGAAACACCACCCATATGATCGCCAGGCCCCGGATGCCGTCCAGAGCGGGAATGTGCCTGGCGCCACCAGGAGGAAGCGTCGACGCGAGCGGCTGCGTCACGCCCAGTGCCCGTTGCGCCCTTCGTGCAGGAACGCGGCGTCGCAGTCCAGCATCTGTACACGCAGCGGCACCGGTGGCATCCAGGCCACTTCTGCGGGGCGCACCTGGATGGGGGTCTCGAAGCGCGCGTGAAAGCCGCAGGTCAGCAGCGCCTGCGCGAGCAGCGCATCGTTCGCCCAGATCACGACTTCGGCAGCCTGGGCGTCGTGCTTCGCCTGCTCGACCGCGCACAAAATCATGGCGCGCCAATCCGCCGGCTCATCTGATTCCATCCAGCAGTCCGCGATGCGAACCTGTCCGGGCGCTGAAGCGAGCAGGAAGTAGCCGCGGACGCTGCCTGATTTTTCAACTGCAAACAGCGCCATCGGAACAACCGGACAGGAGAGCGTATAGCGCAACAGCTCCACACTGCGCTCGAGGACTGCCATGCCACGGGCGGGAACAGGAAACACGGAAGCGATTGTGTTGACGTCGACGGCAGCAAGACGACGCACTTGCCAACCAGCGCTGCGTGCCGAAGGGGCGGCGAGCGTCCAGGCGATGCTACGCGCAAAACGCGGCAGCAACTTCCATGCCGGGCCCGGGCCGCCGCGCAGCAGGCGCGTCGGAAACAGCGAACGCACGTAACCCGTCACGACGCCCATGGGGCGAAAACCGATGTGAGGCAGGATCTGAAGCGTCTGCGCGCTGCCGCCGATGGCGAGGAGGGCCTGCGCCTGTCGGCCGATATGCTTCATCAGCGCAACGCCTGCGCCGACGGCTCCCGCACGCGCCGCCCAGTCGATTACATAAATGACTCTGATTCGATGCGTTCCCCACGCGCACCAGCCGGGGATAACTGCACCGTGTGCAATCAGACCACTGTCGTCGGCCAGGACAAAGGTGCGCGGAGCCGGCCAGTCGACTCGCGGCTGCCAGTACTTCCACTGCAAATCCTGTGGCTCGGCGTTGGGACGCAGTCCGGCCTCATCAAACAATCCGAGGACCGACGGTATATCCGCCGCAGTCGAGGGCCGAACGCAGCGCTTCATGACGGCGTGGATGCCAACTGATTGACGGCCGATGTGTGTACGTTCGCGCTCCCGGTGGCTCTCTTAATCCTATCTGCTGGGTTTATAGTAGACACTGATCGGGGGAGCCGGACCGCCGAGATTAAGTTACCAGGAGATACTGATCGATCGTTTAGACGCCCCGGTGTCTCGCATGGGCGCCGGGCTGGTGCGGTGCGGCGGCGATGTTGAACCGCACGCCAGATGCTTGTCGGTTGAGATAGCGGCCATGGGGGATTCGGAATCAACCACTCTTCGCCGCGTGTACCTCGGCGCCTTGAGCATGGCCCTTGCGCTTAGCGTCGTCGAGTGCGGCAACGTAGGTGTCGGGGCCGCCACCGGCAAGGGCACCGCCACCCTCCATTGGACCCCGGTAACGCAGAACACCGACGGCACGCCACTGAAAAATCTCGCCGGGTACAAGGTCTTTTATGGAACGCCGGCCATGCACAAAGTCATGGTACTGCCAGATCCAACCCTGACGACCTATCTGGTCTCGAACCTCCCCTCCGGAACGTGGTATTTCGCCGTGGCCGCGTACACTCGCAGCGGTGCCCAGGGCATTATGTCCAACGTTGGTTGGAAAAAGATCCCCTGATTGCCAGCGCCCTCGGACGCCAACCGGTGGGCGCACTGAGCTCGCTCACCACCCTTCAGGCGCCGCCACCTGCCACACGACTCGAGCCGGATTGCCAGAGACAACCGAGAGATCGGGGACGTTCATCTTCACCATTGACCCCATCGCGACGATTGCCCCACGGCCAACCGTCACTCCCCTCATGATCGTTGAATCACTGCCGATCCATGCGTAATCCTTGACGGTGATCGTGCCGCTGGCTTCCCGGCCCGGCGGTTCGTGGCGAGCACGAGCGTAGGGATCGAGCGGGTGGCCATCGACACCCATCAGGGTTACATGGTTGGCTATCATGACGTGTTGGCCGATTTTGATGGACTCTCCGACGACCAACTCCGTTTCGTATCCGATGCCCGAGTCGTCACCGACCTCAAGAGTCTTAGCGGTGCCGCTTCCCGTTGCGATCCACACCTGTCCGCCGTTGAGCTTTACGCGCGCGCCCAGGCGCACGCGCAGATTGCCCATGATTTTCGGCATGTCCTCAAAGAGCAGAAGACCTGGGCCCACGCTGTCGCACTGCATGCGCAGCAGGGGTGTGTCGTATAGTTTGCTCCACAGCAATCGCAGCGGCCCCTTACGAAAGCGCCGCTCCCCCAGCAGTAGGTGATGCAGGCCTGGAATGACGGGGATATCGAACCCGGCGGCTTTCTTGAGCAGCTCCCACGCACGCCGCTGGGCCGGCGTTTCCCGTCGATGTGCCCACTCCAGGATCCCCAAGTTCTCGCCTCAGGCCGAAGTGGCGCGCCCCGCCACACGTGCCGGGTCTGCTGCCAACGGCACGAAGAATTCGGTGTGCGACGCGATGCGTCCGCCGCGCACGTCGAGCAGGTCAACCAGTTCGGTCGGCACGACCACACCTGTGATCTTGGAATGAATGTCCACCTGCCAATGCGCGGTGGCCCGTGGCAGATCGACGCTGAGCGAGAGGATCATGTACTGGGTGAGCCTGAAGGTCTTCACCAGGATGGAAAGCCACGGCCGGATCTCGGCGATGCCGCTCGCCGCGATGGCAATGGGCTTGCCGTCGGTGGAGCCGGCGATCCGCAGGCGCGCTCCTTCGGCGTACAAACCGCACAAACGCTCCAGGTTTCCCTCCACCCGGGCCGCGTGCAGCTCGCGCACGAGCTGCTCAACTTGCAGTCGATCGGTCATCCGGTGCTCCCTTTGCGCACTTTCACTGTCGCGAGCAGGCTGCGAATGTCGGCGCCCATCTGATCGAAGGCGGGGCCAGCGTACGCAAAAAGCCCGCGCATGCCGTAGAACAGGTGAATCATACCGGGATGGCAGCGGTAAATGGTCGGCACTCCGGCACTCTCGAGCTTCGTGGCGTAGGCCTGCCCCTCATCGCGCAGGGGGTCGAATTCGGCCGTATGGATGGCGGTGGGCGGCAGATGGCGGATATCGGCGGCCCGCAACGGGGAAATCCGCGGGTCGGCACGGTCGATCCCGGGCGCAAGATAGTGCTTGAGGTCGTGCTCAAATGTGTCGCGGTCGACGAGGTAGCCGCGCGCCAGCGCCTGACGCGAGTCGCTCTCGGCTGCGAAATCCATGATCGGGCAGAGCAGGAACTGGAAGGCCAGGCGCACCTCCCGCGAGGCACTGAGCTGCTGGCACACGACGGCTGCCAGGGTCGCGCCGGCGGAATCACCGGATAAGCCCAGCCGCTCAGGATCAATGGCCAGTTCGCCGGCGTGGGCGGCAACCCAGGTGGTGGCGGCGCAGCCGTCGACGACGGCGGCCGGAAAGGGGTGCTCGGGCGCCAGGCGGTAGTCCACCGACACCACCCGGCAGAGGCTGGCATTGGCCAGTGAACGGCACACGGGGTCATGGGTGTCCAGGGAGCCGGCCACAAGACCGCCACCATGGAAGTAGATGAGCCCGGGCAGGAGGTCCGTCGAGGCAAAGCCGGCCGGGGTGTAGAGGCGCAGCTGCAGCGGGCCTGGCGGCCCAGGGACCGTCTGGGCGGAGATTGCGCCCACCGGCTCGCCAGCCCCGCAGAAGCTCAGGAGCTGCGCCACGGCGCCTCGCCGCTCCTCAACCGTCTGGCTGAGCACGTTGACGGGGTCCATCGCCGCCAGGGTGTCCAGGAAGCGCTTCGCCCGGGGGTCGAGGGGCATAGTTTCTTTAGCGGCCGGGGGAGGTCGGCCGCGGCGCTGCGCCGCTCACAACGAGAGGGCGCGCCGCGCGGAAGCCGGCCACTTGGCGACGTCCACCCCGTGATTGGCGAACAGCGCCACCGCCAGGCGGTCCATGCCGAACGCCACGCAGCCGGTGTGAGCCGGCTCATTGCCGCTGTCCTGCATGCCCCACACGTTGCCGAAATGCTCGCGGTGGTAGTTGAAGCTCATGCAGGCCGTCGGCCTTGCGCCCGCGTAATAGGGGATGAGCAGCTCGAACTTGAGCGCCTGCTGCAGCTGGCTCACCGCCATCACCTGCCCGACCCTGCCGAAGAAGGGATCGTTGGCGACATCGACGGTATAGGGCAGTGCCAGCTCATCGGCGAGCCCACGCGCACGCGTCATCCATGCCTCGCGAAAGGCCGTGATCTCCTCGGGTGAACCGATGCGCACGTACTCGCGCATGCGGAAGGACTGCAGACGGTCGAGCGACCGGGACGGCTCGCGCCGAAAGCAATCGGCCGCGACGTCGAACAGCAGCCCGCCGGCAGGCAGCCGCCCGCGGCTGGCCACGATCGGATAGAGCGGATAGCAGGCCGCAGGAGAGAGCACCAGGTCGGAGGCGGCGAGCGAGGTCGTCCAGTCCCCGCCGCTCTCGTGGCGGTCGGCTGCCGAGCGGATGGCCGCTTCACTGCCGTGCAGGGCGCACACGGTGCCCAGAAGATTCGGGAAGCTCTTGAGGTAACCGGACTTCTCCAGCTGGCGGCGGCTCATGACGGGCGGGAAGCGCATCACCTCGGCGGCCGGATCGCGCTGGCGGGTGATCCAGGCGGTCAGCCGCTCGATCACGCCCTCATAGAGCGCGGTGCGCGCGTACACCCCGTCAACCCCCATCGAATGGAACAGGAAAGGGGCGATGGGTGCCAGCGGGTCATCCGCCGCGGCATGGGCTTCTTGTCCGGGAACGGTCATGTTCAGTTGGCTCCGGCGCGGCTGTCCGCGCGGTGTGATTCTGGGGGATCCGCCTATTTAAGAGGCTGTTAGTCGCGCAGCGACGTCGCCAGCGGAGTCATCAGCGACGGCGTTGCGAGGTTTGTGAGAATGCGGTCGTTGTTGATCATGATGGGCGAGGACAACACGTCGCGCAGGTGGCGGCCGATGCTGAACTCGCTGTCATTGCGATAACCTGACAGCCCGCAGGCGCGCATCGCGTGCATTACGGTCTGCGCGGCAAGCTCGGAGGCTTCGACCTTGGTCAGGGTGATCAGGGTCTGGAACTCAAGCCCCGCCAGAGCCTGCGGATCGTTCATGCATTGCTCGTACTTGCGCAGCGAGGTACTCAGCATCCCACGCAAAGTACGCAAGGTCGCCAGTGCGCGAGTGAACTGCGGCGCGCCCGGGGGCAACTGTCCGCCGTGACGCATGGCGTTGCGGGTAAAGGCCTGGGCCCGTGCCGTGGCGCCGGCCGCGATCCCGGTCCACACCGAACCCCACAGCAGGTGGGCGAACGGCACCATGGTGCGCATGTGGATGTTCTCGTAGGGCTCCGGCAGGATCTGCTCGGCGCTGGCCTGCGCCTTGAGCGTGTAGCCCTCGCTGCAGGTGCCGCGCATGCCGAGCGCGTCCCAGCCGTTCAGGCGCGTCAGGGTGTAGTCGCTCTTGAAGAACGCCACCAGCACCTGATCGGACGCCACCGCATCGGCGGCGCGCCGCGCGGTGGTGACGACCCCGTCAGCATGGGCGCCGTAGGAAATAACGCTGGCGCGGCGCTCAAGACTGATGCGTCCGCCCTCCTGGTGCTCGACGGCCGCCTCGCTCGAGCGAATGTTGCCGCCGCCTTGTCCCTCGGTCGTGGACGAGGCGAGCAGCAGCTGCTCGGCGCACAGACGCCGCAGCATTTTCTGCAGCGTGGCGTTCTCGCCCATGTGCCGCATGATGCATGCCACTTTGACCTGGTGCATGGCGTAGACCATGCCGGTCGAGGAGCAAGACTGGCCCAGTTGGAAACACACATCGGCCGCGTCGAGGATGCTTGCACCCTCCCCGCCCAGGGCCCGTGGGACCATGATGCCGAGGAGCCGCTGCGCCTTGACGGCCTCGAAGGATTCGGCGGGAAAGCGCGAAGCGCTGTCGACCGCCCCGGCATGCTTGGCGGCGATGGCCGCCACGTTCTTGACGCGAGTCGTCAAATCATCTGCGGTGGCTGCCTCTGCCCCGACACGTGCCTCCGCCATCTGCTGCGCTCCCATTACGAGACCCCCGGATTAGTTTTCTTCGTGCCTGAACGGTAATCTGAGTGACCAATTGAATAATACATCAGGACCTTTGCGCCTCCCTGCGGGGGGCGTCACAAAAGGCACCGCCAAATAAGTGAAATCCCATGCCGGTACTCATTGAGGCCTACGGTTCGCCGGCGGGCCGCCCTGCGGGCGCACGACCCGTCCATCCCGGCCCGATCGTCATCGGGCTCGTCAACAATATGCCCGATTCGGCGCTCCAGTCGACGGAAGTGCAGTTCCGCGGCCTCCTCGAGGACGCAGCGGGGGCCACGGAGGTAAGGCTGCGCTTGTCCTCCTTTGCGGAGCTGCCGCGCTCGAGCGAAGCCCTCGAGCACATCGGCCGCTCCTATTGGCCGATCGAGCAGCTTTATGCCACATCACCCGATGCCTTGATCGTGACCGGAACGGAGCCGCGTGCAGCACATCTGACGCAGGAGCCCTACTGGCAGCGTTTCGTGGAGCTCTTGATGTTCGCGGAGGGACACACCCTCGGCAGCATCTGGTCGTGTCTTGCCGCACATGCTGCGGTGCAAGCCCTTGACGGCATTGAGCGCCGGCGCCTCCCGGAAAAACGCTGCGGCGTCTACCAGCACAGCCTTCTCGCCGGTCATTCGCTGCTCGCCGGGGTCCTGGGCCCGATGCCCATGCCCCACTCGCGCTGGAACGAGCTGTCCCTGGACGCGCTGCGGGCGGCAGACTACACGGTTCTGAGCTGGTCGCCGGGGACCGGAGCGGATACGTTCGTGCGGCAGCAGGGGAGCCTTATGCTGTTTTTCCAGGGACATCCCGAGTACGAGGAGACGACCCTGCTCAAGGAGTACCGCCGCGACGTGGGTCGCTACCTAAATGCCCAGCAGCCCAACTACCCCACGCTGCCCTCTGGCTATCTGTCAGCTGATGCCACGGCCCTGCTCGGCGCGTTTCGCGAGCGCGCCCTCGCCGAGCGCGGCGCGGCTCTCATCGGGAGCTTTCCCTTCGCCTCGGTCGCTGCAGGGCTGAAGAACACCTGGCGCACGGCTTCGGTCGCGATGTATCGCAACTGGCTGTCCTCGATTGTCGCGAGGCGAGCCCCGACGCGTGCGGCCGACACGGTATCATTGGCCCGGCTATGAGCGACGGCCCGCCCCATTCAAACCCACACCCAGCACTCCGTGACCGCCTGCTGCGCCTGGTCGCGCAGATTCTGGGCAAATCGGATGCTGCCAGCAGCATTCCGCTCGAGGGACGTCTGAGCGAGCTGGGCATGAGTTCGATCAAGATGGTGAACCTGATGCTCGCGGTGGAAGTGGAATTCGACATCAGCATTCCACAAACGGATATCACACCCGATAACTTCCGCTCCGTCGCCTCGGTCGAGGCGCTGGTGGCAAGACTGGCCGTGCCGAAGGGCTAGCCGCGCTCGCCTCGCCCTTCAGCGCGGGCGGATTGCCGCTCCGAGCGCCTGATCCAGATCCGCGATGATGTCATCGATGTGCTCGATGCCGACGCTCAGGCGGATGGTCTCAGGCCCGATGCCCGCGGTGCGCTGCTCCTCGGGAGACATCTGCCGGTGGGTGGTCGAGGCCGGATGGCAGGCGAGTGATTTCGCATCGCCGAGGTTCACGAGGCGCTTGAATAGCTTCAACGCATCGTAGAAGCGCGTGCCGGCATCAAAGCCGCCGCGGATGGCGAAGGTCAGGAGTGAACAGGTGCGCCCGCCCAGGTACTTCTGGTTGAGCTCGTAATAGGGGTTATCGGGAAAGCCCGCGTAGCTCACCGAGGCCACCCGCGCGTCGGCGCGCAGGAATTCGGCAACGCGACGGGCATTTTCGACATGTCGCTCGACGCGCAGCGCCACGGTCTCGATGCCCTGCAGCAGCAGGAACGCGTTGAACGGCGAGAGCACCGCGCCCATGGTCCTCTGGAACACGCTGCGCATGCGGCCGAGGAAGGCTTTCTTGCCGTAGTGCTGCGTGTAGATGAGCCCGTGATAGGAGGGATCCGGCTGGGTGAAGGTCGGGTAGCGCGCCGCGTGCTCTTCCCACGGGAAATTGCCGCTGTCCACTACCGCGCCTCCGAGCGTGGTGCCGTGGCCGCCGAGGAACTTGGTCAGCGAGTGGATGATGATGTCGGCGCCAAACTCGATCGGCCGGATCAGTATCGGCGTCGGCACGGTGTTGTCCACGACCAGCGGGATACGCGCGCGCTGGGCGACGCGAGCGAGCGCCTCAAGATCACAGATGTTGCCGGCAGGATTTCCGACCGTCTCGCAGAACAGCGCGCGCGTGTTCTCATCGATCAGCGACTCGAGCTCGGCCGGATTGTCCGACTTGCCGAAGTGCACCTTCACCCCGAGCCGCGGCAGGATGTAGGCGAACAGCGTGTGGGTCGTGCCATAGAGCTGCGGCACCGAGACGATGTTCTGGCCCGGTTCGACCAGATTCAGCGCGGTGTAGTACAGCGCGGTCTGACCTGAACTCACGGACAGGGCATCGATGCCGCCTTCGAGATCTGCGACACGGCGCTCAAGAATCGCGCAGGTAGGATTGCCGATGCGGGTATAGCGAAACCCCTCGACCTCGAGATCGAACAGCGCCGCACCGTGCGCGGCACTGTCGAAGGCGTAGGCGACGGTCTGGTAGATCGGTACGGCGACCGCCTTGGTGGCTGGGTCGCATTCGTAGCCCGAGTGCAGGGCGATGGTTTCAGGTCTCATCTTCACGCCGGTGCCTGGCACGTGCCGGCTGTAATTATTATTCTGGTTTGTATCATAGAACTGCGCGGGACGTCTCAAGAGCGGACCGCTCCTTCGAAGTTCCTACCCTCACCTGAATAGACTGCGAACGGCCCGAGCCCACGCGGGCGGTTGCGCCAGGGTCTGGCTGAGTTCGAACCGACGCACGATCTCATTCATTGCCATGACGCTGGCCAGGATCAAAATGTAGTTTACCAAGGGCGGCGGTGGCGCGAGGTAGTTCAGCACAAACAATGCCTTGGCCAGATACACGTGGATTACGAACGTCAGCAAGGCGTGGCGCCCGAAGCGAGTGATGTATGGGCAGACCCACAGGCGCTGCACATTCGGCCAAAACACCAAACAGAAGAGCCACACGGTTGAGATTATCGGGGAGTGGTACATCAGCCCGAAGAGATTGAGCGGATGTGTCGATATCAGGTGTGTAGGCACGAGCCTGCCGTGAACGAGCAGCATCGTTGTCAGAAGCATTGCGCATGAGGCGACGAGCCACCTTCGTGGCTGCTGCGGAGGCAATGAGCCTGTTAGCCTCGTGCGCTTTCCCAGCAAACAACCGATCACGAAATAGAGCTGAAACAGGAGGAAGGGAAATATCGTTGGCTCGCCGAGATCGAGCAGGTGCGGATGGAAGTGCCCGACGCAGAAAAGCCCGAAGCTGGCAAGCAATAGCGCCGTGTCCCAGCCCCTCGCGAGGGCAAACAGAATCAGCGGGCTGATCGCGAACAGCGGGATGAACGTTGGCAGTATGTGTAACAGAGCGATCTGATTCAGGAACGCCATCGACTGCATTGCGAACGCGGCGAGCGACTGATCGGTTCCGACTCCGGGAATCCCCAGCAGATGCAGGGGAACACCGAGCGTCAGGATCATGAAGTATTGAATCGCCAACACACGCAACGCGCGCTTCCATACGACCCACGTCTGGCCGGAGGGATGCCGCTCAAATTTCCGGAAGCTCCAGCCGACAACGAATCCCGCAAGCAGCACGAACAGCGCCATCGCGGTTTCGGTGTAGTCGATGAGTCTCTCCACGACGCGCGGGAGATACGATTCATAGTGCGCCGCAAGCATCTCGACTATGGCCACCCCGCGCAGGAAGTCGATGAGTTCGAGCCTGTTCTCGCTGATCTGTGACTGCAAAGCGAATCCCCGCGCGGCGGTTGAACGGCGCGACTAGCTGCCGGACGGGCTGCTCCGGTAGCCCAGGTCCGCGCCCGACGAGAAGTACAGCATCCTGTTCAGCACGATGAGGGTCCAAAGCAGGGGCGTATAAAGCAGCTCGTAGAAAATGCTGCTCACGCAGATTGCCAGGAACGCGGCGTGTAGTCCGAGCGCCGTTGCGGCCACGTATCCCGCTGGAAATCCGCCGAGAGTATCGCTGCCCGCGCCTGCCGGCTTGGCTGCGTTGATCCTAGTGCGCCGGTTGGTTCGAAAAAAATCCACGACCAGCGCCAGCGTGACAGCTACGCCGAAAAGACCATACTCGGCAAGGATCTGCATCGGCGCTGAATGAGGCACCCTTTCAAAAAGGCGCCCTTGCGTGTAACCGCCAGCCGTTTCCTCCTCCGGACTCAAGACTCTCTGCCCGCCCGGACCGTAATTGGCGGTGCCCACTCCCACGATCGGACTCGAGAGAAATTCCCGCCACGCAATACCCCACAGATCCGCTCGGTCCGCTCCGGTCCCGCTCGTCATCCCCTCCTCAGTGATGGTCTCAATGGATTGCAGATACCGGCTGCTGAGCTGCGGGGCAACGAAAGCAAAGGCCCCGATGGCGATGGCCAAACCAGGCAGGACGGCAATTTTCCTGCGGGATCTGAGCCACATGGAAGTTGCCGCCGCGAGAAAACCGACAAATGCGCCTCGGCCGAACGATGTGATAAACCCCAAGGCACAAAGGCCGATGCTCGATGCGCACCAGGCTGTCTTCGCTCGAGTCCTGAGCGCCTGGTTGGCATGGCAGTAGTACATGCCATAGGCCAGTCCGGCGACCATGAGTGGTCCGAAGGCATCCCGATTGTCAAAACTCGTATGCCAGGGGACGATCACACGGGCCCCCGGGTCGACGTCTGCGCCGAGCGGCGAGGTCTTCAGGCTGATTAGTCCCCACAAGCCGTACCAAAGAAAATATCCGAAGTAGAGAGCGAGGATTGGCCGTGCCCGTTCTGGTGTCGTGCAAAAGGTCAATGTGATGACGCCGAGAAGGTAGTACTGGTACATCACCCGAAGCACGTCGCGCGCAACTCCCCAGTTTCCGAGCGCGAACGCGACACCTGTTCCGAGAATCAAGACCACCATGAACCAGGTGTACGCCGGATAGCCCCGCCGCGGGGCGGGCCAGCGTAGCCATTGAATCGCACAAACCCACAGCAACAGTTCCGGAATCCAACTCAGCGGCCGCGCCGCGGGAACGTAATAGGGAATCAGTTTGAAGGGTGCGAACAGATACAGGAACCAGAGAACGACCAGCAGTACGTACGGACGGGGACCCGCGTCGCGCCATCCGCGCCGCCGGTTGACGGCAGGTTTTACGGCAGTCGCGCTCGCGTTCACCGGGAGTCCAGACGTACAGCCCGTAGCATTTCGGCCATAATACGCAATAGGTTTACTGACATTAGGATCAAGCCCTCGCATGAGTTGATCAGGCCACGCACCATGGCAGTCGAACATGATGAAAACAAGGGATCACCTCTCAAGGCCTGGGTGCGCGCGCTCGAGCTGACCGCGCCGATAGAAAAGGACCGCTCGCGCACGCTGCCGGGCCTGATCGGGCAGCTCGCCGAACAGCACGGCGACGCGCCGGCGCTTGTGTCAAGCGGGGGCGAGCTCAGCTATCGCTCGCTGGCATCGCAGTGCAACCGCTACGCGCGCTGGGGACGCGCGCGTAGCCTTCGTCACGGTGATGCCGTCGGTCTGGTGATGGACAACTGTCCGGATTACCTTGCGATCTGGCTGGGCTTGAGCGGTATCGGCGTGACGGTTGCGCTCATCAACACCAACCTGCGCGGCGAGTCGCTGGCCCATTCCCTGAACCTCGTGTCCCCGCGTTATGTCATCGCAGGGGCGAGCCTCGCCGCCGCGCTGAGCGAGGCGCGTGCACACCTTTTGCCCGGCGTTGAGTGCTGGGTCAACGGTACGGCCGCTGTGGACATGCCGCGCCTGGACCTTGCCCTCACCGCCCTGCCCGGCGAGCCGCTTGAGGCGGGCGAGTTTCGCGCGCCGACGCTTGCAGACCGCGCGCTGTGCATCTACACCTCCGGCACCACGGGTCTGCCGAAAGCCGCCAACGTCAGTCACTACCGGGTGATGCAGTGGAGCCACTGGTTCGCAGGCCTGATCGGCGTGCGACCCGCCGATCGCATGTACAACTGCCTGCCGCTCTACCACAGCGTCGGGGGCGTCGTGGCGACGGGCGCCATCCTGGTCGCCGGCGGCGCGGTGGTACTTCGCCCGCGCTTCTCGGCGAGCGCCTTCTGGAAGGATGTGGTCGATGAGCGCTGCACGCTGTTCCAGTACATCGGCGAGCTGTGCCGCTATCTTGTGAATAGCCCGGCGCAAGCAGATGAGACGCGTCATGCGCTGCGCCTGGCATGCGGCAACGGTCTGCGGGGTGATGTCTGGCCCGAGTTTCAGCAGCGCTTTCGCATTCCGCGGATCCTCGAGTACTACGCATCGACCGAGGGCAACTTCTCGCTCTACAACTGCGAGGGTCGCGTCGGGGCCATCGGGCGCATCCCGCCCTTCCTCTCGCATCGGGTCCCGGTCGCCCTGGTGAAGTTCGATGTCGATGCGGGCGCGCCGTGGCGCGATGGTGAGGGTCGCTGCGCACGTTGTGCGCCCAACGAGGTGGGCGAGGCCATCGGCCAGATCGTGGCGGCCAGCGGAGCGACGCGCTTTGAAGGCTATACCGATCCGGAGGCTTCCGGGAAAAAGATCCTGCGCAACGTGTTCGCGAGCGAGGATGCCTGGTATCGCACCGGCGATCTCATGCGCCAGGACGCACAGGGGTTTTTCTACTTCGTCGACCGGGTCGGGGATACCTTCCGCTGGAAGGGCGAGAACGTCTCGACCACCGAGGTCGCAGCCGTGATCGGCAGCTGCCCGAAGGTGAGCGATGTGGCCGTCTACGGCGTCGCGGTACCCAACACCGACGGACGCGCCGGGATGGCAGCGCTCGTCGTCGAGCCGGGGTTCGACCTTCAGCAGCTGCGCGGCACCCTTGCCGCGCGCCTGCCCGCCTACGCGCGGCCGCTGTTCATCCGCATCGTGGCGGCGATCGAGCTGACCGGAACCTTCAAGCTCAGGAAGCAGGACCTCGTGCTCGAGGGCTACGATCCTTTGCGCGTGAGCGATGCCCTCTACGTGGAGGATGGCGCGCGCGATGCGTACGTGCGGCTCGATGCGGCGCTGTACGCCGGCCTCAAGGCCGGCAAGCTGCGCTTATAGCCTCAGGCCGTGTTGCCGGCGTCCACCGTCAAGGTGGTGCCGGTGATGTTCTTGGCCTTATCACTCAGAAGGAAATCCGCCGCGGCGGCGACATCATCCGCGCCGGGCAGACGACGCAGGGCGCTGCGGCGCATGAGCTGATCGCGCTGCTTGCCGGTAAGTTCGCTCGTCATCTCGGTGGCGACGAATCCGGGGGCAATTGCGTTCACCGTGATGCCGAGCGGCCCGACCTCGCGCGCCAGCGAGCGGGTGAAGCCGACCAGGGCGGCCTTGGTAGCCGAGTAGGCGCTGAGGCCCTGGTAGCCGGTCGAGGCCACCACCGATGAGATATTGATGATGCGCCCGGCGCGCTCACTCATCATGGAGCGCACCACGTGCTTGGTCAGGATGATGGGCGAGAGGGTGTTCAGGCGCACGAGCGTCTCGATCTGCTCCTCGCGCATCATGGCCAGCACGCCCGAGGTGCCAAGCCCCGCATTGTTGATGAGCCCGTACAGGGGACCCACTTCTTTGCGCACACCGCTCACGAGCTGCGCCAGACGCGCCGTCTCAAGCAGATCGAAGGCCTGGAACTGCACTGCCCCGTGTCCGGCCGCACGGGTCGATTCGATGAGCGCGCGCAACGGCTCGCTCTGTGAGCGCGCAATCGCGATCACGCGGTAGCCACTCGCGGCGAGCGTGGCGGCGATCTCAAGCCCTAGGCCGCGGCTTGCGCCGGTGACGATGACATTACGCAATGGGGCGCACCAGTTTTCCGGAAGGGGACAGCTCGAGCGAGGGCACGATACGAATCATGGCAGGCACCTTGTGGGGCGCAAGCGAGCGGCGGCAGCTCTCGGCGAGCTCGCGGGTCAGCGCCTCGGCGGCCGGACGCGCACCCTGGCGATCCTCCGTAAGCACCACCTCCGCGGTGACCACCGAACCTGTGATGGCATTGCGGCGCGCCTTGACCAGCGACATGCGCACCCACGGATGGGTATTGATCACCGCCTCGATCTCTTCGGGGTAGACCTTCAGACCCCCGACGTTGATGACGCCGCCGCGGCGGCCCATGAAGTGATAGCGCCCCGCGCGCTCCTCGAGCAGATCGCCGGTGTCGACGAAGCCGTCAGGGCCCCGGATCGGCTCCACGTTCTCGCCCAGATAGCGCTCGGCCGTTCCCGCGGAGCGGATACGCAGGGTGTCCTCTGCCACTTTGAGCTCAAGGGGCCCCGACGCAACGAGCAGGGCCGCCGGAAATCCCGCCAATCCATCCCGCACCTCGAAGGCAACGCCGGCCTCGGTCGAGGCGAAAGCGTGTGCCACGGTGGCCGCCGGATAGGTGCTGCGCAGGGCGTCAAGAACGGCCTGATCGGCAATCTCGCCCGAGAGACGCACGTATTGCGGAGCGATGGTGCGGGCCGCGCCGCTCATGATGGCCCGTCTCCAGTGCGAGGGGGTGCCTGAGATGTGCGTGACGCCGGCCGCGGCCGCGCGCGAGAGAAAATCGATGACCGGCTCGCTCGCATCCGACAGCACCATCGAGCCTGAGTGCACCGCCCGCATGAAGATCGCAAGCCCGCCATAGCGGCGAATATCGTAGAAGGTGCTCCACAAAACGCTGCCAGGCGCCGGGCGCTGCGCGCCCGCAAGGGCGCTGGTGAGACTGGCGAGGCTGTGCAGCACCAGCTTCGGCGCCCCGGTCGTTCCCGAGGTGAGCAGGACCCACTCAGTCGCCCGGGAGCGGCGGCGCGGGACCTCACCGCGCAGCAGTTGCGGCTCGGCCGTGACGCAGGTGGCAAGCCCCAGCCCTGCGACGGCCGGTCCGGCCTCATCGCGCACGCAGGCATCCGCTGCGGCCCCCCGGATGACCGCGGGAAGATGCTGCGCGGGCAGGTCTGGGGCGCACAGCACGATGCGGCGCGCAACGCCATCCAACTCGATCAGGGCGAGCGCGGCGGCGAGCTGGCTCTTGGTCGCCAGCAATACGTTGCGGTCGCGCAGCTCCTCGAGCCGGCCGCCGAGGCTCGACGCGTGGGCCAGATCGGCCAGATCGACCGCGGTTCGAGTGCCGTGCAGGCGTGCGCTGGGTCTACCGGCTGCGCTGATCGATTCCCACAGCGACCCTGCGGTCATTTAGCAGAGTCTTCGTACAACCTTACGAAGTCGCCAAACGTCACGGGAAACTCCACCGCCGCTGCGGCGTTGAAGGGATCGATTCCGAGGGTCTCCTCGAGACGCGCCACGATGATGGCGAAGCTCAGGGAATCGAGGCCGGACTGCACCAGCTTCATTTCATCGGACAACGGCGCCAGCGTGCGGTCCTGCTCTTTAGCGACCTGTTGGAACTGCGACGTGATCGTGGACCTCACCGACATACTGCGTGGCTCCGTGGAACTGAGGGCGGCTCGTATATTATCCGAGTCGGTGTCCTCGCAGCGGCTGAACCGGCGTGCGCCGCCGGGGTGCTCACCCCCGCCGCCAGGCATTCGCTCCGGCTAAGGCTCTGATAAAGCACGTCTTGGCTTGTATACTGCGGTTTGCATAGTCCTGAAGGTTTCTTGAGATGCCCGATAAAGTTGTGCCTCTGCGGCAGCCGGTCTCCCCTGCGGACGCCGCTACACTCACCCGTGAGGTCGCCGGCCTCATTGTCGAGGCCCTGAATCTCGACATCGCAGCCTCCGCGATCGACCCGGACAAGCCCCTCTATGGTGAGGGCCTGGGACTGGACTCGATCGATATCCTCGAGATCGCCCTGGTGGTCTCCAAGCAATACGGGGTACAACTGCGCGCCGACAGCCAGGAGAACGAGCACATCTTCGGCTCGCTGCGCCGGCTGGTCGAATACATCACCGAGCACAGGACTAAGTAGACATCTGGCCACACTGCCGCTGATCGCGCATTCCCTTCCCGACGCGGTGATCGCCTACCGCGGCGGCGCGCCGGTCCTCGCCACGCAATTTCTTCGCGATACGCACCGGGTCATCCGCGCCTTGGGATCGTGTGCAAACGTGCTCAACGCCTGCACGGACCGCTACCACTTCACGGTGGGCTTCGCGGCCACTCTTGTGGCCGGCAAAGTCAGCCTCCTGCCCTCGACGCATACCCCGGCGATGATGCGGCAGCTGCTCGAGTTCGCCCCGGACGTGAGGTGTCTCACCGACGATGCCGCCTGCAGCATCGAGCTGCCGCGCATCCCCTACCCCGCCGATGAGGCTGCCGCGACCGGCAATCCCGCCCGCGACGGCGCCACAGCCGTGCCGCTCATCGATGAGGCGCAGCTCGCTGCGGTCGTGTTCACCTCCGGTTCCACCGGCGCGCCGCTGCCCTATCGCAAGAGCTTCGGCAAGCTGATGCAGTGCGTGCGCGAAGAGGCGTTCCGGCTGGGTCTTGCCGGTGCCAGGCCGTGGACAATCGTCGCCACGGTTCCGCCGCAACACATGTACGGCTTTGAATCGAGCGTTCTGCTCGCGCTCGGCAACGGCCACGCCCTTTGCGCCGAAAGACCCTTCTATCCGGCCGATATCGCCGCGGTCATGCATTCGGTGCCGCGCCCGCGCCTGCTGATCACCACACCCGTGCACCTGCGCGCGCTGCTGGGCGCCGGGGTCGCCCTGCCGCCCTCGGATGGCATCGTCTCATCGACCGCGCCGCTGCCCCAACAGCTGGCAGCCGAAGCCGAACAGCGCTTCGGTACGCATTTGCTGGAGATCTACGGCTCGACCGAGACCGGCCAGATCGCGACACGCCGCCCGACGCAAAGCCCCGAGTGGCGGTTGTGGCCGGGAGTGACGCTGTCCTCGAGCGGTGAGACCAGCTTCGCGCACGGCGGTCACATCGAGCAGCGCACCCCGATGTGCGATGTGCTGGAGCTGACCGGGTCTGGGCGCTTCCTGATGCACGGCCGGGTCACGGATCTGGTCAACATCGCCGGTAAACGAAGCTCGCTCGGCTATCTGAATCACCACTTGAATTCCATCCCCGGGGTCGAAGATGGCGCGTTCTTTCACGTCGAGCCCTCGGCCGCCTCGCATACCGGCGTCACGCGCGTCGGCGCCTGCGTTGTCGCCCCCGGGCTCGATTCCGCAAGGCTGCTCGAGGCGCTGCGCCAGCGCATCGATGCCGCGTTCCTGCCGCGGCCGCTCTTGTTCGTCGCCCGCCTGCCGCGCAACAGCACCGGTAAACTGCCTCACGAGGCGCTGCGCTCACTAGTCGCAGCGCAGGCAAAATGACCCCGCTCGCCACTTTGCGCATCAGCGCCGAACATCCCGCCCTCGCGGGGCATTTTCCCGGCGCGCCAATCGTCCCTGGCGTGGTGCTGCTCGATGAAATGGTGCGCGCGCTCGAGAAGCAGACCGGGGGAGGCGCTGCTGCCTGCTGGAAGATTGGCGCGGCGAAATTCGTAAAGCCGGTGCGCCCCGGGGAGACCCTGACGCTCGCGCACGAGCCGCTGCCCAGCGGCTCGATTCGGTTCAGCATCCTGCGCGGCGCTGAGCCGGTGGCGCACGGGGTGCTTGTCCCGGTGGTAGGGGGGGAGCAGCCCCACGATGGCCAGCAAGCCGATTGAATCGGGCGCCGGTCCGCGCGCGAGCGGCGAGCAGTGGGTAGCCAAGCGCGAGCGCGGCAGCGCCACGCTGCTTCGCATGATGATGTTCGTATCGTTCTATCTGGGGCGGCCGCTGGCGCGGTGCATCCTTTTTTTCATCGCCGCATACTTCTTCGCCTTCGCGCCCACCGCGCGCCACTGGTCGCGCGACTATCTGCGGCGCGTGCTCGGGCGCGAGCCGAGCGCGCGCGATCGTTTTCGCCAGGTGTTTGCCTTTGCCTCGACCATTCTCGATCGGTTCTACCTGGTCAAGGAGCGCTACGGATTGTTCGACGTGTCGATCGAGGGCGGCGATCTGATGCAGGGTCTGATCGACAGCGGCAAGGGCGCCATCATCCTCGGCTCGCACCTGGGGAGCTTCGAGATGATGAGCGCGATCGGCCGGCGCCAGCCGGGCCTGCAGGTGGCGATCGCGATGTACGAGCACAACGCGAATCAGGTCGCCAGATTGTTCGGCGCCGGCAACCCCGGTCGCGCGCCGCAGATCATCCCGCTCGGGCACATCTCGGCGATGCTGCAGATCCGCGACTGCCTGGAGCAGGGCAAGGTGGTCGGCATCCTGGCCGACCGCACCGTGGCCGAAGCCCCGGCGCAGCTCGTGAATTTCCTGGGCTGCCCGGCGCTGTTTCCCTCAGGTCCCATGCGCGTCGCCGCAGCCTTGCGCCGCCCGGCGGTGTTCGTGACGGGCCTGTACCGCGGTGCTAACCGCTATCACGTCGCGTTCCGCCTGCTCGCCGATTTCTCCGAACCGACCCCCGCGGGCCGCGAACTGGCGGTGCATGCGGCCATCGAGCGTTACGCGGCGCTGCTGGAGGAGTACTGTCGCAGCGACCCCTACAACTGGTTCAACTTCTACGACTTCTGGCATGGCGCGCCCGGGGCGGCTGCCGCATGAAACCGGGCGGATGGCTGCTGTGTTGCGCACTGGCGGCCGCTGCGCCGGGCGCCGCGCAAGCGGTGGACGCACAGCCGGGCGCAGGCCTCGACCAGCTCTTGCAACTACTGGCGGCGCGCCGCCACGGCCATGTCACCTTCAGCGAGGTGCAACAGCTGGCCGTGCTCGATCGCCCGCTGCAATCCTCGGGCGAGTTGGTCTATGACGCGCCGGATCATCTGGAGAAGCGCACGCTGCAACCCCGGCCCGAGACGCTGATCCTCGAGCGCGGTGTCCTCACGGTGCAGCGCGGAGCGCGCAAGCGCGTGCTGTCGCTGCGTGACTACCCGCAGATCGTACCCTTCGTCGAGAGCATCCGTGCCACGCTCGCCGGCGATCGGGCCTCCCTCGAGCGTTACTTCACCGTCAGTTTCTCCGGCAGCCTCGATCAGTGGACACTCGAGTTGGTGCCCGCCGACGCGCAGCTCGCCCACACCGTGCGTGACATCCGCATCGCCGGTGAGCGTGATGAGCTGCACACCATGGAAATCCGCCAGACCGACGGCGATGCTTCGACACTCACCATCGGCGCTGCGTTGAACCCATGACCCGCGCCGGCGTGGCGGGCAGTGTGATCTGGGCGCTGCTCGCCCTCGGCGCCGCTGCCATCATCGCCCGGGCGAACTACACCGCGGACCTGTCCGCCTTCCTGCCACGCCGCGCCAGCGCCACGCAGCGCCTGCTGGTGGAGCAGTTGCGCGAAGGGCCCGCCGCACACCTCATCATCGTGGCCATCGAGGGGGCTGATGCGGCCACCCGCGCGCAGGCCTCGATTGCTCTTGCCGCACGCCTGCGGTCCAACCCGGCATTTATCGGCGTCAACAACGGCGACGCCACGCAACTTGAGCGCGACCGGGAGTTTCTGTTCGCGCACCGCTATCTGCTGAGCGCGGACGTGACGCCGCAGCGCTTTACGGTGAGCGGCCTGCACGCGGCAATCGGCGACTCCCTCGATTTGCTCGGCTCACCGGAAGGCGTGCTGCTGAAGCCGCTGTTCACGCGCGATCCGACCGATGAGATGCTCAGCATCATCGATTCCCTGGATGCCAGCCACTCCCCGCACACGAGTGACGGCGTGTGGAGCTCGCGCGACGGGGCGCGGGCGCTGCTCATGGTGCAGACGCGCGGCGCAGGCTCCGATACGGATGCTCAGGAGGCCGCCTGCCAGGCGCTGCGGCATTCGTTCGCCGCGGCGGTGGCTGCCAGCCCGAGCGCGCGGCGCGCGGCACTGCGCCTTGCCATGAGCGGGCCTCCGGTGTTCGCGGTCGCCGCGCGTGACACGATCAAGACCGAGGTGGTGCGCCTGTCAAGCATCAGCGCGGCTCTGATCGGCGCTTTGCTGCTTGCCGTATACCGCTCGCTGCCGGCCCTCGTCTTCACGCTGGTCCCGGTGGCCTCGGGGGCGCTGGCGGGCGTTGCTGCAGTTGCGCTGGGCTTTCCGGCGGTACACGGCATCACGCTCGGCTTCGGCGTCACGCTGATCGGGGAGGCGGTCGATTACTCCATCTACCTGCTCATCCAGAATCGCAGCGACTTTCGCCGCTCGGTGTGGCCCACCGTGCGCTTGGGCATGCTGACCTCGGTGTGCGGGTTCACCGCACTTCTGCCGTCGGCCTTCACGGGGCTGTCGCAGCTGGGCCTGTTCTCGGTCGCAGGACTCATCGCTGCAGCGCTCGTGACGCGCTTCGTGCTGCCCGCCTGGCTGCCGCAGGCCCTCTCGATCCGCGATCTCACCGCGATCGGCAGCTGGCTCGCGGTTGCGCTCGAGAAAGTGCGCGCGATGCGGATCGCGCTGGTGGCGCTGCCGCTGCTGGCCGGCGCCGCACTGTATCTGCATCGTGACGCGCTGTGGAACCGCGACCTTGCCGCGCTCAGCCCCATTCCCGCAGCCGAACAGACCCTGTATGAGCGTCTGCGCGCTGACGCCGGCGCGCCGGATGTCCGCTACGTAACGGTCGCCTCGGGCGCCGACCGCGAAACGGCGCTCGAGGCCGCGCAGGCGCTGACCGCGCGGCTGCGGCCGCTGGCCAATGCCGGTGTCATCGGGGGTTTCGAGTCGCCCAGCGCGTACCTGCCCGCGCCCGCGACGCAGCGAGCGCGCCAGCAGAGCCTGCCGCCGGCGCCGGAACTGACCGCGCGCCTTGCCGAGGCGCTGGCCGGCCTGCCGCTGGAAGCCGAGCGCCTTAAGCCCTTCCTCGCGGACGCGGAGCGAGCACGCACCGGACCTGAGTTGTCGCGCGCCGATCTGGAAGGCACTTCGCTCGCGCGCGCCGTCGATGCGCTGCTGGTGCGCAGTGATCCGGGTTGGTCAGCCCTGGTTCCGCTCTCGGCACCGGGGCCGGGGGAACTCAGCGATGAGGCCATCGCGAAGGTGCGTGCTGCCCTCACCCGGCCGGCGGGGCCGCACGCGCAGTTGCTCGACCTCAAGGGTGAGGCGGACCGGCTCTACGGCGGCTACCTCGCGGATGCCGTGCAGCTGGCGCTGGCAGGATTCGGCGCAATCGTGTTGTTGCTGCTCATCATGTTGCGCTCGCCCGGACGCGTGCTCAGGGTGGTCGCTCCACTGGCGCTCGCGGTTCTCGCAGTCGCCGGACTGCTCGTCACCTTCGGCCATCAGCTCACCATTTTGCACGTCGTCGGCATGCTGCTGATCGTGGCGGTGGGCTCGAACTATGCCCTGTTCTTCGATCGCAGCGCCGCGCAGCCAGGCCAGGGCTCCCTCGCGCTCACGCTGGCGTCCCTGGCGGTCGCGAATCTTGCGACCGTGATCGCGTTCGGCGTGCTCGCCTGCTCGAGCGTGCCCGTGCTCGCCGATCTGGGCTCAACCGTGGCTCCCGGCGCGCTGCTGGCGCTTTTGTTTTCGGCTCTGCTCGCGCGCCCCGCCGTCGATGTGCGCGCGGAGGGTCACTGATGGGCGTGATCTTCGATGCAGCGCGCGCGGGTGAGTCCGCGCCGACGCGCCTGATCATGTTGCCGGCTGCCTACACCGCTCCCGAGGACTTCGTGCGCGCAGGTTTTGTCAGCGCGCTGCGCGGCCGGCGCCTCGATATCGACCTGGTCCTGGCTGGATTCGATCTGCAGCAGGTGAGCGATGGCACGGCGGTCAGGCAGCTGAGGCAGGAACTCATTCTTCCGGCCCGCTCGAGCGGGCGCACCATCTGGCTCGGCGGCATCTCGCTCGGGGGTTACCTTGCGCTGTGCTGTGCGCAGCGGCACGCGGCGGAGCTGTCCGGCCTGTGCCTGCTCGCGCCCTATCTTGGCAGCCATCTCATCACCGGGGAGGTCGAGCGCGCACGGGGCGTCAGCGACTGGGAGCCGGGCGAGCCTGCGGACGGCGATGACGAGCGGCGGGTCTGGTGCTTCATCAAGACCCTGCGCTCGGGCACACTGCCCGTTCATCTGGGACTTGGCCGTGACGATCGCTTCGCGCCGCGTCATCGGCTCATGGCGGCAGCGCTGGCGCCAGGGAGCGTGAATATCGTGCCAGGCGGACATGACTGGCCCACCTGGCTCTTACTCTGGGAGAATTTTCTGGATGCGCAGTTCAAACCCGCGACCGCCTGAGGCCAAACCGCCCTGGCGGCCCACACCGCTGATCCGCGGCTCGGTGGTATTGCACGCAGGCGCGATCGGACTGGCGCTGGTCCGCCCGCACCTTTGGCCCTGGGCCCTGTCCGCGGTAGTGGCCGATCACTTGCTCATCACCGCCGCGGGACTTACACCGCGCAGTGCGCTCTTGGGACCAAACTGGACGCGCCTGCCGGCGCGGCCCGATGCGATGCCCGCCGTCGCAATCACCATCGATGACGGACCGGACGCAGAAGTCACCCCGCGGGTGCTCGACCTGCTCGATGAGCACCATGCGCAGGCCACCTTCTTTTGCATCGGCGCGCGCATCGTGCGCCACGCGGCCATCGCGCGCGACATCGTCAGGCGTGGCCACGAGATCGGCAATCACAGCTATCGGCACCTGAAACGCTTCTCACTGTTAGGCCCGCGGGCTATTGCCGACGAGGTGATGCGTGCGCAACTGGCCATCGCCGCGGCTGCCGGCGAAACCGCGCGCTTTTTCCGTGCGCCGGCCGGCTTTCGCAACCCCTTTCTCGAGCCGGTGCTGGCGCACGCCGGGCTCGAACTGGTGAGCTGGACGCGGCGCGGCTTCGACACCGTCAACGACAGCCCGGACGGCGTGCTCGGCCGCCTCACGCGCGACCTCGCCGCGCGCGACATCCTGCTGCTGCACGATGGCAACGCCGCGCGCACCCGCGCCGGTGCACCGATCATCCTGGAAGTGCTGCCGCGCCTGTTGGTCAAACTCAAGGCGACCGGGCTGACCTGCGTGACGCTCAGCCGCGCACTGCCCGGCGCGCGTGCCGTGCGCGCTGTGGGCTCAGCGGGCGCGCCGGTGTGAACGAGACCGCGGCGCTCGCGCCGCTGATCAGCGCCGCGAGCGCCTACTACCGCCCGGCGGGACGGTTCGCGCAGCAGTTTGCCCGCGGTAAGCTCAGGAACGATCCGCTCTACGCGATCATCCTGACACGGGGACTGCTGGCCGGATGCACGCGGCTGCTCGATCTGGGCTGCGGCCAGGGACTGCTGGCCGCGTGGCTGCTGGCCGCGCGGCCGTGGCGCGCGGGAGCCGCTGCGCTGGATTGGCCGCAGTGCTGGCCCGCACCGCCGCGCCTGCAGCGCTACTTCGGCGTCGAACTCAATGCTCGCGAGGTGGCGCGCGCGCGGCGCGCGTTTGCGCTCGAGCCTGCCGTGTCGTTGCAGATCGTACACGGTGACATCCGTGACGTAGACTACCCGACCACCGACGCTGTCGTGATCATGGACGTGCTCCACTACCTCGACTACAGCGCGCAGGAGCAGGTACTGCAGCGTGTGCGCGCCGCGCTCGCGCCGCGCGGAACGCTATTGCTGCGCATCGGCAATGCTGCCGGGGGCTTCGGCTTCACGCTCAGTAAGGCGGTGGACCGCACGGTGGTACTGCTGCGCCGCCGCCGCTGGCTGCCACTGCAGTGCCGAACGCTGCCCGACTGGCAGGAGCTGCTGGCGCGCTGCGGGTTCGACAGCCGTCCGTTGGCCTTGAGTGCAAGCGCCGGCTTCGTCAATGTGCTGCTGCAGGCGCAGCTTCCATGACGACGCTGGCACTGACGAGCTTCACCGTCACGAGCGCCATCGGTCGCGGACTTGACGCCACCCTCGACAGCCTGCGCGCACAGCGCACCGGCCTCGCCCCGTGCGCCTTCGAGAGCGTCGTGCTGGACACCTGCGTCGGAGAAGTCGCAGGCGTCGATGACGCGCCACTGCCGCGCGCCCTGCGCGAGTTCGAATGCCGCAACAACCGGCTCGCCTGGCTCGGACTTGCGCAGGATGGCTTCTGCGAGGCGGTCGAGCGCAGCGCCGAGCGCTATGGGCGCGGACGCATCGGAGTGTTCCTCGGTACCAGCACCTCCGGGATCCTGGAGACCGAGCTTGCCTACCGCCATCTCGATCCGCTCACGGGCGCGCTGCCGCGCGGCTTTCTCTACCGCGGAGCCCACAACAACTTCTCGGTCGCCGCCTTCGCGCAGCGTGCGCTCGGTCTGTCGGGACCGGCCGTGGTAATCTCCACCGCCTGCTCCTCGAGCGCCAAGGCGTTCGCTTCCGCCTCGCGCGCGATCGAGGCGGGGGTGATCGATGCGGCACTCGTCGGGGGCGTCGACACCCTGTGTCTCACCACGCTCTACGGCTTCCACTCCCTGCAGCTGGTTGCGCGCACGCCGTGCCGCCCGTTCGATACGGCGCGCGACGGTATCTCCATCGGCGAGGCGGCCGCCTTCGCCCTGCTCGAGCGGCCCGGTGCAAAGCTCGATGCGGACGCGGTGCTGTTGTTAGGCACCGGGGAATCGAGCGATGCGTACCACATGTCGGCACCGCCTCCGGACGGGCGCGGCGCGCGCGCGGCGATGCTGGCGGCGCTTGCCTCGGCGGCGCTCGCGCCCGAGGACATCCACTACATCAACTTTCACGGCACCGGCACGCCGAGCAACGATGAGGCGGAGGCGTGCGCCGTGGCGAGCGTGCTCGGTCGCGCCGTGCCCGGCAGCTCCACCAAGGGCGCCACCGGCCACACCCTTGGCGCGGCGGGGGCACTGGAGGCCGCCATCTGCGCCCTCGGCCTGCGCCACGACCTGATGCCCGCCGGGGTCAACACCACCCAGGTCGACCCGACTCTGCCCGTGTCGTACCTGCTCGAAAACCGGCGCGGTCGCTTGTCGCGTGTCATGAGCAATTCCTTCGGTTTCGGCGGCTCCAATTGCAGCCTCATTCTGGCGCGGGCCGGGTGAGCCGATGAGCGCCCCGGCCGCCTACGTGGATGGCATCGGTCTGCTGGGCCCGGGTCTTTGCGACTGGCCGGCAACCTCGGACGTGCTCATCGGAAAGGTGCCGTTTGCCAGCGCCACCACCGTGTTGCCTGCCCCGCAGGGCCTGTCGGGCGCGGAACGGCGCCGTGTCAGCGCGCTGGTCAAACTCACCCTGGCCGTGGGCCTGGAAGCCACCGAGCGGGCCCGCGCCGACCCGGCCGCACTGCCTGCGGTATTCACCTCTTCAGGCGGCGATGGCCCGACCTGTCATGAGATCTGCCGGGTGCTCGCCTCGGCCGATCGCCAGCTCTCCCCCACCCGCTTCCACAACTCGGTGCACAACGCCACCGCAGGTTACTGGGGGATCGCGACCGGCGCGACGGCGGCCTCCAACGCGCTGTGCGCCCACGATGGCAGCTTCGCCGCGGGACTGCTCGAGTCGCTATGTCAGGTGGCAGTGGAACGGCGCAGCGTGTTACTCATTGCCTATGATTCCGGCTACCCCGAACCGCTGCGCGGCGTGCGTCCGATCCCCGACGCGTTCGCGGTCGCCCTCGTGCTGGCGCCCGAGGTGGGGGACAGATCGCTCGCCCGCCTCGAGGCCTGTTGCAGCGAGGCGCGCAGCGATCGCATGTCGGATGCGGGGCTTGAGGCGCTGCGCGCCTCGACGCCCGCCGCGCGCTGTCTGCCGCTGCTCACGCAGCTGGCACGCCGAGCCAGCGGGCGCACGGTGCTCGATTACCTCGAGGACTTACGCCTGGCGGTGGAGGTGAGCCCGTGCCGCTAGACCGCCGCTGGATCGAGCAGCACATCCCGCACAAGGGCCGCATGTGTCTGCTCGATGAGGTGTTGTCGTGGGACGCCACGCGCATCCGCTGCCGCAGTGCGACACACCGAGACACGGACAACCCGCTGCGCTCGCATGGGCGGCTCGGCGCCGCCTGCGGAATCGAGTACGCGGCGCAGGCCATGGCGGTGCACGGCGCGCTGGTGGCAGCGAGCGCGCCACTGGCAGCTACGGTCTCCACCAGCGTGCGCATCAGCATCGGCGCCTCGGTCGGCTATCTGGCGAGCGTGCGCAACGTCGCGCTGTACGTGACCCGCCTGGATGATCTGCAGGCGGATCTGATCGCTGCGGCGCAGCGCATCACCGGTGATGAGCGCACGGTGCTGTACGAGTTCTCGGTATGGGACGCCGTGCAGCCGCTCTTGAGCGGCCGCGCCAGCATCGTGTTCGATGCCGCTTTCGGAGTGAACCCGTGAACCAGAGCGGTAAGCGGGCCCTGGTCACCGGCGGCAGCGGCGGCATCGGCGGTGCACTGTGCCGCCGCCTGGCGCTCGCCGGCCATCATGTTTACGTGCATTCGCACACCGGCGGGGCGATCGCGCAGAGGCTGGTGGCCGAGATCCGCGCACAGGGAGGTGCGGCCACGGCCATTGCATTCGACATCACCGACACCACGGCCACGCGGCTGGCACTCGAGGCGGCTCTGGAGACCGGCCCGATCCAGATCCTGGTCAACAACGCGGGCGTCCACGATGATGCCGTGCTGCCGGGTATGAACGCCGCGCAGTGGCACCATGTCATCGACGTCTCGGTCAACGGCTTCTTCAATGCCACGCAGCCGCTGCTGCTGCCAATGATCCGCACGCGCTGGGGACGCATCGTCAACGTGTCATCCGTCGCCGCGCTGATCGGCAACAAGGGCCAGGTCAACTATGCCGCGGCCAAGGGCGCCTTGAACTCGGCGACCAAGGCACTGGCGCTCGAGGTCGCCACCCGCGGCGTCACCGTGAACGCGGTGGCTCCCGGCATCATCGCAACGCCCATGAGCGCGGCGCTGTTCGATGCCAAGGCCATCGAGCGGCTCGTGCCCATGAACCGCACCGGACTGCCCGAGGAGGTCGCAGCAGTGGTGGCGTTTCTTGCTTCCGAGGAGGCCTCCTACCTCACCGCACAAATCATCTCGGTGAGCGGCGGCATGGCGTAGAGTTTCACGAATGCGTATCGGCATCTTTGTCGTATGTGGCGTGCTCGTGCCGGGTGCTGCACTTGATGCCGCCGAGACGGCCGAACCTTTAGGTGCTGCGCACCTGACTGAGACGCTCGGCCTGCAGCCCTCCTCGCAACCGGTGCGCGAGCGTCCCGGCTGGCACACCCCGCACGTCATTCTCGTCGCCCCGGAGCTGCACGAGCTCGTGCCGCAGCTGCAGCAGCTTGCGCCGGGTGTGAAGATCCTGGAGGTACCCGCCGCGACGCCGCGTGAGGTGGCTGCCGCCGATGCGACGATTGGGGTGTGCTCGGCGGAAGTACTCGCGGCCGCGAAGAAGCTGGAGTGGATCCAGTGGCTCGCGGTCGGGGTTGAGAAGTGCGTCAACCAGCCGCTGCTGCGCGAGCGCCACCCGCTGCTCACCAACATGCAGCGCACCGCCGCCCCGAGCATGGCCGAGCACGTCATCGCCATGATGCTGGTGCTGAGCCGGCACCTGAACTACTTCATGCGCGAGCAGAGCCAGGCGCACTGGGCGCAGGAGAACTCACCGCAGCTCGAAGACCTCGATGGCAAGACGCTGCTCATCGTGGGTCTCGGCGGCATCGGCACCGAAGTCGCCAAGCGTGCCCACGCGCTCGGCATGAAGATCACGGCCACGCGCGCCAGCGGTCACGCCGGGCCCGACTACGTCAGCTACGTCGGCATGCCGGATGAGCTGCTCAAGCTCACGAAGGATGCGGACTTCATCGTCAACTGCGTGCCGCTCACGGCGCAGACCAGGGGCATATTCGATGGGCAGTTCTTCTCGACCATGAAGCCGAGCGCCTACTTCATCTCGGTCGGGCGCGGGGCGAGCACGGTCACCGCGGACCTCATCGCAGCGCTCGACAGCCACAAGATCGCAGGCGCCGCCCTCGACGTGGTCGATCCGGAACCGCTGCCCGCGGACAGCCCGTTGTGGCGGCTGCCGAATGTCATCATCACACCGCACATCTCGGGCAACACGCCGCTGAGCGATGAGCAGGGCATCGCACTGCTGCGCGAGAATCTTCGGCGCTATGTCGCCGGCGACCCGATGCTCGCGGTAGTCGATATCCAGCGGGGATACTGAGTGCTGCCAGGCACTAGCGGTGCCTGACGAGCCAGGAGCTGATCCTTCCGGGAATCTCTTCGCGCGCGGCGCGGCTCACGTACATGCCGATGTGCCCGGTGGCGATGGCGCACGCGCTGTAGTCGCGGCTGCCCACGTACTCGCCCAGCACCGCGGAAGCTGCCGGCGGCACGATGTGGTCCTCGAGGGCGTAAAGGTTCAGCAGCGGCTGGCGGATGTCCTTCAGATCCACGTGCCGGCTGCCGATCATCAGACCGCCGCGAATCAGGCGGTTCTCCTGATAGAACCAGCGCACGAACTGTGCCAGCGCCGCGGCGGCCTGCGGCGGGCTGTCGAAGATCCACTTCTCCATGCGCACGAAATCCTCGATCGCGCGCTGATCGGCATCGGCGCTGAGCAGTCGCACGTACTTGTGCTGCGTCAGCCGAAGCGGCATGAGCGCCAGAAACAAGCCGTTCAGCATCTCGCCGGGAACATTTCCGCTCGCCTGGATGAGGCCGGTGTCGATGTCGCGCACCCATTTCGTCAGAAGATTGTCCGGGGTGTGGAAGTCCACCGGTGTGGTCAGCGTGATGAGGTTGGCGATGTCATCAGCGTGCAGGGCGGTGTAGCACAGGCTCAGTACTCCGCCCTGACACACTCCCAGCAGGTTGAGCGAGTCGATCGCGTGAGTCGTGAGGATGTGTCGCACGCTGCCGCCCAGGTGTCGCTCGATGTATTCCTCGAGATCGACGTGCCGGTCGGCGTCATCCGGATCCCCCCAATCGATCAGGTAGAGCTGTAGTCCCGCTTCCAGCAGCCGCCGCACCAGTGAACGATCGGGCTGCAGATCGAGCACGTAGGGGCGATTGACGAGCGCAAAGCACACCAGCACCGGCCGCACAGCGCGGCCCGCCGGTGCGCGCGCAGCGCCATCGAGCGGCAGGTAGCGGTACAGGGTGGTCTTGCCGCAGCTCCACACCGTCTGCTTCGCCGAGCAGCCGACCGTGACATCACGTGCCTGCTGCAGCCGGGACACGGTCTGCGCGACCCGCAGGGTGAGCTGCGCCAGTGACCCCCCGCCAGCGGCGCTTCTCAACGGCGCGACCTTGCAGCGCCGGCGCGCTTAGCCGGTGAACGCGCCGCAGCGCGCTTGGCGCGTTTGCGCGGGGCTGCTTTGGATGCGGGCGGCGCGGCAAGCTCGGCGAGCTGGCGGCGCAGGTCGTTCACCTGCGCGTAGAGCGCGTCCACCTCGTTGCGGGTCGGCAGCCCGAACGCGCGCACCAGCGTCTCGGCGTGACGGCGCTGCTGCACCAGCAAGGCCGCGGACGTGTTGGCGACCTCCGCCTGCAGGCGGCTGAAGTCGGCCTTGTGCGCCGTGGCCGCGTACGCCTCCTCGGCGCAAGCAACCCACAGTTCGTAGAGCTTCAGTGCCTGCTCAACGGTGGCCGGCGCAGCAGCGTTCGAGCCGAGGCGTTCGATGAAACGCCGCGCGGCGGTGTTGGCGACCTCGCCCCAGTGCACGGCGAGCTGGCCCTGCAGCTGGCTGAGCTTGCCCAGCAGCTCGAAGATGCGCTGTGCGTCGCCGCCCGAGGCGGCTGCAGGTCCTAACGGCAATGGCCCGAACGACCAGGCCGGATTGGCGCCGGAGGCAGGCGAAGCGGCCGCCGGCGCGCCGGCCGCGGCGAACCACGGCCCCGCCGACTGTGACATGCGCAGCCACTGCTCGAACTGACTGGCAAGAGGTGCGCCGAGCGATGACCAGTCCGGCCGCGCCCCGGCGGCGGGCACACCGAAGGTCTTCAGCATTTCGAAAAAGCGCTGGGCCGCATCCGCGAACGCCGCCTCAGGTTTGAAGCCTGCACTGGTGAAGGGGGTTTCCATGTTGTATGCGCCGCCGAAAAAACGGTCCTGTGGATGATTGATCGGTCCGATCGTAGACAATATTGTTAAGTAAAAACAATCATGTAAAGCTTAGTCTGCCGGCCCTAGGATCCGTGAACCCGATCGTTGTGCGCCGCATACACAACGGCTACTATTCCGCACGCCGCGCCAGAGGTCTCGCTCGCAGCCCGAGTGGCCGGTTGAAAGACTAATTAACATGGCCGAAGAACGCCTCATACGCAAATACGCCAACCGGCGTTTGTACGACGCTCACGACAGCCGCCACGTCACGCTCGATGACCTGCGCAAGCTCATCGCCTCGGGTGTGCGCATCAAGGTGGTGGACGACAAGAGCGACGAGGATCTCACGCGCAGTATTCTGCTGCAGATCATCGCCAGCCAGGAGCAGTTCGGCAACCCGGTGCTGAGCACTCAGCTGCTGGAAGCGATCATCCGCTTCTACGGCAACCCGATCCAGCAGATGCTGACGGCGTACCTGGAGCAGAGCATCGGCAGCCTTCTGCGTCAGCAAAATCTCATGCAGGCGGAAATGGCCAAGGCGCTGGAATCGCCGATGGCACCGCTCGCCGAGATGGCGCGCCAGAACATGGAGATGTGGGCCAAGATGCAGGCATCGATGCTGTCGGCCTTCACGCCCGCTTCCCCGCCGGGTGCCGCCGACCAAGCGAGCGCCGGGCGCACTGACAAAGCCGCACGCCCGGATCCGGGCAAGCGACGCTAAAGGCTGCGACGCCTCGCCGATTCGACTCGTCCGATTCCCGAAAATAAAGGAGTACTCAACACGTGGATGTTCGCGGCAAGACGATTCTTGTGACCGGAGCGGGCCAGGGCATTGGCCGATCGATGGCCGTGCATTTCGCCAGAAAGGGCGCCAACCTCGCCCTGCTCGATACCAACGCACAAAGCGTCAAGGAGACGCAGGCGCACTGCACGCAGCTCGGCGTCGTGGCGCGCAGCTACGTCGCCAGTGCGGCGAACGAGGACAGCGTGGTGGGCGCGCTTGACCGGGTGACTGCGGATTTTGGCGGTCTCGATGGACTGATCAACAATGCCGGCATCGTGCGCGATGGCATGCTGGTCAAGGTGCGCGACGGTCAGGTGGTCGGCAAGCTCACCCTCGCAGAGTGGCAGGCGGTCATCGACGTGAACCTCACCGGGGTGTTCCTGTGCACGCGCGAGGCCGCGCAGCGCATGATCGCCCGAAGCGGCGGCGGCGTTATCGTGAACGTCTCGAGCATCTCGCGCGCCGGCAACGCCGGCCAGACCAATTACAGCGCCGCCAAGGCGGGCGTCGCGGCGATGACCGTCGTGTGGGCCAAGGAGCTGGCGCGCTACGGCATTCGCGTCGGCGCTGTCGCGCCGGGCTTCATCCGCACCCCCATGGTCGAGTCCATGAAGCCCGAAACCCTTGCGAAGATCACCGCCGCGATCCCGCTCGGGCGGCTCGGCGAGCCCGACGAGATTTCCCTGGCGGTCGGCTTCATTTTCGAGAACGAACTGTTCACAGGTCGCTGCGTGGAGGTGGACGGGGGGCTGCGAATGTGACGCCGATTTGTCCTGTGCAGTGCAAAATCTCCTCGTGTTGTTACATGTGTTTCTCATCAATAATTATTAATTAATATCTTATAATTCAATTGATTAGTTCCAAAAAGCGATTGGGACTCCTGTCGACATACTTTCCTCTTGCAGTGCATACAAAAGGGTGTACAATGCGACCCATTGAATGCATCTGCCTAGGAGTCCACGACCATGACCGACAAGACCTTTGACCCGAATGCCATGATTGCAGCCACCCGCGAGGCGTTCGCGCCCGTGCTCAAGGCACAGCAGGAAGGCTTCAAGACCCTCGAGCGCCTGGCGCGCCTGCAGTTCGCCGTTGCCGGCGATGTGCTCGAGTCCAACCTTGCCCGTGTGAACGCGACTTTCGCCGCGACCAACCCGAGCGAGCTCGTCAACAAGCAGACCGAACTGAGCACCCAGCTGGTCGATAAGCTGCGGGCGCGTGCCGAGGAATTCGCGACGGTCACGTCCGAGATCCAGGCGAAGTTCACCCAGCTAAGCTCCGAGATGGCTGCGAAGGCAGTGCCGACCCGCAAGGCGGCCTGATATCTTGGCGGTATCGCGCACCGGGGGCTGAATGGCCCCCGGTGCGACTCCCCGAGGGAGACCGCCTTTGACCGCACGCTCAAGAAAAAAAACCCGCCCCCGCAAAAAAGCACCCGCACGCGCTTCCTCCGAACCGGCCCAGGCCGCGGCGGCTGAGCCGGAGCTTGAGGCGCAGCGGCATCTGCGCGCGCAGCTCGCCGCCCTTACCGGCGGAATCGCTCCCGATGATTACCTCGACGCCTGGTGGGAGTGGTACCTCGGTGTCGCCACCCAGCCGCCCCGTCAGGCGCAACTCGCGCACAGCGCCTACGAGAAGATCCTCGACAGCTGGCAGTTCTTCGCCCGTGCCGCCGGCGGCGCGCCGCTCGCCCCCGGAGGCGAAGAACTCGGTTTCGGCACGGGCGCCTGGGACGTGTGGCCGTTCAACGTCTACGCTCATACCTACGGCAACTGGGCCGCGTGGTGGACTCAGGCACTGGCGCCGACATCGCCTGAGCCCGATGCGAAATCCGCGCGCATGAACTTCGCCGGCAAGCTGCTGCTAGAAGCCGCTTCGCCCGCGAATTTCCTGCACACGAATCCTGAACTGCTCAACAAGACTGCCGCGGAGTCCGGCCAGAATCTCATCCGCGGGGTGAAGAACTGGCTGGAGGACGCGCAGCGCATGGTCAGCGGCGGACGCACCCCCGGGACCGAGAGCTTCCAGGTCGGCAAGGAGGTGGCGGTGACTCCCGGCAAGGTTGTGTTCCGCAATCGCCTGATCGAGCTGCTGCAGTACACCCCGCAGACGGCCAAGGTCTACGCGGAGCCGATCCTGATCACGCCGGCGTGGATCATGAAGTACTACATTCTTGACCTGTCGCCGCGCAACTCACTGGTGCGCTACCTGGTCGAGAAAGGCCACACGGTATTCATGATCTCGTGGAAGAACCCGGATGCCGCCGACCGCGACCTCGGCATCGATGACTACGTGCAGCTCGGGTTCCTCGATGCGCTTGCGGCGCTGCGCCGCGCCGTGCCCGAGCGCAAGGTGCACGCGGTCGGCTATTGCATCGGCGGCACGCTGCTCGCGATCGCCGCCGCGAAGCTCGCGGCCGCCGGCGACAAATCGCTCGCCTCGCTCACGCTGCTGGCGGCGCAGGCCGATTTCAGCGAGCCAGGGGAACTGTCGGTATTCATCACCCCAAGCCAGATCGCAACGCTTGAGGCCATGATGAACAAATCCGGCGTGCTCGAGAGCGAGCACATGGGCGCGGCCTTCACGCTGCTGCGCTCGCGCGATCTCATGTGGGCGCCCGCGGTGCAGCAGTACGTGCGCGGCGAGCGGCCCAAGCTCAACGATCTGATGGCCTGGAACGCGGATGGCACGCGCATGCCGTGGCGCATGCACAGCGAGTACCTCGAACGGCTCTACCTGAAGAACGAGCTCGCCCTCGGCACTTTCACCTTGAACGGCAAGACTGTGGATCTCGGCAAGATACGGCTGCCCATGTTCGTCGTCGGAACCGAGACCGATCACGTGGCGCCGTGGCGCTCGGCGTACAAGGTCCGCGGCCTCACCAGAAGCGCCGACTATACGTTTCTTCTGACCAGCGGCGGCCACAACGCCGGGATCGTCAGCGGCCCGGTGCACCCCAAGCGCCGCCACCGCATGCTGACCTGGAAAGACGCAAACACCACGCTGACTGCCGATGAATGGCTAAAGCGTGCGCCGCTGTCCGAGGGGTCGTGGTGGCCGGCCTGGCAGCGCTGGCTGGCCCAGCACTCCGCCGCCCGGCAGGAAGCGGCCCGCGCACCGCGCGCCAGGGCTGCCAAGGGCGCTGCCACGCTCGAGGACGCTCCGGGCAGCTACGTGCGCGCCTAGAAGATTCCTGGGCCCCGTGGACGCCTTTTCAAAATTGGCGTACTACTAATACGAACGAGAAAACGGGGACTCGCCATGGAATCAAAACCAAAGCGCATCGCGTACGTCACCGGCGGCATGGGCGGGATCGGCACGGCGATCTGCCGGCGCCTGTGCAAGGACGGCTATACCGTCATTGCCGGCTGCGGCCCGGGTTCTACCCGCAAGGACCGCTGGCTGGCAGAGATGCGCGCGGAGGGCTGTGACATCCACGCCTCCGAGGGCAACGTCTCGGAGTGGGACTCGACCAAACGCGCCTTTGAGACCGCGCGCGCGGAAGTCGGACCAATCGACATCCTGGTGAACAACGCCGGGATCACCCGCGACGGTACATTCCAGAAAATGACCAATGAGGCCTGGCACGCGGTCATCGAGACCAATCTCAACTCGCTGTTCCATGTCACCAAACAGGTGATCGACGGCATGATCGAGCGCGGCTGGGGGCGTATCGTCAACATCTCCTCGGTGAACGGTCAGCGCGGACAGTTCGGCCAGACCAATTATTCGACCGCCAAGGCCGGCATCCACGGCTTCACCATGGCCCTCGCCCAGGAAGTCGCCGCGCGCGGCGTGACCGTCAACACCGTATCGCCCGGCTACATCGGCACCGACATGGTGCGGGCCGTGAAGCCCGAGCGACTCGAGAAGATCGTAAGCGCCATCCCCGTCAAGCGGCTCGGCGAGCCGGCGGAGATCGCCTCGATCGTCGCGTGGCTGGTGAGCGATGACTCCGCGTTCGCTACCGGCGCGGATTTCTCGCTAAACGGCGGCCTGCATATGGGCTAGGCCGCCTCGGCAGCCCGCGCCGGAGTGCCATCCTTGAAGGTCTGCGTAGTCGGCGCCGGTGCCATCGGTGGCTTTCTCGGCACGCGTCTGGCGCTGGCAGGCGGCGCCGAGGTGTCGGCCCTGGCGCGCGGCGCGACCCTCGTGGCGTTGCGCGATCATGGCTGGCGCTTGCAGGAAGGCGACGCACTGGCCAGCGCCCCGGCCGCACTCGCCTCGGACGATCCGCACGAATTGGGTCCGCAGGATCTGCTCATCATCACCGTGAAGAGCCCGGCGCTGCCGGCGCTGGCCCCGAGCCTCGCCCCGCTCATTGCCGCAAACACGGTGGTGCTGCCGGCGATGAACGGCGTGCCGTGGTGGTTCGGCGCGGGCGTCGCAGCGCTCGGACCGCGTCCCCTCGAGAGCGTCGATCCCGGCGGCACAATCGCGGCATCCATCGAGGCGGCGCGCGTGCTCGGCTGTGTCGTGCACGCGAGCGCTGCCAGCGCGGCACCGGGAATTACCCGCCACCGCATGGGCCGGGGCCTCATCATTGGCGAGCCGGCCGGCGGGGACTCCGCGCGCGTGCAGTCTTTGCGCGGGCTGCTCAGCCGCGCCGGATTCGAGGTGACCGCCTCGGCGCGCATCCGCTACGACATCTGGTACAAGCTGTGGGGCAACATGACCATGAACCCGGTGTCGGCGCTGACCGGCGCCAGCACCGACCGGATGCTCGACGACGAGCTGGTCAGCGCATTCTGCGCGGCGGCCATGCGCGAGGCGGCCGCGGTCGGCGCTCGCATCGGGTGCGACGTGCGCGAGTCGACGCAGGATCGCTTCGCCGTGACCCGCAAGCTCGGCGTGTTCAAGACCTCCATGCTGCAGGACGTTGAAGCGATGCGGCCGCTCGAGCTCGATGCGCTGGTGGGCGCGGTGCGCGAGATCGGTGCGCGAGTTGGTGTTGCCACTCCCAGCATCGATGCGCTATTCGGGCTCACGCGTTTGTTCGGTCGCGTGCGCGGCCTGTATCCATCGACATGACATGCAGCGGGCGCGATTCGCTGCGCTCGGGCCGCTACTGCAAAATTTCGCAGCACCGGACTCGTCGCGCTCGCTGCGTGCAGGCGCGCACTGCGCAAGTGTAGCCAGATTCGCACGTCGCTCTATCGAGACATTTGCGATCCACGTTCGTGCGCGATGTACTTCGCCGCGAGCTCCAGCGCAAAGACTGCGACACGGTGCGAGTGAAGAGCCCCGCCGCAGTCATTGCTAGAGAGCAAACCCGTCGTAAGGCGGGCACGCAAAGCCTCCAGTCTCGAGAAGGCGAGACATCGGGGTTGCCGGGGAACTGCCAAGCAGAGCTTTGTGGTTTGCCGCCGGAAGTGCCTCCCTTGCGGCCACATCACCACTCTTTCCGGGGGAGGCACATGACCCAAGCTCACTCTTTCGCCCGCGCACCGCTGCATCGGCTGCTGGTTTGCGCCCTCGCCGCTGTCGCCGCCTGCGTCGCCACCGCGGCACAGGCATCCGGCGACGGACTGGCGATCTCCGGCGCGCCGCCCAGCAGCATCAGCGTCGGACAGACCCTTTCATTCACACCCACCGTTTCCGATCCGTCCAAGCGCGGCCTCGGGTTTGGGATTACAGGTCTGCCTAAGTGGGCGAGCTTTGACAGCGCGAACGGCCGAATCTCAGGCACACCGACTGCCGCGGACGTCGGCACCTACAGCGATATTTTCATTGCGGTGACCGACTGGGTCACGTACATCACCTCCCCGGAGTACAGCATCAAGGTGACTGCCGCGGCCGGCACCACCGACAAGCCGGTGATCTCCGGCACGCCGGCCACCAGCGTGATTGCGGGCAACACCTACAAGTTCCAGCCCACCGCCAAGGACCCTGACGGCAAGACGCTGTCGTTCTCGGTGACGAACAAACCGGACTGGGCCTCCTTCAGCATCTCGAGCGGCCTTCTGGATGGGACGCCGACGAGTTCGGAGACCGGCAGTTACGGCGACATCATCATCACTGCGAGCAACGGAACAGCCTCGAGCTCCCTGCCCGCTTTCAGCGTCGCGGTCAGCAAAACCACCACGCCCACGCCGCCCCCCTCGACCGGCAGCGCCACCGTCGACTGGGTACCGCCCACCAAGAACACCAATGGCACGCCGCTCACCGACCTTGCGGGCGTGCGCATCTACTACGGCAGCTCTAAGACGGCTCTGAACTCGATGGTGCAGGTGGCGAGTTCAACCGAGACGAGCACCACCATCAGCAATCTCTCGGCCGGACCCTGGTACTTTTCTGCGGCCGCTTACACCACGACCGGCGTTCAGGGCGCGATGTCATCCGTGGTCAGCGCGACGGTCCCGTAGCCGGCGACGCGGCGGACTTGTCAGCTCGGCCGCGGCCCTCTCGCATGGGCCGCGGCCTTTTTTCCCCAGCGCGGCGGCCTCGTGCGCGACATTCCGGTGTCGCCAAAAAGGGGCGTCGTCTCGTCGAGACATTTGCGCTTAACGCATCGGCGCGCTGTACTGCGTAACGAATGCACGCAAATGGGCCACGGCATCGAGTCTTCGGCAGCCGGTGCGGCCATTTACGAGCAAGGGCAAACCCGTCGTAAGGCGGGGACGCAAAGCCTCCGGTCTCGGCGGACACCGAGACAGCGGGGTTGCCGGCAGGCTCTCGGACCAGTGAGGGCTGTCGTCAGACGAACGCTGCGGCGCGCTTTTTAAGCGGCCCGCAGTTCGGGCGGTGCTTCCCCCCTGCGAGCTGATTTTGGGGAGGCACATGGAACAAGCGCGTTTCTGCAAGCACGGACCGCTGCGGCGGATCGTCGTCATTCTCGCTCTCGCAGCAGCTACCAGCTGGTGCACCGCCAGCGTGGCGGCGGACGAGGACAGCACCGACTGGCGTCGTCATCGGCACGATGAAGTGACCATCACCGGTACCCCGGCTGGCAGCGTCGCTGCCGGAACGGCTTACTCGTTCACTCCTGTCGCGACGGACTCGGACGGCCGCACACTGGTGTTCGCGATCGAGCACAAGCCGGCGTGGGCGAGTTTCAGCCCCACCACCGGTCAGCTGTCGGGCACCCCCCCGGTGACGAGCGTCGGCACGTACTCGGACATCGTCATCGCGGCCAGTGACGGCTGGAGAAGCGCGGTTCTGACGCCGTTCGCCGTGAGGGTGGTTGCGACCGCCAGCAACCCGCCGCCCCCGCCCCCGCCCCCGACTCCGCCGCCGACTCCGCCGCCAGCGCCGCCTCCGGTGGCGCCGCCGACGATCGCCGGCACACCGGCCACGAGCGATGTGGCGGGCAGCGCGTACTCGTTTCAGCCCTCAGCCAGCGGTCCGAGCGGGATGACGCTGTCATTCTCCGTTCAGAACAAACCCGCCTGGGCGAACTTCAGCATCGCCACCGGACTGCTGTCGGGCACGCCCACCAGCGCCCAGACCGGGGCCTACTCGAATATCGTCCTGAGCGTGAGCGATGGGCAAGCCTCGAGCGCCCTGCCCGGCTTCACCGTCACGGTCACCCCGGCGAGTGTCACTCCGCCGAGCACCGGCAGCGCGACTGTCAATTGGGTGCCGCCCACGCAGAACACGAACGGCACTCCGCTCACTAATCTTGCGGGCATCATCATCTCCTACGGTACCTCCGCGTCGAACCTCAACCAGCAGGTGACGTTGGCCAGCGCCACTCAATCGAGTTACACCATCAGTAACCTCGCCTCCGGCACCTGGTACTTTGGCGGAGTGGCGTACAACAGCGCGGGGAGCCACAGCAGCATGTCCCAGCTTGTCAGCGCGACGGTCCCCTGAAGCGCCGATCCGCGGCGCGCTGCGCGAGCGGATCGGCGCTTCAGGGGACCGTCGCGCTGACAAGCTGGGACATGCTGCTGTGGCTCCCCGCG
>DATBYD010000096.1:0-20573 GCA_036513855.1 Steroidobacteraceae bacterium | reverse complement strand
GTGCTGGTGATGACCTTCCTCATCAACCATTTTGACCTGTTCGGCCTGCGGCAGGTGTGGTTGCTACTGATTGGCAAGCCCTATACCCCCGTGCCGTTCCGCACACCGCTCCCGTACCGGATCATTCGCCATCCCCTCTATTTCGGCTTCCTGCTCGCCTTCTGGATGACGCCTCATATGACGCTCGCGCATCTGGTCTTTGCCCTGGCGACCACCGCCTATATCGTGCTGGCGATCCAATTCGAGGAAAGGGATCTGCTATCCGAACACGGGGCGTCGTACGCGGAATATCGCCGGAAGGTTCCCATGTTGCTGCCGGGAATGCGCAGCTCGGCATCCCCACTGCCGGTAGCCTCGAGTTCGGCCGCGCCGTCGACGTCGCGACGATAGTCGTCAAAATGCTGCGGCGGAAATTCATCAGCGGCCTTGGGCCAGATCTGAGTACTGGCCAGCGGCAGGCACGCAGACCGAACAGGGTCGAAGGTGGACCTGAGCCGAGTAACTATGACCACTGACGCGAGGTTATGGGCGTAGGTCGGATGTCCGGTGTTGGTCGAGGGCTGCCGCCGTCAGTGAGCAGGGAAGCTCACTGCCCCAAACGACGACGCCAAACTCGCGACTCAGGGTCCGGGATTTTCCGCTAGAGGGCCGGAAATCGCGGCTGCTTCCTGGCCGTAGGCAAACCGAGGGCACCAGCGGCCGCACGCTGGCGTCCGCGCCTTCGCCTGAGAGAAGCGCTGGAAGTTTTTGTTGTAGTTGGTGGGCGGTACTGGGATCGAACCAGTGGCCCCTGCCGTGTGAAAGCAGTGCTCTACCGCTGAGCTAACCGCCCATTTTTAGGGACAGAAAGTCTATAGGCGGCCCTGCCGCAAGGCAAACGCGGCAATTCCGCACGCCAGGCCGGTGAGGAAGCCGCCCCGCGCAGCAGCATGCTGAATGTTGACGTGCCCTCGACCGTGACGCTCACGTAGGGGCCGGAGCGAGGGCAACAGCGGCGGCAGTCTGGCGGACCTGAAGAGCGTAGAGTAGAGAGCGCGGGCCCTGAGGCGGACTGGGGCCGGCAAAACCGCCGTGGGGATGGGGCTCGAGCGGCCACTGCGCGCTGTCCGGCCATTCGGCCCTGTTCTTCGACGCGGACCTGGCGGCCGAAGAGCTCAGGCTCGAAGATCGAGCCGCGCTGGAGCCCCCACGGGCCCGGGAATGAGTCCTACCTGATCGAGGAGATCCATGGTCACAGACACTTTCGCTCCCAAGGTCGAATGGGATTACACCGCGCACGCATTTCACTACGACAAGCGCGCCGACTACTCCCACGACGCCATCGAGGAGTTGCTGAGGACAATTGGCTGCACCGCCGCGCAGCCGGTCGCGGAGATCGGCGCCGGCACCGGCAAACTTACCAAGGAGCTGTTGAAACACGGCCTGAAAGTGCACGCGGTCGAGCCGAACGAGGCGATGCGCACCATCGGAATCGAGAATACCCGCGGTAAGTCGGTCACCTGGTCGGTGGGCACCGGCGAAGCGACGGGGCTCGCGAGCGCCAGCGCCTATGCGATCCTCTTTGGCAGTTCGTTCAACGTGGTAGACCAAAGTCGGGCCATGGCCGAGGCGGCGCGTGTGCTGGTTCCCGGGGGCTGGTTCGCCTGCCTGTGGAACCACAGGAATCTCGGCGATCCGGTGCAACAACGTATCGAGGGCATCATCAAGTCGCACATCCCCGACTACTCGTACGGGTCGCGGCGGGAGGACCCGACCGCCGTCATCGCTGCCAGCCGCCGCTTCTCCGCCGTGCGTTCCATCGAGGGACACTTCGTGTGGGAGATGCCGCGACCGGACATCGTGGAAGCTTGGAAATCGCACGCCACTCTGAAACGCCAGGCGGGGACCGATGCGCTCTTCGAGCGCATCATCGGAGAAATCGCCGCCTACCTCGCCACGCTACCCTCGATGATTGCTGTTCCCTACACGACGCGGATTTATTTCGCGCAGAGCACGAGTTAGCGACGGCGCGCACGGCGCTCCGCCGCCCGAGCCTGGGGATTCGCGGCTAGACCGCCAGTTCGTACCCGAGCTTCTCGATCCGCGTCCTCGTGAGCGCATCTAGCTCGTCGATGTAGCGGCGGAAGTGCGGCACCTTCTGCGCAACAGTCTTATATCTATAGGGCCTGGTTTCCGGTCGAGCGACCGGCAGGCTGCTCACGTCGACATCGGCCGACATCAGCTCGGCGATACGGGAAAACTCCCGGTGCGGATCGACCATGAAGTCTTCGAACCGCAGCGACAGCGTGGCGTATTCGATGAACAAGGCGGTTTCCTCCACAAACTGCCGGAAGGAGAGAAACTCCTGGCCCATGTGGCGCAGTCGGGGAAGGCTCGCAGAAAAGGCCGGATCACCCTCCGCAAAGGCCCTGAACTCGGCAAAATTCTGCTCGAGGGCGGCACACAGATCCTCGGTGCTGCGGTAGGCCGCGGTGATGCCACGGACCTCGAAGCTCTTGCGGCGCGTGTATTCACGCACCCATACCCAGTTGCTCAGCAGTGAATCGAGGGGATGACGATAGATAAAGATGAGATCTGCGTGCCTGGTACGGAGCGAGGCCGACAGGCGGGCGGTTACGCTCGGCAGCGCCTGACCCCAGGCCACATGCTTGATCGTGGCATGGCCGCTGTAAATCAGCGCCGTCGGCCCCGGATGCGCCCGCAGGTGCATCGTGTCCTTGAAATAGTATTCGGCACGTTCTCTCAGATGTCGCACGATCAGCTCGTTGAGATACCATCGTCCGCTGCCGAACAGTCCGACGATGTAGGTCGTTCTCTCGCGCCCGTTGTAGGACACCGGTCGGCCCAGAAGCGCCGGCAGGCCGTACCGGACCCGCGCCCGGATAGTCTGGGCTTGCTGCAGCACCATGCGCCGGCCGGCCCAGATGTGCTCATAGGGAGATCGCCGCGCGAATTTTGCGAGCCGGCTCAATGCACGCATCTCCCGGGCGGCATTCCGCAACGGTCTGATGGGCGGTACTGCATTCGGAACGGCGCCGCCGCCGTGTGAAAGCCGTGCTCAACCCGTGAGCGAACCGCCCATTTTAGGGCCGGAAAAGTCTATAGGCGCCCCGCCGACAAGGCAAACAGGTCCCGCAGTTTCGGGCGCAGCGCAGCGGCGCCAGCCTTGCTACCATGCGCGCCCCCATGACCGTTGTTACGCGCTTCGCCCCGAGTCCCACCGGCTTGCTGCACGTCGGCGGTGTGCGCACGGCGCTATTTAGTTGGTTATACGCGCGACGCACTGCTGGGAAGTTCATCCTGCGGATCGAGGATACCGACCGCGAGCGTTCGACCGACGAGGCGGTACGGGTGATTCTCGAGGGGATGGAATGGCTGGGGTTGCGGGCCGATGCGGGACCTTACTTCCAAACTCGGCGCTTCGAGCGATACAAACAGGTGCTCGAGGGCATGTTGCAGGCGGGGACGGCGTATCGCTGTTACTGCACGAAGCAGGAGCTTGATGCGCTAAGAGAGCAGCAGATTGCGCGCAAGGAGAAGCCCCGCTACGCGGGCGTTTGCCGCGAGCGCACCGAGCCGCGGCCGGGAGTGGAGCCGGTGGTACGGTTCCGCAATCCGCTCGATGGCGTTGTGGTGGTGCAGGACCTGGTGCACGGCCCGGTGACCTTTCAGAACGCGGAGCTGGATGATCTCATCATCGCGCGCTCGGACGGCACGCCGACCTATAATTTTTCCGTTGTGGTCGATGATATGGAGATGGGCATTACCCATGTCATTCGCGGCGATGACCATCTGAACAACACCCCGCGTCAGATCAACATGCTGCAGGCGCTCGGCGCGACCTTGCCCGCCTACGCGCACGTCCCCATGATCCTCGGCCCCGATGGCGCGAAGCTATCCAAGCGGCACGGTGCGGTGAGCGTCCTGCAATATGAGGAAGAGGGGTATCTCCCCGACGCACTCCTTAATTATCTGGTGCGTCTGGGCTGGTCGCACGGCGATCAGGAAGTATTCACGCGCGAGGAGATGATCGCCGCATTCGACATCCACGATGTGAATAAAGCAGCATCCGCCTTCAACCCGGAGAAGCTGCTGTGGCTCAATCAGCAGCACATGGTTCGCAGCGCCCCCGCCGCGCTTGTGCCCTATTTGCGGGCTCAGCTGCGCCGCTTAGGTCTCGACAGCGGTGATCAGGCACTGCTCGAGGGAGTGATTGTCGCGCAGCGCGAGCGTGCGAAAACGCTCAAGGAGATGGCGCAAAACAGCCGCTTTTTCTTCGTCGAGAGCGTCGACGTCGATCCCAAGGCGGCCGCCAAGCACTTCGCCGGTGATGCGCTGGGTACTCTGGCGCAGGTACGCGAGCAGCTGGGTTCGCTGGCGCGCTGGGACGCCGCCGCGATTCACGGGGCGCTTAATGACCTCGCGGCCCGGCTTCAAACCGGGCTTGGCAAGGTTGCTCAACCCGTGCGTGTCGCGGTGACGGGTACTGCAGTCTCGCCGCCCATCGACGCGACCCTTGAACTGCTCGGCCGCGAGCGCACGCTGCGGCGCATCGACGCTGTCCTGGCGAACCCGAGCTGATCGTACCTCAATAGCTGCCGCTTCCTCCTTCGATACCCGCGAGAAAGTCGGGCGGGGAGGCTGGCGCAGCGAGCCGCCCTGCAGCGTGGGTAGTGCGAGGCGCGATTCTGCCGGCGAGCGTGACCGGCCCTTTCAAGTTGCGAGCCCTGCTGAAAAGCGCGCGGGTCGTCGCGCTGGTCCCTGCGTGCGGGAGGGTTGCGGACCCCTCAGCGTGACGTCGTGGCGCCGATCAGCGTGACGTCGTGGCGCCGATGAGAGTGTGGCAGCCCGCGGCTGTCACGGCCCGACTAAATCCACCAGCGGCGCAATTCCGTCGCTCCCGCGCGGTGGCCGCTATCACCGTCCCGGCCCCGCGCCGGCTGTCCGCTTGACTGCCGTGATTATGTCGCATCGCCACGTAGTGTGACGTGACTTCGATGTGCCCCTTACGCGACCGCAATGTCACCGCGGGGCCGGTAGTGTGACAGGGAGATTGCAATGAAAGACAGCAGGAGCACGGCGTGGGACTTGAGTGTGCCGACACGGCATCGGATGTCATGACAGCCGTGGATACGGCGGCGCATGTGGGCCGCCGGCGCGCAAGCGGGCTCCACGAGCGAAGCGCCCATCGCCACCTGGCTGTCCCCGCGATTCCGCTCTGTTCTTCCGCTGGGAAGTTTCCCGTGGCACTGCGGTGCCCGAAATGCGGCAACGACGTGAGCGAGGGTTCGATCTGCGCAGCGACAGGCGAGCCTTGCATGACGGACCATGAGGGTATCCCGCGCTTTCTGTTCGGACAGAAATACTGGGGTGAGATCGGCAGTGAAACGATGCGCCAGCTGCTGCAGGAGGCGGCCGGCAGCCACTGGCGCACGGCGCTACTGAAATGCGTCCCCGATGAGCCGGTCACCGCGCGCCTGCTGGCGCCGATCCGGGCCGACTTCCTGCATGCCATGCCCTGGAATCGCATCCGTAACGTATTGGACATCGGCGCCGGCATGGGATTCATGTCCTGCGACCTGGCCTTGTACGCTGACAGCGTGGTCTCGCTGGAGGCCGTGCCGGAGCGCGCCGAATTCATCCGCACCCGTGCGCGTCAGGATCGGCTTAACGTGTTTCCGGTCATTGCCAGTGCAATGGAGCTGCCGTTTCCGCCAGAGTCGTTCGATCTGATCACGCTGAATGGCGTGCTCGAATACTTTGGGCTGTGGGGCGAGGGCGACCCGAAGCAACTGCAGGAGGAGTTCCTCAGGAAGAGTCTCACACTGCTTCGCCCGGGTGGCTACCTGTACGTCGGTGTCGAGACCCGCTACGCGGCGACAGCGCTGCTGGGCGGTCGCGACCATTCGGGTCTGCCGTACACCAGTGTGATGCCGCGCAGGTTGGCGGACCTGTACTGCCGCCTGCGCGCGACTCCCTTCCATGGCTCGGAACACGCCGTGCGCGGCTATCGCACCTACACCCACACGCCTTTGCAGTACGAGCGCATGGTTAAGCGCGCGGGCTACGACAATGTGTCAGTGCAGGGTGTATTCGAGGGCTACAACCGGCAGAGGGTCCTCTACGGCCTGGACGACCATGCGGGCAGAAAGGCGCTGCTCGAGAGGGTCAATCCGGCCGCCTCGCTCGCGGGCAGCGTGCGCCGACTGCTCACCGACAATCGCGCGGTGTACCGAACGCTCGAGAACGAGGTCGTGATTTTTGCGCAGAAGCCTGCGCCCGATGCCTCCGCAGCGGCGCTTCCCTGGGCGGAGATTGCCGCCCCGCAGCGCACGGTCGTGCAAGTGAACCAGAACTTCAAGACTCTCGCCGTCATTTGCGACCAGGGCGTGCCGGTGGAGATACTGGAGGTGGAAAAGAAAGGTCACGAGGACGCCGGCCGCAGGCTGCAGCGCTCGTTCGAAATCCTGGGGGCGCTAGAACAGGAGCTGAAGGAGCAACTTCCTGCACTACCGATACGCTGGGCGAAACCGCGCGGCACGGTGCGCATTTCCGGACGCGTGTGGCGTCGCTACGAATATATTCACGGTCGGTCGCTGGCAACGCACCTGTTGCCGCGTCACTACGACCCGCGCGTCGTGCCGCAGCTGTTCACGCGCGCGATCGCCAGCTACGTTGACTTGTGCGGCCAGCTCACGACCCACCTGCGCGGCAGCGACGGGGCTGGCGCCGACGATTGGCAGGATGTGGAAGAGCAGCTGGCCGGCCTGCAGATGGGTGACGACATTCGTCAGGACTTTCAGCTGGCGGTGCGTCACGCGATGGCCGCCGGCTGGCGGCTGTCGGTCATTCACGGCGACTTCTCCGCCGGCAATCTGCTGGTAACTCCGTCGGGGGAGATGGTGCTGCTCGACTGGGAGCATTTCTCGAGCAACTATCCTCTCGGCGCGGATCTGCTCAGGTTCCTGCAGGACAGCATCATCGAGTCGGACCGGCTGAAGCCTCGCACGGGTAGCGCGTTCCGGCGCCATCTCACCGAGGCGGTCCAAGCGGCGCTTGCAGCGTACGGCTACGGACCGCAGGACTACCGCCACCTGGACGCCCTCTATATCGGTCACCAGGTGGCGGTGCTCGGTGGCGAGAGTTGTGCCTACCAGCCGCTGCTCGATGCCTACCGTGCCCGGCGCCGTCTGTCGGGTGGGCCGCCGCACGACGCCTGAGCCCCTATTCCTTGCTGGCGAGCGACTCAGTGCAGCAAAGCGAGCGGCCCTCGATGTGCCTTCCAGGTTATTTCTGGCTGCATCACACTAGAAGACGTGGATCGACGGTTCGTCGCTGCTTGCCACGAGCGCGAGCGGCGAGGCTGAGCCTTGCGTGGCTGGCTCCTGTCCCGACCGCCCGCTTGCGCTGAATTCGCGGGCCCAAAGTGGGTGCGAGGCTTCCGCACTCAGATAACGAACTGATTGATTGGCGTCCCCAAGGGGATTCGAACCCCTGTTACCGCCGTGAAAGGGCGATGTCCTGGGCCTCTAGACGATGGGGACGGGACCGAGGATCCAGTCGAGTTCAAGTTCGGAACCCACTGATTTCATTGGTGGAGCCAGGCGGGATCGAACCGCCGACCTCTTGCATGCCATGCAAGCGCTCTCCCAGCTGAGCTATGGCCCCACGCGAGGTCGGCGCACGCTACGCAGCCGATCGGGCGTTGTCAAGCAAATGGCCGGAAGGGATGCGCACGACTGAGTTTGCGTATTTTGGCACGGAAACGCGTCGACCCCGACGCCCATTATCATCACCTCGCGACCGCCTCTGGCCCTGTTCGCGCAAAGCGAAACGGCAACGCCCGCGTGGGTCGACGACCTCATGCGCAACGAGGCGGCGGAGGGGGTTCACAGCATTGGGGGAGGCGCTGCGGTGAGTGATAGTTACGAGGCTGCGCATCGGGGCATGATCACCGTGTCGATCATGCTGGCGACCGTCATTCAGGCGATCGACGGCACGATCGCAAATGTCGCTCTGCCGCACATGCAGGGTAGCCTGTCGGCCTCGCAGGACCAGATCACCTGGGTCCTCACCTCGTACATCGTCGCGGCCGGTATCGCTACGCCTCTGACGGGCTGGCTCACCGATCGGTTCGGGCTGAAGCAGGTATTTCTCGTTTCGATCGCCGGATTCACCGCGGCGTCGGTACTGTGCGGTGTCGCCGGCTCCCTGGCGCAGATTGTCGTCGCCCGTGTCCTGCAGGGATTCCTCGGAGCCGCCCTGGTGCCTCTGTCGCAAGCAGTGCTGCTCGACATCAATCCGCGCGAGCGGCACGGGACCGCGATGGCGATGTTCGGCGTCGGCGTCATGGTGGGCCCGATCTTAGGTCCCGCGCTCGGCGGTTATCTGACGGAAAATTTCAATTGGCGCTGGGTGTTCTTCATCAATGTCCCGATCGGTTCACTGGCTTTCTACGGTGTCGGGCGCTACATCCGTCGGCGTGCGCCCGCTCGCCGCGTGAGCTTCGACATGTTCGGGTTCACGACCTTGAGTCTGGCAGTGGGCGCGCTAATGCTGTTGCTCAACCGCGGTGAGCAAAACGACTGGTTCGGCTCGACCGAGAGCTGGGTGGAAGCCGTCATTGTCGTCGCCAGTACCGCCTATTTCGTGACGCACACCGCGCTCACTCCGGTCGGGAAATCCTTCCTCGACTATCGTCTCCTGAAGAACGCAAACTTTGTATCCGGAACGCTGCTGATGTTCTTCGTCGGTGCAATCGTCTTCTCTACCCGCGCGCTGCTGCCGACGATGCTGCAGGACCTGTTGGACTATCCGGTCTCCCTCGCCGGTCTGGTCACCGCGCCGAGCGGAATCGGCACCATGCTCGCCATGATGGTCGCCGGCAGGTTCGTCGGCCGGGTCGATGTGCGCTGGCTGCTGGGAATTGGCTTCGGAATCACGACAATCTCGCTGTGGCAGATGCTGCAATACAACCGCGAAATCACCCAGAGCGACATCATCTGGCCGGGCGTGGTGCAGGGGATCGGCATGGGGGCGGTATTCGTCCCCCTGACGACCGCGACCTTCGCCACTCTCGCGTCCGAGATGCGGGCCGACGGTACAGCGATCTACAGTCTGTTCCGCAACATCGGCAGCGCCGTCGGCATTGCCGTGGTGAACGTGTTGCTCGTGCGCAATACGCAGATCGCGCACGCCGGGCTGGTCGAAAACATCGCCGCCGCAAACAAGGATCTGCTGCATGGCCCCCTGGCATCGGCTTTCAATCTGGCGCAGCCGGGCACTCTGGCGCTGATAGACGCCATGGTCACGCGGGAAGCCGCGATGATCGCCTATATCGATGACTTCCTGTTCCTGCTCGTCATGACCTTGATGGCGTTCCCGCTGCTGATGTTCATGCGAACGCCGAGGTCCCTGCGCGCAGCGGCGGCAACTCCCGTCATCGACTGAGCACCCGGGTCAAGCCGTCGCGACCGGCGCCTTGATGGCGCGCGCGAGCAGTCGCGGCTCGCCGAGCCGCGCCACGGTGGCCGCAAAGGCATCGGTCGGCCCACGCCACCTGATTTCCTCGACCCGCGTGAACAGCTCGGCGTCCCTGCTCAAGGTGGCCAGCTCTTTGAACAGCAGGGCGAGTGCTCGGCGCTCGCCGAGCACCGCCGGCGGAAATTCTTCGATTGCGCCGTATTTGACGATCAGGCGGGCGGCGCTGACCCGGCCGATGCCGGCGATACCCGGATAGCCGTCCGCGCTGTCCCCGACCAGCGCCAGAAAATCGGGGATCCGGTGCGGTTCCACGCCGAACTTCTCGCGCACGCCGTCGGCGTCGCGGATCCGTTTGCTCTTGCGATCGACCTGCACGACGCGATCGCCCTCAACGCACTGCGCCAGGTCCTTGTCCGGCGTCCAGATGCAGATTTTCCCGGCGCTTTCATCGGCCGAGGCGATTCTTGCGGCGGAGGCAAGCGCATCGTCGGCCTCGAGTTCGGTCATCGGCCACACGGCGACACCCAGGGAAACCAGCGCCTCCTCGAGCGGATGAAACTGCGCCAGCAGGACCGGATCGATGCCATCGGAGGTCTTGTAACCGGGCCAGAGGCGATTGCGGAATGACTCGATGACGTGGTCGGTCGCCACACCCAGGTGCGTGGCGCCTTGCTCGATCATCTGCAACACCGTGTTCAACACGCCGACGACGGCGCCAAAGGGCCGATCCTCGCCCTGATTGAAGCGACGCAGGCCGTAAAAGTGCCGGAACAGCTCGTAAGTGCCGTCAATCAGGTGAACGATCACGGCGCCGGCTCGTGCAAGGCCTGCGCCGGCGCGTCGTCAAGGACCGCGGTCGGCAGCGTACTGCTGCTCATACCAGTTCCGGTATTCGCCGCTCAGGATGGGGCGCCACCAGGCTTCATTTGACAGGTACCACTGCACTGTCGCGCTGAGGCCGTCATGCAGGGAGGTCGATGCGGTGAACCCCAGGCGCAGCCTGAGCTTGGAGGAATCGACGCAGTAGCGCCGGTCGTGTCCGGGCCGGTCGCGCACGTGCTGGATCAGCTCTCGGGAGCGTTTGCCGCGCGCAGGTGCGCTGTGCGGAAAGCGCATCGCAAGGTCTGCGGCGCCCTTGAACTGCGCATCCACCAGATCGCACAGCGTTTCGACCACCGCAAGGTTCGAATCCCCGCTTGAGCCGCCGATATTCCAGGTTTCACCGGCCGGCGAGGCGGCCAGGATCGTATCGATGGCGCGGCAATGATCGCTCACGTGCAGCCAGTCCCTGATCTGCAGGCCGTCGCCGTAGATGGGCAGCGGCTGCCCCTGCAGCAGGTTCACGATGCACAGTGGCAGAAGCTTTTCGGGAAACTGGTAGGGCCCGTAATTGTTTGAGCAGTTGCTGACGGTGCACGGCAGGCCGTAGGTACGTGCATAGGCGCGCACCAGATGATCGGCCGCAGCCTTGCTCGCGGCGTAGGGCGAGTTGGGGGCGTACGCAGAGGCTTCGCTGGAGGCGGCTTGATCAGGCTCGAGTGAACCGTAGACCTCATCAGTGGAGATGTGGTGAAAGCGTCGCTCCGCCGCCGCCGCGGCGGAAAGCCATGCGCTGCGCAGCGACTCGAGCAGGACCTGGGTGCCCAGCACGTTGGTGCGCAGAAAGCTGTGCGGGTCGGCGATGGACCGGTCGACGTGAGACTCCGCCGCAAAATTCACCACCGTGTCGATCTGCTCCTGCTTGAGCAGCGCTTCCACCCGCTCACGATCCGCAATGTCACCTTGCACGAAGCGCATCCGCCCGGCTTTGATCAGTGAGCCGATGCTCGCCGGATTGCCCGCATAGGTGAGAAGGTCGAGCACAACCAGCCGATCGGCCGGATGAGCCGTGCCCCAGTAGTGGCAGAAGTTTGCCCCGATGAACCCCGCGCCGCCCGTGACCAGCAGGCGCCTCATCGTGCCTCTGCAGACGGGCGTCGCGCGGCAAGCCTGCCGAGCGTTTCACGCAGCGACACCCGCCAGTGCGGCGCGCGGATACCGAGCAGATGTTCAGTGTCGCGTTTGTCGAGCAGGCTGAAGCGCGGCCGCGCGGCCGCGACCTTATAGTCCGCCGCCGCTATCGGCACGAGCGGCGGCGCCGACGGCAGGATGCGCAGCGCCACGCTCTCCTCGGCGATGGCCACGGCGAAGTCGAACCAGCTGGCGACGCCCGAGTCACACCAGTGATAGCAGCCGCTCGCGCGGCGCTGGCTGAGAGCCCACAGCACCCGCGCAAATCCTGACGCCGCAGTCGGTGCGCCAATCTGATCGCTGACGACTCCCAGCTCCTTAGTGTCTGCCATGCGACGCAGCATGGTGGTTAGAAAGTTGCGGTGTCCCGGGCTGTACAGCCAGGAGGTTCGCACCACGGCGCTGCGGCCGCTGAGCTCCCGGCTCACCGCAAGCTCGCCGTCCAGTTTGGTCCTGCCGTAGACACTCAGCGGTTGCGCCGGCGCGTGGGCAGTGTAGGGATAGTTCTGGCCGCCGTCGAACACGTAGTCGGTGGAAACGTGCAGCAGCCACGCCCCGCTGTCGCGACAGGCGCGGGCAAGCACCGCCGGGCCGTGGGCATTGACCCGGATGGCCGCCTCACGCTGCGTCTCGGCGTCATCGACGCGGGTGAAGGCTGCAGCATTGATCACCAGCGCCGCCTGGGTCTGCTGCAGCGCCGACTTCACCGCGCCTTCATCCGCGATATCCAGTTCAGCGCGGGTTGCCGCCCGCACCGACATTCCCGGCGGCGCCGCCTCGCGCAGCGCGTTCCCCAGCTGACCGCCGGCACCGGTAATGAGCGCGATCAAGGGTAGGTCTCGGCGGCGGCAAGCGGTTGCCCGTGGCGATCCTTGTCGGACAGGATGGGTGAAATACCAGCCGGCAGCGGCCAGGTGATACCGAGAGCCGGATCGTTCCAGGCCAGCGTGCGCTCGGACCTGGGGGCCCAGAAGTCGGTGACCTTGTATTGAACCTGAGTGTCGTGCGCGAGCGCGAGGAAGCCATGTGCGAGGCCGGCAGGCACCCAAAGCGAGCGGCGTTCGATAGCGTTGAGCCGCACCTCGAGCCACCGCCCGAACGCGCCAGAGGAGCGGCGCAGATCGACGATCACATCAAAGATCTCGCCGGCGAGGACCCGTACCAGTTTCCCCTGCGCCTGCGGGATCTGATAGTGCAGGCCCCTGAGTACGAAACGCCGCGAGACGCTGACGTTTTCCTGTACGAAGCGTGCCTCGATACCGGCGGCGCTCAGTGCGCGCTCGTTCCACGACTCGAAAAATGCGCCGCGCGCATCCTCGAACGAGTCATGCTCGATCAGGAACACTCCGGGCAGTGCCTGGCCGGCTAGCTGCATCAGTAGACCCGCTCGCTCAGTACGCTCTCGAGGTAGCTGCCGTAGCCGGATCGTCCGAGGCCCTGCGCGAGCCGCTTAAGCTGGGCGACGTCGATGAAACCCTGCCGAAAAGCAATCTCTTCGGGGCAGCAGATCTTCAGTCCCTGCCGCGACTCGATGGTTTCGACGAAGTTCGCCGCCGCGAGCAGCGATGCGTGCGTTCCGGTATCGAGCCACGCCACGCCGCGACCGAGCACCTCGACGCGCAGCTCGCCGGCATCGAGGTAGGTGCGGTTCACGTCCGTAATCTCGAGTTCCCCGCGGGCCGAGGGCTTGAGCTTCCGCGCGATCTGCACGCAGCGGGCGTCATAACAGTACAACCCGGTGACGGCGTAATGCGAGCGCGCCGTCTGCGGCTTCTCCTCAAGACCAATCGCACGTCCCTGCGAGTCAAACTCCACGACCCCGTAACGCTCCGGATCGCGCACGTAGTAGGCAAAGACAGTCGCGCCGTGCTCGTCCGCCGCCGCCCTGCGCAGCTGCTCCGGGAACCCGTGCCCGTAGAAGAGATTGTCGCCGAGCACCAGGCACACCGGCTGCCGGGCGATGAACGCCTCACCGATCAGCAGCGCCTGGGCGATTCCGCCCGGTTCGGGCTGGGTCGCGTAGCGCACGCGGATGCCCCACTGCGAGCCATCGCCCAGCAGCCGTTCAAACAGCGGGCGGTCCTCCGGCGTCACGATCAGGAGCACGTCGCGAATACCGGCCAGCATGAGCGTCGCCAGTGGGTAGTACACGAGCGGCTTGTCATACAGCGGTAACAGTTGCTTGGAAACGACGCGCGTCGCCGGATGCAGGCGGGTCCCGGATCCGCCGGCCAGCACGATTCCTTTGGCAATCACGCGCGCTCCTCACCCATGCGCTACGGCTTTTCGCATGCTGACTATGCTAGCGAAGCGGCAGGCACCGTGCAGCGCGCTTGCGTCAGCTTGCACCGAGCGCTTCATGCGCCGCCCGGATGCCGCTTTGCAACGCACCGGCGACCGTGCCGGCTTCATCGTCGGTATCGGTGGCTTCACCGGCAAAGAACAGCGTGTCCTCGATCGGCTGCCCGAGGGCCTGCCGTGCCGCGCCGCCGCCGACCGTAACATAGCTATAGGCACCGCACGCAAACGGATCCTGCTGCCAGTCGTGGTAGTAGTACCCCTGCAGCTGGCTGCCCACATCGACTCCTTTGCCGAAAAGCTTCTGCAGAATCTCAACCGCCTTGCGCGCGATCTGCGCCGGTGATGCCGCGTCGGCCAGGCGTAGTGCGGTGGGGCCGCCGGCCCAGGCGACCAGCAAAGGGGCCTCTACGGGCGCCGGCGTCCAGAAGGTCGGGATCGGCGCGCCCGGCGCGTGCAGGAACGACACGTCGCGAAAGCGACCGTTGTGCACGGAGTCCCAGAAGGATGAAGCGAAGCGCAGCAGCATCTTGACGATCGGCCCGGAGGCGAGTGCTCCGAGTGCTTCGCGCTTGGCCTCGAGCGCCGGGCTAAAGCGTACTGCGCCGGCCGTGCCGGGCGGGCGCTGCATGACGCCGAGCGGCAGGGCGAGGATGGCGCGCTCGGCGCGCGCCTGAAAGGGCGCGCCGATGAATTCTCCGGCCACCTCGACCGCACCCCTCGACCAGTGCACCGTGTGTACCGGCGAGTGCAGCTGCAGCCGCAGCCGCTCGGGTTTGAGTTCCGCCACGAGCGCTGCGAGGAGCGCCTCATAGCCGTTCTGGGGACGTGACTGCGGCACCTCACCCAGGGTCGCTCCGGTCCATTCGTCCGCCAGGGCGCGCGCGCTCGCCCGTGAGGTGTCGGCAGCGTCGAACCCTTCTGCCATCATCCGCGCGTACTGCCGCTCTTCGCTCGACAGCCGCTGCGCCAGATGCTGCTCGAGGAAGACGTCAAAGGACATATCGCGGCCCGAGAGCACATCCGTGCTGCGCAGGGCCTGCTGGATCTTGGCGAAGAAATGATCCTGTGGCGCGAGCTCCCCGTTCGCAAGCGTCAGGTGGGAGTCCGAGGACTCGATGGCGGCAATGCCCGCCTTCGCCAGCAGCGCGCGGGTAGTCGGTGCGGGTCCATGAATGAACTCCGCGCCCAGCTCGATGGGTGTCGGGAAACCCGGCTCCCGGCGGGTCCAGATGCGGCCCCCGATGCGCCCGCGCGCCTCCAGCAGCAGGACCGACCGGCCGGCCCGGAGCAACTCGCCGGCCGCGATCAGTCCGGCCGCGCCGGCACCGATCACGATGTCATCGTAGGAGGGGGTGGCCATCGTCGGACGGTAGAATGAGCCGGAGCGCTTTCGCAAGCTTGACGCCTTCGTTTGCCGAATGAACTGACGGCCCCCGCGCGCATACTTACGAGAGTGAGCCTGTACCCCCCTTACTCGGGATGAAAGTCCTGCCGTCACTGCCCATCGGGGCAGCTATTGCACTGCTGCAGCCGTTCACGCTGGCCGCGCAACCCGGATGGGCGCAGGCGCCGGAGATCCAGCGTCGCCTGGCCGCCGGGGAAGTGATTGTGCAGGCGGTCCCCACGGTTGATCCGTCGCGTCCACGGGGCGAGATTCGGGCAGCGGTCCGTATTCAAGCCACGCCCGATGCGGTCTGGAACGTTATGACCGACTGCCGGCAGACTCCCTCGTTCGTGCCCGGTCTGAAGCGCTGCCGTCGAGTCGATGGCGCGCCCGATGGCCGCTGGGAAGACATCGAGCATGAGGTGAGCTACTCGTGGCTGCTGCCGTCGGTGCACTATGTGCTTCGCGCGGAATATGACCGGCCGCGTCGGATCGACTTTCGGCGGGTGAGCGGGGATCTCAAGGAAGAAACCGGCGAGTGGCTGCTCACGCGCACCGCCGATGGGACCGCAACGGTGGTGGAGTATCAGGTATATGTCGACCCGGGGTTCTGGATCCCCCAGGTGCTCGTGACACACTCGCTGCGCAAGGATCTGCCGGCCGCGCTGAACGGGTTGCGGGATCGGGTGCAGAGTGCCGAGGCTGCGAGCCGTCCGCAAAAACCCAACTGATCCCTGGCCGGTAAGCCTCTAGAATCGAGCTGGCCGGCGCGAGCCGCGTCCTTCTTGCCGACAAGGGAGCCAGTCCATGATCACCCGCGGTCCTCTCGCGTGCCTGCTCGTCCTGGGCGCATTCTTGCCCGCCGCCACGACGCTTGCCGGCAGCACGGATGCGCCCCGCTACGACCTCGTGATCAGTGGCGGCACGGTTTACGACGGCAGCGGCGGCGCCCCCTTCATCGGCGATGTGGTGATCGTAGGCGATCGCATCGCCTACGTCGGGCCGAAGGCTCCCGGGCCCGCCCGCGAGCGCTTCGACGCGCACGGCAAGGCTGTCGCGCCCGGCTTCATCAATATGCTGGCTCATCCGGAGGAGTCCCTGCTCGCTGACGGCCGTGCGCTCAGCGATCTGCGCCAGGGCGTCACGCTCGAGGTGCTGGGTGAAGATTCCATGGGTCCGCTCAACCCGCAGATGAAGGAGCTGGCGCTAAAGCGCCAGGGCGACATCCACTACGCCGTGGACTGGACGACGCTCGGGGAGTACCTGCACAAGCTCGAGCAGCGCGGCATCGCACCGAATGTCGCTTCCTACGTCGGGGCGGGCACCGTGCGCACCTACGTGCTCGGGGAGCGCGACGTGCAGCCGACGGCACAGCAGCTGACCCAGATGCGTGGCCTGGTGCGACAGGCGATGGAGGAGGGCGCCCTCGGGGTGACCACCGCGCTCATCTACAGTCCGAATGACTACGCGCACACCCCGGAGCTGACCGCGCTCGCGAGTGAATCCGCCCGCTGCGGCGGGATCTACAGCGTTCACATGCGCAGTGAGGGCGATCGGCTGCTCGAGGGGGTGCAGGAAACGCTCGACATCGCGCGCGCGTCGGGCGCACCGGCCGAGATCTATCACCTGAAGGTGGCGGGCAAGCGCAACTGGGGCAAACTCGATGCGCTGATCGCAGCGATCGAGTCTGCGCGCAGCTCAGGCACCCGCATCACCGCAGACATGTATGTCTACACCGCCGGTGCGACCGGCCTTGACGCCGCGATGCCGCCCTGGGTGCAGGATGGAGGGCTCGAGGCCTGGATCGCCCACCTGAAGGATCCGGCGGTACGCGCGCGGGTGCTGGCGGAGATGCGCGACCCGGCGCCCAAGTGGGAGAACCTGTATGGCGCTGCGGGCGCGTCGGGTACCTTGCTGCTCGCGTTCAAGAACCCGGCACTGAAACCGCTGACCGGCAAGACGCTGGCGGAAGTTGCCCGCATGCGCGGTGTTTCCGCCGAGGACGCCGCGATCGATCTGGTGATCGAGGATGGCTCGCGCGTCGGGGTGGCGTATTTCCTGATGTCTGAAGAAAACGTGCGCCGCGAAGTGGCGCTGCCCTGGGTGAGCTTCGATTCGGACGAGGCCGCGCCAGCCCCCGAGGGGGTGTTTCTGAAGTCCAACAATCATCCGCGCGCCTATGGCAATTTCGCGCGCGTACTCGCGAAGTACGTGCGCGAGGAGAAGGCCCTGAGCCTGCAGGAGGCGATCCGCAAGCTCGCAGCCCTGCCGGCAGCGACGCTGTCCCTGGCGGATCGCGGGATGCTCAAGACGCATTATGCCGCGGACGTCGTCGTGTTCGATCCGGCGACCGTGCAGGATCACGCGACCTACGAGCGTCCACATCAACTGGCCACCGGCGTCGATGAGGTGTGGGTCAACGGCGTGCGGGCGCTGCGTCACGGCGAGGCCACCGGCGCTGCCAGCGGCCGCGTGGTTCGCGGGCGGGCGTGGACGGGAGCCGGCGGCCAGGGCTGTCGTGACAATGCCAGTGAGTGGCGCTGGAGCCCGTGACGGCCGCGGCGGCGGGCGCGGGGCTGCAGCCTAGCTCTACGTGAGCGCCCGCGCCGCCAGCAGCATGACCGTCGCAAAGCACAGCCCGGCGGCCAGCAGTACCTCGGGCCACTCGAGTATCGGCGGCAACAGCAGAAAGTCCACGCGCCCGCGCGTCAGAGCATGCAGCACCGCGTAGATGGCGCGCTTCAGTGGGCTCAACGCCCAGTTGGCGGTGCGGGTCAGGCCGTAATCGAAGCGATAATAGTCCCGGTCGGGATAACCGGCCGCTCGGGTGTGCGCGCTGTTCACCTGGGGGGCTTCCCGGTCCAGCACGAACGGCTCGATGGCAGGAACGAGTCCGGAGCGCAGGCCGGCCAGATCGATCGGCGCGCCATCCGCGCGGCGCAGCCACACTCCGTAGTCAACATCGATGAGCAGATTCTCGCTGTCGGCGGTGACTTGCGCCAGGCAGTGCGCGGCCGCCGGATCTTCACGCCGGTAGACGGTGATCTGGGCGGCGCGGATCCCGAGGGTGTCGAGGGCGGTGATGAACAGCCGGTGCACACCCGAGCAGCAGCCACCCTCGCGCAGAATCGTCGTCGGCGATGCCCCGAGTGAGGCCAGCAGCGGGGTGAGGAACACCGGGTCGCGACCGCGCTTCACGGCGCCAAATATCGCGCGTCCGAGTGCAAAGGCCGCGTCACGCTGTGACAGGCAACCCTGGGTCGCACGGCGTGCGAACTGTGCCAGGCGCACCTTGCGCCAGCGGTAAGCGCACAGCAACAGCAGCGCCCCGACCGCGAGTGTCACCACCACGGCATCGATCAAAACCATGGCTCCTCCCACTGCCGTTGATATTATGCGCGCAAGGTGCACGCACGACGAGTAGGACAACCCTCACGGCGAGCCTCGGGCGGCGCGCGGTGACGGATCCGGCGGCCCCCGCGCCGCGCGATCGCTGGTACGTGCTCGCGGTGCTCACCGCGGTCTACGCTGTTAACATCGCGGATCGCTTCTCGATCTCGACGCTGATCGAGCCGATTCGCAAGGAGCTGCACCTCTCGGACAGCGGGGTTGCGTTCCTGAGCGGCATCGCGCTGGCGATGTTCTACGTGACGGTGGGTATCCCGGTCGCCGCGCTCGCGGACCGCGCCAACCGCCGCAACATAATCGCGCTGGCGCTCGCGATATGGTCCGGAATGACCGCGCTTTGCGGCCTGGCACACAACTACCTTGAACTGCTGCTGGCGCGCTTCGGCGTCGGGATCGGTGAGGCCGGCGGTACGCCGCCCTCCACATCGATCCTGGCCGACAAATTTCCGCCCGCGCGCCGACCCATGGCACTGACCGTCTACGCGCTGGGCGCTTCCCTGGGCGCCTGGCTGGGCTCCTCGGTGGCCGGCGCGGCTGCCGAACGCGGCGGCTGGCGCGCGGCATTTCTGGTTCTGGGCATCCCGGGTGTCATCCTCGCCGGCGTGGTGTGGCTGACCATGCGCGAGCCGCGCCGCGGACAACTCGACGCCATCGCAGCCCCCAAGGAGCGCAGCTCCCTCCCGGCGACGCTGCGCTTCATTGCAACGCAGCGCTCGGCAGTCCATCTGCTCATCGGTGGTTCCGTGGCGACGCTGTGGAGCTGGGGGCTGATGTGGTGGACGCCGGCCTTCCTGCAGCGCTCGCATCACATGACCGTGGGGCAGGCCGGGCAGCTTCTCGGACTCATGCATCTTTGCGCCGGCACGCTGGCCACGCTCTTCACCGGCGGCCTCATGGCGCGCCGCGCGGCCGCCGATCCGCGTTACGTGGCGCGGCTTCTGGCCGCGATCACCGCCCTCGCCACCGTTCCCTCCATCCTTGTGTACTGGGTGTCGTCCGAGCAGGCGGCGACGGTACTGTTGTGGATCTTCGTGCCCGCGGTGTACTTCTACATCGGGCCGATTCTCGGGCTGCTGCAGAACGTGGTCCCGGCGCCGATGCGCGCCACGACCTGCGCCCTGTTGCTGTTCCTTGCCAATGTCGCAAACCTCGTGCTGGCGCCGGGGATCGTCGGGCGCCTGAGCGACTGGTTTGCAGCCTCCTTCGGCGCAGGCCCGGAGTCGCTGCGCTGGGCGCTGCTGCTGCTCGCGCCGAGCGGGTTCTGGGCCGCCTGGCACCTGTGGACGAGCGGCAAGACCATCCGCGAAGACGAGGCGCGCGCCAGCTGAAACGGCGCCTGCCGCGCCTGCGGTCCCGCCGGGGGCGTCGTCAGGGGGCGACAGTCCCGGGGTCCGGTCAGCGTCGGCTGACGCGGGTTGCCGCGCGCCTCCGTCTGTCAGGCGACCCGCGCTGCAGAACAATGCACGTGACGGAGGAAAGCCCATGTCACGCAATACAAAGTTAAAAACCGGGAGCTTTGCAGTCGCCGCAGGGATGCTCACGCTGGGCGCAGCGCCGCTCGTGAACGCGGACACGGTCGGGAACATCCCGCCGCACTCCGTTGCAACCGGTACACGGGCGCTGCCCGTGTCTGCGCTCGCCTGGTCCGCGCCGCGCATCCCGGCGCAGCCCAAGAGCCAGGTGTCGCTGGATCAGCCGCGCCACGGGATGCTCGCGTTGCACAACCCGGACGTGGGCGCCGCCTCCGGCTCCGAGGAAGGGCGCTTCGCCGTGTCCTTCCCGGTCCGCTGGCAGAAGGAGCCCGAGATCATCCGTACGGCGCGCAGCTTCCGGCGGCAGGGATTGCCGCTGGTGCATCTGTGGCAATCCGACTCCGGCGAACACCTGCTCGCGATCGGGCTGAACGCGCACGGCGTGCCGGGGATTTACCTCACGCAGAAGGTGCCGGATTAACCAACCGCGGGGCGGCAGGATGCCGCCCCGCTCG
>DATBYD010000095.1:0-17710 GCA_036513855.1 Steroidobacteraceae bacterium | reverse complement strand
CTGCCGATGGACACCCTGGTCGGCCTTGGCAGCAAACTCGATGCCGCCATCTTCCGGCAGCGCCTGATCGAGGCGGCCACCGAGATCCATGAGTCACAGCCGCTGCTGGTGTTCGACAACCACGACACGGCGCGCAGCTGGGACCGTTTCGGCGACGGGGTTCACGATCTTGAGATCGCACGCATCATCGCCGCGCTGCTGCTCACCTCACGTGCGGCCGTGCTCGTGTACCAGGGCCAGGAGATCGGGCAGCGAACCACGACGCCCCAGCGCATCGAGGACGTGCGCGACCCGATGGGCATCAGCGGCTGGCCGCGTGAGAAGGGTCGCGACGGCGAACGCACTCCGATGCAATGGGATGCGTCCAACCCGCAGGCCGGCTTCAGCACCAACCCCGATACCTGGCTGCCGGTGCCGCCGGGATACCAGACGATCAACGTGCAAAGCGAGCTGGCAGACCCGGAGTCGCTGCTCAACTGGCACCGCCACCTGATTGCGATGCGCAGCAGCTACGCGGCACTGCGCAGCGGACGCCTGGTCATGCTGGACCGGGACAATCCGAGCGTGCTGACCTATGCACGCGCCTCCACCGACGCCAATGTCATGCTGGTGTCGCTGAACATGTCGGCGCAGGCGCAGACGATCACGCTCGATCTGGCGGCAGCCGGACTCGCCGGCCGGCGCTTGGTGACGCTCTTATCCAGCCCGGGCGCAATCCCCGACGCCGATGTCGGCGCCGCCATCAGCTTGCCGCCCTACGCGGCCTGGGTGGCGGCGGTGCGCGCGCGCCGCGTACGCGCCACGGCACCCGGGCGAGCCCGGCGCGTGGGCGCCCGGCAATGAGGCAGGATCGCCTTGCACCACGCGTGCGGCAACTGCTGCCCGCACTGCTTGCAGCATCGCTCTTGGTGCTGGGCTGCCTCACCGTGCCGCCCGCCGCGGCCGCGCCAGCGGCCGATGCGCCCGCCGACCCGTGGTGGCGTCATGCCCTGATCTACGAGATCTATCCGCGCAGCTTTCAGGACTCCAACGGCGATGGCACCGGCGATCTGACCGGCATTGCGCAGCGCCTGGACTACCTCGAAACCCTCGGCGTCGATGCCATCTGGATCGCACCGTTCTATCCCTCCCCGCAGGTCGACTTCGGTTATGACATTTCCGACTACCAGGCCGTGGACCCGCGTTACGGCACGCTGGCGGACTTCGACCGGCTGGTCGCCCAGGCGCGAGCGCACCACATCCGCATCATCCTCGACATGGTGCTCAACCATAGCTCGGACCAGCACCCCTGGTTCATCGAAGCCGCGCGCTCGCGCAGCGCGCCCCACCATGACTTCTATGTCTGGAACGATGGCAAGTCCGACGCCGCCGGCAAGCCGCTGCCGCCCAACAACTGGGTCAGCCTGTTCGGCGGCTCGGCCTGGCAGTTTGTGCCGGCCGTCGGGCAGTTCTACTACCATGCGTTCTACCGTCAGCAGCCGGACCTCAACTGGCGCAACCGCAAGGTCGAGCAGGCGATGTTCGCGGCGATGCGCTTCTGGCTCGACCGCGGAGTTTCCGGCTTTCGCCTCGACGCCCTGCCGCAGCTGTTCGAGGACGCAGAGCTGCGTGACGAACCGGCCCTGGGCGGAGTGAACGCCCAGGGCGATCCCAACCTCAGTGATCTCTACACCAACAATCTGCCCGAGGTTCACGGCGTGATGCGCCGTCTGCGCGCGATGATGGACGCTTATCCCGGTGAGCGGGTACTGATCGGGGAAACCTACGTGCCGAAGACTTCGGACCTGGATCCCTGGTACGGGGGTGCGCTGCACGATGAGCTGCAGCTGCCCATGGATACCCTGGTTGGCCTCGGCAACCACCTCGACGCCAACACCCTGCGCACGCGTCTCACCGAGGCGATGACGCAGCTGCATGGCTCCCAGCCGCTGCTGGTGTTCGACAATCACGACAACGTGCGCAGCTGGGATCGCCTGGGCGACGGCGTACACAATGCCCGCATCGCCCGCATCGTCGCCACGCTGCTGCTGACCTCGCGCGCCACTGTCTTGCTTTACCAGGGCGAGGAGATCGGTCAGACGACCGCGACGCCAGTCAGGGTCGAGGGCGTACGCGATCCGATCGGCATCAGCGGATGGCCGAAGGAGAAGGGGCGCGACGGTGAGCGCACGCCCATGCAATGGGACAGCTCAAACCCGCAGGCCGGCTTCAGCACCAATCCGCGCACCTGGCTGCCGGTGACGCCGAACTACCGCACCATCAATGTGCAGGCCGAGTCAGCCGATCCGGATTCACTGCTGAACTGGCACCGTCAGCTGATTGCACTGCGCCGGAACAACGCCGCGCTGCGCAGCGGACGCACGGTGATGCTCGATCAGACCAATGCCCGCGTCCTGACCTACGCGCGCGTCACGGGCGAGGGCGAAACGGTACTCGTATCGCTCAACCTGTCGGGCGAGCCTGCCACTGTTGCGCTCGCGGTTGCCGCCCCGCTCGTGCACGGCTCGATGCTGAAGACGCTGCTGTCGAGCGGTGGCCCGGCCGGGAGTGTCGGCGCGGACGGGCACCTCACGCTTGCTCCCTACGCGGCCTGGGTGGCGAGCGTGGAGACCGGCGCCCCTGCGCCGGTGCTGTCCAACCCTCCTGCCGCTCGGTAGATTCGCAAAGGCGCATAGGGTTCACTTGGACGACTCTTTCAGCTTCGCGGTACAGGACGGACTGAGCGTATCCGGACGGCTGCTGGTGCCGCCCGGCGCGCGCGCCTGTTACGTGCTGGCGCACGGTGCCGGTGCGGGAATGGAACATCCGTTCATGCAGGCCGCCGCCGCTGAACTCGGCGCGCTCGGCATCGCGACCCTGCGCTACCAATTCCCTTACATGAACAGGCGCAAGCGCCGTACCGATCCGCCCGCCCTGTGCCAGGCCACCGTGCGCGCAGCGGTCGCAGAGGCCGCGCGCCGCGCACCGGCGCTGCCGCTGTTCGCAGGCGGGCGCTCCTTCGGCGGACGCATGACCTCGCAGGCGCAGGCACTCGGGGCACTTGCCGGTGTGCGCGGGCTTGTGTTCCTCGGCTTTCCGCTGCATCCGGCCGGCAAGCCTTCCGATGCGCGCGCGCGGCATCTCGCCGAGGTGCAGATCCCGATGCTGTTCGTTCAGGGTACGCGCGATGCGCTCGCCGAACGCGCCCGCATCGAGGCACTCATGGCACGCCTCGGCGAGCGGGCGACGCTTGAGCTGATCGAGGGTGCCGATCACTCCTTCCACGTCCCGGTCCGCAGCGGCCGCAGCGACGCCGAGATGAGGAGCGCGCTGCTGAAAGTCGTGGTGCAGTGGATGGATACCTCGCTGTGAACAAGCGATCGCTTGATCGTTACACCGCCAAGCGCACTTTCACGCGCACCCCCGAGCCGCCGGGCAAGGCCGCCGGCACGCGTCACGGGCCGCTCCTGTTCGTGGTACAGAAGCACGCCGCGCGGCGTCTTCATTACGACTTTCGCCTCGAACTCGACGGGGTGCTCAGGTCCTGGGCGGTGCCCAAGGGACCCTCGCTCGATCCTGGCGACAAGCGCATGGCGGTCGAGGTCGAGGATCACCCGTTCGACTACGGCTCCTTCGAAGGCGTCATCCCCGCTAAGCAGTACGGGGCCGGCAAGGTCATCGTGTGGGACTGCGGGGCGTATTCCCCCGATGAGGACCACCGCTATGCCTTCGCAGATCGCGCCGCGGCGCAGAAGCGCGTGCGCGAAGAACTCGCCGCCGGCAAGCTGAGTTTTTTCCTGTGCGGAGAGAAGCTCAAGGGCTCCTTTGCGCTGGTGAGGACCAAGCAAAAGAACCAGTGGCTCCTCATCAAGCACAAGGACCGCTTCGCACAGCCGAATGACGTGCTGGGCCGCCCTCACTCGGTGCTATCGGGGGTGAGCCTCGATGAGCTCGAGCCGGCGCAGATGCCCGCGCGGCTGGATGCGGCGCGCCTCGCGCCGAGCGGCCCCGCCGAAGCGCTGCCGAAGCAACTCAAGCCCATGCTGGCCGAAACCGGGGATGCCCCGCAGTCGAACCCGCAGTGGCGCTACGAGCCCAAGCTCGATGGCTACCGCGTCATCGCCTTCGTGACCGAGCAGGGCGTGCGCCTGCAGTCGCGCCGCGGTCTTGACCTGACGCCGGTCTTTCCGGAGGTTGCCGCGGAGCTCGCCGGGCAGCCCGGCGGGCAGATGATTCTCGATGGAGAAATCGTCGCGCTGGGCGGCGACGGACGCCCCTCGTTCAACGCGCTGCAGAACCGCGCGCAGCTCAAGGGCGCTGCGCAAATCGCCGCCGCCCAACGCGAAGCGCCGGTGGCGATGGTGTGCTTCGACCTGCTGCATTTTGCCGGCCTCAATCTGCGCGGCGCGCCCTACGCTGAGCGCCGTCGCTACCTGTCGCAGTGCCTGATGCCCGCACCGCACCTGCAGCTGATGCACGCGTCCGACAACGCCGAGAAGCTGTACACGACGGCGCTCGAGCTTGGCTTCGAGGGCATCGTCGCCAAGCGGCTCGACAGCCTCTACCTGCCGGGGCAACGCTCGCGCGCGTGGCTGAAGCTCAAGGCGGCGCAGTCGGCCGAGTTCCTGATCGGCGGCTACACACGCGGCAACGGGGCACGCGAACCGCTCGGCGCACTCCTGCTCGGCTACCGCGACGGCAAGGCGCTGCGCTATGCGGGACACGTGGGTTCGGGCCTCAACGATGAGATCATCGGCGTGCTGCTCAAGCGCACCGCGAAACTTAAGCGCCGCGCTTCTGCCTTCGCCGAAAAGCCGCCGCTGCACCGCCCGACGACCTGGCTCACGCCGAAGCTCGTCGCCGAAGTCGCCTACAGCGAATGGACGCCGGGCGGCGCGCTGCGGGCGCCGGTGTTCCTGCGTCTGCGCGATGACATCGCAGCGGCCAGCGTCACGCGGCGAAGCGACAGGGCGTCCCGCGCGCTCGCCGCACCCAGCGAGGCCGCCCCGGCGGGAGCGGCAGCCAACGAAGCGGCCGCGGTACTCGAGCAGCTGAACAATCCCGCCAAACGCCTGGAGCTGAAAGTGGGCGATGCCCGCATCAGCCTCACCAACCTCGACCGCGTCTACTGGCCGGCCGGCGGTGCGCGACAGCAGGCGGTCAGCAAGCGCGATTTCCTGCGCTACCTGGCCAGTGTCGCGCGCTTCATGCTGCCGCACCTGGCCGATCGCCCGCTGACCATGATCCGCATGCCTGAAGGGATCAACGGCGAGCGCTTCTTTCAGAAGCACTGGTCGCAGGCGCTGCCGCAGTTCGTCGAGTCGGTGACGGTGTTCTCCGGCAGCAAGGACGAGCAGCACCGCTACCTGCTCGCCAACAACCTGCCGACACTGCTGTGGCTGGGTCAGGTCGGCACACTGGAATTTCACGTCTGGCACTCGCGTGCGCAGCCACTGCCCGAAGCGCAAGGGGCCAAGACCGACTACGCAAGCTCACTGGCAGCCCTCGAAGCCTCGATTCTCAACTACCCCGACTACCTGGTGTTCGACATCGATCCGTACATCTATTCCGGCAAGGAGGCCAAGGGCGCCGAGCCCGAACTTAACAGGCGCGGCTTCGCGGTCGGCAAGCGCGTGGCCTACTGGCTGCGCGCCGTGCTCAAGGAGATGTCGCTGGAGGCCATCGTCAAGACCTCCGGCAAGACCGGACTGCACGTGTTTGTTCCCATTGAACGCACCGTGACCTTCGATCAAGCCCGTCACATCTGCGAGACCGTGGGACGCCACGTGATGCGCGAGCACCCCAAGGACATCACCATGGAGTGGGCCATCGAGAAGCGCACCGGCAAAATCTTCATCGATTACAACATGAACGTGCGCGGCAAGACCCTCAATGTGGCGTATTCGCCACGCGGGGTGCCGGGGGCTCCCGTCTCCATGCCGCTCAGCTGGGAAGAACTGGAGGCGGCGGAGCCGACCGACTTTACCCTCGCCAATGTGCCGGCCAGGTTGGAAAAGAACGGCGACAGGTGGCATGATGTACTTGAAGCAAAACAGAGCCTTACAAAGGCTTTCGGTGTTGATCGTGAGAAATAACCCCCGCTCAAACGGGTTTTAAGGTGCAGTCATGGCCGCACGTTCCATAGGTTCTCTGACGGTGTCGTTCGGGCTGGTCGCCATTCCGGTGAAGCTCTACACCGCCACGCAGTCGGCGAACGCCATCTCCTTCAACCTGCTGCACAAGAGCTGCGGGTCTCGACTCAAGCAGCAGTACCTGTGTCAGAAGGAAGGCGTGGTCGTCGAGCGCGACGAGATGGTCAAGGGCTACGAATTCGCCAAGGACCAGTACGTGCGCTTCAGCCCCGAAGAGATCAAGGCGCTGGAGGAGGTTGGCACGCACTCGGTGGACATCTCCGAGTTCGTGCCCATCGAATCGATCGACCCGGTCTACTACGACAAGACCTACTACCTTGCTCCCGACAAGGGCGCGGCCAAGCCCTACGCGCTGCTCACCGAAGCGCTCAAGCAGACCGGTCGCTGCGGCGTCGGCCACTGGGCCGCGCGCGGCAAGGGTTACATCGTGATCCTGCGTCCGATCGGCGATGTGCTCGCCATGCAGCAGCTGCACTATGCGGCGGACGTGCGCCGCGCAAGCGAGGTCGACGTGCCCAAGCCCGACGTGAAATCCGCGGAACTGAAGCTCGCCCAGCAGCTGATCGACCAGCACGCTGCCGACAAGTTCGACGCGGACGCCTACAAGGACGAGGTGCGTGCGCGCATCGAGGCGGCGGTCGAGAAGAAGGTCGCCGGCCAGGAAATCTCAGTGTCCGAGACCGCGCCCGCGGGCGATGGCAAGGTCATCGATCTGATGGATGCGTTGCGCGCCAGCCTGCAGAAGACCGAGAGCGCCCGTGCGCAGGTCAGTCGCCTCGGCCCGCGCAAGGCGCCCAAGCGGGTCGAGGAGCCGGCGAAGCTGACCCGCAAGGCGAGCAAGCGCAACGGCTAAGATGCCCTCCTACAGTGTGCGGGACGTGGAGCGGGTCCTGCGGCTCTCGCCCGACGCCACGCGCAATCTGGTCAAGGCCGGGTTCGTCAAACCCGCGCGCGGCGCGCGCCGCGAGTACCGCTTCTCATTCCAGGATCTGATCGTGCTGCGCACCGCGCGCGCGCTCATCGACGCTAAGATCCCGCCCAAGCGCATCCGCCGCTCGCTCGAGAACCTGCGGCGCGAGCTGCCCGAATCGATGCCGCTGTCAGGACTGTCCATCAGCGCAGTCGGCGATCACGTCGTGGTGCGAGATGGCGAGAGCCACCGCCAGGTGGACAGCGGCCAGTACCTGCTTGGCCTGGACGTGAGCCTCGAGAACGGCGTGCTGCAGGTGGTGGAGCACCCGCAGGAGTCCGCGCCAGCGCCGGCAGCGGCCGTGGCGCACGACTGGTTTGCGCAGGCGCTCGAGCTCGAGAGCACCGCTCCGGAGCAGGCACTTCTTGCCTGGCAGCGCGCCCTGGATGAAGAGCCGGACAACGCCGCGGCCTGGATCAACTGGGGGCGCCTGTTGCACGAGCACGGACAGACGCGAGAAGCCGCGGAGGTTTATCGGCGGGCGCTCGCGGCGGTGGGCCCCGATGCGCTGCTGCTGTTCAACCAGGGCGTGCTGCTCGAGGATCTTGGCAACCCCGCTGCCGCGCTCGAGGCGTACCAGAGCGCGCTGTCGGAGGACCCGGATCTTGCCGACTGTCATTATAATCTGGCGAGGCTGTACGAATCCCTCGGCAAGCCGCAGCACGCGATCCGGCACCTGGGACAGTACCGGCGGCTGCTCGGCAGCGACGGCCGCTGAGCGTTCGCGCAGTGCGCGCGCCATGAAGAGCTGGGTCGGCACCTCCGGATACAACTACCCCGAGTGGAAGGGCAGCTTCTATCCGCAGAAAATGCCCGCGGCCAAGATGCTGCCGTACTACGCCGAGCGGCTGAGCACGGTTGAGATCAACTACACCTTCTACCGCATTCCGAACCAGAAAATCCTGGCGGGCTGGAGCCGCGAGACTCCGGAAGGTTTCAGGCTCACGCTGAAGGCGCCCAAGCGCATCACGCACATCGCGAAACTGAAGGACTGCGCTGAGCTGCTGCAGTATTTCCTGAAGACCGCTGCGACGCTCGGGCCAAAGCTCGGTGCGATCCTGTTTCAGCTGCCGCCCTATTTGCGCAAGGATCTCGCCGTGCTGGATGAGTTCACCTCGCAGCTGCCGCAAGGAGTCTGCGCGGCATTCGAGTTCCGCCATGCCTCCTGGATGGATGCGGAGGTGTTCGCGCGCCTCAGGGCGCGCAATCTCGCACTGTGCGTCGCGGACAGCGAGAAGTTCGCCACCCCGGTCGAGATCACCGCGAGTTACGGCTACTTCCGGCTGCGCGACGAGGGTTACACGCCCGAGGACCTCAGGCGCTGGGCGCAGGTCATCCGCGCGAGCACGGCCGCCTGCGGCGATGTATTCGTGTACTTCAAGCACGAGGAGGCGGGCAAGGGGCCAAAGTTCGCGCGCCTGCTGATCGAGGCCCTGGCCGACGGCGCGGCCAAGCCTGGCTGAGGCCGCCCGTGCGGCGCGACTCCTTCAGCCGTTACTGCGCTTCGCGTCGGCCGGGTGGCTTGCGGAACCTGTAGATGAACTGGTCGGTGTGGCCGCGGATCGATGGGTCGAACACCGAGGCGGTGTGAGGGTCGGCCGGATTGGCGAGCACGGCGCTCTCGCCCTCGAAGCGAAAGCCCGCCGCCTCGACCTCGCGCCGCACGGTGGCAGGTTCGATGCGGTGCAGGGTGTCGGTCACATCCGCCGGCGCTGCGCTCGCTGCGACATGATCGAGAACAACATAGATCCCACCCGGCTTCAGCGCGGCGAAAACCGCCGCATTGAATGCCGCCATGTCGACCGGTCCCATGAAGCTGTCGTGCAGGTCATGATAGTTCTGGGAGATGAAGAACAGGTCGAGCTTGTTTGGAAACCTCACCCCTTCGAGCGCGGCGGCGAAGGTCACCGTGACGTTCGGATGGGTGACCGCCCACGACTGTATCTCGCCGATGCCCTTGACGATGTTCGGGTACACGAACAGTGGGGCGGGCACGACGGCATAGACATGGCCCTGCGGCCCGACCACGTGCGCGAACAACCGTGTGAAATAGCCGCTGCCGGCCGCATAGTCGGCGACGAGCTGTCCGGGCCTGATGCCGGCAAAGGTCAGGGTCTCAGCGGGCTTGCGGTTCACATCGCGGCTGGTGTCGCTCGCCGGCCGTGAAGGATCGCCGAGGGCTTGCGCGATCGCCTGCGCCGGCGGCACGTCGGCCGCCAGCGCCACACCCGACAGCACGACGGCAAGAAACCCAGCTACCAGGCGGGCGGCACTCACTTTATGCACATCGGGTCTCCGTCGGTGATGGCTCTTTGAGCCTAGCGGTTGCAGCGCGCAGCCGGCAATTGCGCGCCACTGGCGCCTCGACCAACTCACCGAAACACGCGACGAGTCGTTGCCGCTCAGCTGCCGAGCCTCTCTATAGTGACCTTCATGCACCCCGGCTGCGCACGCGGCATCACTCAGCGCCCTCACCTTGCGGTGCTGCTCGCCGGCCTTCTTGTCGCGATGAGCCCCGCGGTCACACCGTCCCAGCAGAGCGCCAACACCGCTGCCGCTGCCGCCCCCGCCCCCGCGGCCACGCCGCGCGACGCCCGGCATGACTTCGATTTCGAGCTGGGCACCTGGAAGACGCATATCTCGCGTCTGGTGCACCCGCTGACCGGCTCGAAGAGCTGGGTCGAATACGACGGTACCTCGGTGGTGCGCAAGGTCTGGGACGGCCGCGCCAACCTGCTGGAACTTGAGGTCAGCGGTCCGGCGGGCCACATCGAAGCGCTGTCACTGCGCCTGTACAACCCGGACTCGGGCCAGTGGAGTCTTAACTTCTCCAACGGCGCGGGTGGCACACTCGGTGTCCCCACGGTCGGCGAGTTCCGAGACGGGCGCGGGGAGTTCTACGACCAGGAGAGCATCGGCAACCGCGTCGTGCTGGTGCGGTTCGTCATCTCGGCCATCACCCGAGACTCGTGCCACTTCGAGCAGGCTTTCTCGCTCGACGGCGGCAAGAGCTGGGAAGTGAACTGGATCGCGACCGACACGCGGCTCCCGGCGGCGAGCGACAAGCCGGGCTGAATTGCGCCAATTCGCGCGCGGCCATCCTGTTCCGATAGAACCGGCCGCCCCGCGCCTCGCCACTCACCGGCGTAACTCCGCGGGCTGTCCCGCTGCCTAACAACAAAGGGGAAACACATGAAGGCGTTTAAGACGACCCGGGCGCTCGCTTGCTCGCTGCTGGCGCTGTCGGTTCTGGTTTGCGTGGGCCCAGGCTTCGCCGGCGGTGAGCATCCGCTGCTGCCGCCGCTTAAGACGATCAGCACGATCGCCTCCACGGTACCTTCCAACGGGGATGTCAATCCCTACGGCATGGCGCAGGTGCGGCGCACCATCGGCAACCTGCGTGCCGGGCACATCCTTATCAGCAATTTCAACAATTCCGCGAACCTGCAGGGCACCGGCACAACCATTGTCGATGTGGCGCCGGACGGGAACGTGAGCCTGTTCGCCACGATCAACGCCGCCTCCCTCCCCGGCGCCTGCCCCGGAGGGATCGGACTGACCACGGCACTGATCATCCTCGAGCAGGGCTGGGTGATCGTGGGAAGTCTGCCCACCAGCGACGGCACCTCCGCCACCGCCCAGGCCGGCTGCCTCATCGTGCTCGACAGTCTCGGCAATCCGGTCGAGACGTTCTTTGGCTCGCTGATCAACGGTCCCTGGGACATGGCCGCCTTCGATGGCGAGCATGAGGCGAAACTGTTCGTCACCAACGTGCTGAACGGCACCGTGGCCGCCGGCGGCCAAGTCGTTAACGGCGGTACCGTCACGCGGCTCGACCTCAAGGTGTCCGCCACCGCCATGCCGGTGCTCGAATCCATCACGGTCATCGGCTCGGGATTTGCGCAGCGGACCGATCCGGCGGCGCTGGTCATCGGGCCGACGGGGGTCGCGCTGCGCGCAAGCTGCGCGAGCGATGACTTCGATTGCGGCGAGCATGGCGACGGGGCGCTGCTGTACGTGGCCGATACGCTCAGCAACCGCATCGCCGTCATCGACCACCCGCTCGGCCGTACCACTTCGGCGGGCATCGGCCGTACGCTGTCTTCGGGTGGCAGCCTCAACGCGCCGCTCGGCCTCATCGTCACGCCGGGCGGCGAGCTGCTGACGGTCAACGGCGGCGATGGCTACATCACCGAGATCAGCGCCGCGGGTACCCAGGTCGCCAAGGCGCTGCTGGACAGCAGCGGCTCGCCGCCGGGTTCAGGTGCGCTGTTCGGCCTGGTGTACGACCCCGCGCACGGGGTTTACTACGTGGACGACGCCACCAACACCGAAAACCTGCTGCACTGAGAGCGTCAATGCCGGCGAGGACCTGGTGGCCTCGCCGGCATTGCGGCGGCAAGCTCCTGGCGCGTCGGCCGATCGGCGAGCCCGATGGCCGGCGGCTAGCTCCAGATCTGGGTGAACACGCGCACGAAATTCCCGCCGACCACCTTTTCCGTGACCGCGGCCGGGTAGCCGCCCTTCAGCAGCCGGTCGGCGATGATCTCGATCCGGTTTGGAACGTTCAGTCCCACGACGTAGGTCGGGCGGTCCTCTTCAGGAGCCGACAGGCCGGCCGTGCGGCGCTCCTCGAGTTCCTTGGCGAACTCGGCCATCCCCTTTGCACTGGTATCGAAGGGATCGATGCCGACATCGCTGCCGATGCCGACGTGATCTTCGCCGGCGACCTTCAGTGCGTGCTCCAGGTGCGCCATGTAGTCATCGACCGTAGGTTGGTGCGGCGAGGCGGTGAGGTACGGCAGGTCGAAGATCCCCACGACGCCGCCCTTGGCAGCCAGCGCACGCAGCTGCTCATCCGTCTTGGTGCGCGGGTGCGCGTGCACGGCCGCGCAGCCCGCGTGCGTCATGACCGGCGGCTTGACCGAAACACTCAGTACATCGGAGGTGGTAGCGGCGTTCGCGTGGCTGAGGTCCACGGCGATCCCGAGCCGGTTCATCTGCCGCACCGCCTCTCGCCCGAGGCTCGTGAGACCCCCGCCGTTGGGCTCCATGACGCCCGCCGCGAACGGCGACTTGCGGTTGTACGACAGTTGCATGACGCGCACGCCGAGCTCGCGGAACACCTCCAGCGAGTCGAGCTTGTCCCCGAGCATGTCCGCACTCTCGAAAGACAGGATGATTCCGAGCTTGCCCTCGCGTTTGGCGCGTTGCATGTCGCTCGCCACCCGAACCTGGGTGAAGTAATCGGGATGGACCTCGCTCAGCTGCTGGGTCTGTGCGATGGCTGCCACGGTGTGCGCGAAGTCACTGTTGATGCCGCCGACGGTCAGCTTGATGACATTGATGCCGCTGCCGCGCACCAGGTCGAGCTCGGCTTGCGGGAGGGGGAAGTGATCCTCGAGCGGGGGCGCAGCATTGGCATCGAGGATCAGCGCCCGGGCGTAGAGTTTCTTGGCCTGATCACTCAGCCCGGCGGCCGGGGCTGCCGCGCCCGCCGGCGGCGGCAGGACCGTGGCGGCCGCGGCGCCGCCCAGTACGGCAGAGAACTGCCGTCGGTTCACGGTGTCCTCCTGATCGCAACGCCCATCACTTCAAAGTGCGCGCCGCGCACCAGCTGGCTTGCGCCGATGAATGCGCGCGCCGGGTAGTGCCCGTGGAAGTAGCCGCTATAGACGGTATTAAATGAGTCGTACAGCGAAAGATCGGTGCAAAACACCGTGACCGACACCAGGTCGTCCATTTTGAGCCCGGCCCGCTCGAGGGTGCGCTTGACGGCCTCCATCACCAGGTGCGCCTCGCTGCCCGGATCGGCGGCGGCATTGCCGGTGTGCACATCGATACCAATCTGCCCGGCAAGATACAAGGTGTCCCCCGCTACGACGCCGTCGCTGAAGGGCAGCGGCGCCGAGCCGGGCGGATTGACGTGCTCGATGTAACTGAGCGGCGCGGCGGGTGCGGCGAATGGCAGCGCCAGGCACATAACGACGGACAGCAACGACGCTTGCGTGATGCTTCGCTTCATTTGATCAGCCCCTGCAACTGCACAGACGATGAACTCGCCGCGAATCCTACCAGCACTGCTGCGCAGGCGCGGGAGGGTCTGATGCGGCGCGCGAGCGAATCAACGCGTCCGGGGCTGACGACACCGACTACGAATGGCCACGCCGATCAGCCGTGTGCGTGAGAATGGGTGCTGGCGAACTCAACCGTCGGCCGGGCGGCTCACGGGCCGCCGTCCACAACGAGCGCGTGCGCCGGGGTGCTCGGTGCTGCGCCCGCGAGCGCATCAGCGGCGAACAGGTCGGCGACGCACGCCGCGCCCTCGAGCGACAACAACGAGCGCTTGATGGCCAGGCCGCCGCCGAAACCGGTGAGCGAACCATCCGCGCCGATGACCCGATGACACGGCACGATGATCGGCAGCGGATTGGCGCCGTTCGCAAGTCCCACCGCGCGCGCGCCATTGGCTAGTCCAAGACGCCGCGCCAGTTCTCCGTAGGATACTGTCTGCCCGTACGGAATCGCCAGCAGCGCCTTCCACACCGCCCGCTGGAACGTCGTGCCGTGCGGGGCGAGCGGCAGCTGGAACGTGCGTCGCGTGCCGGCAAAGTACTCTTTGAGCTGCCCGAGCACCGCTGCGAAAGGCGCGGCATCGTGACTCCAGTCCCGTGGCGGCCGCAGCGGGCGGGGTCCGGCCTGGAACTGCACGCGTGCCAGCGCCTCGGCAGTGCCGGCCAACAGCAATCGCCCGATCGGGGAATCAATTTCGGTCCAATGCATGTGTGCGTTTCCCTATTTTGACAACGGCCTGCGCGGGCGCGCCGGCGAAATTCGGCCATCGCTCGCGCGTGCGGCCCGCTCCGTGGCGGCATGCCACAGGTGTATCACGGCATAGCCGCGCCAGGGCTGCCAGTCGCGGGCGCGCGTCTCGAGTTCGCGTGCGCTCAGGAGTCGCTCGGCGGGAGCGGCCATCCGGCGCAGCACCAGATCACCGCTCGGCAGCGCGTCCGGCTCCCCGAGCGCACGCAGCGCCACGTACTGCGCGGTCCACGGGCCGATCCCGGGCAGCGTCGCCATCGCCGCGGCCACCTCCTCCGGCGCGGCACTGAAATCGATGCGGCCGTCCACCACGGCGCGGGCCAGTGCATGCAGCGTCGCGGCACGCGAGCGCGTGATCCCGAGCGTCTGCAGACTCGCGCTCGCCAGCGCGGCGGCATCGGGAAACAGGTGCGTAAGGCCGTCGCTTCCCCCGCGGATGGGGCTACCGGCCTGTTCAACGAGCCGCATGGCGAACCTGCGGCCGGCCGCGACACTCACCTGCTGCCCGAGCACGGCGCGCACCGCGCACTCGAACGGGTCCCAGGCCCCGGGGATGCGCAACCCCGGCCACTGACGCACCAGCGGGCCTACCAGTGCATCCCTCGCCAGCTCGACGCCGATGCGCAGTGGGTCTGCGGCGAGATCGAACACGCGCCGAGCCAGCGATGACAATTGCAGCAGCGCTGCCGCCGGCGCACCCCAAACGCGCAGCTCGAGCGCGTCCTCGTCCGGCACGGCGTTCACGCGGATGAGCGCATGACCGCCCTCACCACCGACCGTGCGTGCATAACCGCGCTCATCGACCCGCTCGACGCCGGGAAGTGCGCGCGTGGCGAGGAAGTTGCGCATGTGGGCCCAGTCGTACGGCGGCCGGTAGGCCAGCCGCAGGACCACTTCCTCGGCATTGCCCGCGCTGGCGCCACGGCGGCGCGCCCTGCGCAGCTCGCGCGGTGCGCGGCGGTACGTGCTGCGGAACGCGTCGTTGAAACGGCGGCTGCTGCCGAATCCGGCCGCCATCGCGATCTGCGTGATCGGCAGGCTGGTTTCCTCGAGCAGGCATACGGCGAAGTGCAGCCGTCGGGTCTGCGCCACGGCGATCGGGGAAGCGCCGACATGGCGGCCGAAAAGCCGCAGCAGGTGGCGCGGACCGATGCCCAGCCTGCCGGCCAGGGTGTCCACCGACTGCTCATCGAGCGCACCCTCGTTGATCAGGCGCAGCGCGCGGCGCACCACCGCCGCGGTGCCGAGCCAGGCGGGCGTGCCGGGAGCCGCCTCCGGACGGCAGCGCAGGCAGGGCCGAAATCCTGCCGCCTCGGCGGCGGCGGGGCTGCCGAAGAACAAGACGTTGGCGCGCTTCGCATAGCGCGACGGACAGATGGGCCGGCAGTAGATGCCGGTGGACGTGACCGCGATATAGAACCTGCCGTCGAAGCGCGCATCGCGGCTGATGCGTGCCCGGTTCAAGGCCTCCGGATCGAGGCCGGAAATGGTCTCCATGTCCGCAACGATACGCCGGAGCCGCGCCGCAGAGTGGCCATTTTCGGACCTGGCGGCGCGCTGCGACGCGCGGCGCTCACGCCCCGGCGTGCGCTTTCTTCAGGGCGGCCATATCCAGTTTTTTCATCTTCAGCATGGCCTGCATGGCGCGCTGCGACTTGGCCGGATCCTTGTCGCCGAGCAGCTCGGCAAGTCCCGCCGGCACCACCTGCCACGACAGGCCGTAGCGGTCCTTGAGCCAGCCGCAGCGGCTCTCAGTGCCTGCGGCGGAAAGTTTCTCCCACAGACTGTCGATCTCTGCCTGGCTGTCGCAGCTGATGACGAACGAGATCGCTTCCGAGAACTGGAAATGCGGACCTCCGTTGAGGGCGGTGATCTCCTGGTCATCCAGCTGGAACGCAACCGTCATGACGGAACCCTGCGGACCGGGGCCGGCCGCACCATAGCGCACGATTTTCAGAATCCTCGAGTTGCTGAAGAGGGACACGTAGAAATTCGCGGCCTCCTCGGCCTGGGAGTCGAACCATAGGAACGGACTGACCTTCTGCACGGGATGCTGCTTCGCTACCTTGCCACCCTGAAGACAGGATCTCAGCCAGCGTCCCGGGCCATCGCCCGCGCGAAGGCAGGCCGGCTCACCACGCGCCGGGTGTACTCCTCGATGACGGTGGACTTCGGCAGCAGCGGGCTGTTTGCGAATAGCGCAAAGGAGGTGGCGTACAGGATGTCTACGCCGGAGAATCTCTCGCCCAGCAGGTAAGCTCCGTTGCCCAGGCGCTGGATGAGCGCCGGCATGGCTTCCTCCACGGCGACCCACCCTGCCGTGACGCGTGGCACCTCGATATTCATGAACTTCGAGAGGAAGGCCGGCTCGAGCACCCCGGCGTAATAAGCGAGCCATGAAAGATACGCGCCACGATCGGGCTCACTGACCGTGGGACCCAGTCGATTCTTCTGGAACTTGTCGGTGAGGTATAACGCGATCGCCGCAGATTCGAAAACCACCACTCCATCATCGCAGATCGCGGGCACCTTGCCGTGCGGGTGCGGGTTGGCGCGATCCACCGCGCCGCTGCCATCCCGATTGCGCCCCGCAACGATCTGAATGGTGTAGGGAGCTTCGAGCTCCTCGAGCAGGAAGATGAATCGTGTCGAACGCGTCTTCGGGCGGTGATAGAGGGTGATCATGCCGGCGCTCTCACAGTGTGAAGCACGCTCATACTACGCAATAATCGCCGAAGGTTCCCCTTGCGCCGTACAGGTGTTCCTGCCATGAGTGACTGGATAGCCGAGACAGCGCGCCTGCGCCTGCGGCAACTGACGCCCGATGACGGGCCGTTCATTTTCGAGCTGATGAACGATCCGGATTTCCTCGCCAACATCGGCGATCGCGGCGTGCACACTGCAGACGACGCCCTCGCTTACATCACCAACGGGCCGCTGGCTAGTTACGCGCGTTACGGATTCGGCCTGTACCTTGTCGAGCTGAAGGATGCGGTGGCGGCGATCGGTCTTTGCGGACTGCTGCACCGTCACACGCATCCGGACGTGGAGATCGGTTTCGCCCTGCTGCCGCGCTTCCGCCGCCAGGGCTACACGCTGGAAGCGGCCCGCGCCGTGATGCGACTCGGTACCGGCTCGCTGGGACTGACTCGTATCGTGGCCATCGCAGCTCCCGGCAATGTCGCGTCGATCAGAATCCTCGAGAGCCTCGGCCTGGTCTTCGAGCGAGCGGTGCAGTTCGCGGAAGACGGCCGCGAATCACAGTTGTTCGTGCATGAGAGCGAGGCTTGCGTGCCCAGTCCGCGTCCGGACGGCATCTGAGCGCAACGACCTGATGCTCGTGAGCGACGCCTCGCGAACTCTCTCGATCGCATCGTCGAACTTGCCCGCCGCGCTCACGAGCTTAACGACAGCTGAACGGTGCGGCGCCCGCGCCGTGTCAGCCGCCGAGGCAGCCGTGCGTTTTTAGTAGCAGGCGTTGTGATTTAAGGAGAGGAACATGCGTGGCATTGTAAAGTTACTGATTGCACTGGGTCTTGGTGCAGCGCTGTCGGGCTGCGTCGTGGCTCCGGTCGGACCTCCCCGCGCCTATGTGGGCGCAGCCGTGGTGGCCCCTGCCCCGGTGGTGGTGGTCGGCGGCGGCTACTGGCATCGCTGGTAACCAGCCGGTGGTATTTCGGAACTAGCGCCTCCGCATGCAAGATGCGGAGGCGCGTCCGCAACCCGGTGATCCGCCGAATCATGGCTCGCTGAGGCGGGGTGCGCACACGGCGCAGCACCCAGCCGA
>DATBYD010000094.1:0-2104 GCA_036513855.1 Steroidobacteraceae bacterium | reverse complement strand
CAGAGCGGACGTGCGCGCACTACGGGGGCAGGGACGCCCTTGCCGGCGCCCTTAGTTGCGCGTCGAGGAGAGGGTGACGTTGGCATTGACTATTCCCGGGCGGGCGGCGCGATCGACGGTGATGGAATCGATCGCAAGGCCGTAACGCTGATCGAGCGTAGCAAGCCAGGTCACCAAGGTATCGAAAGAAGCCGCCTCCAACTGCACGCGTACGCCGCTGCCGCTCGGTTGCGTTCCCTTCAAGGCGCTGCCGAGGCCGGCCTCGCGGCCGACGCGGTCGACGACGACCATGGGGGCCTCGCCGGTGTCGTTGGCGATCATGCCGCTGCCCGATTGCACCTCGGCGGCGTTCACCTGCATCCAGGCGTAATCCTCGCGCCGCGAGGCGACGCGCTTGACGGCGTCCGTGACCGCCGCGTGCAGCGGCAGCAGCACGCCGAGCACGAGAATCAACACCGCGAGCGTCAGCGCGCCGCCGGCCACCATGCGCTGTTCGCGCTGCTGCAAGGCGCCGTACCAGGCTTTGAGCTTGGCAAGCAGCTCGTTCATGGATGTCCTTTGCTGCCGGCCACGCGCACCTGTAAATGCGCGTCGATACCGCCCTCGACCGGCTGCGAGGACTGGATGTCGGCCGTCAAGCCTTGCTTGCTCACCTGCTGAGAGAGCTGCGACAACGCGCTGAGGCTGGGGGCCGTCACACGCAAGTCGAGAGCCTGCTCGCGATAGCTGAGCGAATCGATGCGCGTGTTGGACCCCGGCCCTATCGCGCTGCTCAGTACCTCGAGAGCATGCAGGAAGTACTCAGGCCCGGCGCCCGAATGGCGGATCCGGTCGAGACGCGACTGCATCTGACGGCGTGGATCCTGCATCTTCTCGGACGGCATGACCTGCTGGAAGATTTGCGAGATCTGGGTGTCGAGCGACTGGGTCTCGTGATTGGCTTGATGGATTCGGATCATCGCGGCCGCGATGTGTGCGAACAATAGCCCTCCGGCGAGCATTGCGGCGGTGCGCCAGCGCAGCCAGCGGGCGTTGTAGTCGGTGGAGCGAGCGAACTCGCCCTGCAGCAGATTCACGGCTTCGGTGCCTTGCAGACTGCGCGCGAGCCACGGCAGCGGACCGTCCGTGAGTATCTGCACCTTGAGCGCTGCGAACATGCCCGCCAGCCCCTGAAACTCGTCCTGTACCCGCGTCCAGTCCTCCCGGGTTGCATACAGCACCGCGCTTTCCAGGGGCGCGGGCACTTCACCTTCGCGCGGCGGCTCGACCAACGGATCCGGTATCACGCCCGCCACGACCAAGGCCTCGGTGACCGGTGTGAGCTCGACCGCGAACGGCAGCCCGCCGGGGCGGCGCACGGTGAGGCGCGGGCCTTCGAGCCAGAGCACCGTGTGTCCGGGATTCTCCGGCACGAGCGAGATATCGGGATAGATCGCAACCGGATCGATGCCGGCGGCGGCGAGCTGTGCGATCCAGCTCTGCAGGGTGTCGCGCGAGACCACGGCGACGGGTGTGCGGCCGCCGGGTCGTCGTCGACCGATCGAAAAGGACAGCTGATCGACATCCTCGGTGAGCTGCTCCTCGAGCGCGAACGGCACGGCACGCGCAAGCTTTACACCGCTTCCCGGAGGCAGCTCGGGCTCGGCAAGCAGGACGTGCGAGGCGGGTGCCAGCGCCACCACGCGCGCAGAGCGCGCCACGGCGGCGGCCAGGCTCAAGGGGCCGCGTTGACGAGCGGTGCTCGGTGCGCCCGAGTCCTCGATACTGAGCCACTCGGTTTCCTCATCGCCGGGTGCGGGAAGGCGCAGCAACAGTGTATGAGGCATGTTTTCTAGATCGTTCCGAAAGTGCGCAGCAACGGCGTGATTTTACCGCCGGCGGTTCGATACAAAAGACTGTACAAGGTGAATTCGGTAGTGCCAAGCGTGACATGGGTGGTGAGCTGAAAGTAGTTGCTCTTGGTGTCGATCCTGCTGCCCATCAGGGCCAGGGCGTTTGGGCCATAACTGGTGGCGACGTGATTGAACGTGGTCACATCGGGGAAACAGCCGGTTTTACGGGCATTGGTGAGCACCGCCGGGCTGTTCGACCATTCCCCGCTCAG
>DATBYD010000093.1:0-4481 GCA_036513855.1 Steroidobacteraceae bacterium | reverse complement strand
GGGACGGCACACGCCGTTCTTCAAAGGCTACCGGCCGCAGTTTTACTTTCGCACCACGGATGTGACGGGGACGATCGAGTTGCCGGCCGGGGTGGAGATGGTCATGCCCGGGGACAACATCAAGATGACGATCGAGCTGATTAGCCCGATTGCGATGGAGGATGGACTGCGTTTTGCGATCCGCGAGGGCGGCAAGACCGTCGGCGCCGGCGTCGTAACCAAGATCCTGAAGTGAGAGTGCCATGGCGAACCAGAACATCCGCATCCGGCTGAAGGCCTTCGACCATCGCCTGATCGACAGCTCCGCCCGCGAGATCGTCGAGACGGCCAAGCGCACCGGTGCGACCGTCAAGGGCCCGGTGCCGCTGCCGACCAAGATGGAGCGCTTCACCGTGCTCGTCTCCCCGCACGGGGACAAGGATGCGCGCGACCAGTTCGAGCTGCGCACCCACAAGCGCCTCATGGACATCATGAACCCCACCGACAAGACCGTGGACGCGCTCATGAAGCTCGAGCTTCCCGCCGGCGTCGACGTGCAGATCAAGCTGAACTGAAGACCCAGGGCGCGGCCCTCGCAAGAGGGCGGCGGCGCCGGGGAAATGCCCGGGGACTTGAGGTTGATTGGATGCTCGGGCGCGCCTATACTGCGCGCCCTTTTGGGCCCGGCGCCTCAGGCGCCGGACCGGTCGCGCAAGCGGCATCGGGCGAGGTTGGAGCAAGCCCCACAGGGCCATCGCGAAGCTCCAAGACCACTCGAGACTACGCAGTCGATCGACTTGCGTAAATCTCTTGTTGTCTCAATAACTTAGCTCGCGGCCGATGGGCCTCGGACGCCCAGCGTATCCGAGCAGTGAGAGGAAGGTATGGCTATCGGACTCGTCGGCCGCAAGGCCGGCATGACGCGCGTGTTCACCGACGCCGGTGAGACCGTGCCCGTGACCGTGATCGAGGTTCTGCCGAACCGGGTCACGCAGGTGAAGGCACAGGATAAGGACGGCTACCGCGCGGTGCAGGTCACCTACGGGGTGCGCCGCCCGCAGCTGTATTCCAAGGCGCTGCAGGGGCACTACGAGCGCGCGAACGTGGCTCCCGGCAAGGCGCTGGTGGAGTTTCGCCTCACCGCCGCCGACAAGACCGAACTGGCGGCCGGGGCCGAGATCAAGGCCGACCTCTTCAAGGAAGGCGAGGCGGTGGATGTCACCGGCACCACCATGGGCAAGGGCTTCGCCGGCACCATCAAGCGCCACAACTTCGGCGGCATGCCCGCGACGCACGGCGTTTCGCTGACCCATCGCTCGCCCGGCTCCATCGGCATGCGCCAGACGCCGGGGCGCGTGTTCAAGGGCCGCCGCATGGCCGGCCACATGGGCGTCGTGCGCCGCACGACCGAGAACCTGAAGGTGGTGCAGGTGGACCTGGAGAGAAATCTGCTCCTGATCCGCGGCGCCGTCCCCGGGGCGGAGGGGGGCCAGGTGATCGTGCGCCCGTCGCTCAAGGCCGCCCGCCGTGCCAGGCGCAAGACGGTGGCGCCGCTCAAGGCCGGCCCCGGGGCCTCGAAGGATCCGGCCAAGGCAGGCAAGAAATGACGCAGCTGAAGTCAGTGACCGGCGGGTCCGCGCTCAAGGTGTCGGAGACGACCTTTGCGGCCAGGTTCAACGAGGCGCTGGTGCACCAGGTGCTGACCGCCTATCGCAACGCCTCCCGTGCGGGCACCAAGGCGCAGAAGACGCGTGCCGAGGTTCGCGGCGGCGGCAGAAAGCCGCACGCGCAGAAGGGCACCGGCCAGGCGCGCGCGGGCTCCAGCCGCTCACCCATCTGGGTCGGTGGCGGCAGGACCTTCGCGGCCAAGCCGCGCGATTTCGCGCAGAAGGTCAATCGCAAGATGTACCGCGGCGCGATCCGCTCGATGCTCTCGGAACTAGCGCGCACCGAGCGCCTCCTGGTCACCGACGGGATCGAGCTGAAGGCTGCCAAGACCAAGCTGCTGGCGAGCCAGCTCAAGGAGTGGTCGCTCAGCTCGGTCCTGATCGTGGTCGAGGCGAGCGATGAGAAGCTCTCGCTCGCCGCGCGCAACTTGCCGCACGTTGAAGTGATCGGGGTGTCTTCGCTGAATCCCCTTTCGCTGGCCGCCTACGAGAAGGTGCTGATGACGGTGGGCGCGGTGAAGATGATCGAGGGGCGCCTGCCATGAACCGCGAGCAGCTGATGAGCGTACTCATCGCTCCGCATGTGACCGAGAAGACCTCGCTCGCCATGCAGAACCACAACCAGTACACCTTCCGCGTGCGCCGCGAGGCCACCAAGACCGACATCAAGAAGGCCGTCGAGCTGATGTTCGAAGTCAAGGTGGCAGGCGTGCAGGTGGTGAACGAGCCGGGCAAGACACGCCGTTTCGGCAAGACGCACGGGCGCACGCAGGACTGGAAGAAGGCCTACGTGAGTCTTCAGTCCGGTCAGACGATCGACTACGAAGCCCGCGCCAAGGCCTAGGAAATCGCAATGGCTCTCATCAAGTTCAAGCCCAGAACGCCAGGCACGCGCGCGGTGGTCAGGATCGACCGCTCGCACCTGCACAAGGGCGGCCCGCACGAGGCCCTCACCACGCACCAGAACAAGACCGGTGCGCGCAATCACTTCGGCCGCATCACCACGCGCCACGTCGGCGGCGGCTCGCGGCAGAAGTACCGCATCATCGATTTCAAGCGCGACAAGGACGGCATCGCAGGCGTGGTCGAGCGCCTGGAGTACGACCCCAACCGCACCAGCCACATTGCGCTCATCAAGTACCCGGACGGGGAATGGCGCTACATCCTCGCGACCAAGGGGATGAAGCCTGGCGATGAAGTGCGCTCGGGCGCCGATGCGCCCATCAAGTCGGGCAACGCGATGTCGCTGCGCCACGTGCCGGTGGGCTCGATCATCCACAACGTGGAGATGAAGCCCGGCCGCGGCGGACAGCTGGCGCGCAGCGCCGGAAGCTCGGTGTCCTTCACCGCGCGCGAGGGCATCTACGCGTACCTGCGCCTGAAGTCGGGCGAGACGCGCAAGGTGCACATCGACTGCCGCGCCACCCTCGGCGAGGTCGGCAACGATGAGCACAACCTGCGCAGCTACGGCAAGGCGGGCGCCAAGCGCTGGAAGGGCATCCGCCCGACCGTGCGCGGCCTTGCCATGAATCCTGTCGACCACCCGCACGGCGGTGGCGAGGGCAAGTCCGGCCAGGGCAACCCGCACCCGGTGTCGCCGTGGGGCTGGAACACCAAGGGACTGAAGACCCGTCACAACAAGCGCACGGACAACATGATCGTCCAGCGCCGCCAGAACCGCATCCGCTGATCTGCCAAGGCGTAAGCACACATGCCACGTTCATTGAAAAAGGGCCCGTTCGTCGATCTGCACCTCGCCAAGAAGGTGCAGGTGGCCTCCGCCAAGAACGATCGCAAGCCCATCAAGACCTGGTCGCGCCGCTCGATGGTGATCCCGGAGATGGTGGGACTCACGATCGCCGTGCACAACGGCCGCCAGCACATCCCGGTGCTGATCACCGAGAACATGGTCGGCCACAAGCTCGGCGAGTTCGCCCCCACCCGCACCTTCAAGGCGCACTCGGGCGATCGCAAGGTGGAGGCCGCCGCCACCTAAAGGGGCGAGGACAGCACGATGCAGGTGACCTCCAAATTGCGCTACGCGCGCATCTCGCCGCAGAAATGCCGGCTGGTGGCGGACGTGGTTCGCGGCCAGAGCGTCGGCAATGCGATCTCGACGCTTAAGTTCATGCCCAAGAAGGGCGCCGAGCTGGTGCGCAAGGTGCTCGAGTCGGCGGTCGCCAACGCCGAGCACAATCACGGCGCCGACATCGACGAACTGAAGGTTTCGCTCATACAGGTGGATGCGGCGCCGTCGCTCAAGCGCTTTGCCGCACGCGCCAAGGGCCGCGGCGCGCGCATCATCAAGCGCAACAGTCACATCACCGTCGGCGTCGGCGACGGCAAGAAGGATTAACGCATGGGTCAGAAGGTCAATCCGATTGGCATCCGGCTCGGCATCACCCGCGACTGGACCAGCCGCTGGTACGCCGGCAGGAAGCAGTTCCCGCTGCACCTGTACACCGACTACCGCGTGCGCGAGTTCCTCAAGCACAAGCTCAAGGACGCCTCCGTCAGCCGCATCCTCATCGAGCGCGCCGCCAAGAAGGTGAACATCACCATCCAGACCGCGCGCCCCGGCATCGTCATCGGCAAGAAGGGCGAGGACATCGAGAAGCTGCGGCAGGAGACCGCGCAGCTGCTCGGCATGGCCATGACCGACGTGCGCCTCAACATCGCCGAGATCCGCAAGCCCGAGCTCGACGCACAGCTGGTGGGCGATTCCATCGCGCAGCAGATCGAGAAGCGCGTGATGTTCCGCCGCGCCATGAAGCGCGCCGTGATGAGCACCATGCGCTCCGGCGCCCTCGGGGTGAAGGTACGGGTTTCCGGTCG
>DATBYD010000092.1:0-5045 GCA_036513855.1 Steroidobacteraceae bacterium | reverse complement strand
GTGCCGCAGCGCTTCAAGGAAGCCGACGGCTGGAAGCCGGCCGAGCCGCGCGAGGCGGCCAGCGGCAGCCCCTGGTGGTCGGTCTACGACGATGCCACGCTCGATGAGCTCGAGAAGCAGATCGACGTCTCCAACCAGACGCTCAAGCAGTCCGAAGCGAGCTGGCGCGAAGCGATTGCCGTGGTCAGCCAGGCGCGCGCCGGACTGTTTCCCACCATCGGCGTGGACGCCACCGGCTCGCGCTCGGGCGGACCCGGCGCCAAGTCAGGAGCGCTCACCACCACCGACAGCGGTGGAGTTCTGGCCGTGCCGAGCTCGCATCCGATCAACGAATTCGAGCTGTCGGGCACCGCCTCGTGGGACCTCGACATCTGGGGCAAGATCCGCCGCACCATCGAGGGGGATGTCGCCAGCGCACAGGCGAGCGAGGCCGACCTCGCCGCGGCGCGCCTGTCGCTGCAGGGAATGCTGGCGACCGACTACATCGAGTTGCGCGTCGCGGACGAGCAGCGGCAGCTGCTCGATCAGACGGTCGACGCCTACAGGCGCGCGCTGCTGATCACCCAGAACCAGTACAAGGTGGGGGTCGCAGCCAAGACCGACGTGATCACCGCCGAGACGCAATTCGAGGGCGCGGAGTCGCAGCAGATCAACGTCGGCGTCACGCGCGCCACACTCGAGCACGCGATCGCGATACTCATCGGCAAGCCGCCGGCCGATTTCTCGCTGCCGCCGGCAACCTTCGGCACGCTCGTGCCGGTGGTCCCGACGGGTGTGCCCTCGAGCCTGCTCGAGCGGCGTCCGGATGTCGCGGCGGCCGAACGCCAGATGGCGGCGGCCAATGCGCAGATCGGCGTCGCCGTGGCCGCGTATTTCCCGGACCTGACGCTGAGCGGCTCCTACGGCTACGCGAGCAACGTGGTGTCGCACCTGGTGAGCGCGCCGAACAACCTGTGGTCCTTCGGCGGCACGGCGAGCGAGACGTTGCTGGACTTCGGGGCACGCCCGGCGCAGGTGCGCCAGGCGCGCGCCGCCTACGATGCCGCGGTGGCCAATTACCGCCAGACCGTGCTCACCGCGTTTCAACAGGTGGAAGACGAGCTGGCGACGCTGCGTATCCTCGAACAGCAGGTGGGGGTTCAGGAGCAGGCGGTGAAGTCCGCCAATCTCGCCGTGCAGCTCACACTCAACCAGTACAAGGCGGGCACCGTGGCCTACACCTCGGTCGTCACCGCCCAGACCATCGCGCTCAGCGACGCCCAGACGCTCCTGACCCTGCGCCAGAGCCGCCTCACCGCAAGTGTCGCCCTGATCCAGGCACTCGGCGGTGGCTGGAATGCGGCCACGCTGGGGACCAAGGGCGGCACCGCCGCACAACTCGCCGCCCAGTAGAGCCCCCGCAGCCGCTCAGTGTGCCCTCCCGGCGGCGTGCTGCGCCCCTCCTTCGCCCACGCTCCTTAAGCCCACGGCCGCGTTGACCGCCCGTATGCTCACCTCCTATGATGCGAATGAGAATGATTCGCATTTGTATCAGATGGCTGAGCCCTCGCGCGACCGCGGCATTGATCCTGATAGTGCCGGGCTTCGCCGGGGTACAGGCGGCACCCGATGCCGGGACTTCCGACCTCAGCATCGTCGTTGTGGAAGCGACCGCGACCGGTGGTCCGGTGGTCGCCCCGTCGGGGGCCAATGCGTACGCCGCAAGTGCCGCCGATATCGCCGCGGCGCCCCTGGGCAGCACCGCCCCGCTCACCTCGGTGCTGGCGCAGATGCCCGGGGTCGCGATCGATCAGAACCAGCAGATCCACATCCGCAACACCGAAGGGCCGCAGTTTCAGTACCAGGTGAACGGCGTGCTGATTCCGCTCGACATCAACACCAATCCACCCTTCCTGTCGATGATCAATCCGATGTTCATCACGCGGCTCGACCTGCTCGACGGCGTGCTGCCCTCCCGCTACAGCTACGCCACCGGCGGCGTGGTCAACATCCAGACCAAGGACGGTTGCGGGCAACCCCCGTTCGGGGATGTCAATCTGCTTGCCGGGCAGCGCGACACCGTCGAGCCGAGCTTCGAGTATGCGTCCTGTCATGCGGGGCTCGGCAGCTACGTGAGCGGGCTCTACGGGCAGAACAACACCGCATTCAGCTCCGCCACTCCTGGTCCCACGCCTATTCATGATTTTGGCAAACAGGGACAGGCGTTCGGCTTCTTTTCCTACCCGGTCACTGCCGGTAACACCCTGACCCTGCTGCTGTCGGCCGCGCGCAGCAGCAATCAGCTGCCCAATGTGCCAGGACTCGCGCCTGCGTTCGCGCTGGTCAACGTGCCCGAGCCGCCCTCGTCGGCGGTCATCGATTCGTACCTCGACTTCAGTGACGTGCTCGCGGTGCTGTCGCTCGGCGGCTCGCTCGGGGACAACGGCTCCTATCAGTTCGCCTATAGCCAGCACGCGATCACACAGCGGTTCGAGCCCGATGCGGGAGGGGAGCTGATCTACCAGGGGGTGGCCTCCACCGCCAGCCACGACGATCACGACTACACGCTCGAGGGCGATATGAGCTTCGTGCGCGGCGCGCACACCTTCGGCGGCGGCGTCTATGCGGCGGAGTATCGAGTCAGTGCCAGTGACTCGTCGCTGGTGTTTCCCGCCAACGGCGCCGGCGAGCAGACCAGCGTTGTGCCCCGGACGGTCGTCAACAACGCCCACGCGAACAACTACGTCGGCGGCGTCTATGTGAGCGATCTGTGGCGCCTGAGCGAGCGCCTCAGCGCCTCTCTCGGGATGCGCTGGGATACCTTGAGCGGCTTCAGCTCCGGCCACCAGCTCGACCCGAGCATCGCCCTGGTGTACCGCCCCGACGACGCCACCACCGTGCATACCGGCCTGGCGCGGTACTTCCAGGTTCCGTCGTTCCTCGGGATATCGCCGACGGCGCAGGCGGCGTTCCAGGGGACCACGGCGCAGGGGCCGCCGGGCATCCCGGCCCCGCTGACGGAGGACGACCGCGAGTGGGACAGCGGCCTCGTGCACCACCTCGGTGAGCATGTGAGTCTGTCGGTCGACGGGTACTACCGCTGGACCACCCACTATCTGGACACCGGCCAGTTCGGCGTCGTGCCGATCTTCGCGCCGTTCAATTACGAGGAGGGTCATGTCTGGGGCGCGGAAGCGGGCGCGCGCTACCAGTGCGAGGGGCTGACGGCGTATGCCAACCTCACCCTGGGCCGCAACTGGCAGCGGGGGGTCAGCACCGGGCAATTCAACTTCGACCCCGCCGAGCTCGCCTACATCGACGGCCACGCGATCGTGCTCGATCACCAGCCGCTCTACGGCGCCGCGGCCGGCGCCAGCTGGCAGTCCGGTGCCTGGTCGCTGAGCGCCGCTGCGCTCTACAGCAGCGGGCTGCGCGCCGGCTTTGCCGATCTGCAGCAGCTCCCGAAGGTCTTTCAGGCGGACGTGAGCGCCGAGCGCACCTGGCGCATTCCCGGCGTCGGAGCGCTCAGCAACCGGCTCGCCGTTCTCAACGCCCTCGACCGCGTCAACCTCATCCGTCCCGCCGAGGGCATCGGCATCTTCCAGTCCGCCTACGGCCCGCGGCGCACGCTCTATGACACGCTGACGCTGCGCTTCTGAGGGTCGCCATCGGCGGCTTCGACGTCCGCGAACACGAAGCCGTCACGCTCGACGACCTCGCCAACCTTCACCGCAATGGGCGCGGCGAACATCGGCCCGGCCGTGACCACGGTGTGGAACTCGCCGTTCTCGCCGCACGGATCGACGTCTGCCGGCAGCTCGGCGAGCAGCGTCGCATCGAAACGGCGGCCGGCGAAGCGCCGCTCGAGGCGCCGCGGATCGACGCACACCAGGTGCGCGATCATGCCGCTCGCGATCATCTCGCGGGCGAGGCTCGCCGTCGGGCGGCGCCACAGCGGAAAGATCCCGCTCATGCCGGCGGCGGCGAGCTGCTTCTCGCGGTAGGCGCGGATGTCCTCGAGGAACAGGTCACCGAAGATGATGTGGGTAACACCGTGCTCGCGCATCTGCGCGCAAGCCCGCGCCATGCGCGCCTCGTATGCCTCGTTCGGGCAGGGGTTCGGCAGCATCACCTTGAGCGCCGGCAGAGCGAGTGCCGCAATCTGGCGCTCGAGCAGGCTGTGGCGCACGCCGTGCATAGCCACGCGGTCGTAGGCCTCGTTGAGCGTCGTCAACACGCCCACGACCTCAGCGAGACCTGAGCGCTGCGCTTCGTAGAGAGCAAAGGCGCTATCCTTGCCCGAGCTCCAGGATACATAGGCCTTCGGTGCGGCGATGGCTGACATCGGCCGCAAGTCTGCTAGCATTTCCATCCCCACCACAAGGAGTTGATAACGTGGCGCATGCAGCGAAGCTCAGTTTCATTATGGCCCTGGCCCTGGCCGCAGCAGGAACGACGGCAGCTTGGGCACAGGAGCACGAAGCCCCGCACGGCGGCGGCCCGGCGGCGCGTCCCCCGGCGCGTCCCGCGGCGCACGGCGAGCCTCACGAGGGTCCGCATAACTACCAGCGCGTCGCCGAGCCGCACGGCTGGAATAACCGCCCGGCGACTGTCGATCGGGGGAGTTACCAGCACAACTTCCAGGCGGCGCGCAGTTTCCACGTCGGTGTCTATCATCGGCCGCCGGGTTGGGTTGCGCACCGCTGGGGCTACGGCCAGATCCTGCCGCGTGCCTACTGGGCGCCGGCCTTCATCCTCGGCGACTACTGGCTGTTTGCCCTCGAGACCCCGCCGCCGGGTTACGAGTGGGTGCGCGACGACACCGATGCGATCCTGGTGAATATCAACACCGGGGAGATCCTGCAGGTCGAGTACGGCGTATTCTCCTGATGACACCGGTGCGCACTGCGCACCAGGTTGACTGAGGAGGCAGGCGTCGGAGGGACCTCCGGCGCCTGCCTCAGCCGCTCGCTGCATGCCCAGCCGCAGCGCGCCTGCAGGCGCGCGCCATGGTTTTTTTCTGAAGAGGGGCCTGCCTTCTCCGATGGTTTCTTCCCGGCACAAGC